>NZ_AUIB01000027.1 GCF_000423485.1 Propionimicrobium lymphophilum DSM 4903 | reverse complement strand
GGTCTCGGTTTTGACGGGCTGGTCGGTTATTCGCCGATTGCGATGGCTCGTAATGCTATCGGCCTGGCACAAGCCACTGAGGATTATGGGGCTTCTTTTTTTGCTAATGGGGCGGCTCCTGGTGGTGTGTTGGAGCATCCGGGCACGATAAAAGATCCCTCCCGGGTGCGTGAGTCCTGGCAGCAGACGTTCGGGGGTGCGAAGAACGGCAATAAGGTCGCTGTTTTGGAAGAGGGTATGAAGTACACGCCTATTAGCGTGTCTCCGGAGCAGGCGCAGTTTCTTGAAACACGGAAGTTTCAGCTCAACGAGATAGCTCGGATCTTTCGTATTCCGCCGCACATGATTGGCGATCTGGAAAAGAGTTCCTTTTCTAATATTGAGCAGCAGAGTTTGGAGTTTGTGAAGTACACGCTTGATCCGTGGGTGATCCGCTGGGAACAAGCAATCACGAAAACTCTCTTGAACCCGCGTGAAAAGCAGCAGTTGTTTGTGAAGTTCAATGTTGAGGGGCTGCTGCGCGGGGATTACCAGTCGCGTATGGAGGGCTATGCGGTAGCCAGGCAGAACGGGTGGATGAGCGCAAACGATATCCGCGAGCTGGAGAATCTCGACCGTATCGATGCCGAAGCGGGCGGTGATCTCTACCTAGTCAACGGCAACATGCTCCCGTTACCAATGGCAGGAGCTTATGCCGCCACCAAACAAGCCGAAGAAGCCGGGTCTGGTGATGAATCACCAGAAGAACAGCCTGAAGAGAACCAAATTTTGAGGAGGAGAATGTGAAGCGTTTTTGGAACTGGATACCCCCAGAAAAAACCAACCCGGACGCCCAAGAGGATGTCCGGGTTTTGCGTATTAACGGGGCTATCGCAGAGGAATCTTGGCTAGATGACGACGTAACACCCGCCATCTTCGCCAGTGAACTAAATGCCGGATCAGGACCGGTCACTGTTTGGCTCAACAGTCCCGGTGGCGATGTCGTGGCGGCAGCCAGGATTTACAACATGCTTCTGGACTACCCAGGAACCGTGACAGTCAATATTGATGGCATCGCAGCATCCGCAGCGAGCGTGATCGCTATGGCAGCAAGTCATGTGGCGATGTCGCCGGTGTCGATGTTGATGATCCACAACCCAGCAACGTTGGCGATGGGCGATAAAACTGAACTCTCGCGTGCCCTCAACATGCTTGAGAGTGTCAAGGACTCGATTATCAATGCTTACCAGCTCAA
>NZ_AUIB01000026.1 GCF_000423485.1 Propionimicrobium lymphophilum DSM 4903 | reverse complement strand
TTGGCGGTTGTCACACCAGCCTCGGCTCCACCGGTGGTGTTGAAGATGCCGGTGGGTTTACCCTGCCCGTCGCCTACAAGGAATGCTTCTTCTTCGGCCGCACCGATACGGCGAGCAAACTCACTAGCCAAGTACTGCTCCACATTAAAAGCAGCATCATTGAGCAACTCCTCAGAAATCTTGAGGAAAGTACCCAACTTGAACGCGCTTAAGGAAATCTGGGTGAAGGCCTCATCCGATTCGGAATACGGCTTGCCCTCGTCCAGCCAGGTCGCGGTGCCATGCGTGGAAACGACCGGAATCTTGCGGTCCCCAGACGTTGTTTGAATGACTTTGGCGAGGGTGCGCATCACGTTTTGGTCGGCTAAAGACTGCACTAGGGTGCGCTCGAACTCGTCAGGCACCAGATACCCGCCCTCAGAATCCACACCCTCACTCAGCGCGTTTCGCACTTCCACCGGTGAGGAATTTAGGCGCATCGCATCCCAGAAAGCCCGCTTGTAGGAGGCGGTGGCGCGAGCAGGTTTCGCCTTGCTGTCCTCGTCAGGGCTAGCGCCGGGTGTAGTAGTGATGGGTGCCCGAGTCGCCTTAGCCAGGGAGTTTTCGAGGCGTTCGGCTCGCTCACTGCGAGCAATCTCGTTTGAAAGCGCCTCGATCTCGGCCTCCATCTTCGCGTAAACCGCGTCATCCTCAGTGCTCAGGCAGCCGGTCTCAGAGTTGCGGCGCTCATCCAGAAACGCCTTCGCGCGGTTCCAGGTCTCGGCGCGGCGGGCATAAAGATCAGTAACAGTAGTCATGGTAAAAAGTTCCTCTCTAAAGGGTTTAGTGGGGTTGAACAGTTAGTTGGGCGTATAAATCAACAACCCGCCGACCACAAGGGACAGCGGGATGCAAAAAACAACGGATATCAGGAGATGGCGGTGAGCCAGTCGGAGCACCATCTTCTCGGTGACGGGCTAACTGCGCGACCAGTCGCTGCTCCGCTACCTTCCTGGAAAACACCACACCACCTGTGTTTTTGGGTGGCAACGGCTTCTTACCGGCAGGGCCTTGCTCGTCATCCCCGCCGGAAGCGTCCTCATCCGACTCATCAGGTTCCTCTTCGTCTTCGTCCGGGACGGGTGCTCGTTTACTTGTAAGAATCTCGTCGGCGAACCCAAGGTCGATGGCTGCGGTTGCGTCCATCCACGTTTCAGCATCCATCAACTTCGACAACTTCGCCCGGCTGAGTCCGGTTTTGAGCTGGTAAGCATTGATAATCGAGTCCTTGACACTCTCAAGCATGTTGAGGGCACGCGAGAGTTCAGTTTTATCGCCCATCGCCAACGTTGC
>NZ_AUIB01000025.1 GCF_000423485.1 Propionimicrobium lymphophilum DSM 4903 | reverse complement strand
TACTCGCCAGCTAATGTGTCTGCCTGACCGACATCGGAAAAATCATCCGGACGTAAACCTGCTAACGCCTCATACGCCTCTGGTGGTAGATAGCTCGGGTCGGAGGCGACCTTCGAAGCGAACCTGCATGCCGAGTTCCAGATCTTCTGTAATTCGCCCTCGTTGAGCGGTGGTTCGCAGAGGTTGGCTTTGCGTTCGAAGAGGTCTCGTGCTTGATCGGTCTGCCCGTAGCGGATGAGGACCCGCCCGGCGAAGCGAGAGAGCGTGGCATTACGGGAGCCTTCACCAATCACCAAAGTGCTCTGATCGAAGGCAGCGAACACGTCGATCTCGTCAGCCGCGTCCAGCCATGCATCGAGCAACTGGTCGCCCTCATGCGCCGTAACTTGTGGGTTAGGGGTGCCGTAGATGAAGCGACCGGCATCCAAAGCATTGCGATCAAAGAAACCAAAGCGCGATGCCAGGCGATGCTTCAATCCCGCGTATTCGTCCGCGTTCGTGATCGTGTGGATTGGGAAGTAGACGTGGAAACGTGGCCGGGCGGAGAGCACACCCTTCGGCTTCATGTGGTTGCGGGAGGTGGCGGTCATGAACTCCACACCAGACATCAACTCGCCGAGCTTCTCAGGCGTGATCCACTCGGTGTGGGTTTCGGTGTGATCGTTGTCGATATCCATCACCACGCAATCCGAGGACATGAAGGCTGCGGTTGAGCGGCGGTCATTGACATACGTGGCGGCCACATGATCAAAGCCAGCAACCGCCACTAGGGATGCCGCGTCAATGACCTGATGTGGGTTCGGGTAGTGGTTATTGTTCTGCACACCTGTAACCGCGGCAGCGAACAAGGTGAAAGGCGTGGTCATGGTATGACCTCCTTGAAATCAGAATCGAAGTACTTAATCGGCAACTCGAGGTCGCGCGCCCAGCCGATTTCTAGGCGCATACCGGAAGATACGTGTCCGACGTATGCCCATAGGGCTTCGCATTTAGCGAGCAGCACTCGGTTGAAGAACATCGCCAGCTCGCGCTGATCGGGATCGGCGTCGTCCATGAACTGTGGATAGTGCAGATGCGGGGCGAACGGGATCTTGCCTGCCGCTACTGCGAGCTCGCAGAATTGGCGGGCGAGCTCCACGTTCGCTTGCACGTCGCCCGAATACGGTGAGCAGATATAAACCAAGGGCCGGTAGCCGAACTGTTCGCGCTGCAGCTTCTTGAGCGCGTGGTAGCTCGTCAGGTCCAGATAGCCTTCGGTGTTTTTCTTCGAAAACCCAATATCGACTGTCGTGGCGCTCATGCTTGCACCTGACCTTCACGCTCAATCACCGGGAGGATGCCAAGCTTGTTCTTGAGCAGGTCGTAGATGAACAAGCGCCCCTTCTGGGTCCAGTACATGTGGGTGCGGGTCTGGCCTTCGCCGTATTCGTGAGTCTTGGACTGGGTGTAGCCCTGCTCGGCGAAGCGGGCGTAGAGGAACCACCGGCCCGACTGATGGAACTGCACGTGAGCATCACGCAGGATCCGGTTGAGCTTCTTCGCGGAGAGTCCGTAGTCCTTCGCAATCGCCGTCGTCGTCAACAACGAATCGGACTGCAGCACGACGTCGTAGTACGAGACTTTCGGTGCCGCCTCCAAAAGGGCTTGCTCTGCGGCGAGGCGCTTGGCCCGCTCGGCCCGCAGCGTGGCGATGGCATGCTCCAAGAATTCATCGTCAGCCAGCAGCTCGTCGATCGCGTAGAGGCCGTGGCGGCGAATCGTCGGTAGCACTTCATCGAACACCCAGGCTTCGAACTTCTGTGCTGCCGGGAGTTTGGAGGAGATGATGAGGCGGTAGAGGTCACCTTCGGTAATGAAGCGAACCTGCTGGATTCCACCAGCGGTCTCAAGGGGGTGGTAATTTGCCACCCCCTTGCAGTGCAGCTTCACCGCGTTCGTCGGATCCTGATAGCCGAGCGCGACGGCGACGTCCTTGCCGCAGAAAAGGATCTGACCATCATTGGTGATAGTGCGGATGGTGCCGAACACGTCGTTGGTGAATGTTTGAATCTGGTTTCCCATGGCGGGG
>NZ_AUIB01000024.1 GCF_000423485.1 Propionimicrobium lymphophilum DSM 4903 | reverse complement strand
GATAGTGACGCTCGAAGAAGTACGTGCTTTTCTTTCCGAGCTCTCAGCGCAAGGCCACACCGCAAAGGTGCGTGAGCTGATCGTCGAGGCCGGTGCGGACAAGCTCTCAGCGGTAGATCCGTCGAAGTTCGGCTGGCTGCTCGAACAGGCGAAGGAGATCGCTGATGGCACCGTCTGACCACGCACTCCTCTCGGCATCTGGTGCTCACAGGTGGCTCAACTGCACGCCCTCGGCACATCTGGAATCCGATGAGCCGGAGTCAACGTCGAACGCTGCCGAGCAAGGCACCACCGCTCATGCCTTGGCTGAGCACAAACTCCGCCGAGCACTCAAGCAGCGCTCGAAACGTCCGGTCTCCGCCTGGATTGATGACGAGATGGAAAGCCTGACTGACGACTACGTCGCTTACGTCCAAGAACATATCTCGTTGGCAGAGCAAACCTGTGGTGATCCGCAGGTGCTGATCGAGCAACGCCTGGATTTTAGCCACATTGTGCCCGGAGGTTTCGGCACCGGGGATTGCGTGATTATCGCCGAACCCACCTTGCAGATCATTGATCTCAAATACGGGCAAGGCGTCCTCGTCGAGGCCGCGAACAATCCGCAGTTGATGCTCTACGCGCTCGGAGCCCTTCACGCCTTTGGCGACCTGTATGACATCGAGACGGTGGCGGTCACGATCTACCAACCGCGCCGGGCGAACGTCGACACCTGGGAAATTTCTGTTGCCGAGCTCGAACACTGGGCTGAAACGGAAGTGAAGCCCAAGGCCGAGCTCGCCGCTACGGGACAGGGTGAGTTTTGTCCAGGCTCGTGGTGTCAGTTCTGTCGTATCGCGCCAACGTGTCGAGCACGAGCCGAAGCCAATCTTGCGCTTGCCAAGTTGGAATTCGCCCCACCAGCAGAACTGTCGGACGCAGAGATTGCCGACGTGCTCACACGGATTCCACAGCTCAAAACCTGGGCGGCGGATGTGGAAGCCTACGCCCTCTCCAAGGCCGTCAATCAAGGCGTCACGTTTGAGGGGTTAAAGCTCGTCGCCGGTCGTTCAATCCGCAAATACACCTCCGAGAAAGACGTCGCTGCAGCGGCTGAAGCAGCGGGCTATAGGGACATCTATGACCGCAAGCTCATCACCCTCACAGCCATGGAACGTCTCATGGGTAAACCCGCCTTCAACGAGATCCTTGGCGATTTCGTGACCAAACCTGCAGGCAAACCAACCCTGGTGCCTGCATCCGACAAACGGCCAGCGCTTGACCTGGTGAGCGCGGCCACCGATTTCCAACCCAACAAGTAACAAGTAGAAAGCAGAAAAGATTATGACTACTCAGAATCCGACCCGTATTGTGACCGGCGAAGTCCGCCTCAGCTATGCGCATGTGTGGGAGCCGAACTCCATCCAGGGCGGCAAGCCCAAGTACTCCACTTCGCTGATTATCCCGAAGTCCGACACCGCCACCATCGCAGCCATTGAGAAGGCCGTGGATGCGGCCATCGAAGCAGGTATCGGGAAGTTTGGTGGCAAGCGACCCAGCAAGGCCGCCTTGAAGCTTCCGTTGCGTGATGGGGATATTGAGCGTGACGACGAAGCCTACAAGGGCGCCTACTTCCTCAACGCCAACTCCCTGACCGCTCCCCAGATCGTCGATCAGAGCGTCGCCCCGATCCTGGACCGCGCCGAAGTATACTCGGGCTGCTACGCACGCGTATCCCTGTCCTTCTATGCGTTTAACACAAACGGCAACCGTGGCATCGCCTGCGGACTGGGGAACATTCAAAAGACCCGCGACGGAGAAACCCTTGGCGGTGGACGAGTTTCCGCTGAGACCGACTTCGGTGCCTTCGCCGCTGATGACGACTTCCTGAACTAACTACCTCCAATCGTGGAGGGAACCAGCGTTCATTGTTGGTTCCCTCCACTTTTCCTCTATGTGAAAGGAACCTCGTCATGCGAACGCTCTTCTGCGATATCGAGACTTTCAGTCCTGTTCAGCTCGCCAAGGCGGGTGTTTACCCGTATGCCGACCACCCCGACTTCGACCTGCTCTTGTTCGGTTATTCAATCGACGGCGGCCCGGTCGAAATAGTGGATCTTGCCAGCGGCGAGACCCTGCCCGACGAGGTGCTGGCGGCGCTGGTGGATCCGGATGTGGTCAAGTGGGCGCATAACGCCGCCTTCGAACGAGTCTGCCTGTCTGCCTGGCTACGCACTCATCATCCCGAGCTTCTCGCTGATGGGTTTCTTGACCCAAGGCAGTGGCGTTGCACCATGATCTGGTCGGCCTACCTTGGTCTTCCTATGAGCCTCGACGCGGTAGCCACGGTTTTGAAGCTTGACGTGCAGAAAGACAGCGCCGGACGCAAGCTGATCAAGCAGTTTTG
>NZ_AUIB01000023.1 GCF_000423485.1 Propionimicrobium lymphophilum DSM 4903 | reverse complement strand
TGGTAGCTGCAGGTGGTCGGTGGTTCTCATCGACAACGTCATGTCACCAATCGCCGCATAGATCTCATCCTCAGCACCCACGCGTGGCTTATAGGTAAAGACCTGCATCCCATTACGCTTATCCGGCACAAACCACCGCTCACGATAACGAGTGATGAAACGACCCAAACGATCCCCGCCGTCAAGCAGACGGAATTGCGCCCACACATCCATCAGCCCGTTCGACGCTGGCGTTCCGGTCAGGCCAACCCAGCGTTTAACGTATGGGCGCATTTTCACCAGCGCAGTGAACCTCTTCGCCCGATGATTCTTGAACGAGGAGAGTTCGTCGATGACGACCATGTCGAACGGCCAGCTCCCCCCGAGTTGGCTAATGAGCCATGGGATGTTTTCGCGATTGATGATGGTCACCATTGCAGACTTGGATAACGCTGCCAGCCGGTCTTGTTTGGTGCCAACAGCGACCGCGACGGTGAGCCCGTCAAGGTGATCCCACTTCGCTATTTCAGCGGGCCAGGTATCGCGGGCTACCCGAAGTGGTGCGATGACGAGGACGCGGTGGATGGTGAAGTAGTCGAGCATGAGCTGCCAGATCGCCGTCAACGTGATCACCGATTTGCCCAAACCCATCCCAAGGAAGATCGCGGCTTCGTGGTGGTCGATGATGAACTGGGTCGCCTGGCGTTGGTAGTTATGCGGGTGATAGTGCATCAAGCACCTCCTCGATCCCGTCAACCGAATCGACAACGAAGGTCTGGAATCCCTGGTCGCGCAGTTGGTTCATCCGGCGCACTTGGATTGGCCGTGGCTTCTTGCCTGATGCTTTGAGCTCAACGAAAACAGCCCGGTTTCTCATCAGGCATATCCGGTCAGGTACGCCACTGGTTCCAGGGCAGACAAGCTTCCAACACAAGCCGCCAGAGGCTTCAACGGCTTTCTTCAGTTGGTGTTCTATGGTTCGTTCGTTCATGGTCACTCCTTGAATGGTTTCTCAAGGGGTGCAGAGTGGTGCAGGGTATTTCCTAACCTTTTACATAGAGAAAAACACCATGTAATTTCACATGCGTAAGGTAGGAAAACGGGTTGCACCGGTCTGCACCCTCATAACTTTCAGCTGTTGAATTCGCTGGTCAGGGCCAGCCCGTAGACGCGGATACCGGACTTGGTTTTCTTGCGCTCGAATCCTGCTTGTTCGCATGCGGCGTTGAAGTCGACCATCGGGCGCGCCCATCCTGAGGTGTTTTGCGCCCACGCCCGATACGTCTGATAGAGGTCACCAGCCCTCTCCGATAATCCGTCCTCGACGTCGCACGAGTCCTCAAGGAACTGCGAGAACCAGTCGTTATCCTCCTTATATGCTTGCGAGGCTTGAACCACCTGAGGCGGCGGAGTGAGCTTGTATCCCTCACTGTGAATGAGGCGCGCTCCCTCCATGATCCAGGAAAGGATTGCTCCGCCAGCGTGTTCGTAGAGGTGGTCGGCATAGTTCTTCACATCCGTGTCGCCTTCGATGGTGGCGTTGAACGGGATAACGATGAGCCTGCGCCAGATGCCTGCATCCATAGCTCCCACACGCGGCAAATGGTTCGTGTACAAGACCAGCGTGTGGGAGGGGGTGAAGGCGAAGGGGTCCTTGAACTTTTTCTCTGCCGAGATCTGATCGGTTGAGGCCAGCTGTTTAACGTTCGAGGTTGATAGGCGCATGCCTTCTTCGGTTTCGGCCGCGATCAAGAGACGTTTGCCTCTGGCTTCGGCGAGTTCGGGTTTGACGTTGCGGCGCACCCCGACTGTGAGCGCGTCAGCTGAGATCGTGCCCGAATACGTCCCCAACACGCGGGCGATGGTGTTCCAGAACGTGGATTTGCCGTTTCGCCCGTCCCCGTAGGCGATGACTAGGGCTTCGACGAAAACCTGACCGATAGCCGCCAGGCCGACAATGCGCTGCACGTAACCAATCAACTCAGGATCTCCTTGGAAGAAGACGTCGAGCGCGTCAGCCCAGATCTGTGCACCCTCATCGCTGGGGCCGACAGTGGTCTGCTTAGTCAGCAGATCGGCGGGATTATGCTCGTGGCTACTATTGTCGCGTAGATCCCAGGTACCTGCCGGGGTGTTGAGCTGGTAGGGGTCGACGTCGAGGTCACGGACACGTACCTGCAAGATCGGCCCGGCTTCTTTCAACGTGGCCGTGATATTGCGTGACAAACGCCTGGAGAGAACGAACTTGTGATAGTTTTTGGATTCATCCCACGCCTTGAATGCTGCGACTTGGGCGGGGTTGAGTTTTGCTAGGCCGCGGGCTTTCGATGAAGCCAATGCCATCACCACGTCAGCACCGGTAGAAACCATGTCTTGCCATGTTGTGGCGATCAGGTGTTGTGCTTCTTCGAGCTGGCGGGAGGTCAGTTCTTGAACCACTCCTTGTGCGGACAGGTCGTTCTCATCCCACACGCCATGGTCGTAGACAAGCCACTTGGTAGCCAGTGAGTAGCGGATCTTGTTCGCGTACTCGCCAGCTAATGTGTCTGCCTGACCGACATCGGAAAAATCATCCGGACGTAAACCTGCTAACGCCTCATACGCCTCTGGTGGTAGATAGCT
>NZ_AUIB01000022.1 GCF_000423485.1 Propionimicrobium lymphophilum DSM 4903 | reverse complement strand
TCCTTCCCGAGACCCCGTCGAGAAAAAGTCGTGCCGGTCGGCACAAGGAGTTAAGGGCCTCACCCCACTGCCGACGAACCCGAAAGTGTTAAATCACGGGTATTCAATCGCTTCTCGTTCTGGCACGATTGGTGTTGAAGCCCCGGTGGAGCGCTATCTGTTAGAGCAATCTGGCAGGTATTCTCGCCGGGGCATAGACAAATTTCTCGAGTGCTCTGTGTGGAAGAACCATCATTCTCTTACTACAGCGGTGCCGACACGGTGGTCTTTTAGACAACATGACCGGTTCCGCTGCCCGCCTCGGTGGGAGCACAGGGTCGGTTCTCGTTTCTTAGCGGTCTTGGATAAGCTTTCTTTTCTGATGGTGGTACTTCGCCAAGTTCTTGATTCTGTCGCTGTTTTCGATGTATAGTGATTACCACTAGTACCGGCTCGCTTGTATCGGTTTCCGAGACAGGTCAGAGCCGGTCTTCATGTTTTTGTAAGCGGGTGGGCTGGTGGTCGATAAACCGTGGGCCAGTATCGATGAGCAGATCAATATCCTCACTCGTCGCGGCCTATTGGATGCCGGTGATTACCGCCGCGAGTTATCTACTGTCGGCTATTACCGGCTTTCGGGATACTCCTACCCGTTGCGTCAGCCAGCTCCCGAAGGCTCACCTCGGCGGCGTTTAGATCGTTTCGTTCCCGGCACACGTATGCATCACGCGGTTGAGCTGTACGAGTTTGACGAACAGCTGCGTCTTGCTGTGTGGCGGGCGCTATGCAAGCTGGAGGTGTGCCTGCGAGTTGACGTGGGGCACGTGCTGGGTGAGATCGATCCGTTCATTCACCTCGACCTCGAACGGATTTGGCCGTCAGGCGCAATGCATCGCCGTGCAGTACTGTTTACGCAGAAGCTAGCCCAAACGCAGTCGCGTTCCTCAGAAGATTTCGTCACGCATTACAACCAGACCCACGATGGGCGTTTGCCCGTGTGGGTGGCCACCGAGATTCTTGAGTTCGGGCAACTCGTGACCTTGTTCTCGTTGGCTCCCTTCGAACAGCGCTGCCGCATCGCTGACCAATACTCGATCCGTGCCGATGAACTCGAGTCGTGGATGCGCACCGTGAATTTCGTTCGTAACATATGCGCTCACCACGCCAGACTCTGGAATAGGCAACTCGTTATCCGTCCACTGGTCAAACACCGCCGCAACGACAAAACGCTATCGGCCGTGACACATTCTTCAGGACGTATATACACCGCGTTGGTGCTCACCGCATTCCTTTTGCGACGAGGAAATTTCACCGCTGAAATACAGGCCATCAGCGACGTCCTAGACAGTTTCCCCACCGATATACCCGGTGTGGATCTAACGCACATGGGAGCCAGTCTCGACTGGAAACAAGATCCCATCTGGACAATCAACAGCTAATCCTTACGGTAATAGGCGCACTCATACCCATCCGCGTCCAGCGGTAACCCTTTGGCCCATGCTGGGAGGGTGGACATGAGCTCGCAAGCATCAGTCACGGTGAAGCCGGAATTTTCGGGTTCGTCGATGACGATCTCGTCATGAACATGCATCACAATCCGATGCCCCGTCTTAGCGACTGCGTGCATGCCAGTGACGAGCAGGTCACGAGCGATCGCCTGCACGATATTCTCGACGAGTTTCCCGCCGTAGGTTTCTAACTGTCCCCAGCGGCGTGCCGTGGTGGTGCCGGTATAGGTGATAGACGTTCCACCCCACTGGTTCTCACCCAAACGCGGCTGCACATACGCAAGCCGTCTACCAGAGGGCAAGTCGATGAAGAGAATCCCAGACTCAACGGAGAATCGCAGGTTACGCAAGCGGATCGGCTGGCGTGACGAGATCGCGGCGATAGCGGCTTCTTCGACATCTGCCCAGAGCCCAACGATGTGCGGGTTAGCTTGCCGCCATGCGTCCACGATTGGTTTGAGTTCGTGTTCGGCGAGTCCCATATTGAGGGCTCCCATAGCTTTGAGAGCACCGACCGAGCCGCCATAACCGCAGGCGAGCACCGCAATTTTCCCCTTCTGACGAAGCTCACCATTAACGCCGTGCTTTTCGACCGAGACGCCGAACATACGCGACGCGGTCTCGCAGTAGAGGTCTTTACCTTTACGGAAGGCGTCCAGGGTGGTTGTTTCTCCTGCGAGCCACGCGATAACGCGCGCCTCGATTGCAGAAAAGTCCGCAACGATAAACCTGTGGCCGAGGCTGGGGATGAAGGCGGTGCGGATGAGTTGGCTGAGGGTGTCGGGCACGGACTCGTAGAGCAGCTCAAGTGCGTCCAGGTTGCCCGTTCTAACGAGCGTGCGGGCTTGGTCGAGATCTGTCAGGTAATTCCTTGGCAGGTTTTGTACTTGGACGAGGCGTCCGGCGAAGCGCCCGGTGCGCCCTGCTCCGTAGAACTGGATGAGTCCGCGTGCCCGGCCGTCACTGCCTGCGACGTTTTGCATGGCTTGGTATTTCTTCACCGAAGATTTAGCTAGATCGCCGCGCAGTTCGAGGACTTCTTTCACTTCACCAGTGGCAGTATTGAGGACGACGTCGACATCGGTCTTCGCCAACGACTCCAGCACGCAGCCACGCGAGGCGAGCCATTGTTTGAGCTGGATCGGCGAGTTCGGATTCTCCAACCCCGTGAGCTTCTGCGCACGAGTAAGTGTGGCGTTGCGGTGGTGCTCGTCCAGGGCAACGGCATTATCGACGAGCGTGTGGTCGAGAAGAATCCCGGCATCATTAATGCGTTGGTCAAGAGCATAGGTGTCCCATTCGGACTCTGGCATCGGAAAAAACGCCAGTCTGTCGTGGATAGCAAGTTCGACTTCGACGTCACGACGGTTGTAATCAATAAACCGTGCCCACCCGGCGGGATCAGCTGATGGTGGATTCCTGCGGTTGCCGCCATTCAAGACCGAGGGTGTGGCGGG
>NZ_AUIB01000021.1 GCF_000423485.1 Propionimicrobium lymphophilum DSM 4903 | reverse complement strand
TTTAAAGACATGGTCTCCAGCAGATCAGCAACGCCTGCCAGTTGATTGTTAGGTAGCAAAATTTTCATGAACAAACACTTTCTTTTTAGGTCAGGTTGGTAGACATTCGGTTGTAGCCGGTGCTGCTGAAATGGCCCCAGGTGATATCAGAGCCTTTGCGCTCAATGCGGGTAACCCAGCCTCTGTTTAAAAGGTCCAGCAGTTTGTTGACCCTGTTCATCAGGTCATTTAGTCGATCAATAACCCGGCTCATGTTATAAAAAGAACCATTCGTGACAATCATCACGTCATAGGTGTGGAAAACAATCTTCGAAAGACCTGTTTGGCCAACCCAGCCCGGGTGCGTACCCCGGTCGGTCAAAGACACATCCTGTAGTGAAACGAACCTGTCGCCTGCAGTGTAGAACTTGTGGCCCCTGGTGCGCAGATCCACACCCAAATGGATACCCGGGGTGCCATAGAATTTACCCTTAGGGTCCAGCGTCAGGCAGCTAGCAAAATTTCCGTCTTGCTGATTTTGGTAGCTCCAGGCCACATAGTCCCCTCCTTGACCAAGAGACATACCGATCCCCTGCACATCCGGGTTTCCAGCCTTTGAGCCCCTAGTCATCTCACCAATAAAACGGTTGCCATACCAAAACTGCATACCGCGCCCAGAAAGACTGCCCTGACGAGTCTGGGCGTCAAACCACTCAATCCGGTTAGGGTCAATACGAATCGACTGATCCCAGCCAGCCAACCCAACCTGAATCGCATTAGCCGCCAACTTATCGGCCGAAATACTACCGGCCCGAATACGGGCAGCATTAAGGTATCCGGTCGTGATTTTCGCGGCATCCAAAAACCCGATCTTCGCGTTCGTGATAGCCCCATCAGCAATCATGGCGGTCTGAATAAACCCATTGCTGATAGTCAACTTGTCCGAGGTGATTGAGCCGGCAGCGATCCTGCCCGCTGCTAGGGTTCCGGTCGTAATCTTGCCCGCATCCACCGCACCAATCTTGGCGTTCGTGACCGCAGCATCAGCAATCATCGCCGAGCCAATAATGCCGTTGTCGATAGTGGTCTGGCCGGTGATATGCACCCGTTTACCGTCAATCAAAACTGTTTCGGGGCTGATGTTGATCTGAGCGATGATCTCACCGTTTTTGACTCTCAGGTTGATGTCATCAGAAAGCATCGTCAGCCGGGAAGAAACATTGGCATTGGTGGCGTTTACCATCTGCCACAAGGTTGCGGCTGAGTTTTCGGCACTGGTGGCTTTGGCTACTGCAGCATCCGCCTGCTCCTTAGCCTCCACCGCCTGCGACGCAGCATGATCAATGAGTTCTTTAGTCTCACCAGCCTTGGCTTGGGCCTGCTCAGCAGCCTGCTTAGCCTGGGATATTTCGGTGCGGGTTTTACTCAGCTCCGCCGTCACTTGGGCGTGGTTGAGATCTGTAGCCAGCGCTACCCAGCCCGGCTGGCCAGTATCGGTGTTCTTGTAAATCCAGATCTCGGTCTGCTCACCGTCCTCTTTAAACCAGATATCGCCCAGCTGAGCCTGTGCCGGCTGGGTCGCGCCGTAATGGTTGGTGTTCTTCCCATCAGCCGACGCGAGAGCCACACCAGCCAGCACCCCTGCCTGAGCAGCCTCTGCACGTGCTGTGTTGATGGTATGCGTGATGTCGGTGAACTTAGCGGCCACATTCCCAAGCTCGATACTGAGGTATTCTTCGACGAGTGGATCGTAGTCATAGGCAATAACCCTGGCGGTGAGTGCGACGTTGAGGTCATCGTGGCGGACGGTTACTGTGTCGCCGAGGGCCACGGTTTCGAGGTCACGAAAGCCCTTATATTCTTTCGTCGAAGCCAGATCCACGAACGAGATCTTGTAGGCGCAATGCGGTTGATCGACATGACGGGTCGCGTATTCTGCTTTAGCTAGCTGGCGTAACTTTTCGTATGCCTGCGGCAAGGGTAGTTCGTCCTCACGCGGCTTCTCCGCATCCTTAATAGCCTTAACAGACCCATACCGGATCACCTTGATACGCGGCGTGAGGTAATCATTGATTCGGGGGCTGTCTACGTACAGTTCCGGCAGTAACAACCCGTCATAACCGACCGGCAGAATCCGGGTCACCACAGTTGTGTAATCCAGTACCGATTCATAACCGGTTAGGTTTTTACGATCCCTGATCACCACGCCAGCGTCTCGGCCTCTGCGGGGAGCATGGTGGATGTGCCAATTATCAAAGGCCAGTTCGCCGCCCCACCGCGAGACAAAGCTACTGTCTGCCTTGGAGTCTAGGATTGCGGCAGCTATAGACTGGCGCACGATACGAGCCGAAGCCCGCGTGGCATTGTCAGAGCTAGATGCTGTAAACCCGTGCTTGCTATTAGCAGCATCAAGAAGCTGCTTTAGCGCATCAACAGCCGTCTTGTTGACAACATAGGTGTCGGCGACAAGGTTTGCTGCCAGATCATAAAAAACATGATGCGCGGTGATTTCGAGTAGCCCGTCAAGGGTGGTGGTTACCTCGGTGATGCGGAAACCCTGACGAGACTGTATGCCAGGCGCAGGTGCTGCGACGATATTCTCCAACATCAGATACTGCGCGGCCGGGCCGTCTGCCGGATAGTTAAACCTCAGCGTGAAGCCCCCGTTTAGTTCCTCTGCCACAACCGGATCAATAATCTCGCGATCCAACACTGCTAGCCCAGTCGAGGTGAAAGTTTTTGTGCTGCGCTCATGAACGCTAATCATCAATAGGCCTTTCTGCTATAGAGTGCGCCAGTTACCCACCACTGCGACTTTCGCTAGTCCTTCGCCGAGTTCGATGCGGTTTTCACCAACTGCAAGGCGCGGGAACGGCCCGGTTAGGGCATCGGTTTGGGCTTTACCTGCCACGTGCCCCACCAACCGGGCACTATCGAGGGTCACCTGTCCAGCTGGGGATGCCACCACATGCTTGGTGCTGTTGATCGTCAACGCCAACTGTCCGGTACCAAACACAGTGATGACCGGATCAGCAGGCAACAATCCGGGATTCGTGATGGTTCCCGAAGCATCGAGCGTTACCGGTTTCAGGCCGGCATCCAGATAAGTAAACGGGGCACATGTCAGATCTGCCTGGAACATGTTCCAAGAACCCATCTCCCGGGCAAGCGGCGACACCTCGACGTGCTTCAAATACCTGAACAAACCAGGCTCGCCACTAAACGAAATCGCCGAAGCCTCCATCAATGCAAGTGCTGCTTTCCGGTAGGTTTCCAGGCCACCCTTGACCGCTAGTGGCAGGCTGATTTCGGTGTCGGCCCAGCCAGCAAACCGAGTCAAAGAACCGGCCCTACCCGTAACCTCGATATCGTCCACCTGCCTAGTGGCGGCAGGAATTTCCACGGGTGCAGTGAACCGCAGGCCGAGCTGCCTCGAAGTTGTCTTGTGGTCGAGAACAAACCCAAACACTTCTACACTCCCGCCAGTAGGTTGCTGCGCCTTGATAGGCGTGAGAGTTGCTGATCGATACGGGGTGCGAGCTTGCCCACCAGGGTGCCGTCATTGAGCACCACCTGAACATCCAAGGCACCGAGAATCCGCCTCGCAGCGGTATCAACAATGCCCTCCACATCCAGAGGCGAAGCCCCATTCTTTATGTAACTAGTGTCTGGTTGGAAAGCATCTACAGGTTCAAGGTTGACCCTCGGTAGCGAAAGATCACCGTTACTGATGTTGATAGGCACATCAATGCCCGCTGCGAGTTCGTCCATGGCACCCATGGTTTCTTTAGCCATGTCGGTAGCCGCGTCAGCTGCCTTATGCCCCTCAGAAGAAATGGCTCCGGCCAGGCCTGCTACGAGCATGTCACCGACCCACGCCATTTGCTTGGAAGGGCTGTGGATGCCGAAGAATCCGAGGATCCCATCCCAAATACTCGATACCCAGCTAGAAACCCTGTCCCACAACCACCCGGCCAGCGACTGGATGCCCTGCCACAAACCAGAAACCA
>NZ_AUIB01000020.1 GCF_000423485.1 Propionimicrobium lymphophilum DSM 4903 | reverse complement strand
TTTTGAGCTGCATGAGCCTTCACCGCCTCCTGTAGCTTGGTCTCGTATGGCAGGGTGTTTTCCCACCTGCGGGTGCGCTCACCGAAATGCCCGTACGTCGAATACCGCACAAACCCAGTAGCCCGCAGTCCGAGCTGGTCGATGATCGCTGCCGGACGAAGATTAAACACATCCCGTGCCGCAGCCGTGATGATTTCGTCGGTGTATTGGCCGGTGCCGAGCGTGTCCACGCTGAAAGCAACCGGGTCGGCCTTACCAATCGCATAAGAAATCGCCACCTGGCACGCACTAGCGAGTCTGGCGTCCACTATCGTTTTCGCGATCAGGCGAGCCATGTAAGCACCAGACCGGTCAACCTTCGAGGCATCTTTACCGCTAAACGCGCCACCACCATGCCCCGCCAGCCCGCCATAGGTATCAACCATCAACTTGCGACCAGTCAAACCAGTGTCAGCCTTGGGCCCGCCCTCAACGAAACGCCCAGACGGATTCACCAAGATGACCGTCTCACCAGTGACGGGCAGATATGACTGGCAGGCCGGGCCGATAACAGCCGAGGTGATTTCACGACGCAACTCATCGGCGTCTTTTAGTTCGCTGTGCTGGACGGAAACCACCACCGTTTCAATGGCTTGCGGCTTACCCGCATCGTCATAGCGCACGCTAACCTGTGCTTTACCGTCCGACAAGATGCCCTTGATCGTGCCCTGCTCGCGCGCCTCATCCAAACGCCGACAAATCTTGTGCGACAACACCAACGGTAAGGGCAGCCGCTCTGGGGTCTCGTTGCAGGCGTAACCATAGACGGTTCCTTGATCACCAGCACCCTGCAGCGAATACGCGGTTTCGTCGCCCAGGCACGCTTCTAGCGAAGTGGTTACGCCGTCACCAATGTCTTGGGATTGGTGACGCACCCACACATACACCAGGAAACCCCAAGGTTTATAGCCGGCAGCTCTGAGTGCTGTGCGTACAGAATCACGGACACGGACCCGCGCTTTCGTGGTGATCTCACCGGTTACGATAATGCGCCGCCCGGCAGCCATGACCTCAACCGCCACGCGGGCATTACGATCCTCATACAGGATGTCGTCGAGGATCTGATCAGCAATAAGGTCGCAGAGTTTATCGGGGTGACCGATACAAACAGCTTCAGCAGTTTTAACCACAGACACTAGTTCAGGCCTTTCACTAGAAAACGAAAACAAAAGAACAAGACCGCAGCTGAGCAGTCGGCGCGTGAAGATAGCCCGGTGTGGTCAGGGCTTTATGCGATACTGAAAACTATGGAAGATGAAACTGCCGGCACTGATCGGCAAAAACCGTCTGGCGACGATGGTTCGGCTGTGGCCTACGGGATGGTCGCGGGTATGCTGGTCGGCGTACTCGTCGGGGTTTTCACGCACAATATTGGTTTGTGGCTACCCATCGGTAGCGGCATAGGAGTTGCCCTAGGGGCAGCCTTCAGCGAAACAAAATCCTCCAACTAACCTTCGGTAGAACCTAAAACCATCCCACTAGGAGCGAGCTTTCAACAATTGCTCCATAACCTCATCACCCGGAGCCGCACCCGAATAGTCACTAGTGCAGTTAGCGCGCACAACCTCAAAAATCTCATACCAGTACACATTCGCCTGCTTACCAAACGACTGGGACATCGCAACGAACGGCGAGGCGATAGCGGCACCTGTCGTGGGGTGCTTACCGAGCAGACCGAACTTGCTTATTGCTTGTTCGCACTGCACGTAGCGGGCGAAAGCTTGCGCGTAAGCCTCAACCAGGCGCTTAGAAACAAACCTCGTGCAGCCACGCTCATCCAACCACCGCCACGTCTCCCGATACACCAAATCAGCACCGAGGGGTTTACCATCCCGCTGAACCTCCGACAGATACTCGGAAGGCTCCGGCATGACCTCACCAGCCAACACCGCGCCCTCACCAACATCGGCACCTTCGAAATCGAAAGGGCTCGCTAGCGGATCCTCCAGCCGGGTAGCTGGCAAACCCTTAGCCAACTTCTCGTTGAGGGGGTCGGGTTTCGCGCCAGCCCGCACCCGGCGACCACCACGGTTAGTGCCGTCTTTCGCCACGGTTAACAGGCCTCCTTTCTGGCTCTGTTGCGGCCAGAAAAGCGGCCTTCAAAAATGCGTTCGGGTCAATACCTCGTTTGATTCGGTCTTTTTGTGCACGGTTGGCCCCGCCCGCTGACCTCTGACAAGGCGTGAAAGATTCGACCTCCCCTACCCCTCACCAGGCTTTCGACGTTGGCTCGTGTCCAACGAACACCATCAAGATGGGCATCTTTGAGGTTCCAGAACTTCGACGCGACAGCGGCCAACGTGCAGGTTCGTCAATACGTGTAGACCCGAGGTTGTTGCCTCCACCGATCATCATCAAGCGCACTCTGCCTGGAGTGGCAGGGCTTGCACAGCGAACGGAGGTTCTCAAAGTCGTGGGTGCCACCATGTTCGAGCGGGAGAACGTGATGGACCTCTTGGACAGGCGTGTACTTGCCTTGTTCGAGGCAGTCCTCGCAGAGCGGATGGGCGGCGACGTAGGCGGCGCGGATCTTACGCCACCGCGCGCCGTAGCGGCGGTTGATCTTCGGATCACGCCGATACTTCCGATACCGGGCGTCTTCTGCCTTCGCGTGGGCCTCGCAGTAGCGTTCACGGGTGAGCTCAGGGCAACCAGGATGGGAGCACGGGCGGGCTGGTTTGACCGGCATCGCTGACTCCTTCCCCCAGGATGTGGTGAAGCCCCAAGTTCCCGTGTGGGTTCTTGGGGCTTCTCCTAGTTTTCAACCACTTACATGTTCTCACACCGATATGCGGTTTTCTATCGCATGTTTCGGATACCGGCTAACGCTAGAGCTGTCCGTATAAGGCAGTGGCGAACCTGTCGAGGGCCCGGTTCTTGCGCCGATAGACCGTGTCACGCTCGACGTAGAAGTGATCGGCGATCATCGATACCTTCTCATCTTGTGTCCCCTCGCTGAGGAAGAAGCCTTCGAGGATGAAGCGGTCGTCTTCAGCGATGACTTCCCACGCAGGCAAGAACCAGTCCATGTACTGGCGGGCCTGTAGGTAGCGAGCCTTGTAGGCGTCGATTCGCTCAATGCTCGCGACGATCCTGTTCTCCGAAGCGTGGAGGTTGCCTGATGGTGGTGTGCCGTCCATGCGTGGGGATGCTGGGCTTGCCGCGTCAGCGTAAGCCGCCTTGATCTGCTCGTCGGTACTCTCGATGATCTGTTCCATCACCGCATAATCCTGCAACGCCGCGATCGCGGCTTTCCTTGTGTCGAGGTATTTGGTCATCACATGCATGAGCTTGTCCTTTCAGTGGTTGTGATTTCTGCTGTGACCGCGTCAATCAACGCAGCCTGAGTAGCGTCTTTCGCATCAAGAGCTTTGAGCACGGCTTCATCGAGCGTCCCTTCCGCAACAAGATGCGTGATCGTGACCGGCTCTAACTGTCCTTGCCGATAAAGCCGTGCGTTGGTCTGCTGGTAAAGCTCCAAGCTCCACGTGAGCGAGAACCACACCAGTAGGTGCCCACCCGCCTGCAAGTTCAGCCCGTGGCCAGCCGATGCTGGGTGGATCAGCCCAAGCGCAATCTCGCCTCTGTTCCACGCCTCGATATCCGCGCTCGTTTTGAGTTCGCGAGCCTGTGGGAAGCGGGCGGTGATACGTTCGCGGTCATGGGTAAACCAATAGGCCACCAGCAGCGGCGAACCGTTGGCTGCCTCGATGAGGTCTTCGAGAGCGTCGAGCTTCCGCTCGTGAACCGCCGTCCACTGACCATCACCGGTGTAGATCGCACCCGACGCCAACTGCAGCAATTTGCCCGACAATGCAGCAGCATTCGCAGCGTCGATTGTCGCCTCACCGAGGTCGAGGACAAGATCAGATTTCAACTGCTCATACACGCGTCGTTCTTTCGGATACAGCACCACAGGCATTGTCGTCACCGTCAGTTTTGGTAGCTGCAGGTGGTCGGTGGTTCTCATCGACAACGTCATGTCACCAATCGCCGCATAGATCTCATCCTCAGCACCCACGCGTGGCTTATAGG
>NZ_AUIB01000019.1 GCF_000423485.1 Propionimicrobium lymphophilum DSM 4903 | reverse complement strand
GAGGATCCCATCCCAAATACTCGATACCCAGCTAGAAACCCTGTCCCACAACCACCCGGCCAGCGACTGGATGCCCTGCCACAAACCAGAAACCAAGGAAGCACCAGCATTGATCATCTGGCCAACCCCACCCAACACAGCGGAGACAATGCCGCCAATGATTTGCGGGATGGCGGAGACAATCGTGCCAATAATCTGCGGTAGCGCACCGATCAGTGCTGTTAGTAGCTGGATACCGGCCTGCACTAACTGCGGAATCGCACCAATCACGGCAGAGATTACCGCACCAATGATCTGCGGTAAGGCCGCGACAATCGTGGTGATGATCTGCGGTAAGGCACCGATCAGAGCAACAAACAACTGAATACCAGCCTGAATCAGCTGCGGGATTGCCCCCAAGACCCCGTTGATCACGGCTGTGATGATTTGCGGCAGAGCTGCCACTATTGCAGTAATAATCTCTGGCAGCGCGCTTACCAGGCTGGTGAGTAGTTGGATGCCGGTTTGGATGATCTGCGGGATAGCACCCACAAGGAAATTCACCAGCCCCTGAATAATCTGCGGCAAAGCCTCAATCAACACAGGGATTGCCGCGATCAGGCCCTCAGCCAGGCCCGTGATCAACTGCAAGGCAGCGTCCAAAATCAGCGGCAGGTTATCCACTAACCCTTGGATCATCGTGGTCAACATTTCGACCGCCGCCGGAATCAACTGCGGCAGCGCCTCACCAATACCGGCTACCAGCGTAGTAATGATCTGCACCGCAGCCTCAAGAAGGCTCGGTAGCGCTTCGATAATGGCTTCTACTAGGGCGACGATTAGGGTTACGGCGGTGTCGGCTAGGGACGGCAGCACCGCAATAATCCCCTCAAGCAGGCTGGTCAGTATTGTCATGCCGGTCTCAACTACTTGTGGGAGTTGTTCGGCGATAAATGCCAGTGCTTCTTTCAGGATCCCGCCGAAAGTGTCGATCAGGGCTGGTGCGCCGCCGGTTTCGAAGGCTTCTGTGAGTTCGTCGACCCAGCCGTTGACCATCGGCATCACCGTCCCGGCTAGCGCTGTGGTCAAGCCACCGGCCAAGAGTCCTTTGAGGTTTGCTACGCCGTCTTGCAAGGTGGCCAATTGTCCGGAGAAGGTTTTAGATTGGGCATCCATCGCACCATAAAACCGCCCACCCTCACTAGTGGCGGAAGCGAACGCGTCAGCCACCATATCCGCAGATATAGCGCCTTTACCCATCTCCTCCTTGAGCTCGCCGATACTCTTACCTGTCTTACGGGAGATCTCTTCGAGGGGGTTGAAACCGGCGTTAATCATCTGATTGAGATCCTGACCAGTCAACTTACCGGTCGAGGACATTTGAGCGAACGCCAGCGTAAGTGACTCAAACTTCTGGGCATCACCCTGAGAGATATCGCCGAGCTGTTTGAGCCTGATCTGGGATTCTTCAGCGCTCATACCGAACCCCATCAGAGTCTGGGCGCCCTTAGCCAGATCCTCCATACCAAACGGAGTACGAGCAGCCTCAAGTTTGAGGTTGTTGACTAGTTTCTGGGCTTTGGCCTGATCACCCAGCATCGTCGTGAAAGAGCTGGTGTATTGCTCCATGCGGGCGTTGTACTCCACCCCATCTTTCATCGCCCCGGCGAAGCCCTTAGCGATACCCGCGATGGCGTGCCCGATAGCCTTAACCCCACCAACGATTGCCTCGGCTGCAAGATTGGCTTTAAGCACGTCACCGAAAAGCCGGGTCTTGCCCGAGGTGTCGTCCATCTGCGAACCCAACTCATCAACCGCACCCTCTAAACGGTCTGCACCCTTGGCGGCGTCCTTGGCATCATCCCCGGCACCGTCAGCCTGGTCACCAAACTTTGCTAGCGCCTCATTGCTGTCTTTCAGCTCGCCCTCAAGGTCGTTGAGG
This sequence comes from Propionimicrobium lymphophilum DSM 4903, assembly GCF_000423485.1. GTDB lineage: Bacteria > Actinomycetota > Actinomycetes > Propionibacteriales > Propionibacteriaceae > Propionimicrobium > Propionimicrobium lymphophilum. The sequence continues at coordinate 2,784 of NZ_AUIB01000019.1, read as the reverse complement.
GTGGCTTGGGCGTTATTGAGCTGGATCCGCCAATTCTTCGTGCGCGAATCATTCTCCCCAAAAGACGAGGCAGCATTCTCAAGTGCAGACCTCAAGGTTTCGACCTTGGCCCGTTGCGCCTCGATCTCCTTGCCCAGCACCTGGTTACGAGACGTCAGTGCTGCGGCTGAAGAGTCGTTCTTGTCGAACTGGGACGCGACCAGCTTCATCTCCGAGCCCAACACCCGAATCTCACGGTTAATGTCGGTGATCGCGCGCTTAAACTCCCGCTCACCCTCCAAACCAATCTTCAAACCGAAACTGGACTCGGCCATATTTTCACCTCCTGAATGAATAAGACTGTCAGTGGGGGTTTTAGAGTGAGAGCATGTCTACGACAATCGATGTGTATCCGATGATGGGGTTTATGCCTCTTATCGAGCACACTCGTTCGAGAACGCAAGAGCTTTTCCAAGAGCTGCTTGACCGCCACAAGATCGGGTCACAAATAGAGGTTCGATCCTGTTACTATGCAACATCTGAACAGACTCCACACGGAATGCGATGGCAGCCAGAAATGCAACTGCGTTTTGCCTATTTACTAGACGGGTCCATATGTTCCTCGTCCTTCCCTTACTGTCTGGAGCGGCCTCGCGCAGATGCTTCAGACGTTGAAACCTTCGCAAACTGGCATCAAGAAACTGGCTATCCACCTATCAAGCTGGGAGATGTAGTACCCCTAGAAGCTTGTGAATTCGACGGGCGACTAACCGAACAGGAACTCGCTAAAGTCAATTCGCAAATTCATTTTTGGTATGAATACCGAAGTGCTTGTACGCATCCAGTTGCCTGCACAGGCTACGGCTTAGTTGCGGCCGCTCTAGCAGAGGCAACCAACGGCGTGATCGCTTCATTCGACTGCGCCTTCGAACAACCCAACGGGCAAAAACCAGATGAATTCTTATCTTGGTGGGGCGACACCCAAATGCAAAAGTACGGAGCCAAATGGTTTAGAAAATCCACCTAACCTCACCGCTAAATTCCTGCCGGAATCACATCATCAATAAAACAAACGCGTTTCGGCTGTGCTCGGCCGGTCTCTAACCGCCAACAATCCACTAGGTCTAGCAACTCACCAAACACGCACAGGTCAACCTCCACCCGGGACATGTGCAGGTGGGCCAGCCCGATATAAACCAGCCTGGTGAAGGCCGCCTCATCACTATCTACGATTCGCCCTTGTTCTGGTCTTTTGGGGCCGGTGCTTCGGTGGCAATAGCTCGTCTTGTTCCTCGTTGTAGTGCTTCGCTGATCGCTGCCCGGTAGTCAGCCAAATCAGCCGGCACCGTCAGCAACTCCACCGCATCCTCAGTTAGTTCATTGCGTTGATCGTCCGGGTGCGTGAGGTTATGGATTGCAACGGATTGATTGGCAAGCAGGGTGATTAGCCAGATCACCTCACCCAACGACTTATCCACATCCTCGGAGGTTTCCAGGGCATCTCCTAGATGTTCGAGTCCGCCGTAACGTTGCGCAATCAACCGGGTCGCACGAGTCGTCAAGACCAGCTCGTAATCCTGGCCACCGATAGTTATGGTGGCGCTGCGAAACGAATCCATCGCATTGGTTGTTGTGGGTTTCTTTCCCATAAAACTGCCCTCCTTTTAGTGGCTTGCGGCACGGCTCGGCGTGGTGGCTGCTGCAGGTTCATAAACCTGCTTATACCAACCGCTAATCGTTTCTGCCTTTACCCCGGATGCGCCTTCAGTAACCTCGGCCTTCCACGGATGACGACCATGCGCATCGGGCTTGTTACGACGCAGGATCGTGCCCTCAATCGACGGCGTGCTAAAGGTGATGCTGTCGGCCTTGGTCGCCAGGGTCGTAGTAGGCAGCGCAAACTTCACCCGGTACAACCAGAAATACTGATACTTGCCATTCGATCTGGCGGCTCGAAAGCCGATAGCAACAGGTGTGCCGCCATCCTCAGAAGCCGAGATGAGCACGCCGTTAGCGTCCAAGGTGGCACCGGTGAAGGCTGCAGCGGCGTCGGCTCCGAGGTCGTCCACGCCGAGGGTGAGGGTGCCGGATTTGAATTCTTTAACAATCTCGGATGCCCCGTCGTCGGCATAAAGGATCGCTTCAGCAACCTCAACGGACAGCTCGGCGGATATTGCTTTTGCCAGCGATTTCGGGGTGGCATAGGTTTCCTCGCCACTGGTGGGATCCTCAGTGATGGTTGCGTAGTAGAGCTTGTCTAGACCAATAGTGGCCATGAGTATTTCTCCTTTTGGGTAGTGATTTTTCGTGACATGGGTCTTTAGATGTCATCGAAAGATAGAATTGGGGCATGAGAGAGAAAACGCGATGCTTGACCTACGCGGTGTTCGGGATTTATCTGCTCTTGTTGTTGTGGCTGGTGCTGTTCAAACTCGCCACCAGCGTTGACGACATGCTGAACATGCGGCATGTGCGCTCCTTAAATCTGATCCCATTTGCAGATTCTGCGATTCTTAACGGGTCGATCTTCTTTAATGAGATCGTGTTCAACTTCCTTGTTTTCATCCCGTTTGGCATGTACATGAGGATGCTGTTGGAACGGCGCTCATGGTTAATTCAATTTCTCCCACCGTTTTTAGCAAGCGTGGCATTCGAGGTCGTTCAGTACGTTTTCGCTATTGGGGTCAGCGATATCACCGATGTCATAAGTAACACTGCTGGAGCCGCTACTGGCTTAGTAGTTTTTGCTCTGCTAGCCAGATTCTGGCCTGAAAAGAGCGAAAAAGTCATTAACGTCATCGGGTT
>NZ_AUIB01000018.1 GCF_000423485.1 Propionimicrobium lymphophilum DSM 4903 | reverse complement strand
TATTGATAATATACGCCCCCCAGAGGGGTTTTAAGGGGTTCTTCCAAGGGGACTAAATGAGCGATCTGCAAGGGGCACTTTTTGAGTCCAAGAACGTTACAGAACAATTCGTCGCTGATCGTTTTCCGCAGGTGTCTCCGATGGACTTTTATAGGGAACTTTTTCCCTCTGGTGAGCTGGCTCAGCGCGGACAGTACGAGACGGGCAAGTATTGTGGCATTGCTGTCAGGCTGGCCGATGATCGTCCTTACCGGTACTCGATAACCGATGACCTAGGCAAATTTAGCGAGCTGATCGAGTCGGACGATTTTTGTCTGATGTCTCCGGTAAGTTATGCGGGCAAGACTCAGAAGCAGTCGATGGCGCGGTGGCTTTATGCTGTCACCCTCGATCTCGATGCGCCGATTACTCGACCGAACAAGGCTGGCAACCCAACGGGGATTTCAGAGTTCTTCTACGAGCAGGGCAACGGTCTTTTCCCGATGCCGACGTTCATTGTTTCTTCGGGTACTGGTTTGCACCTGTACTACATGCTTGAGCGTCCTATCGCGCTGTTTCCGAACGTGATCCGACAGTTGTCGAATCTTCGACATGATCTGATTTTGCGCGTTTGGAACCGCTACATAAGCGAGTTGAGTGAATCGCCGCAATTCGAGTCAGTAACTCAGGGTTTCCGTATCGTCGGAACTGTCACTAAGACCGGCGACAGGGTGCGCGCGTACCGTACAGGCGAGCGCGTCACCATCGACGAGCTGAACGGATATGTTTTCGATGACGCGAACAAGGTCACCGAGTTTCGCTACAAGTCCCCGCACACCCTCGAGGAGGCGAAAGAACTATATCCGGAGTGGTACGAGAAACGCATCGTGCAGGGATTGCCGCGCGGGCATTGGCAGGTTAAGCGCGATCTGTATGACTGGTGGAAACGCCAGGCGCACCGCTCAGCCTACGGCCACCGCTATTACTTCATTACTGCGTTAGCCGTTTACGCGATCAAGTGCGGCATTAGCGAAGAAGAACTAACCCGCGACGCGCTCGAACTCGTGCCAGTGCTCGATCAGCTCGACGAGTCCCACCCCTTCACTCGTGCCGACGCGCTCAAAGCCCTCGACATGTATCACTGCGACTACCAGACGTTCCCACGCCGCTCAATCCAAGCCGTAACAGGTATTCAGATCCCCCCGAACCGTCGGAACTACCAGAAGCAAGAATTTCATCTAGAAGAAGCCCGAGCTATTCGAGATCTAAGACAGAAACGTAAGGGCGCCAATTGGTGGGATAGCGGTAATCGTGAAGGCGCTCCTACGAAGCAGAAGCTAATTCAGGTGTGGCGTAAAGCTAACCCAGGCGGCAGGAAAATCGACTGCGAACGTGAGTTAGGTATTTCTCGCCCTACGGTTTTGAAGTGGTGGGACGCTTAGGCGGTCTTAAAGGCTCTTATGTGTCACGGTGTTATCGCTGGTTGGTGGTGTGACAAGATTCGGTTATGGCTCTCAATCAACATGGGTTTGATCGTGGACTATGACCCGACTTTTAACCTCGCTCAAGCCGCCAAGGTGTGCAATGTTTCACCCTCGACGATTAGGCGCTCGCGTGACAGGTTGGTGGAAGGTGGTGCGACCTTCCATGACAGGTCATGGAAGATACCCCTATCAGCGTTGATTTACGCGGGATTTACCCCCTCGACACCTTCCAATGACAGGTCATGGAAGGCTGTCAGTGATAGGTCGATGATAGGTCAAAATGACAGGTCTGATAGGTCGCTGGAAGGTCAAAAAGAGACCCCTGAAAACCCCGCAGCTCAAGAGCTCGATGAGCTAAGGACGGAAGTTCAACGACTCACTCACGCCCTCGAGATAGCCGAGGTTAAAAATGAGGGACTAGAGCGAATGATCGAAACCCAACAGCTAGCCCTCAGAGCGCTCGAAGCAGGCACAGCCAGGCCAGCCGAACAGCCTAGAGAAACACCAGCACAGACCCCGCCAACCCAGCCAGCGCCGAAGGCTCAAGAAACTGTTTTCGACGACACAAACGCGCCCTGGAATCAGCCAGAACCCCCACGCGGCTTCCTTGCCCGCCTTTTTAAGCATTAATGCCACGGACCAAAAGACACCCATTTTCTAGCGGAAGTTAGCTGCCACTAAAATTTCTAATTTCCAAGCTCTCAGCAGACTTTCTCTGCGTATCATTAACCATGGAGAAGGTTAAATTTTCTAAGACCAGAATTCCCCTAGTAGTTATCTTTCTAGCGGCTCTTGTTTTACCATTCTCAGCTTCTCAAGAAGCATTTGCTGCCGGTCCCTGTCGAGTAAATGGATACACGATCCACGCTAGGTTACAGATGTCCACACGTGACATTTCTAAGAGCGAGGTTCAAGAATCCGTAAGCACCAACTGTGCAGCGGGGAAATGGCAACCCAAATCCGGAACCTGGCTTTACCAAAGTAAGTCTGGTTTCCTGCCCACAGTTGTCTTGAATAATTCTGGCTGGGTTATAACGACTTATTGGGGCAGCGGAGGTGGCGGAAGCTCAATTGGCTCTTGGAGCTTCGAGCCTATTGAGCAACTTTTATGAAAATCAATGTAGAGCTTTGCGCAGATAGAGAAGCTAACACTGCTTCACTGATCTTCTCCTCCGAAAAGGGACGTTCTTTAGTCACTGTCCCGGTTTCTTTCGGGGGTGAGCTGGTAGCAACTATCACGTTTACCCCTCAGGGGAAACTGGTCGAGCTAGAGCTATTAGATCTTTCCGTTCAGCTTCCCAAAGTTAGCTAGCTCTAAAGTGAATTGCTAGCGGCTTTTTAACCGTAGATTTTAGAGCGGTGGCCTACGTCGATAACGATGATTCGGCAGCGGCCTTCGATGATGTCGCAGATGATCCGGTAGTTGCCGACTCGGTAGCGCCATAGCCCGGCTAGATTGCCGGTTAGCGCTTTGCCTCGACTTCTGGGATCGTCGATGTGCTCGAGCTCGTGCAAGAAACTAGAGATTCTTAACCGTGTTGGCTTATCGAGCTTGGCCAAAGTTTTTTCGACTCTGGCATCGAACTCAATCAGCCAAGCCAAGACGGCGATCCATTTCTTCCAAGCTGACCGTCTCAGCCTCACCAGCACGCACCTCAGAGACCCGCTGCAAGATCATGTACTCGTACTCGAGCTTGTCCAGGTGCGCCTCTAGCGCCTCGCGCACATAAACCGATGCTGGTCGATTTGTGGCATGGCTAAGCCGATCAAGGCGCGCTTTGGTTTCGCTAGGCACTCGAAGGCTTAAAACATCACTCACGTATACAAGTATACAAAATCGATCTAACCCTCATTTCTAAAGGTCGGCGGGAACGAGAATTAAGCGCTTAAAACCTGAGTTTTTCCCAAAGAGCAAGAGGTGTGTGGGATTTTTACACTTTGAAGTTTTTGACAGTCTCGGCTCGTTGTTATTTCCTTGAGTCGTGGGCAGGAATCGGAAACGTAAAAGAGCTCAGCTACGTAAGGCAGCTAAGAAGCGAGCAGCTAGAGCTGAAACGATCAGGCGACAAAACCTAGAAAGCCCTTGGGTCACCCCAGGCCTCAGCGAGGAAGAGCACAAGAGCTACTACAGCGAAGATTTGCTGCCGTTCCATTTCTGGGACGAACAAGACGATCTCGAACCAGACTTCGACGAGTTCGCAGAACTAGCCACCGTTCCGCGCTCGCGTCGCAGAACTAGCCCACCGTTTAGCTCGATGATTCGCCAAGCAAAAAAGGCCGACGCGCTTAACCTGCTGGCTTCGGGCATGTCGATACGCGAAACAGCTCGAACCGTCGAGGTATCACCGGCAACGGTATCGATATGGGCACGCAAAGAAGGCCACAACCCTCGCCAGGAGTACCTTGAGACGGCCGAGAATCGCCGTAGAAGCGTTTTAAGCCTCTACGGCGAGGGTTTATCCAACAAAGAGATTTCATCGCGTCTGGGGGTTTCTGAGAGCCTTGTATCGACCCGATTGGCCGAAATGCGCCCCCAGGTGTTTCAAGGCCGCGACAAAACAAGACAAAAAAACCGCGCGATCGAGTTAGTCAGGCAGGGCTATTCGACTCGCGAAGTCGCCGACTCGGTTGGAGTCTCACACCAAACCGTCGCCAACTGGGCGAAAGCCGCAGGGGTGGAACTCGCCAAAAAGAAAACCACTCGAAGCCAGCAATCAGATAACCCGCTAGTGCGCTACCAGCCAGAACTTTTCTAAAACCCTCAAAACAAAACCCACAACCCAAAGTGTCAAAAACTTCAAAGTGTAAAAATCCCACACACCTCTTGCATTATGGGAAAAGTTAAGTTTTCAGGCACAAAAACGCTCAACGCCAAGGGGCTATTTATTTGCTCGGTAGACCTTGCTGCGGTGGGCTACGTCGAGGACTAAGACGACAAGAATTTCGTCTTCTAGGCTGCAAATGATCCGGTAGTTACCGACGCGGTAGCGCCACAGTCCACCCATGTTGCCTACAAGCGCCTTGCCTGTAGAGCGCGGATCGTCGAGTTTTTCGATCTCTCGAAGTTTGGAAGTGATTCGTTTAGCCGTTGATTTATCGAGCTTTTTAAGCGTCTTTTGGAAGTCTTTGGTGACTTCAATCCGCCAGGTCAAGAGATTTCTCCAACTCATCGAGCGTCATAGTTTCGAGCTTGCCTGCCCGGTAATCTTCAACTTTCTTCAAAAGTCCGTACTCGTATTCGAGCCGGTCGATGGAATCCTCAAGCGCTTCGAGCACATAAAACGTTCTCGTTCTCCCAGTAGCTTCAGCTAGCTGGTTATAGCGACTCGCTAGATCTGATGGAACACGAACAGGCATAGCGGTTTTAGCCATAACGAACCTCCTAAGGTGTAATCATTGTATTCAATGTATTACAGATTGTCGATTATGGACCACCGGGACAGGCAAAAGGAAGCCGCTAAACGCGGCTACTGACCTTCCACGACCTGTCATCGACCTATCAGTGATAGCCTTCCACGACCTGTCA
>NZ_AUIB01000017.1 GCF_000423485.1 Propionimicrobium lymphophilum DSM 4903 | reverse complement strand
CCTGCCACTAAGTAAACTCACCCCGGCTGACTACAATCCCCGCAAAGACCTGAAACCCGGCGACCCCGACTACGAAAAGTTGAAGCGTAGTCTCACGGAGTTTGGGTATGTAGAGCCGGTCATCTGGAACAAAGTAACCGGGCAGGTCGTAGGAGGCCACCAACGGCTGAAAGTACTTGCTGATCTAGGTTATGAAACCGTGGACTGCGTCGTAGTCGAGCTGGATGAGACCCGAGAAAAAGCTCTCAATGTTGCCCTCAACAAGATTTCAGGTGACTGGGATGAATCTAAACTCGCCCTGTTGATTGCAGATCTGGATGCAGCCGATTTTGATGCCGAACTAACAGGCTTCGATGAGGCAGAAATACAGTCCCTGATCGGCTCCCTCGACGACGACTCCATTGAGGATGATGGTTTCGATCTAACGGCTGCGCTGGAGGCCGCTGCCTTCGTCCAACGCGGAGATATCTGGAGGGTTGGTCGCCACCGGCTGGTGTGTGGGGACGCCACCAACCCCGCCGACGTCGAAACACTCATGAGCGGGAAGCGCGCGAATCTGGTGGTCACGGACCCGCCTTACAACGTGGACTTCAAATCATCTAGTGGCTTGAAGATTGCTGGTGATAAGCAAGACGCTAACGCGTTTTATGAGTTTCTGTTGACTGCGTTCACCAATATGGCAGGCGCGCTTGCTAAGGGTGGGTCGGCCTATGTTTTCCATGCAGACACCGAAGGCCTCAACTTCAGGCGCGCCTTTGGTGATGCGGGTTTTTATCTGTCGGGCTGTTGTATCTGGGTCAAAGACTCCCTGGTACTGGGCAGAAGCCCGTATCAGTGGTGTCACGAACCGGTGCTGTATGGCTGGAAGAAAGACGGCCGTCACGCTTGGTATTCGGATCGTAGGCAGACGACGGTGTGGAACTTTAATAAGCCCCGCAAAAACTCCGACCACCCGACATCTAAACCGCTGGATTTGTTGGCTTACCCGATCAAGAATTCGACCCAAGCTAACGGCATCGTGCTGGATACTTTTGCTGGTTCTGGTTCGACTTTGATGGCTGCAGAAGCCATCGACCGCACCTGTTATTGCATGGAGCTGGATGAGAAATACGCGTCCGTTGTTTTGCGCCGCTATGCCGAAGCGACCGGGGATGCTGCTGGTATCACCTGTACTCGTGGCGGCAAAGAATACTCGTACCTGGATTTGGTTAAGCAGGTGGAGCGGGGCAAATAAATTCTTGGCATTCTTCGCGAAATGACTGGATATTTCTGCCAAATAGAGCGTGTATGTACATGACCAAAAAAACAACCCCCGGCAAGGGAAAACACGATGAAGGAGTGTTGGACATGATCAGCGAACTACACCTCGAACTAGCCGAGCTACTCGAGGCAGGAATCGAACCAGAGAATCTTGAAGAAACCTACCGAAACGCTCGCGAGCGCGGATCAAATCTGGTTACCGAATGTATACGCCGCTACCCAGACGACTACCTAAAGATCATTCGGGCCTGGTTTGAAGACGGGGAGGTGGCGGCATGAATACCTTCGATTTCGAGAAACCGCTGAAAAGCGAAAGATCTTCCGAGACTGGAGAGGAGCTGGTAGCAGGCCGGCGGGTGCGGCTGGTGTCTTGCGAAGACCCCTACACTGATCTGGAACCCGACAGTGAGGGCACGGTCTTGTTCGTTGATGCCGTGGGCACGGTTCACGTCGACTGGGATAACGGCTCCGCGCTGGGACTAGTTGAAGGGGTTGATCAATGGCAACTCATCTAGGTAGGAAAATACCTCAAAAATAGTGGCTGACTAGGGAAAATGAGACTGGATAAGTGCGCGAGGCTATGGCTGTATGTACATAACAAAACAACAAGCCGGAAGGAACCGAGATGAACAGCGAACTCACCGCCTTGAGGACTGCCACCCAAGTCAAGAAATATTTCAAGGTCCGCGGCCACGCCATGGTCTACGGCGATCAGATTATTGCCTCCAACCGCATTTGGAACAACGAGGGCGGCGCATACGATCATTACGGCGCGATCTTTAGCATCCTCGCTTGTGGTGGCGATGACGCCCGCACCTCAGTCATGCTCGCTGCCGAGTCGGATGAAGCCTTCAGTGATCGGGGGCACGCTTTTGCCTGGGCTATCGGCATGGTTACCGCCCGCGACTAGCACAGGTATCGATTGAACAATTTCAAATGAATGCGGCCCAACCAGGTGTGGTTGTGCTGCTGGTTAAGGAGGTCACTATCGCGGTGGCCATTTTTTATGCCCAAAAGATAAGGAAGCGTTGCCGTGAATCATGAAGCTAGCTTCTATGAGCCGACCAGGTTCATGGTCGCAGGCTCCACCTACAACAAGACCAAAGCCGACTATGCGGTCGCGTTTATCCAAGCGCTTAAGCATACGAAGGGCCGCTGGGCCGGTAAACCTTTCAAACTCCTGGACTGGCAAGAACGCATCGTCCGCGACCTGTTCGGCACGGTAAAGCCGGATGGTTTCCGCCAGTTCACGACCGCGTATGTGGAGATTCCGAAGAAGATGGGTAAGTCCGAGTTGGCTGCCGCGATCGCGCTGCTTTTGACGTGCGGGGACGGGGAGCAAGCCGCCGAGGTCTACGGGTGCGCGGCCGACCGGCAGCAAGCCAGCATCGTCTTCGAGGTCGCCGCCGACATGATCCGCCAATCACCGGCCCTATCGAAGCGGGTGAAGATCCTGTCCTCCCAAAAGCGCATCATCTACAAGCCGACCAAAAGCTTCTACCAGGTGCTCTCGGCGGAGGCGTACTCCAAGCATGGGTTCAACATCTCCGGGGTGGTTTTCGATGAGCTGCATACCCAACCCAACCGGGCCTTGTTTGATGTCATGACCAAGGGCTCAGGGGACGCTCGTACCCAGCCGCTGTATTTCTTGATCACCACAGCAGGCACCGATACCCACAGCATCTGCTACGAGCAGCACCAAAAGGCTGAGGACATCCTGGATGGCAAGAAGATCGACCCCACGTTTTATCCGGTGATTTATGGTGCCGAGGCAGATGATGATTGGACGGACGAGGCCGTGTGGGCGAAAGCTAACCCGAGCCTTGATGTGACGGTTCCGATCGAGAAAGTACGGGCAGCCTGCAATAGTGCCCGACAGAACCCGGCTGAAGAGAACACCTTCAGACAGCTGCGGCTCAACCAGTGGGTGAAGCAGTCGGTGCGGTGGATGCCGATGCACATCTGGAACAATAACTCAGCCCCGGTTGACCTGGGTGAGCTTGAGGGGCGTGTTTGTTATGGCGGCCTCGACCTTGCCTCCACTACTGACATCACCGCGTTCGTTCTCGTCTTTCCACCCGACGGCGATGACGATAAATACACGGTTGCGCCGTGGTTTTGGATACCTGAAGACAACCTGAAACTGCGAGTCGCCCGCGATCACGTCCCATACGACCTATGGAACCAACAGGGATTCTTAGAGACCACTGAGGGTAACGTTGTTCACTACGGGCACATCGAGAAGTTCATTGAGGATCTGGGCACCCGGTTCGATATTCGTGAGATCGCGTTCGACAGGTGGGGTGCCGTCCAAATGTCCCAAAACCTGCAAGACATGGGTTTCACGGTGGTGCCGTTTGGGCAAGGCTTCAAAGACATGTCCCCACCCTCCAAGGAACTGATGAAGTTGGCGTTAGAGGGCAGGCTCGCCCATGGCGGTCACCCGGTGCTGGCTTGGATGGTCGATAACATTCACGTGCGCACCGACCCAGCTGGCAACATTAAGCCGGATAAGCAGAAGTCTACTGAGAAGATCGACGGCGTGGTCGCAACCATCATGGCCTTGGATCGTGCCATCAGGGGTGGCAACGCCCCAGAGGCGAGCTCTGTTTATGATTCTCGGGGACTGCTGGTGCTGTGAGGTGGCCAGGGAAGGATGCGGTTAACGCGGGCGGCATATCGGGTGTATTCGTCACCGAATTTGTTTTCTAGCCAGCGCTCTTCAGTGTGTTTCATCAAGACGCTCAGACCTATCCAATAAATCACTGGTAGGGCTAGCAGCCACCAGTTTGCTTGCACGAGCAAGAGGCCACAGTTCAACAGCAAAAAGGCTGCGTAAACGGGGTGGCGCACCCACGCGTAAATCCCGCTGGTCATTAGCTTGCCGGTCTTGACACTTTGGACCATGTGAGAGCCAAAGACAGCCGCACACCACACAACTACGGCCTCCACAATCACGAGTAGGCCTGCCGCAATCATGAGTATTCGTATCCACGCGTTAGCGATAGCGCCGTTTGATGCGAGACCTAAGTAGCTGAGAACGCTCGCCGTGACCGTGAGCGCGAAAATACCCGATACATAGATAGGCCCTACCCCTAGCACGGGAAGATGCGAAGTACCGGCCTTGTTCATAGAGCTATTTTCGCATACCCAGAAAGGAACTTATATGGGCCTAAGAAACTGGCTACGCCCCAAAGCGCGCGAAGCTAAAAACCACCAGCTAACATCGTCCTATTCGTTTCTATTTGGGCCAACATCTTCTGGCCGTCCAGTGACTGAGCGTAGCGCGATGCAGATGACCGCTGTCTATGGCTGCGTGCGGATTTTGGCTGAGGCGATAGCCGGGCTACCACTGCACGTATACCGTTACAAGGACGGTGGCGGCAAGGAAAAAGCCCTCGACCACCCCTTATACCGGTTGTTGCATGATGAACCGAACCCCGAGATGACGAGCTTCGTGTTCCGGGAAACGTTGATGACGCATTTGTTGTTGTGGGGTAATGCGTTTGCCCAGATCGTGCGCAACGGCTTGGGCGAGGTGATCGGCTTGTATCCGTTGCAACCGAATCGGATGAGCGTGGGCCGTGACCTGGACACTAATCAGCTGTATTACGAGTACCAGACTTCCTGGGATGAGCCGGCAGGCGAATACAAAACCGTCCGGCTGACCCCAGCAGATGTGCTGCACATCCCAGGTCTCGGTTTTGACGGGCTGGTCGGTTATTCGCCGATTGCGATGGCTCGTAATGCTATCGGCCTGGCACAAGCCACTGAGGATTATGGGGCTTC
>NZ_AUIB01000016.1 GCF_000423485.1 Propionimicrobium lymphophilum DSM 4903 | reverse complement strand
ATAGCTCAAGGAAAGCAAGTTCTCCTCTGCTAAGCCGATGTTCTTCTTGGAGGTCTCATCAAATACTGCAAATATTGGCAGTGTTCTGCCTTCATAGGAAGTAATTGAGGTTCCCAGAAACTGGAGTGACGTCGCGGTGATCATTCAGTCATCTCCGTGAGGAGTGCGATGATGTCTCGAGAGACGGCTTGGAGTTCATCGTCGATTTCGCTGAGGGGGCGGGGAGGAGCGTATCGGTAGAAGTGGCGGGTGAATGGGATTTCGTAGCCGATCTTTGTTTTCTTGGTGTCTACCCAGGCGTCGGGCACGTATGGTTTGACTTCGGTTTCGAAGTATTGCTTGATTGTCGCGGTCCGGCCTTCGTCTCCTGCGGTGTTGCCGCCGTAGGTGAATGGCACTCGCTCTGTGTCGCGCAAGGCGCTGTCTGGTTGCTGTTTGCCTCGGGTGTTGGTGATGATTTCGCCGTTGTCGTCGTGTGCGGGACGTTCCACGGTGATCTGCCAGTAGGCGAACTCTTCGATGGGCAGGACCTTGGAGTACAGGCTGTCGGCGTGGTCGGTGTATAGGTTGAGAACGGTGTTGCGGTCAGCTTGTGAGAGTTCGCGTCCTTTATCGCCGAGCTTTTTGCGCATCTTGGTGTAGAAGGTGGTGGCATCGATGAGCTGGACGGTTCCTCGACGGTCTTCGGGCTTGTTGTTATCGAGTACCCAGATGTAAGTGGCGATGCCAGTGTTGTAGAACATATCGGTCGGCAGAGCCACGATAGCATCGACGAGGTCCGACTCAAGTAGATACTTACGGATGTTTGATGGGCCGGACCCTGCTCCACCGTTGAATAATGGTGAGCCGTTGAGGACGATTCCTGCTCGTCCTCCGCCTTGTGAAGCGGGTCGCATCTTCGCTGCGACGTGCTGCAGAAATAGCATCTGCCCATCAGAGACTTTAGGTAGCCCAGCGTGGAAGCGGGAGTGCTCGCCAAGCTTGGCGACTTCGTCTTTGACGGCTTTTTGGGAGACTTTCCAATCGGTCCCGTACGGCGGGTTCGACATGCAGTAGTCGAAGGTTTCTCCCGCGAACTTGTCATCAGCAAGGGTGTCGCCGAGACGGATGTTGGAGGAGTCTTGGCCTTTCATGAGCATGTCGGATTTGCAGATGGCGTAGGACTGGTCGTTCCACTCTTGCCCATAGAGGCGTAGTTGTGCATCTGGGTTCATACCAGGGTGCCCTGCTGTGCCGATGAGGTGCTCTTCGGCGATGGAGAGCATGCCCCCTGTGCCGACCGTGGGATCGTAGATCGACCGGATGGCTCCAGGGGTGGTCAGGGCTTCGTCGTCCCCAGCGAAGACAAGATCGACGAGTAGCCGGATGGCGTCGCGTGGGGTGAAGTGTTCACCGGGAGACTCATTAGAGGTTTCATTGAAGGTGCGGATCAGGTATTCGTACATGTCGCCCATTTCCGCGTTGGTGACGTGGGCTGGATGCAGGTCGACCTTAGTGAACTCTTCTACGACGATGTAAAGCAGATTCTTTTCTGCCATGGTACGGATTTGGTCTTCGAACTTGAAGCGTTCGAACACGTCGATGTTCTTGGAGAAGCCTGAAACGTATTGGATGAGGTTCTTTGCCAGCCCGTCGGAGTCTCCCAAGAGCGTGGGTAGAGTCCACGCGGTTGTGTTGTAGAACTCTAATCCGAGCTTGTTACGCACCTTGACCGTCAACAAGTCTGGGTTGGGTGTGTTGGCGGCAAGTTTGAGGATCTCGTCGTGGGAATCGGCGAGCATACAATCCAAACGCCGAAGAATGGTCATCGGCAAGATCACGTCCCCGTACTGGTGTGGCTTGTAGGGGCCGCGTAGAACGTCTGCGATTGACCAGATGAACGCGCCTAGATTGCTCACTTGTTTTCCTCCATGGTGGTTTCGAGGATGTCGAACAGGTCGCAGTCGAGTGCGTTGCAGATCTTGATCAGGACATCGGTGGTGATGTTTTCGTCTTTGCCAAGCTTCGCGATGGATCCCGCGCTGATCTTGGCGGCGGATTGCAGGTCTTGCTTCCTCATGCCTTTATCGATGAGGAGCTTCCACAATGGTTTGTAGCTGATCTTCATCGCGTGCCTTCCTCTTGTTTGGGGTTCTTGCTGGGTTTCTTGTTCCATGTCCATCCGTAGAGTGCTTCGTGTTCTTTGCCTAGTTCGATCACTGCTGTTTGAGTGACGATTGTGTTGACCTCAGGCGCTTCTACATAGTGCTCGTCTTTATCGAAGGCGATGAATATCTGCTTGTTGGTGAAGCGCTGGTAGAGCTTGAGGATTCTGCCGACGGTTGCGTCTTCGATGCTTTGGTGCAGCGGGTGATCGTGGATCACGTATGGCAGCGCGGTCAGCTCCAACATGGCTAGGTCGAACAGGATCAGGTTCTTTCCGGTTGTGCCGGTTCCATCGTCAACTTCGGAGCCATAGGTGTAGCTCTTTCCAGTATCGGAGAATGTGAACACTGGCGGGTACCAGTCGCCTGAGCCTTCATGAATGAAGCGGTCAAGCCGGGCAATCTCAGCGTTGAGTTTCGTTTCGATCTCGTGGTCGTAGCTCTTGCGGGTGTCATTCAGGCGGGCTTCAGCGTCTTTCTTTTCTGATTTGAGGTCTTGGGTTGCTTCCCAGGCTTCTACTTGTTCCTTGACGAGTGCAAGCTGCCCGCCGATTTCGGCGTTGCGGCGCAGTTCTTTCTCTGAGACGTGGATGGGCACATTCAGATCTCGGAGCTGTTGTTCAGCTTCCCCAATGAATGTGGTCAGCGAGCCCAGTTCTTGCTGGTAGACGGTGATCTGGTCTTCTACTTCGTCGGAGACGATCTCGGTGATAGTTCGGTGGAAGCGCTGGACGTCTTCGATTCGTTCGAGGTCCGCGTCGGGGAAGAATACGTGTAGTTGTGCGAGGTCAGGATCAGTGATGGCGGGGAAATCTTCGTTTAGGGACTGCGTGAGACGCTGAATTTTTGCTTTCAGTCTGCCGCGTGCAATTCGCAGCCCGTGCAGATGGCTCTTGATCGTTGCAGCCTGGTCGGAGTGCTCGACGTCGAGTTCAAGCATTGCTTGATCGGTGCCTTTGATGTGTGCGTCGAGTTCTGATTCGAGTTGGTGAACGTGCTTGACCGCTTGCGTGTAGTCCCTCTTTAACCGCAGTTTTTGTGCTTGGAACACACCAATCTTTTGGGTTCGTTGCACGGCCTTGAGATTTTCCGTTGCCGTGGTGAGAGCTTGTTCGAGTTCTTTGAGGTAGTCATAGACACCGAAAAGCTGGCGCATCACAGCCAGCCCAGTGGCTACTGGTTCACGGCCTGGGCCTTGTAATGGGGTCTCAACGTTGCTCAGTGCTTTTTGCTGGATGCGGGCAAATCTTGTCACGATCTGCCGGAAGGAAGCATCCATGCCTGACAATCCGTATTGGCGTTTGAGCCAGCCTACGTACTCATCGAACTCCCACCGCTCAGCGGGGTTCTTGTATTCGGGATCCTCATAGGTTTGGACGAACCCTGGCACGTTAGTGGTGCGCGAGAAGTAATAGTCCACGTCGTTGAAGCGGAAGGTGAAGTAAATAGTGTGAGCACCTTCAGCTTTCGCGCTGACGGCTTTGGACTTTGCGAATGTTGAGCCGCCGAACGCGTAGTCCACGATGAACAGCAAGGTGGACTTACCGATCGAGTTTTGGGCGCTTTGCCCGCCACGCACCGTGTTCAATCCGGGATGGAACATGATCGGTGGACGAACCTGACCGTTATTGCGGAACTTGTCTGACCAGACGCTAACGAGCACGGACAATCACCCCTGTCGTGGAGTCGACGTTGATCTGTTTGAGAGCAAACAAGGCAGTGAGCGCATCGAGAACGTCCTCGATCGCAGGATTATCGAGCCGCGTGCGAAGCTCGCTGATGCTGACGGGTTCGGCTTCGAGAATGGTCAGAATTGGCGCGAACAGTGCGAGCGTGGATTCCGAAAACGGGTATAGCTTGTTAGGAAAGCGCATACTGAGGCTCCTTCCCACTGGTGACAGGCGGATACGGTGCTTCGAACACGTCACATTTTTGGATGAAGTAGGACACCACTGCCTGACACGCGACGAGTTTGCCACCGGTGGTGGTGTGCAACCATTGCGAAAGCTGAGTGAAAACGTCGTCCTGCGGTATTCCAAGACGTTTGAGTCTGCGGTATTGAGAGTTGATCGAGTGCCGGACTTCGTCGAAATCCCAGCCGTCGGTGTAGTCAAGCTGTTTCAACGTCGATTCGATGAAGACATACCACGCAGCGACGTGTGCCAATACAGCCTGCTGCAATATGACGTCATCTGGGATTTTTGTTTCGACCGCCAGTGGTTCTGTGATCGGTTGATGCAGATCGCCTTGTCCAGCGCCGCCCATCTTCTCCAACACTTGCCGTATCCACTGCTCCATGCCTTCTGGAGACATGGCCAGGCGAGATTTGAACTGCGAAACGAGTCGATCCTTTATTGCCTTGAGCTCTTGGACAGCTTGTGGATTAGCGCCCGTGTGCATCGCATGATGATGGGGACACAGCGCGATCAGATTCGCAGGATTTCGCGGATCGTTTGCGGGGTCGATGACGGTCACCTCAAAGCTCGGGACTGCCACGCCTTGATCATTGACCTGAAGAAGCTGATTCAAGCAGTTCAAGGCTGGGCAGGTCGACCCAGCTTCCATCTGCAAAGCGGGCCTCAAACGCTTGTGCGCTGCGACCGTTTGGATACGCCGAACTTTTTCTCGCGCATCCTCCACCAGTTGCTCGTTCGTTGTCGCCGCAGTTAAGACTCGCGTGAAGTAATCAGCACACCATTCAGGGACACGATCCCACGCGATTGACGGTTCAAAGGGACGGATTGCTTCCGCCATGCGTTCCAGCTGGGGCTGGCTACGCTCCTGCAACGTCGCAACAAGTCCATAGGGCTCGAAATTGTGGCGCAAGATCGGCTCTGCAATATCTGAGTTGAAGGGCCTGTTGCCGGAGGCGATGTGGTTCAACGACGCAGCCGGAGGGGCCATCACCGGATCATCCTCAGTGCCTTCAAAACCTGGGTCTGCCTCACACACCAGAGACAACAGGTTACGCATCCGTTCTTCCCGGTTGGAGCCAAGGTCAAGGTTCGAGCTAAGCAGCTTAAAGAAGTCTTTGAACTCCACCAGTACCTCCTCGTCTTAGCCCTGTCTCAAATCGTGTCTCAGTTCGTCTCAAGTGGCTCCGTAACGTCATTGGCAGTGGCAGCGAGCTAACTGAGTAGAACAACAACTCTCACTCATTCTACCGAAATTATCTCGCGATTGCGAAGAATTATTGGCCCGAATCTGTGAGGAGGTGAAGCACATGGGAAGGAACCGTAAGCAGACGTCGGCGAAGGTGGCGTCCAAGGCGTCGAAGATTCTGACCGATGGCCGTTATTGCAAGGACTCGAAGTCTGTTGCCGCGTCGGCGTTGGCGCAGGCCAAGCCGTCTAAGCGCGGCAAGTAGCCGCGCGTTACCCCGTCCGGTTTTGACGTCTGTCATGACCGTACGGGTGAGGGCGAGGTGCTTGCGGTGGCCAACGCGACTGTTCGTCCTTGAGTCCGGGCTTGGTGCCCGGGTGCCCATCTGGCGGGTGGGCGATCTCCACGGCGAGTGCTGGCTGTGGTTGTAGACAACTTTATTCACTAGTGAGACCTGCTCTGGGAGCGCTCGGCGGGTCACCTCACCCAACCCCTCTTTGCTGAGGGGCGGGTGGGGTGGCTCGCCTTTGTCGTCTTCCTAGCAGTTCTTACCAGTGATCTGAGCCAAACAGATCAGGTCTCCAAATCACCGGGATTCCCGGAGAAATGGAGATCTTTCGATGAAGGTCACCTTCAAGCACGAAGCAGATAACAACAAGAACGAGTCCATCACTGACACTTTCGACATTGACCCTGGCGAGTTCGCTCTCATGATCGCTACCGACCGGCAGCAACGCGCCGCAGCTACTGGTGTTCCGCTTGATCAGGTCAAGCCCCGCACA
>NZ_AUIB01000015.1 GCF_000423485.1 Propionimicrobium lymphophilum DSM 4903 | reverse complement strand
GATACTTAGACGTCGAAAATGATAAAAGCCGCATGAGCTTATGAATCCCTGTTGACCAGTGGTTTTATCGCGTTTAGGGCTGTTTGCTGCCGTGCTGGAGTCTCGGCGATCTGGCGCTTGTGGCTGTTGCGTTCGTTGGGTTGGCGCGCATTTCCGGCTGAGGGGGGGGCTGCCGGTGGGCTTGCGTTAGCGGGTATCTGGCGAGGGGGTTATTTCTGTAGTCCTTCTGGGAGCAGCTTGTTCAGCTCGTCTCGGGTGAACTCTTTGAGTCCATCTTCTTTCAGGCGCTTCTGGGCTTCCTTGAAACTCTTGTTATCGGTGCGGTCGATACTGCTGTAGATCTCTGCAGTTTCATCTATCAGGGCGTTGCGGCGTTCACGAATCGTAGACGTATCGAGGTCGTTGAAATCAACGAGTAATGACTGGTATTTGCGTACCAGCAGCCATAGCTGATCGCCCGCTTTGCGATGCCGTGCGGTCTTCGCGCCAATCTCGAGGCGGAAGCTATACGAGTTAACAAAGAGCAGGATGAAGGTAGAGACTGCTGTGATGGCGTTGATCCATATTTGTTGAGTGAAGAAGAAGCCCACCAGTCCAGCAGCTGACATCGCAGACAGTGTGATCTGAATGATCTTGATGATTTGCTCACTTCTGGCTAGTCTGCCGCGCTGTTCTTCCTGAGTAGCGTGGGAATAGACCACACTGCCGTACTCGTGTTCAATCTGGGAATAAAGGCGGTCACGTTCAGGACTCTGGGAATTTGTCACCATAGATCAGTCTCCACGTTGATACTGCGTCAGGATTATCGGTGCGGGCAGCGCTGCGACTGGCATCCGCATAGATTTTGAGGAGTTCGAGCTCGGTTCTATTGAAACGCACGTCTATGCGCCTGCGACTACCAGGAGCTTCGATCCAACCGTTCCGGTTGAATTCGCTGACCCAGTAGGCAAAGAAATCACGTGTGTGCCAATCAAAATACAGGAAAGGATCCTTGTCGGCGTTCTCGCTGGTTAACCAATATTCATAGGCCATCGCGTCAATGGCTTGTCCAGGAAGCTGTAGATCGCTTTTGATATTCCAAGCGCGTAGCATTCTGCAGAACTTTTTCAATCCTCCTGGTTTCGCGCTGGAAAGCTCAGCAAAGGCGCGTGATTCAAGTTCTGGCTTCATGTGCTGCCAACTACCGCCATTGTGAGTATCGGGGTAGGCAAGAGTTTGGTAGCCATCAGAGAAGACTGGAACAACTTCGAACTTCACGCCATCACTGAACTCAACGACGATGACTTGGCCGTCGCCGCGTAATTTCGTTGTCGGGTACGTTTGCTGGAGGCTTTCTTTCACTCGCTGGAGTAAGCGTGAAGGCCCATTGCTCCCAAGCAGCGTCTGCATCCAATACGTTTCGTAGACGTCGCTTGGTAGTTCGACGAGTATGTCGATGTCGCTGGTGGAGATGGCGGTTCCTCGCCCGTAGGACCCTGCATACCGCGAGTGTTGGGTATCGGAGTTGATGCCCCAGAAGTCCATATTGAGTCTTCGAGTGATTGTACGGTATCGAAGCCTCACTGATTCCACCGTCGACGGTGACATGCGCAGGTTCGCTTCGAATCGACGGAAGAGCGAATGAACATCAGTCATCCTCAGGCTCCTCGCTGTCTGGGGCATTTTTCACTTCCAGGTCATCTTGTGCATCGTTGATGCGGTAGTAGACGAGGTCGCTGATCTCGCGGATGATTTGTTCACGGTTGGCGGCGCTGGAGAAGAAGTAGTCCATAATCTTGGATTGGTCTTCTTGGTGGCTGACTACTGCGTCTTCAACTGCCCGTTCGAGGTCGCGTGATTCGCGGAACTGTTCGCAGGTGTTGGCGTAGGCTTGTTGGCGGATGCCTTCTTGGTCAACGAGGATCGTGACGACGCCTTGGACCCAACTGTCAACGGCGTTGGGGCTGAAGTCAACGTCTTCGAATAGTTTGTTGATTTTGTCGATGACTTCTTGCATCTTGACCATGTTCGGGTCGTGCACCATGCCCGCACCAACGCCCATGGGTTTGAGTTTCTTCTCCTCGCCCAAGGCAATGGAGACGTCTCCAGATCGTGCGTTCTTGATGAGGGTCAGTTCCATCGTGGAGAAATCGAGTTCTTCAACGCTTTTCTTGCCCGTCAGGCGTGGAAGTAACAGGCGCAGGAAGAGTGCGAGTTTTTCCAAGATGGTGTCTTGGTAGTCAACGATCTGGGACAGGAAGTCATAGGTTCGCACGTAGGAAGCGACGTCCTTCTTAAACAGGTCTAGCTCGTCGACTTGGGTTTTGTCGTGGGCTTGGATGGCAAGACGGTAACGATCGTTGAACCGATCGGCTGCTGCCTTCAAAGGCCCAGTGTGCTTACCGTGGGTTGCTCCTTGAGTCAGGAACGCCTGCGCGAAGTCATCGACTTCTTCGGGAAGATAGATGCCCGCGTTGTCGAGCTTGTAGCGCAGGTCGTGGATGATGTCAGGGTCGGTGGGTTGGGTGATCTCGGCGGTGCGATAGTACGGCAGGAAGGATTGCCGGATCTCCTCGGGATCATTGACGAAGTCGAGTACGTAGGTGGCGACTTTTTCGATATCACCTGAGCGGAACATCCGATTCAACCGAGACAAGGTTTGCACAGCGGTGATGCCTGAAAGACGTTTATCCACATACATCGCTGACAGCAGTGGCTGGTCGAAACCAGTCTGATACTTGTTGGCCACGATCAACACATCGTACTCGTCGGTGGCAAACGCATTGGGTAGACTCCGCCCACGCAGCCCTTGGTTCAGAGAGATCTCCGTGTAGGGCGGTTCGGTGTGGGAGAAGGCCACGCCCGGCACTTGCGTTTCGCTGACCGAGCCTGAGAAAGCAACCAACGTCGCCATCGGATAATCACGTTTAGCAATGTAGGCGTCCATCGCCTCCTTGTACTTGATCGCCGCCGGGCGTGAGGAGGTAACCACCATCGCTTTGGCATGCCCATCAAGGAGATGGGCAGCGTTGGCACGGAAATGCTCGATGATGATCTGCACCTTCTGGGCAATATTCGTCGGATGTAACGACACCCACCGCATCAAGCCCTTCGTCGCCGTAGTCTCATCGACGAGCATGTCATCTTCGTTCGTGTCCCAATCCTTCTGAGCAACCTGGAAGGCGGTGTCATATGTGGTGTAGTTCCGCAAAACATCAAGAATGAAGCGTTCCTCGATGGCCTGCTGCATCGTATATACATGGAACGCCTGCGGGATTCCGTCAGCATCCTTACGGCCGAACAGCTCTAACGTTTTCGCCTTCGGTGTGGCAGTGAACGCAAAGAAGGACAAGTTCTCAGTGTGAGCCCGAGCAGTCATCTCCGCAGCCAACATATCCTCCGTGGACACCTCGGCGCCTTCTTCGACTTCGGCTGCTTCTGAAGCCGTGAGCACAGCCCGCAGCTTCTGCGACACCCTTCCCGTCTGTGAAGAATGCGCCTCATCGGCGATAATCGCAAAATTTCTGCCAGCTAATCCGGCCGTATCCGCGATCGCGGAAAGCACAAACGGGAACGTCTGCATCGTCACGATCACGATCTGTTTATTCGACAACAACGCATCCGCAAGCAGTGCAGACTTCGAGGACTCGCCAGCCTTACGCACCTCATCAACATTGATCGACGCAACTGTTCCGCGCGTGCCCTCAATCCCAGTGATCGCCTGCTGGAGCTGATCATCCAACACGGTACGATCCGTGACCACCACCACCGTATTGAACACCTTCTGGTTGTGATCATCGTGAAGTTTCGCCAACCCGTGAGTCAACCACGCGATCGAGTTCGTCTTACCCGAACCAGCAGAATGCTGAACCAAATAACGATGCCCAGGACCCTCCTCACGTGCAGCTGCCAGCAAGCTCGTGACCAACTCCCATTGATGGAAACGCGGGAACAACAGTTTCGTCGACGTATTCTTCTCCCCAGTGATCGGATCGAAAGACGTCTCCACGCTCAAATGCATGAAGCTACCCAAGATCTCCAACCACGCATCGCGCTGCAGCACACGCTCCCACAAGTACGAGGTCGCCGCACCATTCGGATTCACAGGATTCCCAGCACCACCATCACGACCCAGATTAAACGGCAAAAACCCCGTCGATGCACCCGAAAGCTTGGTAGTCATCCGAACCTCATCAGTCGACACAGCAAAATGCACCAGACACCGGTTCCCAAACCCCAACAGCTTCTCACCCCTAGGGTTACGGTCCTGCTTGTACTGACGAACCGCATCATCAACGCTCTGCTGATCGTCAGTCTTCAACTCAATCGTTGCCACTGGCAACCCGTTAACAAACAACACCAAGTCGATCGAATCCTGCGCCTTCGCACGCGAATAGTGCACCTGACGCACCACCCGCAAACGATTCGCACGATAAGCCACCCACGAATCAGGATTCAACGTCGTAGCCGGACGAAACGCACACATTTCAAACTTCGCCGGAGTCCTCCTAAACCCACGCCGCAACACCGCCAACGTGCCGCCACCGACCTCCAACGGCCGATCCAACTCAGCAGCCAAACGCTGCAACAACAACTCCCGCTGCTCCTGCTGCTTCACCGCACTTGCAGCCGGATCAACTACCTTCGCGAGCTCGCGGGGCTGGGTTTCTTCCAGCCAAGCCAGCACATCGGCTGGGTACATGGCCAGATCCTTGTCATAGCCTCGATTGTCTCCAGGACCGTCGTAGATCCAATCGTGCAAACCAAGATAAGCGCAGATCTCGTCCTCGAACGCCTTCTCATGCTCAATGCCCATAGCCTGCCGCCTTTCCTAAACCTCGATCTGACCAGTCACCGCAGCAGTCACCAAAGCCGACCGCCGCTCCAAAGCAAGATCAATCGCCCGCTGGATGGTTTGCTGTTCTTCCCGCAAGGACTTACTGAAGTTGTCCACGCGATCAACAATCTTCGATTGTTCCTTCAACGTAGGTAGCGAAAGCGGAATCCTTGCGAATGTTTGCCAGTTGCGGAAGTCAACCGATCGTTGCCTCACGCTTGGGGCTAGTGTCGATAGGAATCCGCTCAGCCCCAGATACCTTAGATAGAGAGCGATAAACTTAAGATCGTCCTGTTGATTTAGCAACTGACATACGTGGTACACAGGGGTCGATTGGCCATCGCTATCGGAGATACCCACCGCACCGGCAAAACCGTCCAGCCCATGAAAAACTAAATCTCCAACTTGGATTCCTTGGTAGCCCTCTTCAGTGTCAGAGAATGTGTATCCATCTTCTCGCCGATTCGCACGCAAAGTAACTTCGCCATCGCGATAAGCCGTAATCACGCCCGAGCCTTCGATTGGTGTGCGATTCATTTTGCGTAAGACTCTTTTCACGGGCTCATTTCGTTCGGCCGTGAACGTAGTAAATGCGTGATGCATCCAAGCATCGTGCTGCAACGCTAGTAAGCCCAGCATGTACTGGTATTTTTCGACGAGTTGGTCGATTTTGGCTGTGTGTTCATCCAAGAACCGTACGATCTGATCCTGCTGAGCTTCTGATGGAATCAAGACCGGAACATGCTTGATGTCATCAAATTTAAGTGTTTGCCGAACGCCACCACCGAGTGAATACAGAAACTTACTCACATCGAGCGCGTGAAGGTAATATTCCAAAAAACTCGTTGATTTTCGGAACTCTTGCTTAGGCGCTAGAGCGCAGTATGCGGATGTAATAATTCCACGCTCGGGAACTAGGCCAGTCCGAAGACTCTTTTGATCGTTCTGCATGTCGGTGAGGCGTAAAACAAATTGTCCCTGCTCGACCACCTGATAAGTTTCAAAGGAAGCAGGAAGTAAACCGTCAACCGTGTCTATATTTTTACGAATTACTCGCCCATAGCTCAAGGAAAGCAAGTTCTCCTCTGCTAAGCCGATGTTCTTCTTGGAGGTCTCATCAAATACTGCAAATATTGGCAGTGTTCTGCCTTCATAGGAAGTAATTGAGGTTCCCAGAAACTGGAGTGACGTCGCGGTGATCATTCAGTCATCTCCGTGAGGAGTGCGATGATGTCTCGAGAGACGGCTTGGAGTTCATCGTCGATTTCGCTGAGGGGGCGGGGAGGAGCGTATCGGTAGAAGTGGCGGGTG
>NZ_AUIB01000014.1 GCF_000423485.1 Propionimicrobium lymphophilum DSM 4903 | reverse complement strand
TGTCTTCGTTTATCTCTCATCGCTTTCGCGATTAACGAGCTATCACTCTCGCCACGCCTCGATGCTCGCCAACCCAGCTCCACCAGCCTTGCTTATTAAGTGGTCGCGACATTATTGCGGCAGATTTGGCTCGTAGACGAGCCTTTTTTGACGCAATAATTCGGATGACCACCTAAAGGCATGAGGTTGTGGGAGTTCGGGTCTTTGAAGAAACATCAAGGCGTGGCGGGAGCGACGATATCCAAGCGCCAAAGCGCTTGGATGAGGAGCGGAGACACGTTGCCAGTGACGCAAAGACCCGAATCCCACAACCGCCGAGAAGCTACCAGACCAACCACCGCTTCACATCGGGTTTGGGTAGCCATCAGGAACCATCCAGGTAAACCACCACGTCACCAGAAACAGCAGGGACGGAAAAGTCCGTACTCAAGCTTTTCTGCACCCGCTAAATCTTCTTAAGTTAGCGGGTGCAGAAAAGCTCGACTACGGACATTTTCGTTCCCGTTGATGATCAATAGTTTTAAAAATCGTTCACAGGTTACGCACAGGGCAAACAAATATTCGCCTAAGATTCGTTTGGTTAGGTTTAGACATGAGCGAAAACAACAACGGATATTTCGACCAGGAGCCGACGCGCATCGATTTCCGCGCTGACTTCGACCAGGACGTGAATGGCGTCAGGCACGGCCAACAGAATAATGGCCAGTCGGGTCAGAGTGCGCAGCAAAATTTTGGCCAGCCGGGCTTCACCCAGCCTGGGGCCAATCAGCAGAGCCCGCGTCCTTGGGCGCAGCAGAACTTCTACGCGCCTAACCAGGCTCAGCCGGTGCAGCAGAAGCCGCGCAGCAAGAAGCGAATCGTCGGCATCGCAGCCGCGGTCGTCGCAGCGCTGGCTCTGCAGGGCGGCCTGATCTTTGCGGGTGTCCAGGCGCTGAACGGCGGTTTCGAGCGCCAGATCGAGTCTCAGCAGCAGTACGTGCCGGGCAACACCCAGCTGGGCGAGCAGCAATACACCGCCCCCACTAAAAAACAGAGCAAGGGCGTTGCCATCATCGACACCACAGGTCCTTCGGGCGGCGGCTCCGGCACCGGAATGGTGATCACCAGCGACGGCCAGATCCTCACCAACTACCACGTGGTCAAAGGCTCCGACCACATTCGCGTGACGATCGCATCCACAGGCAAGAGCTACTCGGCGACACTGCTTGGCCGCGATGCGGTCTCCGATGTTGCGGTGCTGAAGATTGACGCGGAAGGCCTGGACACCGTCACAATGAATGGCGACGGCGTCAGCGTCGGCGAAGAGGTGACGACTGTCGGCAACGCTTCAGGCGGCGGAAAACTTGTGGCGAGTCCCGGCGAAGTTTCTGCCGTTGGTCAGCGCATCAACGTCGGCGACCAGACCGGTGGTTCGCAGCAGACCCTCCTGGGCATGATCCGCACTACGACGGCCGCAGTGCCGGGCGATTCGGGCGGCCCCACCTTCAACAAAAAGAACGAAGTGATCGGCGTTACTTCTGCGGCTGCCTCAGATAATGGCGAATCCACCGAATCAACAAGTTTTGTGATTCCGA
Organism: Propionimicrobium lymphophilum DSM 4903; assembly: GCF_000423485.1. Lineage (GTDB taxonomy): Bacteria > Actinomycetota > Actinomycetes > Propionibacteriales > Propionibacteriaceae > Propionimicrobium > Propionimicrobium lymphophilum. Next base: position 7,949 of record NZ_AUIB01000014.1, on the reverse strand, counting down.
TTAACTACGCGCTCGATCTGGCCAAGCAAATCGTCAACAAGCAGGCCTCCGGCACCATCAAGATCGGCCCGCGCGCTCAGCTAGGCGTGATGGTTCGGGATGCGTCTGACGGATACAACACCGTCGGGGCGCTCGTCGCACAAGCTAGTGGCCCAGCGGCAGACGCGGGAATTCAGTCCGGAGACATTATTGTTGGCGTTAAAGGCAAGAAGGTTTCATCAGCGAGCGCATTGACTCAGATTCTCGAACAGTACGGGCCCGAGCAGAAGATCGAGGTGCAGGTTCTGACCAATTCTGGTTCCCATCAAAGCGAACAGGGCGAAACCCGTATGTCAGATTTTACGCAAAAAAGCTATACTGTTACGCTTGGTGTTAGCGACGTTAATTAGTCGTTAACCCCCAATCGGTGCCCCGCAGCAATTCCCCCTTCTTCTGCGGGGCACCTTCTTTCCCGGCTTTTTATTTTGCTTCGAGAATTTTCTGCCAAACTCAACGCGCTAATCCGGATTCAGCGACAACTAGGAAAACTAAAACCCCCTGACTAGGGGGTTTGCTTTTTGGCGCCATTGCGGCGGAATTAGCGCGTTGAGTTTGGCAGATTTTTTGCGGCGCTATACCAAGCTCAAGTTCCATCGTTGAGGTCGTCAAGATCGTCACTCGTGAGTTCAGCACGGGCACGCACCCCAGACCTGGCGATGATTGTCTGAATGGTTTTGTCGTGAACGAGGATGTGCGGCACGAATTTAATGTTTCTCAAGCCCTGCTCTTGGGCGGCCGATTCAAAGATGAAGTGCCCGTAGCCCAAAATCAGCCCCAGAAAGGGGCGGGAGACGGAAATGTCTAGGATCCTCGCGATCGGCACGATGGCCAGATGGCGATTAAAAACGCCGTTGACACGAAAAACCCGCATGTTGGTGACGACGAAGCGGTCCACCTGCTCCTGCGCAAGCTTCCAGGCGCCTCGGCATACCAACGCGAAGCTGATGACGAACGGCACCAGCCAGATATTAGCGAACGAGGGGATGAGGCCGAAGAAGGCCGCTCCGGCCAGGATCGTCAGCACGGGGATGACCCGCGTCACCCAGTGCCGGCCGATCTCGTCGACGAGTATTTCGCCCTCGTCGAGCAGCAGATACTGCTCGACGTCGGGGTCGAGAAACGAAGCCACGGCTACTTGGCTAGGCTCGCGAAGAATTCGATGACAGATTCACCCCAGCCGACGACGGTTCGCACGGCGTCCGCCGCACCTTGCGGGTTCGTAAATAGGTAGAACAGCAGGAACCCGACGACCAATATCAAAAACAGGTTGCGGATGTGTTTACTCATTTTGCCTCCTGAGGAAGTAGGAGAATTTGGGCGCGCTGAACGCACCCGTACACAAGTGTTGCAAAAATCGGGGCCTGAAACTTTAGACGCGCCGACGCTGGCGCCTGTTCCTGGACCATTTCGACACGATCCGATTCCTAAAAAGGCCCGATAGCGACGAACGCCTCAGACACGATCACCAAAGATATCCCCAAAGAAAACTTAAAACGCCGGGCGAACCCGGCGTTTTAAGTTTCGGTTCTTAGCCCTGGGGTCGAAGCAGCGGGTAGAGGATCGTTTCCCGGATACCAGCGTTGGTGAACAGCATCAGCAGACGGTCCATGCCCAGGCCGAGGCCGCCCATGGGCGGGCAACCCTGCTCTAGGGCCTCGAGGAAGTCCTCGTCGAGCTGCATGGCCTCGGGGTCGCCGGCAGCCACCTTGAGGGACTGCTCGGTGAGCACCTCGCGCTGGATGACCGGGTCGATGAGCTCGCTGAAGCCGGTGCCGCGCTCGACACCGCCAATCATCAGGTCCCAGGCCTCGATCAGGCCGGGCTTGCTGCGGTGCGGGCGGGCCAGCGGCTGCGCAATGGCCGGGTAGTCGCAGACGAAGGTCGGCTGGATGAGTTCGGGCTCAACGAGCTCCTCGAAAAGTTCCATGGCGAGCTTGCCATCGCAGAGGGCCGGGTCGAACTCGATCTCGAACTTGTTAAGCATCGCTACGAGCTTCTCGCGCGGCGTCTCGACGGTGATCTCCTCGCCAATCTTCTCGGACAGGCCGTCGTATAGCGGCAGCCACTTCCACTCACCACGCAGGTCGATGACCTGGCCGTCCGGACGCTCGATCTCGAACATGTCGATGGCCTCGGCGGCGTTCATGATGACGTCCTTGATGACGTCGGCGATAGTGAACTGGTCGCCCCAACTCATGTACGCCTCGAGCATCGTGAACTCGGCGGAGTGCGTCGAATCAATGCCCTCGTTACGGAAGACGCGGCCGATCTCGTAGACGCGGTCGGTGCCGCCAACCATGGTGCGCTTCAGGTAAAGCTCAAGAGCGATGCGCAGCGTCATGTCGATGTCGAAGGCGTTCAGGTGGGTGTTGAATGGCCTCGCCGCGGCACCGCCGTGGATGAGCTGCAGGGTTGGGGTTTCGATCTCGATGAAGCCCTGGGCGTCGAGAGTGTCGCGAACGGCCTTGGTGACGGCTGCGCGCTTGCGCACCATCTCGCGGGCTTCGGGGCGCATGATCAGGTCGTTGTAGCGCTGGCGGACGCGGGATTCCTCGCTGAGTTCCTTGTGCATGGTGGGCAGCGGGCGCAGCGCTTTGGACGCCATCTTCCACTCGGTGGCCATGACGGAAAGCTCGCCGCGCTTGGAGCGGGTGATGAAGCCGCGCACCCAGACGAAGTCGCCCAGGTCGACGTCGGCCTTCCACTGGTCTAGCGCTTCCTGACCGACGTTGGCCAGGGAGAGCATCACTTGCAGACGCTCGCCGTTGTTTTCGTGGGTGAAGCCGTCCTGAAGAGCGGTGAAACACAGTTTGCCGGTGTTACGAACGAAAATTACGCGGCCACCGATTTCGACGACCTCGTCGCGCACCTCTTCGCCATTTTCGAGTTTGTCGTCCCACGTCTTTCGGATTTGGGAGAGCGTGTGGGTGCGTCGCAGGTCGACGGGGTATGCCTGGCCGCCGGCTGCGATGATGCGCTCGCGCTTTTCGTGCCTAATCTGCTCTTGTTCAGAAAACTCGTGTTCACTCACGCCCAATAGATTACCCGGCTATTAGGGGATGGGCGAAAATCGAAATTCAGTTAGCTTACCCATGCTTAGGATTGTCAGTGGCAGGAACTAAGCTCTTAAGCATCAATTTTTCTAGCACTTAGGCGATTTACGTGCTGATAAAGCTAATTAATAGGTACATCCGGCCCTACCTGGGTTATGTGGCTGGCGTAGCGGCGCTGCAGCTTGTTGCTGTCGGCGCGAGCCTGTTGCTGCCCACGATGAACGGGCAGATCATCGATCAGGGCGTGGCTCGGGCCGACACCGATTACATCGTTCACCGCGGAGCTCAGATGCTCGCGGTCGCAGGCGCGCAAGTGTTGGCGCAGTGCGCGGCAGTGTTTTTGGCCGCGAATGCGGCGATGAAGTTCGGCCGTGACGTCCGTTCTGCACTGTTCAATCACGCGCTGGAATTCTCGGCTCGCGAGATCAACGATTTGGGCACGGCAAGCCTGATCACGCGCAACACCAACGACGTTCTGCAGGTGCAAACACTGGTGTTCATGACTTGTTCGCTGATGATTTCGGCGCCGCTGACCATGGCAGGCGGCGTATTCATGGCGCTTCGCCAGGACGTCGTGCTGAGTTGGACAATCCTGATTGCGGTGGCAGCACTGGCCATCTCGGTGAGCGTCATCGTTTTGCGCATGACGCCACTTTTTCAGCGTCAACAGTTCGCCGTCGACGAGATCAACCGAGTGACTCGAGAGCAGATCACGGGCATCAGGGTGGTTCGCGCTTTCACTCAAGAAGGGCAGGAGCAGGCGCGTTTCACCCACGCCAACGACCGCCTGATGAAACTGGGGTTGAGCATCGGCACGCTATTCTCGCTGCTGTTTCCTCTGGTAATGCTCATTTTGGACGTCAGCCAGGTCGGCGTGATGTGGTTGGGCGGCTCGCGAATCGACGAGGGCGAGATGGAGGTCGGCAAACTGATCGCCTTCCTGACCTATTTGATGCAGATACTGATGAGCGTCATGATGGCCACGATGATGGTGCTGATGGCACCGCGCGCCGCGGTCTGCGCCAAGCGAATCATGGAAGTTTTCAAGACGGATTCGAGTGTCACGTGGCGCACCGATCCGGTCACTTCGAACTCTCCGGGCGAAGAAATCCTTCGTCTGGATAACGTGGAGTTCTGCTATCCGGGGGCTAGCCAGCCAGTCCTCGAGAATATTTCTTTCGCCATCAAGCGCGGCCAGACGACGGCGATCATCGGCTCCACGGGCGCCGGCAAGTCGACTCTGGTCAACCTGATTCCCCGGCTGTTCAACGCCACCGATGGACGGGTGCTGGTTGATGGCGTGGACGTCGTCAACTACGACCCGAACAAGCTGTGGGCGAAGATCGGCCTTGTGCCGCAGAAGGCATACCTGTTCAGCGGCACGGTGGCTTCCAACCTTAAGGTTGGCAAACCCGACGCAAGCGAGGACGAGATGCGCGCAGCGCTAAAGGTTGCCCAGGCGGACTTCGTCGAGCAGCTCGGCAGCGGCGAAGAATCCGGGTTGAACGCGAAGATTTCTCAGGGCGGCACCAACGTCTCCGGTGGCCAGCGCCAGAGGCTGGCAATCGCCCGCGCGCTGATCAAGAAGCCCGATCTATACATCTTCGACGACGCTTTCAGCGCGTTGGACGCCAGCACAGAGGCCCGGCTGAGGTCGCAGCTTTCGCACGCCACCACGGACGCCGGCGTGCTGATAGTCGCCCAGCGGGTGTCGTCGATCAGCCACGCTGACCAGATTGTAGTGCTCGAGAATGGGCGCATCGACGGCATCGGCACCCACGAGGAGCTGCTGGATAGCTGCAGGACATACCGCGAAATCGTCGAATCCCAGGAGCAGGTGTCAGCATGAGCGAGGAAAAAGCCAAGGCTCCGGCCAGAAATAGGCATTCGGGACGACGCGCGGGCGGACCTCGCGGCATGGCGGCTCCCGAGAAGGCGATCTCCTTCGGGCCGTCGCTGCGCAGGCTGCTGAAGAATCTGCGCGAGGAGCGCACCCTGCTGATCATCGTGTTGGTGGCGGGCGCAATCTCCGTTGCGCTAAGCGTGTTTGCCCCCAGGGTGCTTGGTTGGGCAACCGACACGATCTTTTCTGGCGTGATCGGGAAAAACATGTCCGAAGGCGTCACCTGCGAACAGGCCATAGAGGCAGCGCGGGCAAGCGGAAACGATCAACTCGCGGACATGCTCGGCGGCATAAACTTCACCCCGGGCGCAGGCATCGACTTCAGCGTGCTGGGCAAGATTCTGCTATTCGCGCTCTGCCTCTACGTTTTTTCGGGTGTGCTCTCGTTCATTCAGCATTACCTGCTGAACAGGGCGATTCAGCGCATGATCTTTGGCATGCGAGACAGGCTGCACCGAAAGATGGACAGGCTGCCGCTGTCGTTCTACGACAAGCAGCCCCACGGCGAGTTGCTCAGCCGAATGACCAACGATATCGATAACATCTCGCAATCTCTTCAGCAGACGCTAGGCCAGTTGATCGGCGCAGTGCTGCGCCTGGTCGGCGTCACCGCGATGATGTTTGTGGTCAGTTGGAAGCTAGCACTGATCACCATCTGCGTCGTGCCGGTGGCGGGCGTCGCGTCGGCATTCATCGGCAAGCGCGCGCAGCGCCAGTTCGTGCGCATGTGGGACGCAACCGGCGAGCTCAACGCGCACGTCGAGGAAAGCTACACAGGTCACTCGATCATCACCGTCTTCGGACGCCGAGAGCAGGCCGCCAAACGGTTTGCAGAAACCAACGACGACTTGTGCAAGGCATCGCTCTGGGCCCAGTTCATCTCCGGTCTCATCCAGCCGGTGAACTTCCTGATCGGCAACATCAACTACGTGCTGCTGGCCGTGGTTGGCGGGCTGCAGGTGGCAGCCGGGCAGATGCCGTTGGGTAACGTGCAGGCGTTCATGCAGTATTCACGCATGTTCACCCAGCCGATCACGCAGGTGGCTTCTATGGCTAACCTGCTGCAGAGCTGCGTCGCCTCCGCCGAGCGGGTTTTCGAGGTTATGGACGCCGACGAGGAAGCACCGGACGGCACAAGCGAACTGCCAAACCGCGTCTGTGGCAAGGTCGAGTTCGTCGATGTCCACTTCAGCTACGATCCTGAAAAACCTCTAATCGAGGGCTTGAACCTGAGCGTCGATCCAGGCCAGACGGTAGCTATTGTGGGGCCGACGGGTGCAGGAAAGACCACACTGGTGAATCTGCTGGAGCGTTTCTACGAACCGCAGTCGGGAAAGATCCTGCTGGACGGCATCGACATTTCTTCCATTCCGCGCGAGCAGTTGCGCAGCCGCATCGGCATGGTGCTTCAGGACACGTGGCTGTTCGGCGGCAAGATTGCCGACAACATTGCGTACGGCAAGAAGAACGCTAGCAAGGCCGACGTGGAGTCGGCTGCGGATGCCGCGTACGTCGACCGTTTCGCCGCTACCCTGCCCGACGGCATGGACACCATCATCGACTCCGAGGGCAACAACGTGTCCGCCGGCGAGAAGCAGCTGGTGACCATCGCCCGCGCGTTCATCAGCGACCCTGACGTGCTGATCCTCGACGAGGCCACCAGTTCCGTCGATACTCGCACCGAGGTTTTGGTTCAAAAGGCCATGGCCGCACTGCGCGGTGGCCGTACGAGCTTCGTCATCGCACACAGGCTGAGCACGATTCGCGACGCGGACGTCATCCTGGTGATGGAGAACGGCTCCATCGTCGAAAAGGGCAGCCACGACGAACTGATCGCCAAAGAGGGCGCCTACTGGCGGCTCTACAATGCCCAGTTCACCGAGAAAGAGGCCTAGAAGGCCGTGACAAAATTCGGTCACTGCCAGCCACTTCAACAACGAATAATACAAAACACTTAGTCAGAGCGATTAATTGCAACGGATTGCGTAAATCCCGAAGTAAGCAACCACGTTTTGTCCCGCACTCTCCGCTTACCTGGCGAGTGCGGGAGAGTTAACCAGCTCGAAGATAATTCTCTAATGCCTTGCGTACGACTTCCTCGTCGCTGACATTGTCCAACTCTGCTCGACGGCTAATCGCGGAAGCTAGATCTTCTGGCACCAGAAGAAGAAAATTCAAATGTGGGTTTGTCTCCCATTCGCATGAGTTGAGGTCGTATCCATCCTCAGCCTCGCTGACAAATCGCTCAACGTCTTGAGCGCTAAAGCCAGAAGCCTGTTCAGAAATCTTTTCAGTCATTTTCTTTTCCTCCTTCTGGGTCTAGGTGGGGTTAGGTGCTGCTTCCTTGTCTTCATCGCATGGATCACCGTTTCGCCTCCATCATCACCCATAATCGTGATGATTTCCAGAAAACGTCCTGCTATATCTGAGCCCGGATAAAGCCAACGCATAGGGTCTTCTCCGATGCGAAAACGTCTATGCGAGCTGGCTACTGCTGCTTCAATATTTGCTTCAGTGACTCCATGTTTGAAGGCTGATCGATAAATTCGCATTTCTTGCCTCCGGGGAAAACCGTAGGCGACAAAAAAGTGCGGCCGGGGAGTTATGAAGTGCTCCCCGAAAGTTGGACTGGTTAATTTGGTTCCTTCTTTCGGGGAGTATCTTTATGCGCAAGAATGCTGCTTTGTCTTATAGTCAGCGGCTTCGTTTGATTGAGTTATTTGAGGCTGGTTACGGAAGAGAGGCGGCTGCTGACCTAGCCGGGTGTAGTAGGTATGCGTCGAGAAATTTTCAGGATCGGTGGCGTATTCATGGCAGGCTAGCTGTTGTGGATAGGTCAAAGTATTCGTCATATTCCTATGAGCTGAAGGTTCAGGCTGTTAAGCGTTTCCTTGCTGGTGAAACCAAGCCTGATATAGCTAAAGACTTGGAATTATCTTCTCCGAAACTGTTGG
>NZ_AUIB01000013.1 GCF_000423485.1 Propionimicrobium lymphophilum DSM 4903 | reverse complement strand
TCATCGTCTGGCAGCTGGCAGGTTGTCCATCGTCTGGGTAGTGGTTCATTGTCTGGCTGGTTGGTGGTCAGCTGGTGACCATCGAGGTGTAGAAGCTGGCTATCTTGGCGTGTAAACGTTCAACGGTTTTCTTTATACTGAAAGTTCTTTCATAGTTTCCAGCTCTGCAAAGCTCTAAGCGATAGCGAAACCAATTGAACACCCGTTGCAAACCAATTAAACCACCGTTGCCGCTTTGCACTTGGGACTAATTTTCGTGCCACTTCCGTGCCACTTCTCAGCGTAAACAGTGGTATCTTAACGACAAAGAAGAAAATAGCGAGCTTGGCTAAAAAGCTAAACGCCCTAGTCAGAGCAGGTTTGTTTTGAACCGAAGTATCCGCTTTAAATCAGCTTTCAAGGCGGCAACGGCGGTTCGAATCCGCTCGGGGATACGACGCGAAAGAGCCAAATTGGCGAATCGGGTGAAACCCGCTAAGCTGAAAGCCGCTCTTGAAGCGAACTGGAAAACTCAATAGGTCGAAATTAAAACCGGTTAAAATCCGATTTTGATTTTTCTTGAAAGATCGGCTAAGTTCATCTGGTCTTGTTTAAACAGATGAACCTGTTAGAGGGTCTGTTAAGAAACATGGCCCCGTAGCGCAGTTGGTTAGCGCGCCGCCCTGTCACGGCGGAGGTCGTGGGTTCAAGTCCCATCGGGGTCGCTCAGCGGTCGTTTTTAACGATCGCGCGTAGAAATACGCAGTTGCTGGTGGTTAAGCCGCTGGCGGTTAGGCCAGGTAGCTCAGCTGGTAGCAGCGTTCGCCTGAAAAGTGAAAGGTCGGCGGTTCGACCCCGCCCCTGGCCACCACCATTGTTTTTCTTTTTAATTCTCATTTTCACCCAGGTTGAATTGCGCCTGCCATTCGTCGAACATTGATAGATGTGAACGCCCCGAGTAGCAGCAGATACGCAAAGCCAGAAGATCTGACGAAATTCGCATGGTTGTCGATCGCGGCAGCCCTAACAACCATCGTCTTAAAACTAACCGCTGCGATGCTGACGAACTCTGTTGGTCTGCTCTCGGACGCTGCCGAATCCCTGGTCAACTTAGTCGCTGCAGTAATCGCGCTGATCACGCTGCGGATCGCGATTCGTCCTGCAGACGACGATCACCCCTTCGGACATTCGAAAGCCGAATACTTTTCTGCTGCGCTCGAAGGAGTGATGATCTTCGTCGCCGCCGTATTCATCATCGGCTCGGCGATCATGAGAATGTTCAACCCCGTGATGCCCGAACAGCTCGGCATCGGTCTGTTAATCAACGCTCTGGCCGGAGTCGTCAACGGGGCTGTTGCCCTGATCCTCTATCGAAGCGGCAAGAAGCATCGCTCGGCGACTCTGCTGGCCGATTCCAAACATCTATTCACGGACGTCCTAACCTCTATCGCAGTCCTTCTCGGTGTTGGCCTTGTCGCGATCTTCAAGATGGCGATCCTCGACGCCATCGTCGCTCTGCTGGCGGGCTTCAACATCATCTTCATGGGCATTCAGATCATCAAGACCGCAATTGACGGGCTAATGGACATCGCGCTGCCCGAAGAAGTGGTCAAAAATCTGGAGAGTGTCCTTGAGAATCGTCGCAAGAAGGACAAAACCGACTTCCATGCGGTACGCACCCGCGAGGCGGGCAATCGCAGGTTCATGAACGTCCACGTCTTGGTGCCGGGGGAGTGGAGCGTCAAGCAGGGGCACGACTACGTGGAAAACCTCATCGACGAACTCGTCGACCAGGTGCCCGACCTGCGCGTTCAGGCCCACCTGGAGCCCATCGGAGACCCGAAGAGCTACGAGGACATCAACGATATTTAGCTATTCCGACCTGATCGCAGCCAGCGGGCTCAACTTCATTGCTCGCTGAGCGGGGATCAGGCCCGCGAGAGTACCGATTCCGGTGGAGAACAAGATTGACGAAATGGTCAGCCAGAGCGGAATGATCGAAATCTTCGTCGGCTCGGGACCGGCTGCCGCCCCGAGCGTGGTGTTCAACATCCACGAAACCAACAGGCTGAACAACAGCCCGATTATTCCGCCGAAGAAGCCGATTATCGCCGATTCGACCAGGAAAAGGTTACGGATGTCCTTCAAAGAAGCGCCGAGCACCTTCATGATGCCGATCTGGCGGGTGCGCTCGTAGACGGACATCAACATCGTATTGGCGATGCCGATGGCGGCCACCAGCAGCGAGACTGCGCCGATGCCGCCGAAAACTGCCTGCACCACTCGTCCTATGCTCTGCATCTGCTTCATCAACTCGATGTTCGACTGCACCTGGTAGCCGTCCTCACGCAGCTGCGTGGTCAGTTCCTCCGCAGTCTTGGCATCGACGGCAGTGACTACCAGCTCCGAATAGATGAAGTCGTTGCCCCTGGGCTTGCCGTCCTGCGTGGCAGGCTGGCCTGGAAGCGCGCGCCCAGGCATGGCCTTGCGCAAGGTTGTGATGAGCTGGTTGATGTCGACGAGCGCGCTCTGATCGATCTGCCAGTTGTTTGAGGTCTCTATGACGCCTGTCGCCTTAGCTAAGAAGCGATGCTGTCCAGAGCTGGCAATAGCTGGCTGAGTCTCGCCTGAGGGATCCTGCAATGAAGATCCTGACTGGTCGTGGTTGAAGCTCAGAAAGATCTGCGAATTCAGCCAGTCAATTTTTTCGACGTTGCTCGATCCGAAGCCAACCTCAGAAAAGTTGTAGTCGACCATGCCACCCATGGCCAAGCCGAGTGGGTCTGCCGGCCCAGGTAGCCTGCCCTCGGCCATGTCGACGCCAGCCTTCTGCAGACTCTCCTGCGTCATGCCCCGCAGCGTGATGTAGCCCTTCTTGCCGTTGACAATCGCGTCGGCATCAACCTGATAAATCGGCGCGACGGACTTAACCCCATCGATCGCGGACAGCTCGTTCATGGTCGCCGCGTTCATCTTCTTATCTTTGCTTTTGGCGGACGAACCGATGCCGAATTCGCTGTTTGCGAAGTCGTCGCCGCTGCCGGTGACGGTCAGCTGCGTCATCGCCGCGTCGTTCTCCATGCTTTCGGTCATCGACTTCGTCATCCCGACGCCAAGCGACATCATTATTACCACGGAAGCGGTGCCGATGAAGACGCCGAGCACCGTCAGCGAAGTACGGAATAAGCGCTGCCGAAGACTACCGAGAGCGCTCGAGATCAGGTCAGACCAGCGCATGGCTAATTACCAGGAAGATCGTCGCCAGCCCGGTCGGCGGCGTTAGGCGGAGGCAGAAGAATGGTCTCGTCCTGCTCGTACTGCTGCCTCAACGCTTCCTCATTTTTCTTCTTGCGACGGTTACGCATCACTATGATCAACACGATGGCCCCGACAATCAGAGCTAAGAATAGCAGCGGAACTACCCAGACAAACCCAATACTTTTCTGCTCGGCAGCCGTGTCTTCCGGCGCCTCTTCCACCGGCTCCGTCACGGAAAGCTGAATCTCTCGATCGAGCGTCTTCTGGGCGCCCGTCGAATCCTCGTAGCTGATCTGCAATGTGACGGGAGACTCGCCCGCACCTATGCCTCTGACCAGAAGATCCGCGCTGGCAGACGTGCCGGCCGCGACATTACCGATATAGGTTTCGGCGGCCTCCACCTGTGGGTTCTCCTTGACGTTGACCTTCGCGTTGTAGAGCGTCGCCTTGCCCTGGTTCTGCAACGCGAAGCTAATGCTCGCCTGCTGACCGACTTCGATCATTTCCGGCAGCACCTGGATCTGGCCAAGTTCGGCGCGAATCGGCTGATGCACAACGACGGCGATCGTCTCGTCAGAGCTGTAGGACTGGAAAGTGTTTACGTCCTCGTATTCGGCGTGCACGCTCAGCTGATACGGCTGCTCCTCAAGATTCGGCAGAGCTCGGAAATCCATAGTCGTGGACTGCTGGCCGCCGGCGTAGATGACGGGGATATAAACCGACGAGGCTCCGCTAACGGGCAGCAGACTGGAATCAGCGGAGGTTACCGAAACCTTCACGTTACCGACAGCGATGTGGTTTGAGGTGTTGGAGAGAGTGAGTGTGAGCTTGAAATTCTGGCCGGCGTTGACCTCTGCGGGGTCCGTAGAAAATGCCGAGATCAGCAGCCTAGGCGTGAAGTCGCTCTGTGCTGCAGGCTGTTCGACCTCGTCCTCTGCCTCATCCTCGTCATTTAACAACACGGCTTTGGCCGGCTTACGCGACGGTTCGTTAGATGCGTCGCCTGCGGCAGCAGAGCTTGGTATCGAGGCCCCGGGGCTCAGCGACAACACGAAAATTCCAGCGGCAAAAAACCTAAATATTGTTTTCATTTTTCTCCGTCGTGTTTTGAATTGTCTGGGTGGTGGCAGGCATCCCGGTGGTTGTTTCTGCGGCAATGATTTTTCCTACGACGACGTCGTTGCCCCCGTGCCCAGTGTGTTCGATACCCGTCACGTGCCCATCTGAAATGCGCACGATTGCGTCGGCGAATGAGGCTAGGTGGGCGTCGTGAGTGACCATCACCCAGGTTTGGTGGTAGCGCCTGCAAAGCTCGCGGAAAAGCAGCAGGGTGGATTCGGCGGTCTTGGAGTCGAGGTTTCCCGTCGGCTCGTCAGCAAACACGATCTTCGGGTTGACCACCAGCGCTCGTGCGATGCCGACGCGTTGCTGCTGGCCGCCCGACATCTGGTTGGGCTTGTGCACCATGTGCTGGGCCAGCCCCATCCTGGAGAGCGCGGCCTTCGCGCGCGCCTCGCGTTCGGCCTTGCTGACGCCCTGGAAGGCGAGCGGCCAGGCGACGTTCTCCACTGCCGTCATGGAACCGATCAGGTTGAACGACTGAAACACGAAACCGACGTTTTCGCGACGAAACGTCACCAGGTCCGTTTCGTTGAACCTGTGTAGTGGGCGTCCCGCCACCCAGACCTCACCGGCGGTTGGTTTCTCCAGCCCGCCGAGCATGTTCAATAAAGTGGATTTTCCGGAACCAGAAGTGCCGACGACGGCGACGAATCCTCCGCGTCTAAAAGACACGCTAACCCGGTTGAGTGCGACGAGATGTTCGTCACCCACCTGATAAACCTTCGTCAGGTTGCGCGTGACGACCGCGAAATCTCCGCCACCGGCCCCACCCGCGGCACCAGTCTCGGGGTTGTCTACTGCAAGCATGTCGCTCCCGGTTTGTAGATACAGTTTCTCGCGACGTGCGAAATCTCGAACTTCCCGTCTGTGCAACCAGCGCAACAGACTGTTAAAAAATATAGCGGCTATAAGCCAAATAGAATATTAAAAACCGTTAAGTTGCGAAAATTTCTGGCTAGGGCAGACGGCGTTAAAGGGCCTTAACGTGTTGGGTGAATCTGGGCACAACAAAGAGCCGTCACAAGGACGGCTCTAAAAAGCTGATTTAGATTCCGGCTACTTCCACATAGTGGAGACGCCGAACGCGGCGGCGATCAGGCCAAGACCGACACCGAAGTTCCAGTTACCCATGGCGGACATGAAACCGATCTTGCTGCCAGCAATGTAGAAAACGACGAGCCAAAGCACACCGAGGAGGCCCAGCGGGACGAAGACGTAAGGCACCCAGTCGCGGTGGGTAGGGTGTTTACGCTCGACCATGTACTCTTCCTTGAGAGTAACCAGCTGCTTGTCGCGTGCCTTAGCGGCCTTCGCGGGGTTGCCGAAACGCGAGGCACGACGCTTGGCGCGTTCTGCCTGGTCGGCGTGGTCGAACTTCTTTTCGTTTTCTTCCAGATTGTCACTCACCCGGTTAATTATGCCGTCTCTAGCTGTGAAAGCAACAGCGCCTTGCACAGGTTCTACAACTCACCAGATACTCTGGAGACGTGAAATACTCGCGTCCCATCATCACGGCAACCGTTTGCGGTCTGGCCGGATTAATGTTCACTCTAGCCGCGGTGAGCGTGCGCGGAGGTGAGCTGCGTCCGGAACGCACTAGCGACCTCACACAGATAGCCAGGGAACGCGAGCAAGACAACAAGCAGCTTTCCGCGCAGCTAGCCGAGCTGCGCGAGGAAGTAGACGCGCTGACCGCCCAGTCGGGCCAAAAGGCTTCCACGGAAGACCTACGCGCCGTCGAGATGGCTGCGGGGCAGACTGCTCTACACGGGCCAGCCGTGAAGGTGACGCTCACCGACGCGCCGTTAGAGGTCAAGCCCGACAACGTAGATCCGGACATGCTGGTGGTGCACCAACAAGACATTCAGGTGGTGGTGAATGCGCTCTGGCGGGCCGGTGCCGAGGCCATGACGCTGCAAGGCGAGAGGGTGATCACGACCACAGCTATCAAGTGTGTCGGCAACACCGTAGTGCTGCACGGAACGCCATACGCCCCGCCCTACGAGATCGTGGCTATCGGAAACCAAGACGCCTTAGAACGAGGCCTGGAGGCCGACGAAGGCACGCAGATTTATCGACAATACGCCCAGGCCTACCAGCTCGGCTATTCGCAGCAGCGAATCAGCGATTACGTGGCCCCCGCGTTCGGGGACCACGCGCAAAATTAGTTTTCGCCCTCTGGGTTTCTGCCAGGATCAGCAGCGTTGGTGCGTTCGCCGCCCGGTGCCGTCGTGGTAGCGGCCGGAGCCGGCGCCTTGTAGCGGGCGACGGTCAGCGTGATGGAGGTGGATCGCAGCTGCGTGGTGTTGCCTGTCGGGTTCTGCAGCGTCACCTTGCCGTTGTCGGCCTCAACGCTCGTCTCGGTCTCCCAAACCTCTACGTTGGTGAAGCCGGACTTGGCTAGCTCCGCCTTAGCCTCGTCAGCCGTCATTCCGATGACGCGAGGCAGCGTGGATTTTCCGGTCGCAACATAGATGGTGATCTGGGTGTCGGAGTGTATCTTCTTCCCGGGCGCGGGCTGCACGTCGACGACGGTGTCCTCGGCCGTTTCTGGGCCCTCCTTATTGGCAGGGGCGTCTTGCTTGATGACGTTAGTGAAGCCTGCTTCAGCCAGTGCTGCGCGGGCTTCCGTCTCGCTCATGCCGATGAGTCCCTCCGGGACGGCCAGAGTCTTCGGACCGGAGTTGACGGTGATGGTGACGGTTGAACCGATTTTCACCTCTGTTCCGCCAACCGGATCCTGGGCTATGACCTGGCCCTTCGTCTCCGCGTCGCCATCGGAGTACTTCACCTTTGGCACGAGATTGGCCTCGGTAAGCGTGTTCTTCGCGGCTTCCTCCATAGAGGTCAAGACGCTAGGAACCGAAACCACGTCTTTCTTGTCGTCGCTTCCGTTCATCTGAAGGAAGAAGAAGCCGACGATGCCCAGCAAAACTAGCAGCAGACCGACCAAAACGAACGTCAGCCAGCTACGTTTCTTCTTCGGTTCCTCGTATTCCTCCATCGCATCCTGCGTGGTTGGCTCCAGCGCGCGTGCCGGGCCGGGTTGGATCGCAGTCTCGGAAACGGTGTCGTTCGGAGTGAAAACCTGGGTGGCCATGTCGTCGCCGGCGGGCGTGACGACGGCCGGCGGGATGGCTGCAGTAACCTGCTCGCCGCTCAACAACCGGGCGCAATCAGCGCGCATCTCCTCGGCGCTCTGATAACGCTGCTCGGGGTCCTTCGCCAACGCCTTCAACACCACCGCGTCCATCTGCGGGGTGACGTTCGGATTGAGCTGGCTCGGGGGTGTGACGGCCTCCCTGACGTGCTGGTAAGCAACGGACACAGGGGAGTCGCCCTGGAACGGCGGCTTGCCGGTTAGCAACTCGTAGAGCAGGCAGCCGGTGGAGTAGAGATCCGAACGCGCGTCCACGGTTTCGCCGCGCGCCTGCTCCGGGGAGAGGTACTGCGCGGTGCCGATTATCGCTGCCGTTTGCGTCATGGTTGCGGAGGTGTCGGAAACGGCACGGGCAATTCCGAAGTCCATCACCTTGATCTGGCCAGCCGTCGTCAACATGACGTTCGCCGGCTTGATGTCGCGGTGGACGATGCCCGCCTTGTGCGAATAGGCCAGGGCGTCGAGGACGCCGGTGGTGTACTGGAAAGCCGTGGCATCCGGAATGCGCTGTCCGGAGCGCAGAATCTCGCGCAGAGTTCGGCCCTGCACCAGCTCCATGACGATGTAGGGCACCATGATGCCGTGCTCGTCGCGCTCGGTGCCAGTGTCGTAGACGCCGACGATGTTCGGGTGGTTCAGGCCGGCAGCCGACTGGGCCTCGCGGTTGAACCGCGCCTGGAAGTTGGAATCTGTTGCCAGGTTCACCCGCAGCTGTTTGATAGCTACGTCGCGATTGAGACGCTCGTCGCGGGCTCGCCAGACCTCGGCCATGCCGCCACGACCGATGATCTCGACTAGCTTGTAACGGCCAGAGAGAGTCCTACCAGTCATCGTTTGCCTCCTTGCCGCAGCGGGCTCAAATCTGCATACATATCTAAGTTATTGGGTGAGTAAAAAATCATCGCATTGCCTCCAGCACCTGCTTGGCCATTGGGATGGATTCCCCGCCTCTGGCGTTGCGAACAAATACGGAGATAGCGATGTGATTTTGCTCCATGTATCCGCTGTACCAGGACGAAAGGTGCCCCGGCTCGTTCTCGGCCGTGCCGGTCTTGCCGCCGGCGACCGTGCCTTCCATCTGGGCTGGCTTACCCAAACCGTTTGAGACGACGTGCTGCATCATCCTCTGCAGCGTCTTAGCGTTTTCGGCGCTCATCGCGCGCCCAAACTCGGTCGGCTTGGTCTTGCTGAGCAGCTTCTGGTTCGAATCGCGCTCTTCCGCCACCAGGTAGGGCTGCATGACCTTTCCGTCATTGGCGATAGCCCCGGCTACGACTGTCATCTGCAGCGGGGTTGCGCGCACGTCGTACTGGCCGATAGCGCTCATGGCGAGCGAGGCCTGGCTCATGCCAGACGGGTAGACGCTAGGCGTAGATTCGAAATCTTTGCCTAGGGCGGTGCCGAAACCGAACTTCTTCGCCTGCTCGGCGATCTTCTCCTCGCCGAGAGCCATTCCAATATTCGCGAAGGAAGTATTGCAGCTCATTGAGAGCGCAAAATCTAAGGTCTGCTGGCCGTCGCCGCAGTTGCTGGCGTTCGGCAGCTCGTGGTTGGTCTGCGGCAGCTGCAGCCGGGCAGGGGTGTCGATCATTTGATCGGGAGTGTAGCCATTCGCCAGCGCAGCCGCGCTCACGACGAGCTTGAAGGTTGAGCCCGGAGGGTAGATTTCCTTCGAGGCCCTATTCTTCATCGGCTGGTTGGGGTCGGCGTTCAGCTCGTCCCACGCGCTGGCTGCGGCGTCGAGGTCCGTGCTAGAGAGCCTGGCAGGATTGTAGCTGGGTGTCGAAACCATCGCCTTGATCTCGCCGGTGGTGTAGTCCATAGCGACGATCGCGCCTTCTTGGCCTGCAAGCGCATCCCAGGCTGCCTGCTGGGCTGCCGGGTCGATAGTGGTGACGACGTTACCGCCCTGCTGGGTACGTCCGGAGAGGGTGTCGATCACTCGACCAACGAACTGCTGGTCGGATTCGCCGATGAGCAGATCGTTATGGCTGCTTTCCAGGCCTGCGGCCCCATAGTTGTAGGAGAAGTAGCCGGTCACCGGGGCATACAGCTCGCCATTGGCGTAGGTGCGTTCGTTGAGGAACGGGCGGACTCCAGTGTAGTTGTTTCCAGCGATGGGTGCGTTGCCGGCCAAAATGTCGCCTCGGTGGGAGCCGAACTGCTCGTCGCGGACTCTCGAGTTACGCAAATCGGATTTCAGGGCATCGGAGCGCAGCATGTATCCGGCCGTCACGTTGGCCAGCAGCAAAAAGAACATCACCGCTAGTGCAATCGCTAGCACGCGCAAAGATTTATTCACGAAATCCTCCCCTCGCTCACTTCTCGTTCACGTCTATGATTTGGGTGCGGTCGTCAGCGAAGTCCGCGACGATGGGGGCCTTCTCGGTGGTCCGAGGGCGACGGGCCTCGTGGCTGATCACCATGATGATAGCGATGATGGCCCAGTTGCAGACCAACGAACTGCCGCCTTGCGAGACGAATGGCGTAGTCAGACCCGTCAACGGCAGAAGTCTGGTGACGCCACCGATGATCGCGAAAGTCTGCAGCCCGAAGACGAAACTGAAGCCGGCAGCTAGCAGCTTGCCGAAGTCGTCTGGCATGGCTAGTGCGGTTTTGAGCCCACGGCTAATCAACAGCCCGTACAAGATGATCAACGCGATCAAACCAACAATGCCGAGTTCTTCGCCGATTGCTGCGGAGATGAAGTCGCTGCTGGCAACCGGGATCATCTGAGGACGTCCCAGGCCCCAGCCTCGTCCGAACAGGCCTCCCCAGGCCATGCCGTATTGGGCCTGAATCACCTGATAGTTGACGTCGAAGTCGCTGAAAGGGTCCAGCCAACTCGAGATTCGGGTCTGGACGTGACTCAATTGCGAAACGACGACGGCCGCCGCAACGAACAGACCACCGGAGATAACTAACCAGCGGACCTGGCTGGTGGCTACGTAAAGCATCATGATGAACAGGCCGAAGAACAGCAGCGAGGTGCCGAGGTCGTTTTCGAAGACGAGCACCACCAGCGCGGTTGCCCACATGATCAGGATCGGCAGCAGATCGCGCAGCCTCGGCAGCTGAAGCTTGCCGATCTTCGGGCCCGCCATCGTCAACAAATCGCGGTGCTCAACTAGGTAAGAAGCGAACGAAATCGCCAGCAGGATCTTCGCGACCTCCGCAGGCTGGAATGAGTAGCTGCCCACCTGAATCCAGATTCGTGAACCGTATTTTTCGCTGCCCAAGCCGGGGATCAGCGGCAATAACAGCATCACCATGCCGATTAGGAACAGGACGTACGGGATACCGTCAAGCACGCGATAGTCGCGCATGAAGCCCAAAATTAGCCCGAAAATGGCTATTCCGAGCAGCGTCCAGATGAGTTGCGTGGTGGCCCCGGAAGTCGCCAGGCTCATATCTAGCCGATGGATCATAGCCAACCCAAGACCGTTTAGAGCCAATACAGCGGGCAAGATCACAGGGTCTGCGAAAGAAATGAATACGCGCACCAGATTGTGGGCCACGAGGCAAAGCGCCAGCCAGCCCCCACAGATCAACAGGACCTCGTTCGAGACCTCTCCGTCGCGGTTCCAATGCGTTAGCAGTAAACCGCCGATGCCGAATAGCGCGGCAAGAATCACGCCGAATAATTCGACGTTTCGGCGCTTGCGATAAACAACCGTTTCACTCACTTGCATTCCTCCGGCAGCTCGGGAGCAGGGGAGGGGCTGGCGGACGAACCAGGCGTGGCGGACGCGTCGGGAGCGGGCGTGGTAACGGGCGCGGGCTCGCGGCCGTCCAGCTTCACTCGGCAGTTCTTGGCCAGCTCGCTCAGCTCATCTAGCTGAGCGGATGCGTCCTCGAGGTTGTAGCCCCGCAGGTCGCCGTCTTCCACCTGTTTGCGCTGGTAGCTGGGCAGATACTTGACCTCTTCCTTGCTGGTTTTGATCAAGTCGCTGAAATCATGCCCCAGGAATTGGATGTCCACGCCGTTGTACATGCCGATGTTGCCGGAGTCCGTGGCGGAGATGAAGTAGTTCTTCTTCACGTAGTCCTTGCCGATCCAAAAGACGCAACCGGCAAGGAGTGCGAGGACGACGATAGTGATGATCGTCCAAGGCAGCCATTGACGTTTCTGGGTGCGCAACCTCGGCGTGTAACGGATCTTCTCGAACGCGTCCGGATCGATTATGCCCTCGGGGACGTCGACGTCCGCAGGCACGCCCTCCAAATCGGGAGGAGGGGGAAGAGGAATCGCGGGCAGCGTGCCAGTCGGTTCGCGCAACTCGATTTTGGGGACCTGTACGGAAGCGGCCGCCCCCAAAGTGATGGGCGAACGCTTGTCAAGATCGTCGGACTGCTCGACGACGTCGGCGACAACCAGCGTGATGTTGTCCGCACCGCCGCCTCGATAAGCCGCAGAGGTGAGCTCTCGCACCGCACGGGGCAGGCTCTTGATGCGGATCAGGCTGTCCAACTCTTTGGCGTCCATCATGCCCGACAGGCCGTCGGAGCAGAACAGCAGGCGGTCGCCGAGCTTGAGGTCGATCACCTTGAAGTCTGGTTCATGAGTCGGCTGCCCGTTCAGAACCTTCAACAACAGGGAACGATGCGGGTGAACCGCCGCGTCCTCCTCGGAGATTTTGCCCTCGTCAACCAGCGACTGCACCCAAGAGTGGTCGTGGGTGATCTGAACCAGGACACCATCGCGCAGCAGATATCCGCGTGAATCGCCGATGTGCGCGATGCCGATGGAATCGCCGTCAAAGAAACCGCCGCACACGGTGGTTCCCATGCCCTCTAGTTGGCGGTCTTGCAGCACGAGCTCGGCTAGGTTTTCGTTGGCTTGCTTCAGGCCGTCGCGCATCGCCTCAAGGATGTCTTCGCCGTGTAGTTGCTCGCCTGCAGCAGCGTTCTGAACGAGCTGCTGATCGACCTCACGCAACTGGTTGATCGCAACAGTGGAGGCAAGATCGCCCGCTGCGGCACCGCCCATTCCGTCGGCAACCACCAACATTGAAGGCGAACAGAAGGCCGAATCCTGGTTGTTGTCGCGAACCAGACCGATCTCGGAGTGGGCGACGAAGTCAAGGCTGAAAGTCATCGAAGGAATCAAACCTCCAAAGCTAGATGCGTGCGCCCGATACGAATGTTGTCCTCCGGGGAAATAATCGTCGGCGCGACGATCTGCTGGCCGTTGACGTACGTGCCGTTGGTGGACTTGAGATCCTCAATCACCCACACGCCATCGTGGTCGTAGACCCGGGCGTGACGGCTGGACGCGTAGTCGTCCATGATGTCGATCGTGGCGTTATTAGAGCGACCAAGAAGCACCGCACCCGTCATGGGCAGCGGCGCCCAGATGCCCGCGTTCGGGCCATCGGTGACGACGATGCGGGTCGCCCGATTCTGGTTCTTCTTGGCAGTCGCCTTCGCGTCCTTGCGCTCCTTGCGGAGCTTACGACGCTCCTGACGCTTACTGGTGCGTTCGGCTGCTGCGGATTCGGAGGCAAGCTCCTCTGCGGAGACTTTACGTCCGAACATGTCGCCCCGAATCACCTGGGCAAGATAGAAAATGAAGATCCAAATGAGCGCCAAAAAGCCTATTTTTAGCGCTACTAAAGCGAGTGTGCTCATCGTCACGCTCCTACGGGGGAGTGCACCAGCATCCGTGTTTTGCCGATTTCGATGCGGGAACCGTCGCCAAGCTCGGTGTTGGTGACGCGCTCGCCGTTGACGATCACACCGTTGGTGGAGTTCAGGTCTTGGATTGTGATCTTCATGCCCTGCGGGTCGTCCTCGCAACTGATGCGTGCGTGCAGTCGGGAAATGCCGGGGTCGTTGATGCGCAGATCGGCTTCTGATCCGCGTCCGATGGTGAAGCCCGGAGGCGTCAACGGGTGACGGACGCCGTTAACCTCGAGAACCAGCGGGGCCCTGTGCAAAGAAGTTTCGGAAGCTGGGCCGTCGCTCTCAGCGACCGTCGCAACGGATTGGGACTTTACATTGAACTGCCCGACGGAGAGCTTTTCGTCGCATTCGTACTCGATCTTGATCGGGCCGTTGAATACGTAGGAATTCTCGCCAGCGTGCCTGCGCAGCTCGGGGACGATCTCATCGTTGATGGCCCGTGCCATCGGCGCCAGCTCGTCGTAGTCGTGCGAGGACAGGTAAACGGTGAAGTCGTTAGGCACCAGACGCCTGTCGCGGCTGAGTAACTTAGCCTCGGCGTCCAGTTCCTTACGAAGCCGGGTCGCTATCTCGATTGGCTCGACGTCTCCGCGGACGGTTCGAGAAAAAATGGTGTTGACCGCATTCTCGAGCTTTCGCTCAACTCCACGTAACCAAGCCATCGCTGCCACCTCCAAAATTATGAGTTGTTCATGAATCTTAGTCGGTATTGGCCGTTTAGCCACACTTTGAGCGACCAAACAGGCCTATTTGGAGGTGAGCTGCCCGCAGTTTTGGCCCGTCCGGGCAACAATTCAAGACCTTTTGTTAGTCGTTCTGAGTTGCGGTCTGCGCAGCGTGCCCCGACTGCTGGGCGGCCTCTGCTGCTTGTTTGCGCACGTCGTCCATGTCGAGCGCGCGGACCTGCTTGATCAGGTCTTCTAGTGCCGCCGCCGGAATGGCGCCCGAGTGGCTAAAGACGGGAATCTGCTCGCGAAAGATCATCAGTGTCGGGATGGAGGTGATGCCGGCGACGGCTGCCAGCTCTTGCTCCTCCTCGGTGTTCACCTTGCCGAAAAGAATGTCGTCGTGGTTTTCGCTGACTTCTTCGTAGATCGGGCCGAACTGGCGGCACGGGCCGCACCAGGGAGCCCAGAAGTCGATCAGAGAAATGTCCTTCTCAGAAAGCTTTTGTTCGAGATTGTCGCCGGTCAGTTCTACGGTTGCCATTTCGAGTCTCCTTGAAGAATTAGGTGGTTGTTTGAGCAACGTCGCTCTCGTCGTGCTTATTCCTTGGACAGCTCCGCTTTTTACGTGACAGCGGATTTAAAATGAAAGAGAAGTTTTAGCCGGTGCCTGCGTACCCACCCCCTGGAACCACAGGCACCGGTTTGTTGCGCATCGCCAGTCGGGGGAACCAGCGGAATCAACGATTAAGAATCTATCAGGTTGGTTCGGGGCGTGTGCAGGCATCCCCCCCCCTAAACAGTGAAAAACGGCTATTTAGGGTACAAAACCCGACAGGTTCACCCCAGACGGTTAGAAAAATTTGTTTTTGTTAAGACCTGGGTCTTGATATTTAGCGAACACGTCTCCTCGAGCGTCAAAGCGCTAATTCCTGACGAAATAGCCTGTAAGACTAGGAGGCGTGTCGACGGTAATTATCAGTGGAGCAACTTCTGGGGTTGGTCTGCACACCGCCGTATCCTTGGCCGCAGCCGGCTACGACATCATCGCGACGTATCGCGACGATGCGGGAAAGCGCAGACTTCAAACGGCACTTTCCGGAATCCCCAGCGCTTGCGTCCACTTTGCGCATTGCGATTTTTCCAGGCTGCGTTCGGTAGCCGAAGCTGCGGAGCAGATCCGTAACCTTCCTATTGGCGACGTGCGCGCGCTCGTGCTCAACGCCGGCACATATCCGAGTGGTAGGTTCTCTCGCACCGCAGATCGAGTGGAAGAGACGCTTGCAGTAAACGTCTTAGGACAGTTCATGCTCTTCCGTGAACTCGAGTGGATGCTGCCACGCGACGCTCGTGTCATCACTCTGGCTTCGCAGGCACATCGCATACGTAGCGGATGGCTAGGGGCGAGCGGGCCGTCGATATTGCCGCCGTCGCAATTATTCGCGTCGGATCCTTGCGACTCGCGTCTTCTTTTCCGCTGGATGCACAGCCCATCCATGCGCTATGCCACCTCCAAGCTCTACTGTGTGCAACTGGCGTACGAAATCAATCGGCGAACCACTTTTTCGGGCTACGCCGTCGACCCAGGCATCGTCGCTAGCACCAAGATCTACCGAAACTATCCGAGGGTGCTCCGCGGGGCATATTGGGCTGCGTCGCCCGTCATGGAGAAGCTGGGCACCGCGCTTTCCCCGCAACAGGCCGGTGACGACCTGGCTTGGGTTGCTGTTAGCGACGAGGCTGAGAGTCTGGTAGGTGAATACATCTACCGCAGAAAAGCCAGGGTCAGCTCGCCAGAAAGTTATAACCTCGAGCTGTCTGGCGAAGTCTGGAAGACATGTATGAGGCTGACCGAAAATCGTGTCTCCGCGCCGACGCGGGGACGTCAAAGAAACTCTTAAAATAACGAAAATAAGCCCCGGTTCTTCCGGGGCTTATTTTCGTTAAACTACATCGAGATTTTCGACTGCCAAGAGCGCCAGGTGCGCCAGGTTAAGGCGGCGAGCATCAAGAATGGAATGATGTAAACGCCTAGCGGCATGAAGGCCGCACCATCTGGCATGTTAAAAATGTTGAAGTTTGTGAGCTTGAAGTCAGGGTAGGTTTGCAGGCCTACCGGTATAAGCAGGGCCGCCAATCCGATTAGCTGTGTGGCGACGTAGAGCACAATACCGACGATCACCGGCCCGCCCTTTCCGAAGCGCTGCATCCAAGACTCGAAGCCCAGAGAAATCGAGAAGTAGAAGAACGCCAATCCGTAGGCCACGGAAGCCACTAGGTAAAGAATCGCCGCTACAATAACCCAGCCAGGCAGGCTATTTATATTGTGGAAGATCAGATCCCGTATCGTCTTGAATGGGATCCCCAAGTTGTGGCTGATACCTAAGAGGATGATTACGCCGCCGCCGAAGGCGAGCGCGAGGGCCAGTAGGTAGGTGATCGAACTCCAAATTAGCTTCGTCAGGAAGATCTTGCCGCCGGCGACGGGCATGGAATGCGTCAGATGTGCGGTGGCGCCATAGCTGCAGCGCCAGTAATCAAACACCAAGTATATGAACGGCATCACTAATATGCCAACAAAGCACAGGACGCTCATGGTGAGGCCTAGCACTCGAACTGCGTCCAACGGAATTACCGAGATGCCCGTGAAACAAGCAAGCCCGATCAGCGGCAGAATCGCCGTCAAGAATAGGCCTTTGCTGGTTCTCTTCGCCTCGTATTTGAGCAGCGTTGCCATGTCTACCATCACTGGTTTAGTTACCTGTTCCATGAGTAGACCTCCCTGAATAGTTCGTCGATAGATTTTCCGTGTTCGTAGCGCAGATCGTCGACGCCACCCGAAAGCAGCACGCGGCCGTGGCGCATCATGACGATGGAGTCGAGCACCGGCTCAAGGTCGTGGATCAAATGCGTCGAGATGACCACCAGGCTGTCGGGTGTGATCGAGCGGAGGATTCCCTCCAAAATCACCTGGCGAGCGGCCGGGTCGACGCCAGAGATCGGTTCGTCGAGCAAGTGGACGCGTGCCTCGCGGCCCAGCGCCATCGCGATCTGCGCCTTCTCTCGCATGCCCTTGGACATCTGCTTTAGCTTCATGTTCTTGTCGAGACCAAAGTACTGAACCAATTCCAGGGCCTTGCGGGAATTGAAGTCCGCGTAGACGTCGGAGAAGTAATCGGTCAGGTAAGAGATCGAGCGGTCCGTAGGCAGATAATCCTTGTCTGGAAGGAAGGAAACCAAAGCCTTCGATTCGGGGCCGGGCTTGTGGCCTGCGATTTGGACGTCGCCGGCGTAGTCGGCCAGGACACCGCCCAGGATCTTCAACAGCGTGGTTTTGCCGCAGCCGTTCTCGCCGAGTAGTCCGACGACCTGACCGTAATAGAGGTCGAGATTTAGGTCGTCTAGAGCCTGAGTGTTTTGATACTTCTTCGATAGGTTTCTGATCGAGATTGCATTCGCCTTGCCTGCAGGCGGTTCAAAATTTTGTGTCATTTCGTCCCCTCGGAAACGCCGCTCAGGATCTCGTCCCAGCGGTCCGCGATGAGTTGTTTAGCTGTTTCGGTGTCGATTCCGAGACCGATGCATGCCGAGATGTACGAATCGGCGCTGGCAAATGCCTGCTGCGTACGCAGAGCGGAGATCGTATCTTTGTTTTCCGTGACGAACCTGCCGGCAGTTCGTTCGGAATAGGTGATCCCTTGTCTGTCGAGCTCTGCGAGTGCCCGCTGCACGGTGTTCGGATTCACTTTTAAGTCGGCTGCTAGGTCTCTGACGCCTGGAAGGCGCGCCCCGGTCTGCCATTCTCCGACGCAGATACGTCGCGAGAATTCTTCGACCAGCTGCAGCCAAATCGGTGACTTTGTATCGAATTCCATGCAACCTCCAATCCCTGTGTTGCTGTATTAGGTGATTAATACACTAAGACGGTTGAGTGGTGATGTCAACGTGCGTCGAGCTTTTTGAGCCCAGATAATTTAGCGACGACGAACCTGGTGACTGCTCAGTCGCCCTCGAATGGCTAGAAAACCATCACGTGACCTGAAACAGTGGGAACCGAAAAGTCCGTACTTGAGCTTTTCTGCACCCGCTAATAATTCTCTAGTTAGCGGGCACCAAAAGGTTTGACTACGGACTTTTCTGTTCCCGCTAACGCGTGGGAAATTAAAAGGAACCAAAAGGTTCGACTACGAGCTTTTTGGTTCCCGTTATTTTCGACGACGCGTTGGTTGGCCTTGGGTGCTCGGTCTTGGTGCTCTTGGTTGGTGGTTAGCTTGGACATTCTCGGTTGGCGGTTGGTCTTGCTGCTTCTCGGCGGTTGTGGGATTCGGGTCTTTGCGTCACTGGCAACGTGTCTCCGCTCCTCATCCAAGCGCTTTGGCGCTTAGATATCGTCGCTTTCGCCACGCCTTGATGTTTCTTCAAAGACCCGAACTCCCACAACCTCATGCCTTTAGGTGGTCATCCGAATTATTGCGTCAAAAAAGGCTCGACTACGACCCAAATCTGCCGCAATAATGTCGCGACCACTTAATAAGCAAGGCTGGTGGAGCTGGGTTGGCGAGCATCGAGGCGTGTCGGGAGTGATAGCTCGTTAATCGCGAAAGCGATGAGAGATAAACGAAGACACGGCGACTCGCTCGACAACCCAACCCAGGCCAGCAGCCGACC
>NZ_AUIB01000012.1 GCF_000423485.1 Propionimicrobium lymphophilum DSM 4903 | reverse complement strand
CTAGAAGGCATGAGCCCGGCCCAATACCGAACTCATGCCCTAACAGCCTAAACCGGATACTATTTAAACCATCCAACAATCGGGGGACAGTTCAGATCTCTCGCCCCGTCATTTCTCTAGCCAAAGACTATGAAGAATAAATTTTGACTTGTCTGATCGATCGGCTATAGTTCTTTTTCGTGCCAAGCACGAAGTTAAAAAACTTTCGCGAGGCAAACCCAATCTTGGGGGTATGGCGCAGTTGGTAGCGCGCTTCCATGGCATGGAAGAGGCCAGGGGTTCGAATCCCCTTACCTCCACAATTTACGAAGGCGGCCGCGAAATGGCCGTCTTTTTGTTTATCCTTTTGCGTTAAAACAGCAACCGTTAACTCCGGGGTTATCAGTTTGACGTTCTCACATGGTCGCCGAGTGGCTAACGGGCATACGCAGTCAATTTATCTCTACAATAGAGATAAAATATTTTGAATTTAAAATCATTTCTGCTTTAATTCACGTAGCGGAAAAACATTTCCAAACACTCTCGTTTCTGAAAAAAGGTAGCCTGCCTTAACAAGCAAACGCCTTCATCCTTTTTACATAAAGGAACACCTACCCTTCTTTTTCTTGTATATCAAAATTTCAAAATTTAATGTGCCATAAAAGGAATTGCTTAGAGGTGGGTCTGATGACTGTATTAGAAAAGATCGATTCTCGTCCGTCCAGTTCACACAACAAGAGCGTCCAGACTGCGGCAAAGCTTAACTGGCTACGGGCAGGTGTTTTAGGTGCGAATGACGGTATCGTTTCGACAGCCGGCGTGGTCGTAGGAGTTGCCGCGGCGACCCCAGCAAACAACGCAGCAATATTCACTGCGGGATTAGCCGCCGTGGTCGCTGGCGCCATTTCGATGGCCGCTGGCGAATACGTTTCAGTTTCCACGCAGAAGGACACAGAGCAAGCTCTGGTGGCCAAAGTAAGCAGAGGACTAAAGACATCGCCACGCGCTAGCTTGTCGTCCCTAATCCAAATCTATGAGTCCAAAGGATTGTCGCCCGACACGGCGAAAAAGGTGGCGCTCGAATACACCTCGATAGATCCAATCGGCGCCCACGTGAGCGCCCGATACTCGATCGACTCGGAGGAGTTCGCAAATCCCTGGCATGCAGCTATTTCGTCAGCGGTTTCTTTTACGCTCGGGGCAATTCTGCCAATGCTGGCCATACTAATATTTCCGGCATCAATTAAAATTCCAATGACTTTCATAATAACCGTTTTAGCTTTAGGCATTGCAGGCTATGTTTCTTCACGACTTTCCGAAGCAAGGGGAATTAGACCAATAATTAGAGTTATTTCGGGCGGGGCTTTAGCGATGATAACCACTGGCGCCGTTGGACATCTAGTTGGAATGACTTTGTAAAAAAGATATGCCGGCTAAATAGCCGGCATATCTTTTAATTTAATTGCAAATCAATTTGTGGACAATCTTTCCAGAGCCGCTCTAAGTTATATAGCGCCCTGTCCTCTTGGTGCTGAACGTGAACAACGACGTCGCCGTAGTCCAGAAGCACCCAGCGTTGTTCTCTCTCGCCTTCCCTACGAATGGGCCGAGCATCTTCCTTCTCGATGATCTTCGTCACTATCTCGTCGACGATTGCGCCCACTTGGGGCTCATTATTTCCGGAAACGATCAGAAAGACGTCTGCTATCGCCAGCTGTTGAGAAACGTCAAATGCCACAATGTCGTGGCCGATCTTGCTGTTCGCAGCCTGGGCAGCGATCCTTGCCGTTTGAATAGCTTGGCTAGTTGCGCTCATATGTTCCCTTTAGTCAGTTGGTTCGATTTGTAGAGGCTCGATGTATTGCTTATCGGTGTAGAGACCCCGCTTAGCCACGTACTGCACGACCCCGTCTGGCACAAGGTACCAAAGCGGTAACCCTTCACCTACGCGTTTACGGCATTCAGTAGAGCTGATGGCCATAGCCGGAACCTCGAGCAGCGTCACTTTGTCTGGCGGTAGATGGCTGATGTCCTTTTTGCCAAGGTCAACCCCAGGTCGCGAAACACCGACGAAATTAGCTAGATCGAAAAGCTCATCGGCGCCTCGCCAAGTGAGTATGGAAGCCATGGCATCTGCACCCGTAATGAAGTAAAGATCTGCCTCACCACGTTTTTCTTTGATCTCGCGCAGCGTATCAACCGTGTAAGTATTTCCAGGCCGCTCGATATCCACCCTACTTACAGAAAATCTGGGGTTAGATGCAGTGGCGATAACCGTCATTAGATAGCGGTCTTCAGCATGGCTAACTTTCCTACCAGCTTTCTGCCAAGGGATGCCCGTGGGCACGAACACCACCTCGTCAAGGTGGAACCTCGCGGCGACCTCACTAGCAGCCACTAGGTGTCCGTGGTGAATAGGGTCGAAAGTGCCGCCCATCACGCCTAACCTGTATCGGTGTTTTGTGTCCTGCCTGACGAGACCGGTCTCGGCACTACCGCGTTCATTCCTCATATCTAATGGCGCTAGCTGCGCACCTGGCCCTCTCCAGTTATTACATACCTGGTTGAAGTCATCTCTTGCAACGCCATCGGCCCCCTCGCATGTAACTTCTGCGTCGAGATACCGATTTCAGCGCCGAACCCGAACTCTCCGCCGTCAACGAATCGGCTTGAAGCGTTGACTAGTACGGCAGCTGCATCGATGGCTGAAACGAACTTGTTAGACGCAACCATGTCGTTCGTAACGATCGTTTCCGAGTGACCTGTGGTGTGTGTCCTAATGTGCTCGATGGCATCATCGATATCAGATACGACTTTTACTGCGAGATCTAGCGAGAGATATTCCGCGTTGAACTCGTCACTTCTTGCTGCAATGATTCTAGAATCTAGGCTCACTGCCTTGTCATTACCGTGTAGCGTGACCCCTTTGGCCATCAGCGAATCGGTTATCCGAGGTATGAAGTCTTCAGCGACTTCTTGATGAACCAACAATGTTTCGAGTGCATTACATACGCTAGGACGTTGAACTTTAGCGTTGAGAATGATCTTTTCAGCAATATCCAGATTTGCAGCGCGATCAACAAATAAGTGGCAATTGCCTGTTCCGGTTTCGATTACGGGAACCTTAGAGTTTTCAACCACTGCATTGATCAACCCGGCACCACCGCGAGGGATCAGCACGTCGATAAGACCACGAGCGGCCATCATCTGCTGTGTCGTCTCGTGGCCGCCTTCGACCAGAGAAACAGAGTCAACAGGCAACCCGCTAGCTTCTAGTCCGCTTCGCAACGCTTTGACGATAGCCCGATTGCTGTACAGCGCGCTAGAACTTCCTCTAAGAATGCTGGCGTTTCCCGACTTTAGGCACACTCCAGCAGCGTCCGCTGTGACGTTAGGGCGAGCCTCGTAGATCATTCCCACAACGCCGAAGGGAACGCGCACCTGCTTGATTTGAACACCGTTTGCTAGGTTCCATCCCCTGACAATCTCGCCAACCGGATCCGCTAGGTCCACCAGCTTGCGGAGGCCGCCCACCATGCCTGCAACGCGAGAGGCATCCAGCGCGAGTCTGTCAATCATGGCCTCCGGAGTGCCGGTTTCGCGCGCCTGGTCAACATCTATTTTGTTCGCCGAGAGCACTTCCGCCATGCTCGACTCTAGAGCGTCCGCCATAGCTCTCAACGCTTCGTCCTTGAGCGCTCGGGAGGCTGAGGACAGTTCAAAGGACGCCTGCCTCGCGCGCGTTGCGAGGGAGTTCACGCTGTTATCTTCAACCGACATGGGCACTATCTTAGTTAACCTTGTCGCCGATGGAACCAGTTCCTGCATGCAGAACTATAAGCATGTCGCGATGAACCACCGCACGATCGTATTCGTGTCCCATCGATTCGGCTAGCTCGACGGTATGTTTCCCAATCATCTTGGGAAGTTCGTCCGAAGAATATGAGACTATTCCTCTGGCGATGCTTGTCCCCTGTTGATCGCAGAGGTCGACGGGATCTCCGGCCTCGAAATTGCCTTCGACTCGGGTCAATCCGGCTGGCAGCAAGGAAGCGTTGGCAGAAACTACTGCTCGCTGCGCACCCGCGTCCAAGTAAAGTTTCCCCTGCGAGCTAGAGGCATAAGCAAGCCACAGAAGCCTACGCGGCCTGCGTTTATCTATCGGAGCGAAAACCGTTCCCACTTCTTCGCCTCTGGCTGCCGGACCGAGTTGCTGCCAATTGGTCATTACGACGGGAATGCCAGCGCTGGAAGCAATCTTTGCGGCCTGAACTTTGCTCTTCATGCCCCCGGAACCAACCGCAGAACCAAGCCTGCTAGTGTCTGCGTCCAGGTTTTCGACGTCTTCCACGAATGTTATCTTTTCAGCCCCTGGCTCGTCAGGATGAGCGGTGTATAGGCCGGGAACATCAGTGAGCAGAATCAAAGCATCAGCCCTAGTCAACTGGGCTATCAAAGCTGCGATTCTATCGTTGTCGCCGAAACGGATCTCGTGAGTCGCTACAGTGTCGTTCTCATTAATGACGGGAACAACGCCCATCTGCAGCAAAGTTCCAAGCGTACGCAAAGCGTTGTTGTAGCTGTCGTGGCGGGTAAGGTCTTCGACCGTCAGCAAAACTTGTCCGGCCAAGATACCGTGAGCCGCAAACAGCTCTGCGTAATGCTGCATCAACAGCCCTTGGCCGACTGCAGCCGCAGCCTGTTGATGCGCCAGATCCTTAGGACGCTTCTTCAACTTGAGCGGAGCCAGACCGGTTGCGATTGCGCCAGAACTGATCAGAACTACATCTCGCCCAGACCGGTGGATCTGCGCTAGCTCGATCACCAACTGAGTGATCCGACTCATATCTAGGCCGCCAGAAACGCTGCTAAGTGAGCTCGATCCGACCTTAACGACAACTCGCCTGGCGTCCTTAACGGAATCGCGCAGAACCTGTTCGCTCCAGTGCTCAGACACCAGTAATCAGTCCTCAAAGTCCGTAGCCATGTCGGCTTCTAGTTCACGACGGTGTTGCTCGCGCCAATCGACGCCTTCCTCGCGTTTAACTCCAGAAAGGGACTGGGCACGCTTCTCCTTATATTCCGCGTCAAGCTCACGACGTCGAACAACTGATGGCCTCACCTCATCAAGTCGCGGATCTTCACCACGGCGGCCAAGCAGCTCAGCACCCGACTCAACCTGAGGAGAGAAGTCGAAGACCACGGGATGTTTTCCGGGTCCGATCGCAACAGCATCGCCTGGCATTGCGCCCATCTTGAGAAGCTCGTCCTCGATTCCCAAACGATTCAGGCGGTCTGCAAGATAGCCAACAGCTTCGTCATTAGAGAAGTCAGTCTGCCGCACCCAGCGCTCTGGCCTTTCACCTCGCACTCGCCAAATCTCTCCCCCTTCGCCATCTCCCTGACGTTTAATTGTGAAGGTCGAATCGCTGCGCGAGTCGACAGGTTTTGGCTTGATCACTATGGGAACCGGCTTTGGCTGATCACGTTTCATTTCCTCGACGAGATTGGCCATCGCAAACTTAAGTTCGGTAATGCCCTCCCCCGTCTTCGTGGAGATCGGAAATACTTTTAAACCACGCTCGGTCAAGCTATCGATGACGATGTCTGCCATGTCTGCGCCATCCGGAACATCGATCTTGTTCAGAGCAACAAGACGAGGACGTTCCTCCAGGCCGCCGTAATTATTCAGCTCTAGCTCAATGGCGTCGAAGTCGCTCAACGGATCGCGACCTGGCTCGTAAGTCGCGCAGTCTATGACGTGGACGAGCGCCTGACAGCGTTCGATGTGCCGAAGGAAATCGTGTCCGAGGCCTTTACCCTCGCTTGCCCCCGGGATTAGTCCAGGCACGTCCGCCACGGTATAAGTGACATCGTCTGCCACTACTACGCCTAGGTTCGGCACCAACGTGGTGAAGGGATAATCTGCAATTTCAGGTTTCGCCGCCGAAATTGCTGCAATCAGACTGGATTTACCCGCGCTCGGAAAACCGACCAAGCCAATATCGGCGACGACCTTCATTTCGAGCACGATTGTCAACTCATCGCCGGGCTCTCCAAGCAACGCGAAGCCCGGGGCCTTGCGAGCCTTGCTGGCTAGCGCGGCGTTACCAAGCCCTCCTCGCCCTCCTTTAGCAACCACGTACTCCGGCGTCTCTTCGGTAAGGTCGGCGAGAACCCCTCCACCTTCTTCGCTGACGACGGTTCCGATGGGAACGCTCAACACGATATCTTCGCCGTTAGATCCAGCCCTAAAATTACCCATTCCCGGCTGACCATTTTCGGCTTTACGCTGCGACTGCCTGTGGTAATCGACGAGGGTGTGCAGCCCCGGATCGACACGCAGAATGATAGAGCCGCCGTTTCCGCCGTTTCCGCCGTCGGGACCGCCAAGTGGCTTGAACTTTTCACGGCGTACGGACGCGCAGCCGTTACCGCCGCTGCCGGCTGCTACTTTCAGTACGGCGCGATCAACGAACGATGGAATAGCCATGTTATTTCCTCAAATTAACGATTACGTCAATCGTATCTTGCGTAGAAAAAGCATCAGAGCGATAAACAAATAAGAGGTCGCCCCTCTTGCGGGTGCGACCTCTTATCTAAGTTTTTGCTTAATTAAGCCTCTAACGGGTCAACGTTCACGACCTTACGACCGCGAGTGGATCCGTAGCGTACGGTGCCGTTGACAAGGGCGAACAAAGTGTCGTCCTTACCCAGACCAACACCTTCACCGGGGTGCATGCTGGTGCCGCGCTGGCGAACCAGAATCTCACCGGCGTTAACCTGCTGACCACCGAAACGCTTTACACCCAAGCGCTTTGCGTTTGAGTCACGGCCGTTGCTAGAGCTAGAAGCACCTTTCTTATGTGCCATCTTTAATTCACCCCTTGATGTCTGTGATCTTGACCTGGGTGTACTTCTGGCGGTGCCCGATGCGCCGCTTGTAACCGGTCTTGTTCTTGTACTTCAGGATGCGGATTTTCGGTCCCTTGGTCTGACCCAACACCTCGGCGGTGACCTTGGCCTTGCCTAGGTCCGCACCCGCGGTGATGTCATCGCCGTCGACCAGCATCACTGGCTTCAGCTCGATGCTGGAGCCGACTTCGTCGCCGATCAGATCGATTTCGACGACGTCACCGACGGCTACCTTCTGCTGGCAGCTGCCACTGCGCACGATCGCGTACACGCCTGACTCACTCTCATTTGTATCGACTCTCGTCGATTTACGAACAGTTCAAAGTTTTACTGCTTAACAATCTTCAAGCCTAAAAACTAAGCGATTGATTAAGCACCGAGGGTCAATAATACGGGGTAGTTCCTTAGCTCGCAAACTGCGTCACTTTTTGGCTTGCAACCGCGACTGATGACCCTCAATATTCAGTTATTTTTGTTTTTGCCCTTGCCGTTTTTTGAATTTTTGCGTCCGTTCTTGCGTCCGTGGCGCTCGCCACCGTCCGCAGGAGCCTGGGATGCGACAGGGGTGTCGTAGCGGTGGTATCCACGACCGCCACAAGCCTCGCACTCGGTCGTGAAGGCCTCAGCTAGACCGGTTCCGATCCGCTTCCTGGTCATTTGCACCAGGCCGAGACTCGTCACCTCAGATACCTGATGCCTGGTGCGATCACGGCTTAGGCATTCGACCAGTCTGCGCAACAAAAGATCCCTGTTGGCGGGCAACACCATGTCGATGAAGTCGACAACGATGATTCCGCCCAGGTCTCGCAAACGCAGCTGACGAACGATCTCTTCGGCAGCCTCCAAGTTGTTCTTGGTGACTGTCTCCTCGAGATTTCCGCCGCTACCGGTGAACTTACCGGTGTTGACATCAATAACAGTCATTGCCTCAGTGCGGTCGATAACTAGCGAACCGCCGGAGGGCAAGAACACCTTTCGCTCCAGGGCCTTAGAAATCTGCTCATCGATTCGGTACACGGAGAAGAGGTCTCCCTGCTTCTGCGAGTCCCACTTCTTGAGCCTATCCGCGAGCTGAGGAGCGATCATTTCGACGTATTGAGAAACGCTCTCCCAAGCGTCGTTCTGGCTGCCCTGACCGGCAATGATGAGTTCCTCGAAGTCTTCGGTGAAGATATCTCGGATGGTCCTCAAAGTTAGGTCGGGCTCCGCATACAGCTGAGCCGGGGCTCCGCCACGTTTCGCCTTTTTCTCGATGACCTCCCACTGAGCCTTCAACCTGTCGACATCGTGAATAAGGTTTTCTTCAGTGGCGCCCTCGGCCGCAGTGCGGACGATAACGGAGGCGGAATCGCTGAGTGTCTCATCGAGAATCTTCTTCAGCCTGGCGCGCTCCTTGTCTGGAAGCTTGCGGCTGATGCCGGAAAGGTGACCATTCGGAGAGTAAACGACATACCTGCCAGGCAAAGAAACATGTCCAGTCAGTCTGGCGCCCTTAGCCCCAACCGGGTCCTTGCTGACCTGAACGATCACCGAATCGCCAGACTTAAACACCTGCTCGACCTGACGTTTATCTGAAGCGACCTCGAAAGCGTCCCAATTGACCTCACCGGCGTAAAGAACGGCGTTACGGCCTCGACCGATGTCGATGAATACGGCTTCCATGCTCGGCAGAACGTTTTGCACGCGACCAAGATAGATATTGCCGATCAAGCTGGTGGAGTTTTTACGGTCCACGTAGTGCTCAACAAGCATGTTGTCCTCAAGAACAGCCAGCTGAGTGTAATCGTCGCTTTGACGAATAACCATTTTGCGGCTGACGTTCTCTCGCCTAGCGAGGAATTCTGCCTCGGTGAGGATCGGAACGCGACGACGCTGAGACCTGCCCTCGCGACGACGCTGACGCTTCGCCTCGAGACGTGTGGAGCCTTCGATACTCGTGATTTCGTCGCTTACAGATCGAGAACGCGGCTGACGAATAGCAATCGTCGTATCGTCATCGGAGGAGCTTCCTCCCCTACGCCTACGACGTCGCCTGCGGTGTGAGCCTGAAGACTGCTGGTTGTTGTCTTCCTCAGACTTTTCGTCCTTAGCATCTTCCTTAGCCTCGTCAGAGTTGTTGGACTCATCAGAGTCGTCATTGGAACTGCCGTGACGCCTGCGTCCGCCCCTACGCCTGCGGCGGCGGAGTCCGTTGCTCGAGTTATCGTCTTTTTCTTCCTCGGAGTTCTCGGCAGAATCTTTCTTCTGCTGATCAGCGTCCGAAGGTTCTTCTTGGTTCTTCTTGGCGCTCACCGACTCGCCAGTTTTAGATTTGTTGGCTGACTTGTGCTTGACGTTGCTTGGCTCGGCATCAGAATTGCTGGTCTTACCAGCGATTGTTGCAGTCAGGTCTGCCAGGGCTGCCTCTTTGTCAATTTCTCCAAGCTCATTGGTGGGGACCTTACCGCCGAGCAGCTCGCTTGCGCTCTTGTGATCCCCATCCTTGTGCGCTGCCTTCTTAGCCCCAAGAACCTCGTCTAGTTTGGCTTCCAGCTCCGCGCTAGGCTCGGTTTCCGCAGCGGGTGTCTGGCGCCTACGGCGACGACGCGACTGATTCTTCGAATCAGAATCATTGCGCGAAGAAGATCTCCTAGACCCACGCCTGTTATTTTGGCTCTGCTTGTTCTGGTCCTGGGATGAGGCTTCCGCACGACTCTTTTCGTCAGAATTGGATTCAGCTACATTGCCCTGAACTTCATCGGATGCCTTCACATCCGATGAAGCGGAACTGGATGAATTCCTCCGCCTGGAGCGTGATACGCGCTGATTTGCCGGCTTCGACTCCTCTTTTTTGAAGTCGCCGTTATCGGACGAGTCGCTTGCCGGCTTCGGCGCATCGTAGAGCGATTCGGCAGAGAGATTAGTATTTTTCGATGTCTGGCTAGGAGGTCCAGCAGGCCTGCTAGCGGCCCTACGCCCGCTTGGCGGACGGGGCAAGTCTGGATCTTGCGAAGCTGCTGGATCTTGTCCTGCAATATCAAGTTTTTCAGCCATGCTAAAGGCTCCTTAACGCATTATTAAATGCGAGATCGTGGCGTTGTTAACGCACAAAAGCTGTTGGCCCGCGGCTTTCGCATCTTTCATGCATGAGGCCCGTCGATCCTGAAATATCAACGGGACGGGATCATCTTTCCCAAAACCCTACCTGCGCAAGTGAACGAATGCCCAAGAAACGTCTGTCGGGCAGAATTCACGCGTTTGGCCTAGTCCGGGGTGCGGATACCTGCGGTTCGCGCCAGGTTGGCACGATTGCCTATCGGCAATTATTGCATAACTTGACTGTTAGGCCACAACTGACGCCAGCGGGTCGCCAATCTTGTCGTCCTTTTCCAGTGGCCCTTGGCAGAGCCTGTCGAAAAGCACATCCGGCAACTCGAAAAGATCCTTGTCGATTAAGATAAGCGCTCTGATCACGTCATCTGGACGGACCAAAGGCACGACGTGCCTGAGCATGATCTGGAGACCCAACGAAGTTACTTCCAGTTTCATGACAGCTTTTCGAGTATCGAAAGTCCGCTCGCCCTTCTTCGCCTTCCGAGTGACGAGAACTTCGTCCCTGGAAAGAAACTCTCTAACGGCGTTTTCAAGCGCAGCACGGTCAGTCTCGACAGGAATTTTGCAGTCCCAGTTGGACGCCTCGATCCGATCCTGCAATTTACCGCCACCTGCTTCCACCGCCTTCAATACTCTGAAGTCCCTGGGCAGCGAGTCGTTCAGCGCCTCAACTAGTTTCTCCGGATCAACTGTCTGAGAGAGGGAAATTTGCAAATATTCAGCCTCGCTGGCCGCCCCGGTCGGCACCGCCTGAGCAAAAGAAATTCTTGGATGAGGATGAAACCCAGATGAATACGCCATCGGCACCCCGGCACGCCTCAAAGCACGCTGAAAGACACGGCTGAAATCACGATGACTAGCGAAACGAGCGACGCTTCTTTTTGCGTACTGCAACCAAATCTTTTGCACCGGTTGCGGGTTTTGCTCTGGCTGTTTCTGGCTCATAACTTCCCCTGACCGCATCCAGCTGGGACAATCGGCAGAAGCTTTTTACCGGTTTCGCCGAAGTCCAAATCGACACCAAGCCCCGGGCAAACACCACAGTCATTACAGTCTGCCCAGCGGCAATCGGGCAGAGATTGAGCACCGAGTGATTCTTGGTAATCGTCCCATAACCAACCACGGTCTAGGCCAGAGTCCAGATGGTCCCATGGCAGAACCTCATTCTCTTCACGCTCACGGGTGGTATACCAAGCTATGTCGATACCGAATTCCTCTAACACTTGCTGACTAACTTGCATCCAGCGATCGAAATCGAAGTGCTCCCGCCAACCATCGAACTTGGCACCCTGACGCCAAACCTCTTCGAGAACTTTTCCGACCCGGCGGTCTCCCCTAGCCAGCAAACCCTCGATCAAACCAGGATTGCCATCGGAAAATCTGATGGTGATCGCCCTACCGCACTCCTTGTCGCTGATCACTAAGTCTTTGAGCATCGCCAGGCGCTCGTTGGTGATCTCTGGGTGGGTCTGGCCAACCCACTGGAATGGCGTATGCGACTTAGGAACGAAAGCCCCAACGCTAATGGTGCAACGAACGTCCTTTTTTCCCCTAGCTTTTCGGCCGGCAGCAATCACGTCATGTGCCATCAATGCGATCTGAGCGACGTCTTCATCCGTCTCGGTTGGCAGACCGACCATGAAATACAGCTTCACGTTTTGCCAACCGCTGGCAAATGCCGCCGTAACGGTAGCGATCAGATCTTCTTCTGAAACGTTTTTGTTGATGACCGCACGCATCCTTTCGGACCCACCTTCGGGAGCAAAAGTGAGTCCGGACCTGCGTCCGCCCCTAGATAGCTCTTCTGCCAGATCGATGTTGAAGGCATCTACCCTGGTGCTGGGGATAGACAGAGAAACCTGGCTAGACGAATAACGGTCGGCGAGCTGATGAGCCAATGATTCGATCTCGGAGTGATCAGCGCTCGATAGCGAGAGCAGGCCTACCTCGTCCAAGCCAGTAGATTTCAGCCCGTGGTCGATCATCTGACCGATGGTCTGCAGGCTGCGCTCACGAACAGGCCTAGTGATCATTCCTGCCTGACAAAAACGACACCCCCTGGTGCAGCCTCGGAAGATCTCGGCGGAATACCTTTCGTGTACGGTCTGAGCCACCGGAACCAACGGGGCTTTGGGGTAGGGCCACTCGTCCAGATCGGTTAATACCCACTTCTCCACCTCGTAGGGAACGCCCCCACGATTTGGAGAAACCTTGGCGATGGAAAACGGGATCAAACCTTCATAATCTTCGTAAGTTACGTCGTAAAATTTCGGGACATAGAACTTCCCGGTCTTTGCCGCATTCAGCAATAACCCGTCTCGGCCGCCAGGGCAATCTTGCCTAAGCCAATCATCAACTAACCGGGTGAACTCGATCGATGCCTCTTCGCCGTCACCCATCACGACAACGTCCAGAAAATCGGCGAGCGGTTCCGGGTTGAACGCACAGTGCCCACCGGCAATCACAAACGGATCCTCGATCTGCCTATCGACGCTGCGCAGCGGAATCCCTGCCAGATCTAGGGCCTCCAACACGTTCGTGTAACCCATCTCTGTGGAAAGGCTGATTCCGAGAATGTCGTAGCCGCGCACGGGACGATGACTTTCCCAAGTGAATTGGCTCAGGCCCTTAGCCCTCATCAGTTCAGCAAGGTCCGGCCACACAGAAAAAGTTCGCTCGGCGCTTGCGTAATCGAGCTCGTTGACCAATTCATAGAGGATCGCTAGACCCTGATTCGGTTGGCCAACCGAATATGCATCCGGATACATGAGCACCCAGTGCACTCTCACTTCATCCCACGATTTTGAAACGCTATTGATTTCCTCTCCAACGTATTGGACAGGTTCCGTAACTCTATTAAGAAGTACCTCAAGCTCGTCCCACTGCGACGACTGTTGCGGCTTAAATGTCATTCAATACTCTGCTCAGTTTGATTATTTATTGCCCTACGAGGCTTGCTCATTTCCTCGTCGGTTCCCTCCTCGGGAAATCTCGGCGCTATCTGCTTAGGCATAACCGATGCTGTATCCGGCTCTTCGCTGGGCGCATCGGGTGCGGATGTCTTTTGAACGCCTAATTTCTTAGCGACGAACAAAACCAAAAGCATACCTACTATTGGCGCAGCAATCTGAATCAACGCCGAAGCATCTGCAACACCCGAGGACCGATCCAAAAGACCCTCGGTGTCCCCGAAGGGCAAAGTGGTCATAGCCACCAGATTGTTTACCGCGTGCATTGCGATGGACGCTTCTAGTCCACCAGTTCGCCAAGCCATAATGCACGAGACGACACCGAACATGAAGTAAAAGAGGTTTAGCCAAATATCGGTTGCCGCGTGCGCCGCCATGAACATGAGCGAAGAAACCAACGTGCCCAAGAGCATGCCCGTGGGGACTCCGAAGATCTTCTTATCCGGTCTAACGAAACTACTCACCGAACGGTTGATCAAGCCTCTAAAACCGTACTCCTCGCCCGCGCACTGCAAAGGAGTCGTCAGAAGAATGATGCAAATGAATAAAACGGTCTCGTTGTTGGCATGGAGGCCGTCGAATTGGGCGGGATTAACCAACCACGAAACCAAGATCATCAACGCCCAGACTGGGATCATTATCGCGACGCAGACACCTAGCCATCCCCAGCGCAGTTTTCCAATGACAGAAGAGACAAAGCCGCCCTTCTGACCGAAAATTATTCGCCCAATCAGCATTGCCGTGGGCACTAATGCGGCTAGGGACAGATTGGTTGCGAGGAACATAATCGGGGTCATCTCGAAGTCAGCCATCGAGGTGATCTCAGTTATCTTTTGACGCCCGGTTGCTTGATCGATCAAAAGCCCGGCGACGCTAGCGATCATCGAGAGCACGAAAAAGACGAAGACTCCGACGACCAGGGCAACGATAGGTCGCCAGACCTGCCAAGTCTGAGTACGCCAAAAAGATGGGTAGTTGGTCTCCATCACAGGATAGGAGCACTTACTGCCGCCAGAGCGCTCAGCTGGCGAAGGCGGCGCCCATTGTTCGTTGACTGACTCGTTCAAGGCTGTCTCCTAACCTATCTAGGCGTCACTTTAATTCTTCTTTAGAAGAAATTACGTCAACCTGCCAACTAGCTTTTTCGGTGTTGTTCTCATCTATTAGGCGCGGCCGAATAAGACCGGCAAGATAGACAGACCCAAGGACCAAGACCACAGCATCGTCAGCCCGGGTATCAGCCATACCCATCGCGATAGCTAGAGCTTCTTCTGGGCGCTCAGACATTCTGACTCGCCCCGCGCCGAATGCTCCCTGTGCCTGATCTGCGAAGTCTGCGGCAGAATCAGCGCGCGGGTTATCCGGAATCGTGGTGGCGATCAGATAATCGACTTCGTCAGAAAGCGTCTCGAGAACTTTGCCGGTCTGCTTATCTGCCATCATCGCGCAGACGCAGATAACGGGGTTGTCGGGGAAAACCTCACGCAATCCCGCAAGCGTCGCCTTAACCCCATGCGGGTTGTGCGCGGTATCTAGGATGACCGTCGGTTCTGAGTGCACCAGTTCTAGTCTTGCCGGTGCTTTCACGTTGCCGAGCCCCTCGTTGATGATTTCGGGATTAAGCGGTTTTCCACCCTGGAAAGCCTCGACTGCGGCCACTGCCAGTGCAGCGTTATGGGCCATGTGCGCACCGAACAGAGGCAGAAAGATGTCGGAGACAGGTTCACCGGAGGTATCAATCCTGATTAATTGACCACCAACTCCGGGTTGCCTATCTAAAAGACCGAAATCGATCCCCTCCCGTTTCATCGAGGCTCCGACTTCTACACAACGCTTAGTCAAAACCGAAGCGGCCTCTGGCTGTTGGCCCGCGAAAACGCCAACCCCTCCGTGCTTTACCACGCCAGATTTCTCTTCAGCTATCTCAGCAACTGTGTCACCAAGCAGATGCATGTGGTCTAGCGCTATTGGCCCGACAACTCCGACTTTGGCGTCAGCGACGCTCGTCGCATCCCACTTTCCGCCCATGCCGACTTCCATAATGGCAACGTCTACTGGGGC
Source organism: Propionimicrobium lymphophilum DSM 4903 (assembly GCF_000423485.1). Lineage (GTDB taxonomy): Bacteria > Actinomycetota > Actinomycetes > Propionibacteriales > Propionibacteriaceae > Propionimicrobium > Propionimicrobium lymphophilum. The sequence goes on along the minus strand of NZ_AUIB01000012.1, from coordinate 31,491 downwards.
ATCCGCGAAAGCCGCATACGCCATGGCAGTGATGACCTCAAAGAAGGTCATCTTAACCCCGCCAATCTTCTGCTCGTCCACCATCTGAACGAATGGCTCTATCTCTTCATAAAGTTCGTCGAACCGTTCCTTACTGATCGGTTCCCCGTCGACACAAATGCGCTCTCTAACGTCAACCAAATGAGGGCTTGAAAAACGACCGGTCCTTAGGCCCATGGCACGGATGAGCGCGTCTATCATGATCGCGGTCGAGCCCTTGCCATTGGTGCCAGTGATCTGAATCACCGGGCAGGCCTCTTGAGGATCAGCGAGCAGATTGCATAGCGCCTTGATCCTGTCCAAGGACGGCTGGGGGTGAGACTCGGGCCACCTATTAATAAGCTCTTGAGAAAGTTCCTCGTGCTTAATGTCTTGATCGTTCGTCACACCAAAAAGATTACGTCATCCGGTGGAAATATCTAAGGGCCTCAAACCCGACTATCCCAGACCGATACCGTATGCTTTCCCACATGAATAGGAGCTGGAAAGACTGGCTAGGTCTCATTGCGAGAATGGTGCTTGGAATAGCTTTGATCTGGGCTGGCCTCACAAAGGTCGGCAGGCTCGCTGCGAATGTTGAGCAAGTTCGCCTTTACGAGCTGCCACTGCCGGATTGGGCAACGCTGGTGATTGGATATGTTCAGCCTCCGTTAGAGATACTCGTTGGCGTGCTACTCGTTGTCGGCCTTTTTACTCGATTTAGCGCAATTTTTGGCGCGGCCGCAATGGCAGTTTTCATCGTGGGCATATCTTGGGCATGGGCCAAAGGCCTATCGATAGATTGCGGCTGTTTTACGCCAGGTGGCTTGCTCGAGGAAGGCGAAAAAACCAAGTACCTCGAGGACATTTTGCGTGATGTTTTCTTCCTGATCGCAGGCATCTGGCTGATCGTCCGACCAAGCTCCGCGCTCAGCCTCGACGGATGGCTTTTCGGCTCAAAAACTGATTATTCGCATACCGACGCCATAGCCGACTAATCTGATAACAGAAGTTTTCGATTTTTAGGACTCCGATGAGCAAGAACATGAAGAACCACCAGCAGAAGGCAACCGGCGTTAGCAGACGAGAGTTGCTGCGAGCCCAACAGGCAGCGGAGGCAGAAAAAGCCAAGCGGCAGAAAGTCGTTGTCGTCGCGGTGATCGTCCTAGCTCTAGCCGTCCTAGTCACTCTCGGCGTGATTTTGTTCAACAACTGGAACGACAGCAAAAAGGAGCAGGCCCGAGGCGAGGGCGTGACTAGCTCCCAGATCACCCCAAAAAACGTATCCGACAATGGCCACACCATCGCATTTGCGAAGGACGCATGGAAGTCGGACAAGCCACGGGTGACGGTCTTCATGGACCCCCAGTGCCCCGGATGCGCGGTGCACGAAAAGATGTTTTCTTCTAAGTGGCAAGAACTGGGCAAAAACGGCGATATCCGTCTGGAGTACCAGATGTTGCACGGCCTAGACCGCATGCTCGGAACAGAGTATTCGCTACAGGGCGTTATCGGTATGTCTTGTGCTGCGAATCTGGACTCCTTCCCCAGCTATGCGCTTGAGCTTTACAACCAGCAGCCCGAACACGAAGGCGACGGCTGGACACCGGAGCAACTCCGCGAAATCATCCCCACCGCGGCTGGAATGACTGGCGACAAACTAACCGAATTCCAGAACTGCTACGACAATAAGGCCACGCAAGACTTCGCAATGAAGATGCAGGAGAACATCCCGAGCATTTTGAAGGCAACTCCGTCTTACGTGATTGATGGCAAACTCGCAGAGTTTGACCCGACTAAAGACTTCGCTAGCACTGAGAGCCTGCTGGCTGCCATAAACCGCGAGGCCAATAAATAAACCGTTTAAATTGAGTAAGTGACAACGCCGATAGGATTAGTTGAATGACGTCGCATTCTTGGAATATGCCAGAAAAGCCCTCCCTGGATGGGCTTGAGGAAAAATGGAATAAGCGCTGGGCAGAAGATGAAACTTACAAGTTCGAGCGCCCCGCCTCTCGAGAAGAAGTTTTTTCCATTGATACTCCCCCGCCAACGGTCTCTGGATCGCTGCACGTGGGACACGTTTTCAGCTACACCCACACCGATACGGTTGCTCGCTACCAGAGGATGCGTGGCAAGCACGTCTTCTACCCGCTGGGTTGGGACGATAACGGTCTGCCAACCGAGCGCAGGGTACAGAACTTCTACGGCGTCCGCTGCGATCCATCCCTGCCCTACGATCCCGATTTCACCCCGCCCGAGAAGCCGGATAAGAAGCGTCAGCTGCCGATCTCTCGACGAAACTTCGTCGAACTCTGCCTAAAGTTGACCTCTGTAGACGAGAAAGTTTTCGAAGATCTTTGGCGTCGCGTCGGTCTTTCGGTTGACTGGAGCCACCTCTACTCCACGATCTCCCCAGAAACCCAGGAAGTTGCTCAGCGCGCATTCCTGCACAATCTGGAACGTGGCGAGGCTTATTTGTCCGAAGCACCGACTATGTGGGACGTCACATTCCAAACCGCGGTAGCCCAGGCCGAGCTTGAGGCTCGCGATTACCCCGGCGCCTACCACAAGCTCAACTTCAAGAAGCAAGACGGCGGAGTCGTCGAAATCGACACGACCCGTCCCGAGTTGCTACCCGCTTGCTGCGCTTTGATCGCGCACCCTGACGACGAGCGCTACCAGGATCTTTTTGGCACCACCGTGAAGACGCCACTCTTCGACGTTGAGGTGCCGGTTTATGCCCACCGCGATGCTGAACCAGATAAGGGTTCAGGTATTGCCATGTGCTGTACTTTCGGTGACCTGACAGACGTCACATGGTGGCGCGAGCTCCAGCTCCCAACGCGAGTCATCATTCAGCGAAACGGACGCCTCGACCTTGAAACCCCGGAATGGCTGGTTAATAAGGAGCCATATGAGCAGCTGGCTGGCAAAACTACCTTCAGCGCACGCAAGGCGATCGTCGAGATGTTACAGGCATCCGGCGAGATAGTCGGTGAACCGGAACCGACTCAGCGCAAGGCTAACTTCTACGAGCGTGGCGACAAGCCGCTCGAGATCGTTTCGACTAGGCAGTGGTATTTCACCAATGGCGGCCGCAACGAAGAGCTACGCGAAAAGATGCTCGAGCGCGGCAAGGAGCTCAATTGGGTTCCCGACTTCATGCGCCACCGTTACGAGGATTGGGTAAACGGGCTCAGCGGGGACTGGCTGATCAGCCGTCAGCGCTTCTTCGGCATCCCGTTCCCTGTCTGGTATCGACTGGACGAAAATGGTGACCCGCTGACGGACGAGATCATTACCCCAAGTGAAGATCAGCTTCCAGTCGACCCACAGTCGCAGTGCCCGGAGGGCTACACAGAGGAACAGCGCGGCAAGCCTAACGGGTTCGTCGGTGACCCAGACGTCATGGACACCTGGGCTACCAGCTCTCTTACTCCTCAGATCGTCTGCGGTTGGGGTAAGGACGAAGAACTGTGGAACCTGACTTACCCGATGGATATTGCCCCGCAGGCGCACGATATCATCCGCACTTGGCTCTTTACTAGGGTGCTTCGCAGCCACCTCGAAGAGGGCAAGCTCCCCTGGCACACCACGACGCTGTCTGGCTTCGTTATGGATCCCGACCGCAAGAAGATGTCGAAGTCTAAGGGGAACGTGGTTGTTCCCACGGACATCCTGGACCGCTTTGGGTCCGACGCAGTTCGTTGGCGTGCCGCGATGGCAAGGCCAGGAATGGACTCTCCGTTCGACGAGGGCCAGATGAAGGTTGGCCGCAGGCTGGCAGTCAAGTTACTAAATGCAGTTAAGTTTGCGCTGATGGACGCTGAGCCCGCCGAGACAAGCAAGATCAAGAACCCGATCGATCTTGCGATGCTTGCGACTCTCGCTCAGGTGATTAAGAAGGCGACGGATTCATTCGATAAGTATGAGTACACCGACGCACTGGAGGCAACCGAAAAATTCTTCTGGGAATTCTGCGATGACTACCTAGAGACCGTTAAGGAACGTTCTCACGGCACGTTGGGTGAGAAGGCGGCCGAGTCTGCCCACGCCGCGCTGCAGTTGGCTCTTAACGTAATGATTAGGCTGTTTGCGCCTTTCATGCCATTCGTTACCGAGGAGACCTGGAGCTGGTGGCAGGAGGGATCGGTTCACCTAGCAAAGTGGCCGACCACCGACGAGTTGCCTGCTGAAGGTAACCCGGATCTGCTTTCTGCAGTGTCGGCTGCGCTAATTGGTATCCGAGGCGCTAAGTCCAACGCTAAGGTGTCCCAGAAGACGCCAGTCACGCTTGCAAAGATCAGCGGCCCCAAGGACGAATTGGAGCTTCTGAAGCTTGCGGAAGACGATCTACTCAATGTGGGACACATTACCGGCGATGTTGAATACATCGAAGCGGGAACTGAGATAAGCGTCTCCGTCGAATTGGAGCAGCAGGAAAAATAGATAGCACATAAATGCCGGGCGAGAACGAACCATATTCTTTTCGCCCGGCATTAGTCTGCCCAAAACACCTAGTTAAGAGCTTTTAAGCATAACTTTATTTAGAAAAATTCAAGATAGGGCTGCATTTTCTCACTACCACTGGTAAAGCTGAATACATGAATACAACAGATAGTTTCAGCGGGCTTTCCGTTGACATTAGCGACGACACCGTGAACAAATGGAGCTCACTGATCGTCAAAATTGTGTGGGCCGTGCTCATCGTTGGAGTAATCGTCGGCCTAATTCTCTGGTACACGGTTGGCGGAACCGTCGGGAACTCCCCCGAGAATGAACTCGGTAAGGATCTCGGCGCTATGGTCTGGACCATGACCGGAGCCCTAATGGTAGCTCTCATGAGCATTCGTCAGATGCTGCTGGCTGAGGGGAGGTAACCGAAAATGTTGATGCAAGGAATTACTTACAACACCACCATGGCCCTCGTCGCCGGATCGATCATGATCATGGCGGTCGTTTTTGCCAGGATTTCTTCAAAGCAGAGCACGAGGTCCTTGTCCGGTTGGGGCTTAGCGTTCATCGCGCTTGGCAGCTTCCTGGGTATTAGCGGCATTTACATGATGCTCACCTGGCCACTTGACCAAATTGAAGGCGCATTTTGCTGTGCGGTCGACAACATCACCTTCGGTGAGCCAGCCGCTCTGTACGGCATCCTCACCGTCATCGGCGGTATCGGCATCATTTACGCTCAGCACCGCGCAGATAAGAGAAACGAGCCGATAGACCTGGTAGGAACGCTCCGCCCAATTCTCTACGTAGCTGCTCTAGGTGGCTTCGGACTGATCATGTTCGCTATCGCTGGCATGCACTTCGGCATGTGGCGTCCGCCGCTCGAAGAGCCTATTGCCCGATTGATGGCAGGGTCTATCCTCGAGCCGCTAATGGTCATGTTCCTTTACGGCTTCAGCGGTGTAACCGCCATCCTCGCCCCGTTCGCTCCAGACAACAAGATTGTTGCTCGGATCGCTTCGTTCATTGGTTGGGGCTGCGGCATCATGTGGTTCTTCCTTTCGCTGACTGTGTTCTACAGCCACGTAGGTTTCTTCCCACCGGCCGCTTAGGTTAAGCATAAAATTGGTGTGCCCAATCGGGCACACCAATTTTATGCTTACTTCTAGCTTTTCGCCTCGATTACCTGCTTCAGCCGATCTACGTCATTGGGCAGATCGAGGACGATACGTGGCCCGTCCTCGATGCCTTCGAACCTTTCAGGAACCTCCGGGAATTCTCCAGTGGCCTCGAGGATTGTGTCTAGGAACTTAACCGGCAAAGCGGTCTCAAGGGAAACGATCTTGCCCTCCACCTCGTCCAGTAGATCAGTTGCTACGTGAACGCCATCGGCTGTGTGCGGGTCGATCATCATGCCCAACGACTTCCACAAGCCGTGGATCGTAATCAGACGAAGCTCGTGGGTCGAGGCTCCAGAAAGGAAGCCGAAACGCGTTATTGCGTCTCGATACTCAGGTAGCTCGAAACGCCCGTGCAGCGGAATCTGGTTGCCGAAAAGATCCGCCACGCGCTCCGAATCTCCATCTAGCAGGTCGAAGACGAAGCGCTCGAAGTTAGACGCTTTAGAAATGTCCATGGAGGGACTGCTGGTGGCAAGGGTTTCTGCTGCGGATCGCACGCGGTACTCCCCCGTGTGGAAAAACTCGTCTAGAACGTCGTTCTCGTTTGTCGCCAGAATAAGGTTGGCGATAGGAATGCCCATCTGTCGAGCGATGTGCCCAGCGCAGATATCTCCGAAGTTGCCGGTAGGAACAGCGAAACTTACTTTTTCTCCCGGCTCGCTAACCTGCAGATAAAGGGCAACATAGTAAACAATTTGAGCGGCTAGTCTCGCCCAGTTAATCGAGTTAACCGCGCCAATGTGGTGCTCCGCTTTGAACTGCGCGTCGGAGTTAACTGCCTTAACCAGATCCTGGCAGTCGTCAAAGACGCCGTCCACCGCTATGTTGACGATGTTCGGGTCGTCTAGACCGAACATCTGCGCCTGCTGGAAAGGAGTCATCCTGCCGGCCGGAGTAAGCATGAAAACTTTGATGCGGTCACGCCCGCGAAGAGCGTATTCTGCCGAGCTGCCCGTATCTCCACTGGTCGCCCCGAGAATCGTGATCCTGGAGTCCCTGCGATTCAGTTCGTATTCAAAAAGTTCTCCGAGAAGCTGCATAGCCATGTCTTTGAAAGCAGCGGTTGGGCCGTATGAGATGTGACCGATCCAGATTCGCCCCTCGCCGACTCGCTCGGCGCGCACGATCGAGGGATCGCTGAACTTCGGATAAGAGTAAGCCCTCTGGCAGATCTGCCTGAGATCATTCTCGGGAATATCGTCGATGAACAGACTCAGCACTTCAAAAGCAAGTGCCGCGTATCCCTCGTCGGCAAGGATCTGCCTCCAGCGAGCAATCGTCGATTCATCTACCTGCGGATAGCTTTCGGGAAGGTAAAGGCCACCATCGCTAGCTAGGCCATCTAACAAAATGTCGCAGAAACTCGCTGCAGGAGTATCTTTCGAAGCACGGGTGGAACGGTATCTCACACAGCCAGTCTAGTTGAAGCGAAGAGATAAGCCCACCATCGGTTCACTAGGCAGAAAGTTCTTGTTGATCCAACTGAGAACGATCGACGAAGATTGGTTTTGACCTGCCGGCAACTGCATCGGCGTCTACTATTACCTGCCCAACGTTTTCGGTGCTAGGCACCTCATACATCGTCTCTAGGAGAAGATTCTCGAGTATCGAACGCAGGCCTCTAGCTCCTATCCCACGCTCCAGGGCGTTCTTTGCTATCTGAGAGATAGCGTCGTCCGTGAATTGAAGTTCAACCCCGTCGATTTCAAACAGCTTCTTAAACTGTTTAACGACGGCGTTCTTGGGCTCGAGCAGGATCCTTTCGAGAGCAGCCTCGTCCAGTTTCGGAACAGTCGTGATTACCGGAAGACGACCAATGAATTCGGGAATCAGACCATAGACGTGTAGGTCTTCCGGCGTTACATCGACGAATGGATCTAGCTCGTCGATTACCTTGACCGTTTCGGGGTTGTTCGAGAAGCCCAAAGGCTGAGCACCAAGACGCTTCCCGATGATTTCGTCCAGCCCAGCGAATGCGCCGCCCACGATGAACAAGATATTTGTGGTGTCGATCTCGATGAATTCCTGATGCGGGTGCTTTCTACCACCTTGCGGAGGAACAGACGCCACAGTGCCCTCGATGATTTTCAATAGCGCCTGCTGGACGCCTTCGCCAGAGACATCGCGGGTGATGGACGGGTTTTCCGCCTTGCGTGCCACCTTGTCGATCTCGTCAATATAAATGATGCCGGTCTGAGCAAGCGCAATGTCCCCATCCGCCGCCTGAATGAGCTTCAGCAGAATGTTCTCTACGTCTTCGCCGACATATCCTGCCTCAGTCAAGGCGGTGGCATCCGCCATCGCGAATGGCACATTTAACATTCTCGCTAGCGTCTGAGCAAGATAGGTCTTGCCACATCCAGTAGGCCCGATAAGGAGAATATTGGACTTTGCTAGTTCGACTTTCTCACCGTCTTCGTGCCTGTTCTTCTGCGCCTGGAGACGTTTGTAGTGGTTGTAGACCGCAACAGAAAGGGCCTTCTTCGCACTCTCTTGGCCGATCACGTACTCGTCTAGGAATGCTGATATCTCATTAGGCTTCGGGAGTTCGTCGAGGGCCTTCTCCGAAGGGGTCTCTGCGAATTCTTCCTCGATGATGCCGTTGCATAGATCGATACATTCGTCGCAAATGTATACACCAGGGCCAGCAATCAGCTTCTTAACTTGCTTTTGGCTCTTACCGCAAAACGAGCACTTAAAAAGCTCGCTGCTTTCGCCTATGCGCGCCACGATAAAACTCCTTCGGTGTATTTTCTATGCGTTTAACACCATATATCTAGCCACTGACAAAAAACTGCAGGCCACCCGGAGGTGGACAAAATTAAAGGCGCCTAACCGGCGCCTTTAATTTTTTATACTTACTTATTTTTTGTCAGAAAGCGACGTCAATACATCGTCGATGATGCCATATTCGATTGCCTCAGCGGCTGTCAAATACTTATCACGCTCGACGTCTGCGCTAATCTTCTCCACCGGCTGGCCAGTCTTTTCGGAGAGCATTTTCTCCATCAACGAGCGGATCCTAAGGATCTCATTCGCGGTGATCTCGAGATCACTGGACTGGCCGTAAGTGCCCTCTCCGCTGATCGCAGGCTGGTGGATCAGGATTCGAGAGTTTGGTAGAGCCAAACGCTTTCCCTTAGTTCCAGCAGCTAGCAAAACGGCGGCAGCAGAGGCAGCCTGCCCCAGGCAAACCGTTTGCACGTCAGGCTTGATGTAGTTCATGGTGTCATATATGGCAGTCAGAGCAGTGAACGAACCGCCAGGCGAGTTGATGTAAATGGAGATCTGTCGATCGGCATCCATCGACTGCAGGCAGAGCAACTGAGCCATTACCGCGTTAGAAATCTCATCGGTGATGGGAGTGCCCAAGAAGATGATTCGTTCCTCGAAAAGCTTCGTGTACGGGTCCACCCGACGCACACCGTAGCTAGTACGCTCTTCCCATTGAGGGATGATGTAGTCCATCCTCGGCAAGTAGTCTTTACGAGCAGCAGCCGCCGGCAGGTTGGTGCCTGGAATCGTTTCGTAATTCATAGATCCTCCTACTGGTTAGGCGCGTCCGTGCCGCTGATCTGAGCGGCCTTGTTAATTACGTCGTCGATGAAGCCGTATTCCTTTGCCTGCTGCGCGGTGAACCATCGGTCGCGATCGGAATCAGCAGTAATCTGCTCGACACTCTGGCCAGTATGGAAGGAAATCAGCTCAGCCATCTCCTTCTTAATGTGCAGGGACTGCTCGGCCTGAATCTTAATGTCAGAAGCAGTACCGCCGAGACCACCGGAAGGCTGGTGCATCAAGATGCGAGCATGAGGAAGCGCGTAGCGCTTACCCTTAGTGCCAGCACACAGCAGAAACTGCCCCATGGAAGCAGCCATGCCCATCGCTACAGTCACTACATCGTTGCTGATCCACTGCATCGTGTCGTAGATAGCCATGCCCGCGTACACAGAGCCACCGGGCGAGTTGATGTAGAAGTAGATGTCCTTATCCGGATCTTCGGCATTCAGCAAAAGCATCTGAGCCGTGATCGCGTTGGCATTTTCGTCCTTGACTTCACTGCCCAAAAACACAATGCGGTTAGCGAGCAGCGACTGGTAGACGTTGTCAGTCATGTTACCGCCGCCCGCAGCGGCCATGCTTAGGGTACGAGACAAATTTTCATTCACGTTCTCAAACCTATCTTGTAGAAAAAATATTTCGGTCTATTGGGCTAAGACTGAGCTGCAGCAGCTTTCGCCCTTACCCCATTCGAAAGAAGCGAGTTAACCCATCTAGCCTTCGGGTCAGCGTCCACCAACAGCGACTTGGCCAGCAGCGTGCAAGGCAAGGCGATTAGTGCACCGAGCGGGCCAAATACCCATGCCCAAAACAATAGAGACAGCAACGAAACAGTCGCGTTTATTCCTACGGCGTCCCCCGTCATCATCGGCTGAAACACTCCTTGAACAACCCATGTGGTGATTAGGTACATTCCCAGCAGCAACAAACCGTCCTGCCAGCCGTTCATCGCGAAGGTAACCGCGACGGGCGGCACCATGGCAAAGAAGAAACCAACGCTTGGGATGTATGTGGTGATGAATGTCAGCAGCATCCAAACGTATGGCAACGGGGCACCGACGATCAGCAATTCTGCGTAGTTTAGGCCAGCCATCACGATACCGAAACAGGTGGAGACCAACCAATACTTGCGGATCCCACGGCTGAACATGCGCATGGCTGCGACAACCCTAGAGTGGCTGCGGCCGGCAGCCATCATCCGCTGTTCCCAGCCGCCAACGTCAAGAACCATCATGATAATCATCGAGAACACAACCGCTATTACGGAAATTACCCCGGAAACGCTAGAAAACACTTGCGGGAGTGCGCCTAACAGACTCGCAGGGTTGAACTCCGCCCAAAAATTATTCAACGTATCCGAGTCCATCCCGAGCTTGGCCAGCTGATCGAAGGCTTCGTGATAAAGAGGCATCGCAGAATTAACAATTTGAGGGGCCTCGTTGACGATGCTGGAGATAGCCCAAAACATCGCGAAAACGAGAACCCCGAAAATGCCTACCAGGGCTAGTGCAGCGAGCAAGGTGGCCAGCCACTTTGGCCAACCGCGACGCATAAGATGGGTCTGAACCGGGTAGACAACGATGACTAAGTTCAACGCCAAGAAAGTCGGCGCTAACAGCCAATCGAGGGTTTTCAACAGCCAAATTAGTCCGGCTAAACCGAGGCATGCCAGCATGATCAGCACCAAGCGCGGCATATTCGGCGGAGCTCCCCAGTAAGGACCCTGCGGGACCGCTGCGGGATCTGCGCTGGTGAAAGTATCCTTGCTTCTCTGTTCCTGTAGCAGTTCCAGACCAGTGGCGGACGGAGAGTCCTTCATAGTCTGGAGCTCGACACGTGTCGAGCCGGTTCCGCTAGCTCGTTTGGCGGTGGCCATGTCTTACCTTTCTAACAGGCCGACTACTCAGAAGAATCGGAGTCAGGTTTACTACTAATTATGTACCCAACCCAGCGTGACTTGGGATCAATGTCGATCAGCAGCGCCTTCACCAATAGGGTCATTGGCAGCGCAAGAAGCGAACCGAGTCCACCGAGCACCGCGCTCCAAAGCAGCAAGGACAGGAACGAAACCGTCGTAGTGACCCCAACTGACTCGCCCGTAAACCTGGGCTGGATCAGAGACTGAACCACGAAGTTCAGCACGCAGTAGGCAATGATCACAGCGACGGAAGTCTGCCAGCTATTCGCGAACAACGCGACTAGAGCAGGCGGAATAACGCCGATTACGAAACCAATGTTAGGAATGTAGTTAGTCAAGAAGCTAAACAACACCCAAACCATCACTAGCGGAACATCCATGATCTGAAGGGCGATACCGTCCAACACGGCGACGATCAGACCGAAAATGGTAGTTACCAACCAGTAGCGACGAACTCCTGTTGCGAACTGATTAAGGGCGAAGGCAGCGTTCGGGCGAACCTTTCGGATCTTCTTAAAACGACCATGCAAGCCGGGGCTGTCCATCGCCATGAAAAACACCGCCATCACGATGACGACAAACATGCCGACGAAGCCGCTCGCTCCGCTAAACACGGAACTGGCAGCGCCGATCACACTGTTTGGATCCACCATCCGCAGCAGGCTCGCCAACTGGGAAGAATCGAAGCCAAGCTGTCCCGCCCAATTCAGGAGTTGGTTGTAAAGGCTATTCCACTGATCGGCGTAGTTAGGCAAGACGTTGATCATCTCGGCAACCGACCAAATTAGGCCCGCAACCATTGCTAGTAAGACTGCGTAGACGGTGAACATGGTGGCGCACGCCGCCATCCACGAGGGAACACCGCGACGAGTCAACCAGCTATGGATTGGATACGCGGTCACCATCAAGTTCAGGGCAAGCAGGATCGGACCAATGATCGATGCGTATCGAGACATCAGGACCAATACAAGCAAAGCGGCGGCAAGGCCTACCAGGACTGTTGCCAGTCGCGGTAAGCCTTGCGCGCCGGATTGCTTGTTATCAGCCTGACTAACGATTTCTGAATTTTCGTTAACCACGCTTCTTATACCTATCTAGTTTTATTTCTTGTCTTCTTTTTTCTCGGACTTTTCCTCGGAGTCTTCTGAGTCCTCGGCGATGGTGCCGTCGTTGTTCAGCTTCGCGAGGTCTAACTTTTCACCGGCGTCGTCGGAGATCTGGGCAGCCGTGACGATGGTGCCGAGAGCCTTGCCACGGCGAACCTCGTTCATCCACTCGCCCATGTGGTTGTGCTCGAGCATGTGGCTCATCTCCTGCTCAGGAGTGGAGCCAGCCTGCTGGGCCTTCTGGACGATCAGCGAAGTCAGTTCTTCCTGGCTTACGGAGATTTCTTCACCCTCGGCGAATTTATCGAGGATGATCTGTGCGCGCAGGCCCTCTTCGCTTCGCTTGCCGATCTCTTCCCAGAACTCGTCTGCGGTTTCGGGCTCTTCGTCGTTGTTCTTCAGGTACTGGTCGAGAGTCAGTCCGGCGTTGCTGAGCTGCTGCTCAATATTTGCCTTGCGCGCTTCCTTCTCGTCTGCCAGCAACTTCTCGGGAAGATCAAACTTAGCGGCCTCGACGAGCTTCTGCAGAACCTCCTCGCGGGCGTCGTTAGCCTGCTGCAGACGAGCTACTCGGGTCAGGCCTTCGCGAAGATCGTCAAGCATCTCGTCCACGGTGTCGAACTGGCTGACCATCTGAGCGAAGTCATCGTTCAGCTCGGGGAGCTCCTGGTTCATAACCTTGTTAATGGTTACGGTGATGTCTGCTTCAACGCCGCGCAGTTCGCCGCCGACCAGGGTGGACTCGAAGGTCTTCTCGTCGCCAGCCTTCATGCCTTCGAGAGCCTCGTCGAGACCATCGAGCATGCCACCGTCGCCCAGACGGTACTGGACGTCCTTAGCCTCGCCTTCGGGCAGCGCCTTGCCATCCTTGGTGGCGGTGAGGTCGAACACGGCGACATCGCCCTTGGCGAGCTTGCGGTCTACCTCTTCGAGTTTGGCGAACTGAGTGCGTAGCATATCTACACGCTCGTTTACTAGGTCGTCGTCAACCTTAACCGCCGGGACCTCTACCTTGATCTTGGAGAAATCAGGAAGATCGAAGTCAGGGCGGACGTCCAGCTCTGCGGTGTAGACGACCTTGTTACCATCGTCGAGTTCCTTAATGTCAATCTCAGGTTGGCCAAGCGGGTGAACGTCGTTCTCGCGCACGGCTTCGGCGTAAGACTCCGGTAGGTACTTGTTTATGGCCTCCTCAAGAACTACGCCGCGGCCGAACCGCTGATCGATGAGGCGTGCAGGAACCTTGCCCTTGCGGAAGCCCGGAATATTTACCTGATTGGCAATGTTTTTGTAGGCCTGCTTGATGGATGGTTCCAGATCAGCGAACGGAATCTCGACGGTCAGCTTCGCCCGGGTCGGGTTGATTTGCTCGAAGGTGCTGGGCACTTGGTCTCCTGAAAATGTCTATTTATCTGTTGCCCAGTATTTCTGGGCACGTCAATCGGCAAACGCATCTTGCGCGCTACCTATGGTAACCGTTTGATCTTATCTACCCTGTTCGATTGGCGGCAAATGATTATGCCAAGAGCGGCTTAACGCTTCGATCCCATTGCTCCCGCCATAGTCCAGTAAGCATGCAGATGAAGATCTGACTTCGTTAGCCCTGCTTTGTTTTGGAGCCACCTGCGGGCATCCTGCGCCGCGGAGGCTTCGCAGACGATTTCCGCATACCAGCCATCCCAATGATTAGCCGACAGATTAGTCATCAATTCTGCGGGCAGAACCCACTTGGTTGCGAGTCTTTCGTCCACCGGCAAATACAAGTCCTTCTCGGAGTGCTGGAGTAAGAATGCTTTCGCTTCTATCTGATCGAGTTGGTCCGCCGCGGCGTTCACGAATGGGACTCCTGCGGCATCGACGATGAAGAGCACACCGACGGGCTTATTTTCTGGGAGCCTAAAACCCTCCGAACCGTAGTACGAGACGAAGAGGTCGTCCCCAACCTCGACATTCTTCGCCCACGTCGCCGCTGGCCCAGGGTTTTCGTGGAGCAAGAAATGGAGCACGAAGGTCTGCTTCTGACGGTCGATTTGTGTCACCGTATAGCTGCGCATGAACTCATCGAAGCCATCGTTTCGGTCCGGAAACCAGCAACTTATCGGATCGCTGTTCCTGATTCCGGTTTCCAACAATTCAGGAGCGTAGAAAGTGATGCTACGCATGTTTTCGGCAAGCCAGCCGACTGAAACTACGTCACAAAGAAAGTTTTGCTCCTGCATTCATCCTCCCGTTTAGGCCTCGCACAAATCCAGGAAGTTTTTGATGATCTTTGCGCCGCAAGGAGTAAGGATTGATTCCGGATGGAACTGGACGCCGAAGATTGGCAGTTGCTTGTGAGCCACAGCCATCACCTCATTGTCCTCTACACAGCTGGCGGTTACTTGGAGTTCTTCGCCGAGCGTGGCAGGGTCGACAGCCAGGGAGTGGTATCGGGCAACCATCTCTTGCGGTTCACAACCCTTAAACAAAGGGTTGGAGGTATCGAAGTTCGCTAAGCGTGCGATTCCGTGGACTACCTCGCCCGCATACGTAACCTTCGCCCCGAATGCCTCACAAATCGACTGGTGGCCTAGGCAGACGCCAAGAATCGGATATTTATCGCCCAACTTTGAAACAACGTCCATGGAGACGCCGGCGTCCTTCGGGAAGCCCGGCCCAGGCGAAATGATTATCGCGTCAGGAGACAGCTCATCGAGCTGATCAGTGGTCAGAGCATCATTGCGAACCGCTTTCACGTCGGAACGATAGCAACCAACCAGCTGGAGCAGGTTGTAGGTGAAGGAGTCGTAATTGTTGATTATGAGAATCATCAGTTCTCCTCCATGTCAGCAGCATATTTCAGCGCCTGAAGAACCGCAGCTGCCTTATTAATGGTTTCCTGGTATTCATTGGCAGCCTTGGAGTCTTGAACGATTCCAGCCCCGCTTCTGGCGAAGACTTTGTCGCCAATCTTGTAAGCGATACGAATGCCGATGCAGGTGTCCAGATTCCCAGAGAAATCCAGGTAACCGATCGCTCCACCGTAGATGCCTCTCTTATTGCCCTCTAACTCGTTGATCAATTCACAAGCACGAACCTTAGGGGCACCGCTCAATGTTCCTGCGGGCAGGATGGACTCGACGGCATCCAGCGCGTCCATGTCATCTCGGATCTCTCCCCTAACGGTGGAGCCGATGTGCATGACGTGGGAAAAGCGAACCACGTCTAGGTAGCGTTCGACATTTACGCTGCCAAATTTTGCAATCTTCCCGATGTCGTTTCTGCCCAGGTCAACGAGCATGTTGTGTTCGGCTAGCTCTTTATGGTCGGTTAAAAGCTCCTGTTCAAGCCTCTCGTCCTCTTCGATGCTCTTGCCCCTTGGACGGGTCCCTGCCAACGGGAATGTATATAGGCGACCGTCTTCTAGTTTTACGAGCGTCTCAGGAGAAGCACCGGCGACCTCAATGTCATGGCCACTGAAGTAGAACATATAAGGCGAAGGATTGATCGTCCTCAGAAGCCGGTAAGTATCAATCATGCTGCCGCAGAAATCGGCTTCCAGACAGTTCGAAAGGACTATCTGAAAAATATCGCCCTCATGAATGTAATGCTTGGCCTTATTCACCATCTCGATGAACTCGTCCTTTTCTAGCATTGGACGAATCTCGCTCTTAAGCACGCCAGAAGTTTCTTCGACGAATTTACCGTTGCGCAGCAATGCCGCCAGATCGGCCAATTCTTTCTTCGCGTTTTCGTAGTCGCTATCCAGATTCTCCAGAGAGACAACTTTGATCAAAATGATTTTTTGCCGGAAATTATCGAAGCAGATTACCCTGTCGAAGAGCATCAGGTCTACGTCATTGAAACCGTGCACGTTCGGGGCGTCGAGATTTAGCGTGGGTTCTGCATATTTGACGTAGTCATAGGCGAAGTAACCAACCAGTCCGCCCGCGAAACTGGGCATGCCTTCAATCTTTGGGCTGCGGTAGCAATTCAGCACCTCGCGAATCGCGTCCGAGGGGTTGCCGTATTCGACGTCCTCGCCGTTAAATTTTGTCTGACCGTCCAGGCACGTGATCTCGAGCGTCGGATCGAAGCCCAAGAAGGTGTATCTGCCATACGTCTTGTCTTGGCTAGCCGATTCGAGCATGTAGACGTGCTCGGACACATTTTTCAAGATTTTCAGGGCCATAACGGGCGTAAGAAAATCGGAAAGTATTTCTGTTGCAATGGGCGCGGCTTTATATTCTGAATCTATTTCTCGTAACTCATCGAGGTCGGGAAAAAACTGCATAATAATCCTAAAAATAAATTTAATCTTGAGGCAAAAAGAAAATTATTAAGCGCACCATCGAAACCAGCCGCAAGTGCGGGGCTGGCAAGTAGCAGTATCCACGTGCATGCAGGTTACTTTAACAGGTAATTTCCTCAAGGTACTTTAGACCCACATTCGACAGCATCTGACATGATGGAGCCATGAGAATTGAGAAGATGTTTAGCGTTTGCGGATTAACACAAGCACCTGAAGCAATCCTCTGGGACATGGACGGCACCGTCATCGATTCCGAGCCAGAGTGGACTCGCGCCTCTAGGCAGGTTGTGGAAGAGAACGGCGGGATTTGGCAAGACGACGACGTCAAGCGCATAACTGGAGCCAACAAACAAGATCACGGCAAGGCGCTCTCTGCCGCTGTTGCACGAGGTGGCGGAAAGGATCCAGGCTGGCAAGAACTATTCACTTCCGTTGTAGAACACGTTGAACGCCATTTCAGGACCGACGCGCAACTGATGCCTGGGGCCGGCGAAGTTCTAAAGGCTGTGCACGAATCAGGCACCAAACAGGCACTTGTAACCGCTTCCCCGGCTTCGATGGTGGAGGCTCTCGAAAAAGTTATGGTCCGAGAACTGGGCTATTTCCCCTTCGAGCAGACGGTAAGCGCAGAAGACCATGCAAAGGGCAAACCAAGTCCCGAGCCGTATCTTCTTGGTGCCAAGAAACTTGGCGTTGACATCCTAAACTCGTTGATTTTTGAGGATTCTCCAACAGGAGTCGCCGCCGCGAAGGCGTCCGGAGCGAACTTTGTGGACTTGCGAAAGGTCAGCTTAGCTGAATTGGCAAAGGAGCTTTAACGACCATCTGATGAACCAAGAAAGCTGCCCTAGAAAGAGTTGGAATGTTCCTGACCGTTCTATTCATAATCGGAATCACGTCGGAGGGTATGACTGGCGCGCTTGCAGCGGGTCGTCAAAAAATGGATCTTTTCGGCGTCATAATGATTGCGATTATTACCGCCCTAGGCGGAGGTTCGGTTAGGGACGTTCTACTTGGCCACTACCCACTAACTTGGGTTAGACACCCCGAATATCTATTGATAGTTTCCGCCGCAGCAATTATCACAGTTTCAATCTCTGGAATCATGAAACATTTCCGAGTGCTTTTCTTGGTTCTTGATGCTGTCGGATTGGGAGTTTTTACCGTTTTCGGTATTCGCGTCGCGCTTGAAATGGGCCACGGCGCCATAATCGCTTTAGTGGGCGCAACAATTACCGGAATCATGGGCGGAGTTCTACGAGACTTATTTTGCACTAGAATTCCACTCGTTTTCAGAAAAGAGATTTATGCCTCCATTCTCCCAATGGGCGTTGGCGTTTACTACATTTTTGAAACGCAAAATTTTAGCGACGAGATAACCGCGCTGGCCACAATCATCACCGTTGTCGGTCTGAGATTATTAGCTATTTATTTTCGTCTCTCGCTTCCTCATTTCAAATATCAGGACGCCCCTACCCCCCCCCGCACTAGACGGTCAAGATTTTGGAAGTTTAGGGAACGAATTGTCCCGCCAGAGGGCTATGTTCTTGGCAAACTTCCTAAACGTAAACAATCCAAACCAGACGACTGTTAGACGAAAAAGAGCAATATCTACTGTCTTAACCGCATTACCCCGCAACCGCGCTGATTTTGTTTATTTGAGCTAACCTGACCTATCAAATTCGACACGGCTAGGAACATCGCGACATTCGTATTCACCGACACAGCCCTGGGTGCTTACAAGCGCATGTGCATGTGCCGCTAGGTGATTTTTCCTAGCATCTTTTAGGTTAATAACCCGCCATTTTTTTCAATTAAACCTACAAACCCTTTTGCGGTTTATTAGCCTACATTTCCGCCTTTTTAAAATTAGGCGAATACTTGCATTGGCCCACTCAAAGAGCGGGTAAGTGGCCAAATGTGGTGCCCTGCCGGGCGTGTCGCGGCTTGTTTTATCGTCTGGCCCAGACTTTGCGAATGTGTAGCGAACCGTCTTGATAGGCGGTGTCATGGTCGATGGCTGTGTCGTAGCCTGTCGGGCCGATCGGGGCGTTGGCGGCTGGAAGCGGCTTTTTTGACCAGCAGATTTCCAACGCTTTTGCGATGCTCAATCTGCCCCCCCCCTGGGGCCGGTAGCCGATTCATTAATGCTTGGTAGGCGGCAGAGTTTTCCCGCTGGCACCATTGCCAAGCGATAATCTTTTCCCAATTGGTAGCGGTGATTAAGCACCATCTGTAGGCGAGATAGATTCCATCAAGTAGCACCTGATCATAGACGTGGAATCTATTACTAGATGAGCAAACCACGTCCCCACCAGACGTCTCCAATAACACTTTTTTGCGGTAAAAACGGGTAAAGAAATTTTGCCGCGCACCCTCGTTTTACGCGGGGAATTCTTTTACCCGGTAAAAACGCCAAACATCACGCAGACACACGAAACGCTAGATTAAAATGCCTAGTCAAACCACGTAAAACCTAAAACCGCTAGTCGGGGCGGCGGGACTCGAACCCGCGATCTCCTGCTCCCAAAGCAGGCGCGCTAGCCACTACGCTACGCCCCGGACAACCAATCACTTGACCGCACCGCAATAGTCTACTGTAAAAATTAAATCTGCAAAGTTCGCGCGTGTCGCGTGTTGTCAGTTAGCAAAAACTGGCCGACCTGTGTAATGTTGTAACGCATCGCGGATGTAGCTCAATGGTAGAGCCTCTGCCTTCCAAGCAGATTACGCGGGTTCGATTCCCGTCATCCGCTCCACTATGACGTCGAAAATGATAAGTAGACGTTTGCGTTAGCGCGTACGCCCCAAGGGGGTCAAGAAAATCGCTTGCGTTAGCGAGTGTATAGCGCGTTTGCCCCGACCTGCAGAAACGCTTTCCTCTCTTTCGACTGAGCGAGCGTTTGCGTTAGCAGGCGTTGATTTGGTCGAGGCGGACGCTATGGTCGGCGACCTCGGTAACGAGTTCAGCGTCGTGGGTGATGACGATGACGACGGCACCGGTATCAGCGAGTTTGCGCATCACTTGTGAGATCGCGACGAGGTGCTTGTAGCCCACACCTGATGTCGGCTCGTCGAAAATGTAGACCTTCTTGTTCGCAGCAAGTGCTGTGGCGATGACAAGGCGTTGGCGTTGCCCACCAGACAGCGCTTGCGGATGATCGGACTCGTGGTCGGTGAGGTCGAGTTCTTTAAGGATCGCGTGGGCGTCGATGTGTTGTTTTTCGACTCTGGTTGCCCCGAGCGTAACTTCGTCAATGACTGTGTCTGAGAATAGCTGCCGGGTGGGGTCTTGCATGACAAGGTATGCGTCCCGGCTGGCGAATTTTTGCCCATTGAGTGTGATGGATGCACCTTTGGCTTTTTCGAGTCCGCAGATGATGCGTGCCAGTGTTGATTTTCCTGACCCGCACGGGCCTAACAGTGCGGTGATTTTCCCTGCCGGGAAGAGCAGATGGCCGATGTTGAGAACCGGGTTTCCGTGGCGGTAGGCGAAGGTGAGGTTGTCAATCTCAAGCCCATCTCCTGCCGGTTCCGGAAGTTGTGGCATAGGCACAGTCACTAGGGATCGCAGCCCAAGCTGTTTACGCTCCTCATCTGGCATGGCATAAAACTCCTCTCCGGTTGCGGTGAGGGCGATGTTGCCTTTGTCGAAGCAGTAGACACGGTCAGCAATCTCGGAAAGGAAACTTAGCCGGTGTTCAGCAATGATGATGGTGTGTCCGTCTGCTTTGAGCCTGGCGATGAGTGTGGCGAGTTGGTCGATAACGTCAGCTGACAGGTTCGCGGTCGGTTCGTCGAACACGATCAGCGACGTGTTGTTGCACATGGCGACGGCGCAGGCCACGCGTTGCATCTGTCCGCCTGATAGTTGTGTGACGCGGGATTCCAGCAGGTCGGCGATACCTAACTCGGCTGCAACCTCGTCAATGCGGGCACAGATCTCCTGCGGGTCGCGGCCGAGGTTTTCTGGGCCGAAGGCGAGTTCTTGGCGCACGTGGGTGGTGTAGAACTGGGTGCGCGGGTTTTGAAACACTGTCGAACAGTGGTGGGCAAGCTCTGATAGATCTACTCGTGCCACGTCAATGTCGTCGACTGTGACGCTTCCGGTGAGGTCGCCGTCGTGAAAGTGCGGGATGAGCCCGTTAAACAGCCGTAGCGCGGTGGTTTTCCCCGACCCTGACGCGCCACACAGCAAGGTGACGGTTCCAGGTGTGATGGTGATGGTTGCGTCATTGATTGAGGGGTGGTCTGCTCCCCGATAGGTGAAGGTGACCCCAGTTGCTTGGGCTGTTGTCATAGGACGATTCTCCATATCGCGAAGCCGATAACGATGAGCAGAATGACCGCGTCGATCACACGGAATTTCACGATCGTGACTGAGGTGGGCTTTGCGGTTCCGCCCAGTCCGCGCACGAGGGCGGCCGATGCCAGTTCGTCCCCGCTGCGTACCACGGTCGATAGCAGCGGGATTGTGAAGTACTGGGCCGAACGCAGTGAGAGCGCGGACATGCCGCGTAGTTTCATGGCATCTGAGATCGCTTTAACCTCGTGGCCGATCACGGGCAGCACACGTAACGCGACTGAGATCGGGATCGTGAAACAGGTCGGGATTCGTGAGCTGGCGAGTGCTTTTTGCAAGGTGGCAGGTCGGATCACGCCGATCGCGTAGGCTCCCATTCCTGCGCTGACACTGAATCGCCACATCCACTGCAAAAACAGCACGAGGAACGCGCTGGCCGTTGACTTCCACACCAGTGGTATCACGAAGACGAGTGTGCCGAGAGCCGCAAACGTGGCCAGGTAGACGGCCACCCAGCTGGGGCGCACGAGCGTGTTGGGGTTGATCGTAGCGCTCCCCAGCATCACGGCGGCGAATCCGCCTAGAGTACACACGAACCACGGCGAGTAGGCACTGTAGATCGTGGTGGAGACGATGACGAGCGCTGCGATAATCGTGCGCGGGTCGGGAAGTTTAGACAAGACCGGCCCGTTCAAAGTGTTTGCGCGCCACCCGGGTTCCCAACAGGCCAGCGAGCCAGCCAACGATGAGCATCACGACGAAGAAGCCCAACAGAATCGGGATAGTGACTACCTGGGCCATCTTCGCGGCATACTCAGCACCCATTCGTTCGGCGATCTGCGACATATATGCGTCTTGGTTCATAAATAGCGGAATCCACGGTGACACGTAGATCGGCAGGATAAACAGTGCGTATGCCAGCGGGACGCGAACTTTCACGTTCTTCGGCCCCTTGGTGATCACCAAGTCAGCGAGCAGGCCGAACACAGCGGCGATCGCGATTCCTCCCACCCAGTGACCCGTTACGAAGAAGAGGGCTTCGACGAGGATCAGCATGATGGTCAATGCCCCCATCTTCGGAGTGCGGGCAGTAAACAGCGCGAACACGGTGCCGTTGACGAGAATGGAGAGTAAGAAACCGGCATACATGGCAGCCGGAATGAACCCGAGCATTCCGAATGCAAACACGATGACGAACATCAAAGCGGTGAAGACGCCGATATTGATGAAGTCGCGCGTGTTTAGGCGCGAGGACGTGGGTGTGGACATAGTTATTCCTTTCATGATTGTGAACAGTGCTGTGATTTAGACGAGTTGCCATCCGGCGGCGTTGATGCGCTCTTGCCAGAAATCGCGGTATTGACCTGGCTGGTTGACCAGCTCGTCGTGGCACCCGCGCTGGGCGATACGCCCACTGTGGGAGAGCACAATGATTTGGTCAGCTTGGCGAATGGTTTCAAGTTTGTGGGCGATCACGATCAATGTGGAGTGCTTGCGTAGCTCGTTCATCGCCGCAACAATGTTGGCTTCATTTTCCGCATCCAACGCGCTGGTGGCCTCGTCAAACAGCACAATTGGGGCTTTCTTCACCAAGGCGCGAGCGATGGACACTCGTTGGCGTTCCCCACCTGACAGTGCGCGCCCGCCAGCACCCGCCAATGAATTCCAGCCGTCTGGGAGCCGGTTGACGATTTCCGTCACGCCCGACAGGTCAGCGGCCCACCTGATTTCTTCATCGGTAGCTTCTGGGTTGCCAAGGCGAATGTTGGCCTCGAGCGTGTCATTGAATAAGTAGACGTCTTGGAAGACCAGGGATATCTGGCGCATCAAATCTTCGGTGGTCTGCTCGCGCACATCAACCCCGCCAACGCGTACGCTGCCGGACTGCACATCCCAGAAACGTGCAACCAACCTCGCGATTGTGGTTTTTCCGCAGCCGGAAGGGCCAACCAGGGCACACATGCCGCCTTGCGGGACATGGAAGGAAATATCACGGAGAACCGAGGTGTCCGGATCGTAGCCGAAGGCGACGTCCTCGAAACGAACATCACCAGGAGCGCTCACCGGTGTGGAGACATCGGGTTCGGACAATTCGGGAGCGTCCATGACCTTGTCGACGTGATTCATCTGCTGGCGGCGTTCTTCCAGCCCGGTCATGCAGCCACCGATGTCTTGGAGCATGGTGGTGAACCGCAGGCACATGCCGATGGTGACCACAGCGTTCAACGCATTCATCTGCCCACCGAGGGCGAGTTGGGCGGTCAGCCAAATCATTACCACGACAAGGGCTTGGACGAACATTCCGTTTATCAGGTTCGCTAATGTTTCGATCCACAATGCTTTGCGGCTTTTGCGGTCAGCCTGTTTGAATGCCCGATCAAGGGCCGGGTAGTCGTCGGCGACATGGCAGGAGCGCAGCGCGCCTTGGCAGGTGGCGAATTCGACCATGCGAGCAGCCAGCTCCGATTCTGCTGGTTCGGAAACCTGTTTGCCCTTATCGAGAAGCACACGGGAGATATGAAGGAAGGCGAGCATGATCGGGAAGGCGATCGTCAAGGTCAGTCCCAGCCGCCAATCCCAGAACCACGTGCCCACAGTGATCACCAGCACGGCTGAGAGTTTTTGGACGAGGGAAAAAATGAAATGTGCCGCCGACTCGCCCAAGTTCATCATTTCCTGGGTGACCATGCGCGACAGCCGTCCAGAACTACCCGAATCAAACACTCCCAACGGTAGGCGGGCTACCTTGTTACCTACTGCCTGGTGTACGTCGTGAATGAACCCGAGCGCGCCGATATAGCCGGTGCGCATGCCATAAAACTCCGTGCCCACGCCCAGCAGCGCGATTACCGCCAAGGCGATGAGCCAGCCCCAAAACGATAACCCCCACACCGGCATTCCGGTTGCTAGGGCACTTGCTGCGGGAAGCAGAGTCAGCAGGGCAAAGCCGTGACACAGTCCTGAGACCGCACCCCACGCTTGACCGACCGAGAGGTCTCGCCACGAGGCGGGTTCCATCAAACGCTTAAAGCGTGGCAGCAATAGTTGATTCATCGTGTCATCTCCTCGCATGCACCTTGGGCAAGAAGTGTCTGATAGTGCGCATTACCCAACAGCTCGTCGTGTTTACCGACCACAGCAATGCGCCCGCGTTCCATGACGACGATTTGGTCTGCCCCTCTGATCGAGGCCAGTCGGTGGGCGATCACAATCACGGTTCTGCCTTTGGCAAGAGTCGAGAGAGCTTGTTGGATTTTCGATTCCGATTCCGGGTCCGCCATCGCCGTCGCCTCGTCCAGCACCAACACTGGGGCATCAACCATGAGCGCCCGGGCGATCGCGATACGGGCTGCCTGCCCGCCCGAAACGTGGGTATCCTCCCCCAACACGGTGTCGTAACCATCTGGCAGGCTCATGATGAACTCGTCGATCTGCGCTGCCCGCGCCGCCTGCCGCACCTGATCCAAGGTTGCGTCTGGCGCGCCAAGAGCGATGTTGTTTCGAATGGTGTCGCGAATAAGCTGTGCATCTTGCAGGACGAATGCGACCGTCGAATACAACACATCCTGGGAAATGCTCTTTAGATCAACCCCGCCGATGGTGATCGTGCCAGCGTCCGGGTCATCAAAGCGGGCAATCAAACTCGCCAACGTCGACTTCCCCGCACCCGACGGGCCAACCAGCGCGGTCACCGTGCCTGCCGGAATGCTCAGGCTCACCTCGTCTAATGCCTGGGTGTCATCATAGGCATACGACACACCCCGAATCTCAATATCATGACCCTTTGGTGTCTGTGGCGCATCGGGCTGACTCAACGCCGGTAGCTCCATGACGTTCACCAGCCTCACTGCCGCAGACCCTGCGAGCTGGTACGACCAGGCGATGGTTGCGACTGCCATCAACGCTCCCGGCAGCACCAAGGCGATCAACGTCGTCGTTATCACCTCGTAGATGCTCACCCAACCGGCGTTCATCATCAACGCGCCCCCGCCAAGGTTCACGATCAACAACACCGGGATCGACACCCACGAAAATGAGGCGACCGACATCGACACCAGCGGCATACACCACGCCCGGTAGAACTTAGAAAACTCGTTAGCCGCATCTAAATAGGCTTTATGTGCTTGGCCGACCTTGCCGAACGCTTTCACCACTGAGATACCGGCAACAAACTCGGCCATCGTTGCCGAAACCTGAGCGAGCTTGGTATCCATTTGCGCGGTCTTCTCATTCATCCCACGCATCGACATGCCATACATGCCCACATAAATCGGAATCGTCGCAATCGACAGCAGAGCGAGCCGCCAATCCACCACAAACGCATAGGTCAACAAGGCGAGCGGGGATACGATCGCGTTCAGTTTCTCGATCGGCCCGTGCGCGATCACTGTGTGCACCGTGGCCGTATCATCCTGAATGGTCTTGCGGATCTTACCCTCACCCTCGCGGGTAAACCACGACAGCGGAGCAGTCGACATGCGGGCGGCAATCTGGCGGCGCATCTGATTACGCAACGACAGGTCAATAAAATGCGTCACGCCCAATGCAACAAAATATAAGGTCAACCGGGCCATGTATGCGCTGACGAGGAGCATCACGATCCAGTTCACCCGCGCCGGGTCCACCCGGTCTTGCATAAGTTCTCTGCCAAGCTCCACCAAAGCCACATAAGGTGCGATAGCCAGCACACCAGAGGCGAACGCTAAGACCTGCGCGACGAACAGTTTGCCTTTCACCGGCTGCGATAGCTGACGGATCGCGTTCTGGCCAGCGACAGATTTTTCCTTCGCCGACCCATACTCACCGTCAACAACCTGATCCATTACATCGTCCACGTAAACACCATCCTTATTAGATAAGGCTAACCTTATCTAATATCTGGGAGGTTTACCTAACCGTGCACGTCAACTGGTATGAGCATCAACCTTTCAGGGCAATACTCACCTGTTCACCGGTGCGGAACACGAACCGGATCGTATCCTCGCCTACGATGGCGTGATCGATGAGTGCGCTCCACTGTGAGGGGCGGAACTCGCTCACCGGTTCACCCGCCAGATCGCCTAGGGCTGTAGTCACGGCCGCATGTTTGGCTGTCTTTGCTGTGATGTCGGCTTCCAGGCTTGTTTTGCGTGCGAGTGTCTTACGGTAGGTAGTATCGAGTTCGGTGTAGCGGGCTTGGTAGGCGTCCTGGTCGAGCGCACACCGCTGGTTTTCCGCAATCAGCGCCTCGATCTGCTCAGTGAGTTCCGCAAGTTTTGCCTGGCAGGCGGCGGCTTGTTCTTCCAACCGGCTCGCATCAAACATGTCGACAAGAATCTGCGATAGCTGGCTTTCGTACCGGTGGCGGGCGATCAGTTGGTTGAGTGCTTGGAGGAAGGCGTTCTTGATATGTTCGTCCTTCACATTCGCGCTGCTGCAAGGGTGTTCGCCTGTGTATTTGTGGTTGCATTGCCATACTGTGCATTTGTATTTCGTGTTCGATGCCCACGTTTTACGCCCATACCACGCCCCACACTGAAAGCATTTGAGCCGGGTGGAGAACAACCCGACTTTCGCTGACGATATGTTGGCATGGCGGGTGGTGAGTTCGTATTGCACCTGATCCCAGATACGCGGAGCAATAATCGGCTCGTGATTACCTGATACATAGTATTGGGGTACTTCACCCTCGTTGACCTTCATCTTCTTAGTAAGGAAATCGGTGGTGAACGTCTTTTGAAGCAGGGCATCGCCCTTGTATTTTTCATTCGACAGGATGGAGCGCACTGTCGACGTTGACCACACTTCTTTCCCACGCGGGGTGAGAATCTTGCGGGCAGCAAGTTCGGTTTTGATCTCGCTGATAGCCATCCCGTCAAGGAAGAGCTGGTAGATCAGCCTGACGGTCGGAGCCTGGGTTTCGTCAATGACGAGACTGCCCTCCTCGCCTTTCTTATATCCGAGTAGGGATTTGTAGGGAACCATGACTTTCCCATCGGCAAAACGCTTCCTGTGTCCCCAGGTGACGTTCTCAGAGATGGAGCGGGATTCTTCTTGCGCCAGTGAACTCATGATCGTGATCAATAGCTCGCCTTTGGCGTCAAAGGTGTAAATATTCTCCTTCTCAAAATAAACCTCAACGCCTGCATCCTTGAGCTTGCGCACGGTAGTGAGCGAGTCGACGGTGTTGCGTGCAAACCGGGACACGGATTTGGTGAGGATCAGATCGATTTTGCCTGCCAGGGCGTCATCGATCATGGTTTGGAATCCCTCACGGCGCTTCATAGAAGTGCCAGAGATGCCCTCATCGGAATACATTCCCGCGAACTGCCAATCAGAACGGGAGCGAATGTAGGTGGTGTAGTAGTCGATCTGCGCCTCATACGAGGAGGTTTGTTCTTCCATCTCGGTGGAAACTCGCGCATACGCCGCCACCCGCCTGCGTGCCGGTACCCCAGATGAGGCTGCGGCAGATCGAACCTTCTTGGTCGCAGGTATCGCAGTGACCGTGCGACTCATGCCAACCTCCCCTCACTGGTTAAGCCCACCGGCGTCATAGTTCCATCCGCAAGGTGGAATGTGAGCTGGTGCGGAAAGGCTTCAATCATCACGACCTGCTCGCCAACCTGGACGGGGTCGAAACTTTGGGTGCCGAGCACGTCTGCGCAGGCGTGTTCGAGGAGTGTTTCGCGTAGGTTGTGCCCCCTACAAGGGTTTCCGTTCCCGGTGCAGGCACTCCAGCAGCGCCAGAACTTGTATGAGGTTCCAGACTTGTAGGTGCGGGTTTTGCGTTGATAGTTCTTCCCGCACGCGCCGCAGCAGATCCGCCCGGTGAATACGCCCGTGTTCTTTGACGGGGTCGCCGCCGGACCAATCTCGCGCCGATAGGCGATTTCTGCTTGCACCGCGTCAAACACAGACTTATCGATGATTGGTGGGAGGGCTTGATCGACCCAGTATCGCGGCAGCTGTCCGTCGTTGAGGGCACTTGTGGGTGCTTGGATTGTGGGGCGGTACATTTTCTGTAGCATTTGGCAGCCCTTGTAGCGCTCGTTTTCGAGCATGCGACGAAACACGGACCCGTAGAACCGTCCCCCACCCCGAGAGCGTTTACCTTCAGCATTGAGCATCGTCGCTGTTTTCTCCGGGCTGATCCCATCGAGATAATTGGCAAACAGTAAGCGCACAATCTTGGCTTCTTCTTCGACGATCGTGAACTCACCGTCTGCCCATTTGTATCCATAGACAACGAAGGAGTTCGTGCCCCCGTTCTT
This sequence comes from Propionimicrobium lymphophilum DSM 4903, assembly GCF_000423485.1. GTDB lineage: Bacteria > Actinomycetota > Actinomycetes > Propionibacteriales > Propionibacteriaceae > Propionimicrobium > Propionimicrobium lymphophilum. The sequence continues at coordinate 3,405 of NZ_AUIB01000012.1, read as the reverse complement.
GTATCGGTTGCGGATTGCCCATTTCACGTTCTGGGATAGTGAACGCGATTCTTCTTGGGCGAACGAGGCCAGCAAGGTTAACAGCAGTTCCCCGTCAGCGCTAAGGGTGTCGATACGTTCCCGCTCGAATCGCACTGCAACGCCAAGGTCTTTGAGCTCACGGACCGTAGCGAGAAGGTCGACAGTGTTGCGGGCCAGGCGTGAGATTGATTTACACAACACAATATCGACACCCCCGCCCCTGGCTGCGCCCATCAGGTCGGCCAGGCCTTGTCTGGATTTTGTTGACGTGCCAGTAATACCCTCATCGGTGAACACGCCCGCATAGGCCCATCCGGGTGTGGACTGGATCAGGCGCGAATAATACGACACTTGCGCCGATAGGGATGCTAACTGCTCTGTGCCGTTGGTTGAGACCCTCGCGTATGCCGCCACGTTGACCAGCTTCGGGGCAGGAGGCCGAACTGGTGTCACCACACTAACCTGTGCCACGTTTTCTCCTTTCGCGTTAGGTCTATACACGCTCTAAACCAGGTGTTTATCCAGTCGTTTCGCCCACAATCTGTGGTTGATAGATCGGCGTCCACGCCTGGCACAACAGCCGGTAAGCACGCCGATACTCAGCTGAAGTCAGCACGCCCCGACCCGCCAGCACGCTCAACGTGTGAGCGTCCGTGATGAAGGCGAGTTCACGGGCGAACACCTCAGGCTGTGTCATCTGATCAACCCGAGCGGCGAGCGTGCTCATGGTCGTCCGCCACGCGTGCCGAATCGAGCACGCACATAACAGGCGTGACAGCAGTACTTTTGGCCCGGTTTATCCACGATCACGAAACGGTGCCCGCAGTGAACGCAGGATCGCTGACGCACAGGCTCGGTTTTCTGTCGGTGCCGCCACGCTTTATGCCTGCAGGCGGGCGAGCAAAACCGAGCCCGAACACCTCCCCGAATAGGGCTGGCACACCAGCGGCACACCCGCTGAACCACCACTGAACCGGCCTCGAGATTTCGGCTGGTGCAGTATGAACGGACCTGGTCACGGGTCAGGGCGCAAAACTCGGCAATCGCTTTATACCCCCAGCCTGCTGTGCGCAGGTTACGGATACGTTCTTCTTCAATGTTCTTCACAGTGGGGTCACTCCCTTCACCCCACTGCCGACAAACCCGTATGTGTTAAATCCGCCCGTAAAATGACGAAAAGCCCCGTCACCACCGGCTCCCCGAAAGTTGGGAAGTCACAGTGATGACGGGGCTTCAATACGCCACAGGGGCGTGTCGGTTTAGTAGCCGAGCTTGGCGTTCACTCGCGCTTGCACCGCGCTGTAGAGGTTTCCGAGACGGCGTTTGCGTTCCTCACCGTTGCCGTACTCGCCACGGATCACGGCGTCGGCAAGGGTGTCGATGTTCGGCCCAAGCTTGGCCGGTGCACGTCCGGCGAGTTTCTCGTTAACTCGCTTCTGGACAGCCGCATAGTTGGAACCGAGGCGGCGCTTACGCTCTTCACCATTGCCGTAGTCCCCACGGATCACGGCGTCGGCGAGCGCGTCGATGTTCGGCGTGGAAGGTGCGGGCTTCGCGGATGCCGGGGCGGGTGCGCTGCCGGTCATGTGGTCGTACCAGTACTGGGCACGCGCCATGTAGGCTGCTCGCTGAGAACCGGCGATGGAGGCTGGGCATTCGGTTGGGCTGAAGTGGTTGTGGCCGTAGACGTTGCGTCCCCACTCGGGTCGGCCGAGCCTGTAATAGACGCAGAGTGCTGCGACGAGGTGTGCCCCGTTTTCTAGGCAAGCCTGCGAGATCCGCCACGGGTTGCTGCTGGCGTCGGCGTGTTCGATACCGATGCTGGTGAGGTTCGCTTCCCAGTTGCCGGCGTGCCAGGCCGTATCACCGTCCCACACTAACTGGCCGATTATCCCGTCGGACTGTACTTGATAGTGGGCGGATGCTTGGCGTGTTTGCCAGGTTTCAAAGCAGCCACGAACACTCAAGTTTCCGGCGTTGTGATGCAGCACGATCTTGTCGATTGTCCTGCCTTGCCGTCCTTTGGTGTAGTGGCACTCGAGTAGCAGGTTGATGTCAGCATCGAGGCTGTTCCAGTTCTTCATAAGGTGTTCTCCGAAGTTTTAGGTTGGGTGTTTATGGAATCGTGTAAGCAAGCAGTGCAAGCAGATAAATCAACGGGGCCAGCACCCAGGAGAGGATGAGCCAGAGCATTAGCCAGATCCCTGCGATAAAGGCCGCTAAAGCTGCGATGAGTGCAAGTGTTTTAGCCAGTGTTGCCAGTCGGGTTTTCATGATTGCTCCGATTTTTCGGGGCTGGCGTGACGTGGTCGGTAGCCTGATCTGTTGGTGCCCGGGAAAGGTTCGGGTATCGGATAGTCCACGCCCATCGTGTCAGTTGCTAGATCGCTAGACCCACTGCCGGCAGTATCAGCATTGTTTGGCTGCGCCTCGCCGCGTTGTTTGATCACATCTAGCGCACGCCGCAGCCCGTTCGAGATCGGCAGACCTAACAGTGCAGCATTTTCCAGGACACTGATGCCTTCATTGGATAGGTAGAAGAAGATCGTGGCGGTTCTCAAGACTCCGGGTGTGCCAAGAACATGCACGTCCAGCAGTTGGGCTAGGCCGATGAGCGTGAAGATGAGGATTTTGCGGGCGATGCCTCTAAACCCAACCGAGGAGCTGAGTCGGTGGGCGTTTATTGCTGCGAGCACGCCAGTTAGATAGTCGATGATGGTGAACGCGACGATGGCGTATAGCAGGGAGTCTGCTCCGCCCAGGAAGGCTCCTAGCCAAGCACCCGTTGCGGTGATGGCGGCCTGTATGGTGGCCCAGATGACTTTGATGTTCATGTCGCAAGCAAGTCCTTTCAAAATAAAATTTAGGGAAACGAAAACAGCCACCGGCCCTTAAACGAAACGTGTGGTGGGTGTTAAAGAAAAATGCCCACCTGCTGGCGGGCATGAATTAAACAGGTAGGCCTTTAGCCTGTATGAGTATCGAGGGGGAACTTTAGGAACGATTTGGTTTGCTAATGGTCTCGTCGGTTTTTTTGATTGCTTCGGCTACAGCCTCATAGAGGCAATCGTAGGCTTGCGCTTTGGTTCCAGATAGCTTTTCATCGTATGTATCGAGCATGTCTTTTAGGTCTTTGAGGTGGCCTTCGTATGTGGGGCCTTCTACCTCGGCGGGAGTATCGAGTAGCTGTTGGTGGGTTGTGAAAAACTCTGCTGTTTTAGCTTCATCGGCTAGCGAAAACGTGCCTTCCTTATCGATTAGGGGTCTGCCTTGCTCATCTAGGCGGGCGTATTGGCTAACCAGCTCGTACTCATCGACCCCAAACCGTGTTATTGCCTCACGGACAAGGTTTAGCAGTTTGGTTCGTGCCCTAGATGCGGCGGG
>NZ_AUIB01000011.1 GCF_000423485.1 Propionimicrobium lymphophilum DSM 4903 | reverse complement strand
CAGTTTCGGAGAAGATAATTCCAAGTCTTTAGCTATATCAGGCTTGGTTTCACCAGCAAGGAAACGCTTAACAGCCTGAACCTTCAGCTCATAGGAATATGACGAATACTTTGACCTATCCACAACAGCTAGCCTGCCATGAATACGCCACCGATCCTGAAAATTTCTCGACGCATACCTACTACACCCGGCTAGGTCAGCAGCCGCCTCTCTTCCGTAACCAGCCTCAAATAACTCAATCAAACGAAGCCGCTGACTATAAGACAAAGCAGCATTCTTGCGCATAAAGATACTCCCCGAAAGAAGGAACCAAATTAACCAGTCCAACTTTCGGGGAGCACTTCAGACATTGCCGCTCCTTTCAGTTTTTCCTAAACATTCGTTGTTATCGCTCATTAGGCTTTCACCACTTAAGAAAGGTTCGGTGCGTGGCGGTGAGGGTTGATGATTTTCCGCTTTGATTAAGCACCAGACTCTCCCACCCCAGATAGTTTTCCGAGTGTAAAAACTATATCGAAAAGCGTAGGGAAATATGTCCAGAGGGCGATGTTTTTGGGGCCTTTGTGGCACCAGGGAACTAGAGTTTTTCTTAATCTCTTAAATACCGAAAACGGACGCTCAAAAACGCTAAAAATCGGAATTTTTATCTCGCGTTTTTAGGTTCACCTAATGAAGTGTTCCTTTACAAATTTCGACGAACCGCGACGTGGAGGCCCTGCGTATGTTGAGCACTACTACCTTTCGGAGCAGGCCTCAGCTTTCGTTCAATGGTGCGAAGGCTGCTGCCTCCAATTGATTAGACCCGCCTGGCCGCTTTGTTTTCGCAGGTTTTATTTAGCCGTCCAAAAAATAATTGGCCCGGTAACTCGGGCCAATTATTCGTTTTATTCGTTAGCTAGCTTCGCGCGGAATGGTTTCTTCCCAGGTCCTGGAAAAGATCTTTTCGTCCTCATCAAAGCATTCGACGATCGACTGCGTGTAGAAGTTCTTCTCGTCGCAGCGGATCCGGGTGTCGGCGGTCAGCGAGGCCTCCCAGTCCATGTCCGGACGGGTCAGCTCCACCTTCCACTGCGCCTCGGTGCGTGCGCTAGTGGGGTCGTCCCAGTTGATCCAGTAACGCTCGACGGCGTCCTCGTTGTAGTGCAGGCCGTCGGGGTAGATCCTGGTGCCACCGTACATCGGGTCCACCTGAATCAGCGTTTCCTGCTTGGCCACGTCGAAGCTAATCAAACGTTCCGGGCGACGGGCGCCGGAGCGGCCCTCCTCGGGGTACTCGACGTCGATGAGTGGCGGCTGAACCGGCTCGCCGAAGACCACCGATTTGTCCAGCTCTTCCTGAGCCGAGCCCTGCTCGTGTGCCAGGCGCTCCGGAACGACGAAGCGGCTGGCGGCTAGGTCGATCTCGACCGCCTCGTTCTGCGCTTGCGGCCAAATCCACGGCCAATACGCCGTGGAAACCGAGAGCCGCAGCGTGTGACCCTCGGGCACTTGGTAGGCGATGCCGGTCATCGGGATGGTGACGTCCACCCATTCGCCGGCGGGGAACTCCACCACCTTGTCTCGGCCTTCACGAGCCGTCAGGTTCAGGTTGCCGCGGGTAATCAGCGTCGATGCGCCGTCGGGGGCGACGTCACACAGGCGCACGTAAACCTGGCCGCGGGTCGCCTGCGTCGTTATCTTGAGGTTCACCTGGGCGTTGCCCAAAATCTGCAGCGGCTTGCTCAGCGGGAAATCGAACGTCGTGCTGCGGCCGTCGTCGGGGCGCTGATCGACCGGAAGGTCGGTGTCGTTGCCGAACGGGAAGTAGCGGCCGGCAAGCTGCCCGACGTCCTGCGGGCTCTTGACACGCGCAATCTGCTTGCCGTTCTGGTCTTGGGCGAGCGGGCAGCAGGCGCCATCTGCAAGTAAGAACGTCCTCGCCTCGAATGCCGGGTTCGGCCATTCGCGCTCGGCGATCCAGCGTCCGGGCATCTCATCGTAGACAGACTTGGGCTCGTAGCCATCGAGCATCCAGGTGCGCAGCAGCGGCTCGTCCATGACGTCGTTATCTTCTTCCTTCAGCCACTTGTCCCACCAACGCAGGGTTTCGCCGAGGAAGTCGATGTGCGGGCCCGGGCGCAGGTCGCGGTCCGGGTATTGGTGCGACCAGGGGCCGATGATGCCCTTGACGTTCTTGCCTTGCGCAGAAAGGTTTTCCACGAGCCGCAGGACGGTGTCGCGGTACGGGTCGAACCAGCCGCCGACGGCCATGACGGCCGCGTTGATGCGCGAGTAGTCCTCGCACACCGAGCCGTGACGCCAGTAGTCGTCGCGGGTCTGGTGGGCCAGCCAGCGGTCGATGAACGGACTGAGCTTGTTCAGCCTGCCAACCCACTGCTCGCGCCACTTGTCGCCCCAGACGCGCTTGTCTACCGGGCGAGATTCGAAAGCCATCATGGTGGCTGCCCAGGCGTGCATGTCGACGGCCAGCATCGAGCCGCCCATGTAGTGCACGTCGTTGTCGTAGCGGTCGTCGGTGGAGCAGACGGTGACGATTGCCTTCAGCGGCTCGGGCTGCAGGTAGGCCAGCTGAAGCGAGTTAAAACCACCCCACGAAATGCCGAACATGCCAACGTTGCCGTTCGACCATTCGCGGCTGGCAAGCCAATTGATGACCTCAACGCCGTCGGCGTGTTCCTGGGCGTCATATTCGTCGCCGGGCACGCCCTCGGAGTTGCCGTGGCCTCGAATGTCGACGCGCACCGACGCGTAGCCGTGGCCCGCGTAGTAGGGGTGACGCTCCGAATCGCGCGGCCAAGTCCAGTCGCCTGCACGGTAGGGCAGGTACTCGAGAATGACCGGAACCTTTTCTTCGGTTTTAGGCAGCCACGCCTTCATCCACAGCCTGGTGCCGTCGGAAAGCGGAATCCAGTCTTCGACGACCTCCACCTCGTAGGGAAAATCGGAGATGTACTTCATATTTCCTCCTTCGAATAGATTTAACCGACTACGGTCATGCGTTTACGCATCCATGGCGTCAAAATAATCAGCATGACGCCGACCGCGCCGATGGCAACCGCCTGCCAGCCGAAGTAGCTGGTGATGTTGCTCATGTGTTCGTAGTCGAAAAGTTTGACGATTTGTGCCTGCAGCCCCTGCGTCATGGCCATCGCAGAGAACCACACGGCCATCGTTTGTGCGGCGAATGCGCGCGGGGCCAGTTTGGTGGTGGCCGACATGCCCGATGTCTGCACGAATAGGTCGCCGATCCCCATGAAGATGTATGAGACGACGATCCACCACATCGCGAATAGGTGGCCGTGGTCGGTTAGAGCGCCGGCCAGCGCGATGATGGCGAACGAGATCGCGCCCAGAATCACGCCGATGCCCACCTTCGCGGAGACGGGCGGCTGATGCTTGCCCAGTTTGATCCACAGCGCCGCGAGCAGCGGACCTGCGGCAACCTCCACCAGCGCGATCATGGGGATGTACCAAGTTCCGGGGAACTCGAAGCCCAGAATGTTGTTGTTCGTGTGCTGGTTGGCGATGAAGTTCAGCGTGTTGCCGGTCTGGAAGTAGGTGATGCTGTAGGCCACCAGCGCAACCAGAAGCAGGGCGTAGGGGCCCAGGTTGGCCTTCTCGGTCTTCGTCACTTTGGGCGAAAAGAACATCCACGTCAGATACGCGATTGGTGCGATGATCGTGACCGCGGTCACCATGTTTATGATTAGGCCGAGCGGGTTGTCAGCCATTGCAGAGAAGCCGACGGCGAGTGCTATCACCACTGCAACCAGGCCGATGGTCAGCCAGAAGTATTTGTCGGCCTTGAACATCATGCGGATCTTGACCGCCAGCTCGCGGCCGGCCAGGTTTTTCTCGCCGAAGATGTACTGGATTACGCCCAGCACCATGCCGACGGCAGCAGCCGCGAAGCCGGCGTGCCAGTTGACTTCGGGGCCGAGGTAGCCGACGATCAGCGGGCCTAGGAAGGCGCCGATGTTGATGCCGGCGTAGTATATGGAGAAGCCAGCGTCGCGCCTGGCATCCTCCGGTGCGTAGAGCTCGCCGACCTTGGTGGAGACGTTCGGTTTCAGCAAGCCGGTGCCGACGATGATTAGTCCTAGCCCGATCCAGGTGGTCACCTCAGCCGGGATGCCCATCGTGATGTGGCCGGCAGCGATGATGATCGCGCCCCAAAGGAGCGCGCGGTGGGTGCCGGTGACGCGGTCCGCGATCCATGCCCCTGCGATGGAAAGCAAATAAAGCAGCGCCCCGAACGCTGCAACGATTGAAGAGGAGACGTCCTTGTCGTAGCCCAGACCACCTTGGGCGATTGACGCCGCGAAGTAGAGCGCCAGAATTGCCTGGAAGCCTAGGTATGAGAACCGCTCCCAAAGCTCCAGCCCAAAGAGCGTGTAAAGGCCTTTCGGCTGGCCCATTAATCCCTTGCTGGACTGCGCCTTTGCGTCGAGTGTGCGGGCTTTTTCTAGTTTTGCTTGAAATTTTCCGGCTTTTTTGCCGATTAAATTAATTTCATTGTTCATCAGAAAAGATGCCTAACCGTCGGTTTATCGAACCCCAAGCGCATAACTAGTTATGTGTCTTGGCTCTACGCGCGGGGCAGTGCTTTGGCGAAATCCTCCTCACCGAATAGACGACAACGAAATCCAATTTTAGTTGTTTTTGGTTAAAACCTAAGACGGTTGCGCACTAACCGCTGGCTTAAGAAGCCGTTTTTGAGCGTAAAAAGGCGGGCAGAAAAATTAATTTTCCACCCGCCTATTTATCGGTATTTTTAGCCCTGCTGCGCCTGAATTGCAGTCATGACGATCGTGTTGACAATGTCGTCGACGAGTGCGCCGCGCGATAGGTCGTTGACTGGCTTCTTGAGACCCTGCAGAACTGGGCCGTTGGCCTTGGCGCCCGCAGTGCGCTGAACCGCCTTGTAGACGGTGTTGCCGGTGTTCAGCTCGGGGAAGACGAATACGTTGGCGTTGCCCGCAACCGGGTTCTCGGGCATCTTCTTCTTGCCCACAACCGGGTCGATGGCGGCGTCGAATTGGATCGGGCCGGCGAAGGCGAAGTCAGGCTCGCGGGCGGCCAGCAGCTCGGTTGCCTCGCGCACTGCATCGACGTCGGGGCCAGCGCCGGAGGTGCCGGTGGAGTAGCTGATCAGCGCCACGCGCGGCTCGATGCCGAACGCGCGGGCCGTGACGGCCGAGCTGGCTGCAATGTCGGCCAGCTGCTCGGGAGTCGGGTTCGGGGTTACCGCGCAGTCGGCGAACACCAGGACGCGGTCGGCAAGCGACATCAGGAATGCGCCCGAAACAACCTTCACGCCGGGCTTGGTCTTGATGAACTCGAGGCTCGGGCGGATGGTGTTTGCGGTGGTGTTGTTCGCGCCGGAGACCATGCCGTCGGCCTCGCCCTCGTGAATCATCATGGTGCCGAAATAGCTGGCAACCTTCATCTTCTCCCGGGCAGCCTCGACGGTTACGCCCTTGTGCGCGCGCAGTTCGGCGTACTTGGCGGCGTAGCGCTCGACGTAGCTTTCGTCCTTCATCGATACGATCTTCGCGCCGGAGACGTCGACGCCAAGCTCTGCGGCCTGCTTCTTGACCTCGTCGGCCTCGCCCAGCAGGACGATGTTGGCCAGGTCGCGCTCGAGCACGATTGCGGCGGCCTGTAGAATTCGGGCGTCCTCGGCCTCGGGCAGCACGATGGTGCGCTTGTCTGCGGCGGCCATCTTGTTGATTTCGTACTCGAACATGGCCGGGGTGCGCAGCGCCTGCTTGCTGGTGGCCAGCCTCTCGGCGATCTCGGCTGCGTCGGCGTCAGCGGTGGCCAGGACGTCCACGCCCTTGGCTTCGAAACGTTTAGCTGCGAACTTGGCGGTGGCGTCGTCGCCAGCCAGCACGACTGCCGGAGCGTTCAGGGTTGCTGCGAGGCTGGCGTTGATGTCCAGCTCGGCCGGGGCGATGGCGGTGTCGTAGTCGGAGCCGACAACGACGACTGCAACGTGTGCGGCCTTCAGCGCGCCGAACTTCTTGACGATCTGTGCCTCAGCAGCAACAGCATCCTCGGCGAATTTATCGGCGGGAACACCGATGGCGTCCTCTGCCTTCTGGTCGGTACCTGCGGCATTGATTAGGCGACGGACAACCTCGTCCGAGGCGGGGGTGATCGGTCGGAAAACCGCAACCGAGCCGCTCTTGGCTAGTTCTTTAACAATCTTTTCGGCAACCTGCTCTTTGTTGACGTTGGAGCCGGCTGCGGCTACGTAAATGCTTTTGCTCACACTCTAAGAGTAACGGTGCAGGGGCTTGCCCGCGAGCTTTGAGGGCATAACTAGTCTGGATGCATGAACTTGATCGGTGCCCACGTAGACGAGCTATCCGCAATCGACGACGCTTCGAGCTTGGACGTGCCCATCGTCCAGATCAGCCTCGGCGATCCGCGCAGCTGGAAGACCCCCAAGATTTCCTTCCCAGGCGGTGCGGAGGGGCTGCGGTCGGCTGCCGAGGAGGCGGGAGTAGGCATCTATGTGCACGCTGCTTACGTAATTAATGTGGCGTCCACCAACAACCGCATCAGGATTCCCAGCCGAAAGCTGCTGCAGAAGACGCTCGATGCGGCAGCGTCCATCGGCGCCAGGGGAGTGGTGGTGCACGGTGGCCACGTCACGGCCGACGACGACCCCGAGGCCGGCTACGAGAACTGGTTCAAGGCCGTCGACGGCCTGGAGATTTCCTGCCCGCTGCTCATTGAAAACACCGCAGGCGGCAAAAATGCCATGATGAGATTTAGCGATTCCATTGCCCGCGTTTGGGAAAAAATTTCTGCCTCCGACAACATCGAACACGTCGGCACCGTTTTCGACACCTGCCACGCCAACGGCTCCGGCGAGGACATTCTTCAGATGATCGACAAGGTTCGCGAGATCACTGGCGGCATCTCGCTGCTACACCTAAACGATTCGCGCGACGAGCCCGGCACAGGCGCCGACCGCCACGCTAACTTGGGCTCGGGCACGCTCGGTGAGGAGCTACTGATTGAGGCCGTCAACAGGGCCGATGCTCCGGCGATCTTGGAGACGCCCGGCGGGCTCGAGGGCCACCAGGCAGACCTGGCGTGGTTGGCTGAGAGAGGAAAATGACGCGTTTGATGGCAAGAAACTGGTCGCTAACTCCTAAGACAGTGTTGAATAGGGGCTATGGCCAGCGATCTTGAAATAGCACAATCCGCAAAACTTCGTCCCCTCACAGAGATCGGCGAGCAGCTGAGTCTCAGCCCAACCGACCTCGAACCCTTCGGTCACTACGCTGCCAAGATCGAACCCGCGAAACTTCGCGAGGCTGGTAGCCAGCGCGGAAAATACGTCGTAGTGACCGCCGTCACCCCGACGCCGCTGGGCGAGGGCAAGACAACCACCGCCATCGGCCTGGTTCAGGGCTTGGGCAAACTGGGCAAAAAGGTCGTCGCGACGCTGCGTCAGCCTTCGCTCGGGCCGGTCTTCGGCATCAAGGGCGGTGCAGCCGGCGCGGGCTACTCGCAGGTCGTGCCGATGGAGACCCTCAACCTGCACCTGACAGGAGATTTCCACGCCATCACCGCCGCGCACAACCTGCTGGCCGCAATGGTTGACAACCACCTGCAGCACGGCAACAAACTGGACATCGAGCCGCACTCCATTACCTGCGGACGAGTGCTGGACATGAACGATCGCGCGCTGCGTAACATCGTCGTAGGGCTCGGCCGAAAGGTCGACGGCGTGCCCCGCCAATCCCGTTTCGACATCACCGCGGCCAGCGAAATCATGACGATCGTCGCACAATCTGCGGATCTTCCCGATCTGCGCGCCCGGCTCGGGCGAATCGTCGTCGGCTTCAACACCTCAGGCGAGCCCGTCACGGCCGAGGACCTAAAGGCCGCAGGAGCCATGGCTGTTCTGCTGCGCGACGCGCTACGACCCAATCTGTTGCAGACGCTCGAGGGCCAGGCCGCGCTGATTCACTGCGGCCCGTTCGGCAACATAGCCACCGGGAACAGCTCGATCATCGCTGACAAGTTTGCCCTAGCAAACACCGACTTCGTTGTTACGGAGGCCGGCTTCGGAGCGGATCTGGGTTACGAGCGTTTCGTCAACGTCAAGTGCGCCACCTCCGGTCTGGTTCCGGATGCTGCCGTGATCGTGGTTACGGTCCGCGCGCTGAAACTGCACTCCGGACGCCACAAGGTTGTCGCCGGCAAGCCGCTGCCGCCCGAGCTGCTGGAGGAGAATAGCGCGGACGTCGAGGCCGGCCTATCAAACCTGGCTCACCACCTGGACATCGTCCGCAAATCCGGCGTGCCCGCGGTGGTGGCAATCAACGCGTTCCCTGACGATCACGAAAGCGAACACCAGGTCATCAAGGATTTCGCCGCCAGCAAGGGCGTGGCGTGCGTGGTTTCGACGCACGTCGCCGACGGCGGCGAGGGTGCTCAGGAGCTGGCGAAGGCGGTCGTCGAGGCAGCCGATCAGGCCACAGACCTGCACTTCAGCTACGAGCCCGAGGACTCTCTGGAAGACAAGATCAATTCAATCGCGACGAAGGTGTACGGCGCTGACGGCGTCAAGATCGAGCCAGCGGCCGCCAAACAGCTGGCCAGGTTCACCGAGCTAGGTTTCGGAAAGCTGCCGGTCCTGATCGCGAAGACCCACCTGTCCACCACCGCAGACCCGGCCGATCGCGGCGCACCGACGGGCTGGACGCTACCTATCCGCGAGGTGCGCCTGGCGGCGGGCGCCGGTTACGTGTACGCCCTGGCGGGAGCCATGCAGACCATGCCCGGCCTGGGCACTCATCCGGCCGCAGAGAAGATGGACATCACCCCGGATGGGCGAATCGTCGGACTCTTCTAAGGTCTAGAACTGGCTCCCGATCTGACGCATCGCCTCGACGGTCTGGTTCATCTGGTCGGCGTCCGGCAGTTCGCTGGGCCCGGAGATGAACTCCAGCTTTTCGATGACCTGCTTGGAGCGTTCAACCTGCTCGGAAATCTTCGGTGCGATATCCGCCACCTCGGCGGGCAGCTCGCGGCCCTCGTTGCCGGCAACCCAAGAACCCAGCAGGTCGACGAGCATCTGCAACAGACCAGCCACCTGACGGGCGTTGTCGGTTGCCTTCTTGGACTGTTGCGAGTAGCTGCTCGCCTGCTCGTTGAGCTCTTGAATGGCCTGCGAAATGGCTCGGGTGAGCAGCCCGATGTTCGAGGTGATCTCGCTGGCTGCCGGATCCGTCGCCAGTTCCGCGACAAAGTTTCCGATCATGGTGGCGTGCAGCCTGGCCAGAGCGATTCGGAAGCGCGTGTGGCTTGCGGTCGACGACGTCTCTTTGAGCGTTTCGGTCAGCTCGTCGGTTAGGCCGCGAATCTCCGCATCCATGGAGCTCCACAGCGTCAACGGCATGGTCAGCGTGCGCTTTTCGATGGAGTCCGAAGGCAGCTGGTTGACGGCCTCGGACACCTCGTTGGTTGCTTCGAGGATGCCGCGCAGCACGTCGGACGCTTCCTGTAGCTGCGTCGACTGATCCTTCAGATTCTGCAGATCGGACATCGCGACGCCGAGCTGCTGGTGCAGCTGGCCGACTGTCTGCAGCATCTCGCCGTAGACGCCCTCGGCGTTGCACTCGGGCATGACGTGGCCAGCTTTCTCGCGAGCCTCGATCTCGGCGGGCAGCGTCTCGAGCATGAAGTCTTCGTAGCTGTTGAAACCTGCCGCGTTGAGCAGCTCAGCGAGCTTTTCCGCGCCCACCGTCGCGGCCTCGTGACGGTTCGCTCCGTCCGCCTTCGCGATCATCTCCACTGCTAGTGACTCTTTATAGATCTGCTCAGCGGCACCGAACGGCACCGGGCACATCGGGCGGGTGCGGACGGAAAGATAGCCATCGTCGAGCGGGGTGATGGTGGCGAACACGTCGTAGCGGCTGCCGTTATTGGCAAGGTTGTGGACGTATGCCGCGAACGGGCGTCCAGACTCTAGCGTCTGCCACATCAGCCTGAACGCGCCACCGGGCATCATCTGGTGACGAATGATGTTGTGTGCTGCGCCGATCAGCTGTTCTCTGGGCCAATGCGATAGCCGGACGAATACAGAGTTCGCCTCTTCGATGACGCCTTTAGCGTCGGTCGTGGAGAAAAACAGTTCGTCAACTCCGACTTCGTGTTGTTCTCCCGAGGGCAGGATCATTCCCGGTACGAACCTGAAAGTTTCCGACATGTTTGGCCTTTCTATTCCCCCAATAGAGCAGGGTGTCATGGCTGAATCTAATGAAATCGCTAACGAATTAACTAATTTTTCAAATAGATACCTGAAGCGTGGGTTAAGGCATTAACTCTTTCTTAAGTCTTGTTCTTGGCTTAATCGCGGATCCCCAGGAATTTAGTTAGGGAACTTAAAACCCGTTGATAACTGTGGTTTGGCCAAATTTCATCTCGTTAATATAAGCGGGCCTTTGGCATTTCTGCACACCCCAATTTCAGGAGACCAGATGGCAAATCCCCTTAGCTTTGTCGAGTCATTTTCCGGCGACGAATCGCATGCGCGGATGGCCGAATTTAAGGGTTCAAATGGAGCCGACAACGTTAGTCATAGCGCCGTTTCTAGCGGCCGAAAGGTTAATTCTGTCGCTCCTGCCAGGGCTAAACGCAATTTTCGTTTGGCAATTGCGGGCATTCTTTTCTGCGCTTTGGGTGCGCTCCTTATGGTCTGGGCTATCGCGGCCAATGGCAACACTCGTGACGTTGTTTCCGCCACTCGAAACATTCAGCGTGGCGAGGTCATCTCGGGCCCCGATCTGGCCAGCACGAGCGTCGGGGCTGCAGTGGGAGTGCCCGTCGTCGAGAAGGCTGAGGCGCAGAGCCTCGTGGGGAAGATTGCGCGCACCGATATTCCGTCGGGTTCCTTGCTCGCCCCGCAGTCGGTGGGCGACGCGGAAGTCGACTCAGGCTCAGCCATGATCGGGCTCAAACTTGCCACTGGCAGGCTGCCGGCAAAGGATCTGCCGGCGGGTGCCCGCGTCACATTGGTGGAGGTTGCTGACGGCGGCCCGGGGCAGGAATTCGCGGCAAACGTTGTCAGCCAGAGCGGCGTGCTCGACGGTCAGACCAAATTAGTCGACGTCACCGTCAGCAGCGAGAACGCGTCTGTAGTTGCGGCCTTGGCCGCTGCAGACAGACTGGCTCTGGTCAGGCAGGCGGATGCCGCATGAGCGTTTACGTCTTCTGCAGCGCGGGTGGTAGCCCCGGCGTAACCACAACCGCCCTCGGGTTGGCTTTGTCTTGGCCAAGGCCGGTGATGGTTATCGACGCCGATCCGCACCCCAGCCAGTCCGTGCTTGCCGGGCTGCTAGCAGGGCGAACCGAACCGAGCACGGATCTTGGAGATTTCGCCGAGGCAGTCCGGTCGGGCGAGATTTCCGCCGATCTGCTTTCCGCCATCGCAATACCGCTTCCTGGTGTGACGCATGCCTCTTTCGTTCCGGGCTTCAGAAATCCGAAGGCGCCTGCGCTGTTTTCTTCGGCGCTGCCCGCGCTACTTTCCCAGGCGGAGCGGCTCTCCGATTCTGGCGCGGACATATTTTTCGACCTGGGACGCCTAGATGTCACGAATTCTTCCGCGCAGATATTCGCCGCAGCCGACGCCTGTTACTTAGTTACACGCAGCAATCTGCCGTCGTTGGCTTGCGCGAAACTATGGCTGCCTACGCTGCAATCTTTGTACGACTCAGCCGCAGGGGAGCTCGGCATTATCCTCATCGGCGCCGGGCGACCGTATTCGGGGCGTGAGATTTCCGCCCAATTCGATCTTCCCGTGGCCGGCGATGTGGTTTGGGCGCCGAGCGTCGCGGCGAGGCTGTCGGATCAGGCCCCGAAGGCCGCTGTTTTGGGTCAGCGGAACTATCGCAGATCGCTTCAACTTCTGGTGGAAAAGCTCTTCGAGGTTAGCGCGCTGACGATTCGTCCAGAGCAGATGGAGGCCCGATGAACGCCAAGCGGGGAGCGGCCGCATTAGACCTGAGCACTGCACTGACGACGCTAGATAGGTCGCAGGTCGAGCCGGCGCCGCAGCCAAGTGTTCAACCGCGGCGAACGCTGACGGTTGACGCCGGAGCCAGTATCGACTGGAAGCTGGTTGTGGAGCTACGGAAAGAGGCGTCGGAAAAGATCAGCCGTCGCCTAGAGACGTGGGGCTCCGGTGAGCAACTCGACGATGACGACCGTCAGATGATGGGCCGCGCCGTAATCCGTCAAGTGGTTCGCGCCTACGCCGAGCACCTGAGCACCAGCGGTCAGCAGCTTTGGCCGCTGGCGCTGGAGCGGCGCTACGCGCATGCCGTCGAGAACGCCATTTTTGGTTATGGCAGGATGCAGCCGCTGTTCGAGATCCCGGATGCCGAAAACATCGAGATTCACGGCTACGACTCCGTGGTTGTGCAGTATAGCGACGGGCGACGCGTCAACCATCCGCCGGTTGCCGACAACGACGAGGAGCTCGTGGAGGCCATCAGGTTCTTCGGGTCCAGCGCGAATCCGCCGCGCGCCTTCGACGATGCCCACCCCATGATGACCGTAGCCGTTGGCAAGGAGACCTCAGATCAGTTCAGGATCCACGCCGTCGGGTTCGGGCTCAGCTACCGCCCGTCGATCGTGATCCGCCACCACATTCTCACCAGCATCACGCTCGACGAGCTGGCCGCCCGCGACATGATGCCGACAAGCCTGGCCAAATTTCTGCGGCTGGCGGTGCTCGCGCGCAAATCGATCGTCATATCAGGCGACCAAGGGGCCGGAAAAACCACGCTGCTGCGCGCCCTGATCGATGCGATCCCCGCGAACGAGCGCTTCGGCACCATCGAGACCGACTACGAGTTGCTGACGCATCTGCAGCCTGGACGAAAGAACATGCTCGCGATGCAGGCGAAAACTGGGCTCGGAGAGCTAGTGGACGGCAGGCGGCTTGGCGAATACAGCGTCGCCGAGCTGGTTCCGGAGGCGCTGCGGCAGAACCTGAGCCGGTTGATCATCGGTGAGGTGCGTGGCAGCGAGGCCGGCGCCATGTTCGAAGCAATGCAGATCGGCACGGGTTGCCTGTCCACGACGCATTCGCATTCGGCCTCCTCCACGATGGACCGGCTAGCTACGCGCGTCGCATCCGGTGCGGCGTTGAGCCTAGACCAGGCGTTTCGGCAGATCGCACTGAACCTGCATCTGCTCGTGCACGTCAACCTCGTCGACGACACCTGGCGCGGTGGCTCCCGCCGCCGATTCGTGGCCGAGGTGCGGGCGTTGACGGGCGCAATCGAGAATGGCCGCCCGGTGACGCACCTGGTCTACCAGGCGGGCATCGACGGGCGTCCTGCGCTCTTCGATCCGCCGGTCGAGCTGCTCGCCGAGCTGTCCCGATACGAGGTGCAAGCGTGAATGCGCTGGTCGCCGGCCTTGGGGCATTCCTGTTTTTATTCGGCGCGTTCGTAGTGGTGGTGGGCGCTCGTTCCAGCAAAAGTCGGATCGTTTCTAAACCGCTCAACCTGCCCAAAATCAGCGTTAGGACAGGGGGTGTGCTCGCGCTTAGCGCCATGTTTGCGTTGGTCACCGGGTGGTTGCCCGCGTTGATCGTCGGCCCCGGAGTCGGGCTGGTTCTGCCCGATCTGTTGCGGCCCAAACCCAATCGCGAGGTGCAGTTATTAGCTGCGTTAGACCGCTGGGTTCGGCTGCTGACCGCGTCTGTAGCCACGGGCAAATCCATTCCGGACGCCATGCGCGCCACCTATGCTCAGTGCCCGAAGATGTTGAAGTCAGGTGTTTCAACAGCGCTCGCGCGGCTTCGCGGCCGTTGGTCCGTTCGAGAATCGCTGCTGGCTCTCGCCGACGAGTGGGACTCCACAGACGCCGATGCCGTGCTCGCCGCCTGCATACTGTGTTCTGAGCGTGGTGGCCTGGGCGCGCACCGCACGCTTGACGCGCTAGCGGACAGCGTCTCTGACAGGCTCGCGGCGCTCCGCGAGATCGACGCGGAACGGGCCAAGCCGAGGGTCGTCGTTCGCCAGGTGACGATGATCACGGTCGTCGTTTTGGGTGCCGGGGTAGTCATTAATCCGTCTTATTTTGCGCCTTTCACCACTCCCATCGGGCAGGTGCTGGCCATCGGTTTCTTCGTCTGTTACATGCTTTCGCTGCGGATGCTGCAGCGCATGTCCAGGCCGCAAAAGCGCGAGCGAATCTTGCAGGTGAACCAATGATCGTCCAACTGTTAGCCGGCGCTGCTCTGGGCCTCGGTGTGTGGAGCTTCTTCGCCATGCTTTACCCGTCTGCCTTGCGGTTGTCCGATGCGTTAGAACTGCTGGGGAATAATGAGGCCGCCCCGCAGCCGACCACCGTTTTAGTGGCAGACGAAAACTCTCGGCTGGAGAGATTCGGTGCGTGGGTATATCGACGGTTGCCGGTGCCGCTTTCGCAGTCCAATATGGCGCTGCTGGGTCTGCAGGGCCGTTCGATTGGCGACTTCTTTCTACTCAAAACGGTGTTCGCGCTTGCCGGTTTCCTGCTCCCGGCCATGGTGGTCGGGGTGATCGGAGGGTTCTCATCCGCGCTGGGCGTTTCGCTGTTCGCGGGTCTGGTCGGCGGGATTGCCGGCTGGTTCCTGCCCACTTTGCAGCTTCGTCAGCAGTTCACCCAGACGACGCAGACAGCTGCCGAAGTCGTCCATACATACATCGATCTGGTTTTCTTGGAGCGCTTGGCGAATCGTTCCGCGGTGCAGGCGCTGTCCGCGGCGGCGGAGATCTCGCCCGCTCCGCTGCTGGTTCGGGTGCAGGCTTGCCTGACGCGTGCCCGCCTGGAACAGCGCTCGCCGTGGCAGGATCTCGAAAGGCTTTCTGAGACGCTGGGTGTGCCGCAGCTTTCGGACGTCGCCGACATTATGCGCCTGGACGAGCAGGGCGCCGCGATCGCCGACACCCTGGCCCAGCGCGCCAAGGAACTGCGAACTCAGCACCTAAACCGCGCGAAGGAACAGGCGCATGCGGTCAGCGAGCGGATGACGCTTTGGATGTCCGTGCCCGTGCTGATTTTCGCCTTTGCCTTCATCACCCCGCCACTTTTACGAATGGCCATGCAGTGAGGAAGTAAAAAAGTTCCCTGTGGATAACTCTCTAACCACATTTTTAATTCGGAAAAATAAATAGCCCGCGTGCAGCAGATCCTGCTTGCGGCTCGGCAGAAGGAAAAGAAAATATGCAATTGATCAGGCTCAGGAACAAGGCAATCGGGCTCTACGTTCAGGCGAAGGCTCCGGTCAGGCGCGACGAGCGAGGGCTCTCGCAGTCGACGGAGAACGCGGTGCTGCTCACGGGTGCAGTCGCGTTGGCCGCCGCGGTGATCGCAATCGTCGGCGTCTACGTGAAGGGCAAGCTGGCGACGCTGGGAGCAGAGGGGTAGATGGGCGACGAACGCGGGATGAGCCAATCGGTCAGCTGGGCTGTGCTCGCCCCGTTGGTCTTGGGCGTAATCCTGCTTGCCATCGCCGCTGGGGTGCACGCGCACGCAAAAAGTGCGGCCCAGCAGGCAGCGATGGCCGGCGCCGAGCGCGCGGCTGCCGTGTATGGCGATTGCCGTCAGGGCGTCGAGGTCGCCAAACGGTTGGCGGACCGAGCTGGGCTGAAGGACGTCGAAATTAGGTTCGACGAAAACCCCTCCAGCGTTCGGTTCGAGCTCATCGCCACCACGAATTCGCCGCTGCCAGGGCCACTTTCTAGGGTCGAAGCGCAGGCCTTCCGGCCGAAAGAATTTTGAGATGAACAGCAAAGATATCAGGGGCATGGCCAGCGTGGAGGCTGCAGTGATCTTGCCTGCGATATTCCTTGTGGTCTGTCTGATCATCATTGGGGCCAGGCTCTATTGGGCGAAGGCGCAGCTTGCCGACGCCGTCTCGGCCGGTGCCCGCGCGGCCTCGGGGCAGTGCGCTAGCTGCGTGGATCCCCGCGTGCGTCAGGTGGTGGAGTCGGACCTGGCGACGTCCGGTTCTTCGTGCCGGAACCTGAAGGTGTGGACGGATTCTGCGGACGGGTTTGTGCGGGCGAGCGCCTCCTGTCAGATCGACATGACTCAAGTCGGTGGTCCTCGGCTGACGCTGACCCAGACCGCAAGGGAAAAGATAGACAGTTTTAGGAGTAGCACATGCGAATGCTGAAGGCCCTCGGGGCCGCACTGGCGATGATCGCGATTGTCTTCGTGGCCCCGGTAATGCTCGTTAGGATAGGCCGCCTCGACGCGCTGGGCTCGCTGCAGCCGACTTTCGCCTCGGTGCCGGACTTGGCGGTCGGCGTGCTGACCATCGTCGCCTGGCTTGCGTGGGCAGCTGCCTGCCTCAGTTTGGTTTTCGAGTTCGTCTCGGCACTAACCGCCGGTCAGGTTCGGTTGAGCGTGCCCGGCCTTCGGGTGTTCTCTTCCTCCAGCGCGCTGCTGGTCACCGCCTTGCTGGGACTGGGTGCGTCGGCGGTCAATTCCGTTCCTGAGGCTCCGGCAATAGTTCAGCAGGCCGATGTTTCTGCGACGAATCATGCGCAAGAAGAAGCGCAGCGAAACGACGAGCTGTTGAGCTACACCACTTCAGCCGGGGACGATCTTTGGACCCTGGCCGAGGAGCATCTGGGTGACGGCATGCGCTGGCGCGAAATCGCCGAGCTAAACGACACAGTTTTGGGCTCTCCGACTCAGGTCTTGGACGC
Organism: Propionimicrobium lymphophilum DSM 4903; assembly: GCF_000423485.1. Classification (GTDB taxonomy): domain Bacteria; phylum Actinomycetota; class Actinomycetes; order Propionibacteriales; family Propionibacteriaceae; genus Propionimicrobium; species Propionimicrobium lymphophilum. The sequence continues at coordinate 40,298 of NZ_AUIB01000011.1, read as the reverse complement.
GGGAACTCGTCTGCTGATCCCGCACGAAACTCACGCCGTATCGCTGGCTTCTGTGCAGGATGCCGAGGAGAGCTGGTCTAGCGAGGTGGAGGTAGAGAAGGGCGACAGCCTGTGGTCGATCGCTGGTGAGCAGCTCGGAGATCCCGGCAAGTGGCCCCAGATCTTGGCAGCAAACAGCGATCTGATCAAAGATCCAGCCTTGATCAAGCCTGGTTGGCGCCTGAGCATCCCAGACGCACAGCAAGTCGATGCTCTGGAGTCTGCGGAACAAAATTCCACGCCTGTTGAGGAGGCCACGCCGGAGCTTCCGGCTGAAGAGGTGCCCGACGACCTGGTCGCCCTAGCCGACGTCGTGCGGTGCCCGACACGGGTGGAAAAGTCGCTTTCTCTTGAGTCTCCGAGGCTCGATGTTGCCAACCAGTTAGGCGTTGGCCCGATCGTGGCCAGCGTCGTCTCAGCTGTCGGTTCTTCGGCCGGTGTGTCTTTGGCGTTGGCAGCGACGCTTTCTGCGGCAATCTATCGTCGTCGCAATCGCCAGCAGGTGCAGCGACCATTAGGCAGGGCAATCAGGCGCCCGGAACATGCGGCAGGGGAGCTAGAATCCGCGATTTCGACGCTCGGTGGCCTGTGCAACGAAACCGCGAGAATCCTTTCCAGCCACGCGCATGGCCTACATGTCGGGCACGAGCTGACCGACGATTCTAAGCCCATCAGCTACGACTTCTTTGACGCTGGAATCACCTCCATCTCGGGCGACGCCGAGCGGGCGAATGCGTTCGCCACCGGCATCGTGCTCTACGTCGCAGCAAGCGAAGAGCCAGACGCGGACATAGTTTCGGCGGGCTCCGGCTTCGATTGGCTATCGACCATGGACGAGCCCAGCTTGCAGACCGCCGATGCTGCGGTGGCGTATCGAATGTTGATGGCCGATCTGGCAGGCCGAAGCGAAGCCTCGTCGCCCGATTCTTTACGTCCAAGGCTTTACGTGTTCGAACAAATGCCGTCCAACCTGCCAGCCGCCGAGGATCTGCGACGCTGCGCTCTTGGCGTGCTGGTCTGTGAAGCAAGCAACGAGCACCCGATGTTCCAGGTCGCCGATGCCACCGCAAAGATGCCAGGTGGCAGGGTCTTCTCGCCGGAACTAGTCAGCGCCCCCGCTCGACGCGGGCTGGCGGAGATCTTCGAGAAGTCGTCGAGCACCGAATACGAGCAGGCCGAGTGGTGGGGCCGCGAAACAACCGAACTAGCTGGTCAGACAGAGCGCGATCAGGAGGCACAAGTGAATAATTCCAACCCGATTCTTCTGATGCTCGGCCCTGTCACTCTAGAGTCCGCTCGCGGAAAAATACCCCCGAGGGCGCTCAAACAGTGCCAGGAATACTGCGCCTGGCTGCTCGAGCACCCGGGCGCCAGCGCGGCTCAGATGACCAGGTCGCTGCTGGTCGCCGAGGGCACCCGCCGCTCAAATATGTCTAGGCTGCGCAGCTGGCTCGGCTCCGACGAGGAAGGTAACCCGTACCTGCCAGAGGCGTATTCGGGACGCATCCGTCTGCACCCGGGTGTTTCTTCCGACTGGGAACAGTTCAGGACGATGCTGGTGGGTGGTGTGGATCGCGCTTCCGAGACCGTCCTTAGGCGGGCGCTGGAGCTGGTTCGTGGAGCACCGCTTGCGGACGCGGCCCCAGGCCAGTGGAGTTGGGCGGAACCCCTGCGAGTGGCGATGGCCAGCATGATCCGCGACACGGGGCTTCGTCTCGGGCGTTTAGCTCTGGAACACGGCGACATCGAAACGGCCCGCTGGGCAGCTGCCAAGGGTCTGTTGGCCGTCCCCGAAGACGAGCTTTTGCTTGGGCTGCGGCTAAAGACCGAGCATCTGGCCGGCAACGACGTCGAGGCCGACAGGTTAGTCCTGCACATCACTCGGCACGCGCGTCAGTTGGGCGTCGATCTGCTGGACGAGACGGTTGAGCTGCTGCAGCAGACCGTCGAGGGGCAGGCTAGGGCTAGAGCGATCTAGAAGATTGGCTGCGAGTTGTGCCTCGGTCATACGTCTCGGGCGATTTAGCGGAGACAACGGTGAAGATCGCCGCAACGACCAGGAACCAACAGATCATCGCCCAGTATGCCGCAGTCGATGCCCCGTCGGCGGGCAGCGTGAATCCGGCTATCAATGCGCCGACCACGATGCCCAGGTTGTTGAAGATGTCGTAGATAACCATGACCCGCCCGCGATAGCGGTCGGTGGTGTGAGCCTGGACGATGGTGTCTCCGCACGCCTTGATGCTCTGCGCTAGCAGCCCGATGAGCAAGCCGCTGAACAACAACGAGATTGGCGAGAGCCAAGCGGCGGGCAGCACGAGCGTCAGCGCGGAGGCAAGCAGCAGCCCGATCACCGTCTTGCGGATTCCGAAGCTTCTGCTGGCTGGGGTGACGAGCACGCCGCATAGTGCGAAACCGAAGCCCGCGAGCCCGAACCAGGCGGCCATGTCCACCATCGCGGCCGCCTCTTGGGTCGAATCGTGGAAATGATGGCGGTAAAGCAGCACGACCGTTACGATCAGCGCGCCCCAGCACATCCTGGCGAAGAAAACCGTGGCGATCGCCCAAAACGCGGGGCGGGTCTGCCAAAGATTTTTTCCCGCGTCGACGAGCCCGCTTAGCACACTCCGCGCGCCCGGTCCGAGCTTTGCTTGGGTGGGACCCAGTTCTTTTCGGCCGATTCCTAGCGCAAGCCAGACTGCTCCCGCGAAGCAGACGGCGGCCAGGCAGAAGAGGAAGCCGTCGGCCTGGTTGGCTCCCCAGGCGTTACCGACCGTGATGCGGGCGATCGCAGCCGCGCCGCCGCCGGCCACCGCAGCGATCGGGCCAAGCATGGGCATCAGGCTGACCGCCTCGACGTATTCGTCTTTTTCGATCGTGAACGGCAGCCCAGCGGATAGCCCGGCTAGCTGCAGTCGGTTGATGCTGAGCGCGAATAGCAGCAGCACCATCAGCAATATCTGGCCGACTCCCGCCGTTGCGCCGGAGGCCACCGCAACCGCCATCGCGACGCAGAGCACGATTCGCGAGACGTCGCAGACGATCGTTATCCGCTGTCTGCTGAATCTATCTAGCAGCTCGGACAAGAATGGCCCGACGACGCTGAACGGCAGCATCGTGATGGCTAAAACAGCGGCTATTGCTGGCCCAGAGGCTTGCGACTGCGGGTTGAACAGCACGTAGCTGGCCATGCCCACCTGGATCATCGAATCGCCGCCCTGGCTGAATAGACGAAGTATTACGATTCGACGAAACAGCGGCCTGCGCATCAGATGCTGCAGTCGGCGAAGGAAATCCATGAACTACTTTCTGCTTGCCAGCCGCGACTTGTCGAACGCGTCCTGGTCGAGGTCGACAAGCTCCACTTCGTCGCCACGAAGCCCCGCCTCCAGGCGGTTCCAGGTGGGTTCGTATCCGCCGACATAGTCCTTCAAGAAGCGGCTCAGCGGCTTGGCGGGTAAAGCTGCGGGCAGTGGCTGCTGTGAGAAAACGATCAGCAACATGTCCATCGCGTTTTTGCCCGGTTCGATCGGGGGCTGTAGGTAGTCGAGCATCAGTGCCTTGGCGCCTCGCCTGGCGTAGAAGAGGCTGCGGGCGGCAGGATCGCCGTGGGCGACGGACGTGGGCGGCGTCGCCGGGTTCTCGATTTCCCCGATCAGCCACTTGGCGCCCAGTTTGGTGCCTTCGTCGATCGCGGTCTGCAGAAGTTTGCCACCGAGGCCGTGGCCGCGGGCGTGTTCGGAGGTGGATAGCCAAGAGATCAGGGCGAGGTCTTTCTCGTCTTGCACCTCAAGCGAAACTTCGCCGGCCCATCTTCCTTCGTGACGGGCTCCGTAAAGCAGCGTGCTCCCAGATTTAACGGCGTCCACGAAGACGTCCGCCGACGATTTTTCGTCCGGCGGAAAGCTCACATCGATGAGCTCTTGGTGGATCTGACGGGCCTCGTCCGGGTTGGTGACACGATCAATACGCATGCATACAGGTTAGTCACCTGTTTGGCGGTTAAGGAAACAAGAATCGGCGACTTAAATTGCCGTTAGATGAAAAAGCACCAGGGGGCTGCTAGTCACCCCTAACAACCCCCTGGGCGTCTGATATTGACTATATAAAAAAGCTTGTTCTTGCGTCAATTGAGTACGACCGTGGCATTGATATTTTGCGTTTTCCGAAATTCCTTCCAGCAGTTGGGTATATTCTCGCGCCATTTTTAGGCTGCTGCCAGCAGTTGTGGCGCGTGCAGCCGAAGTTTTCTGGCGGCTTGGCTGCAGCGGCTGCGAACCGCGTCGTGCGAGATGTTGTGGATTCTTGCGGCCTGGGAACAGCTGTATCCGCGGGCGTAGACCGTCTCCAAAACCCCCGCCGTCGACGCGCTGACTATGCCTAATGCTTTTCCGGTTGCGATTAGGTTGATTATTTCGGCTGTCGAATTTTTGTGAACATCCCTAATCGGCACTTTCTCGACCAGCAATTCCCTGCGCGATTTCGCCCCGGACCTGTTGAGCCTTTTCAGCGTGTCCAGGGCCAGATTTGTGACGATGTTTTTGCGCATCCGATTTTGTGGGAAACTCATCATGCGAAGCCAAAAGTCGGCAACAAAGTCGTCAAGGTAGTAGCGATTATGCGCCCGGGCAAGCATTTTTAGTCGGGGCAGTGTGGCGTAGAGAACCACAAAACCGCTCAACTCGTCGCCGTCTTGGGCGGCCCGCAACAGCCGTGCGACCACGTCATCGTGTGCGCAAAGCTCAAGCGCTTGCCAGGCAGGGATGCGTTGCCCGAGGACCTGCGGGTCGAGTTCGTTATCGGCGATTGCGTGCCATTGCTGGTTAAGTTTGGTGGCGATGCTCATGAAAAAGAGACAACCCTGGCGGTGTTGCCACTAGGGTTGTCTCTTCGTGTGGTGATGTTGCCCGAAGGCTATAGGTGTTGTCCGGTTATTTATTAGCGGCCGATTCCGGCCTCTAGGGCGATCAGTACGAGCTGAACCCGGTCGCGAGCCTTCAGCTTGGAAAGTAGGCGTCCCACGTGGGTCTTGACCGTGCCCTCTGCCATGAACAGGGTGGAAGCGATCTCGGAGTTGGTGGCGCCCTTCGCGATCTCTGCCAGCACCTCGCGCTCGCGGTCGGTGAGCACGTCCAAGCGTTCGGAGTGATCTTCCGGCGAGCTGGGCAGGTTGGGCACGACGTGGTCGAGCAGCCTGCGGGTGGCGCTGGGGGCAACCACCGAATCGCCGGCGCTGACCGCACGGATGGCGTTGAGTAGGTCGATTGGGTGGGCGTCCTTGAGCATGAAGCCCGACGCGCCAGACTTGAGCGCGCTAAACACGTATTCATCGAGGTCGAAGGTGGTCAGCACCAGCACCTTGGCCGGAATCTTCTTCTCGACGATTCGCTTAGTGGTCTCGACCCCGTCTAGGCCGGGCATCCGAATATCCATGAGCACGACGTCGACTTTCTGCCTGGCCAACACGTCGAGGGCCTCGTTGCCGTCGGACGCCTCGGCCACAACTTCCATGTCGTCTTCGGCGTCGATCAGCATCCTGAAACCGCTGCGCACGAGGGCCTGGTCGTCGACAAGCATCACTGCGAGCTTGTTTGGTTCGTTTTCGGTCATATCGCTCCTTGAGTTACCTAATTCATTATGGCCTTAAACGGCCAGCAAAGTTCTAGCCTTTTCGGTTAACCGGAATTACCGCTTGCACTAGCCAACCCGCGCCGAGTGGCCCGGCATTGAGTTTGCCGCCCACGGCCTGCACCCTCTCGCGCATTCCGCGGATGCCGTATCCGGTACCGCTGACTTCGGCCGGGCGGGCTTTGTCCTCGCCGCCATCGTCGTAAATGGAGACCTCCACCTTGCTCGGTTCGTAGCGCAGCCCGACAGAAACTCTAGCGTCGGAGCCGGAGTGCTTCATGACGTTGGTCAGTGCCTCTTGCGTCACCCTATAGATGGTCAGCCCGACGGCCGCCGAGAGTGTCGGACGGGTGCCGCGCTCGGTTAGTGTCACCCTAGAACCGGCCCGCTTCACCAGGTCGCCGATGTCTGCCAGGCCGGGGCTGGGCGCGTATTCCGCGTCATTTCCGTTGCGCAGCACGCCCACGATTCGCCGCATCTCGACGAGTGCCTCGCGTCCGGTTTCGCCGATGGTTTCGAGGACGTCGACGGCCTTGTCCGGGTGCTTTTTGGCAAGCGCTTTGCCGCCTTCGGCCTGCACTACGATCACCGAAAGCGAGTGGGCGACGATGTCGTGCAGCTCGCGGGCGATCTCGTTTCGAACGCGCGTCTCGGTGGCGCGTTCGGCCTCCGTCTGCCTGGCCACCTCTGATTCGTAGCGCTTCCTGGCGCCCTCCGCGCGCTCAAGCTCCGCGACCGCGGTTTCTTGGTCTCGTCTGCCAAGCAGATAGGGGATGACGATCCACGCCAGGCACAGCAGAATCAACGCGACGGTGGACTCGATTTTTTCGCTTTTTTCAGAAATTCCTGCCGTCCAGCGAAGCGGGCCGATGACGGCTCCCAGCCCGCAGATCAGCGGCAGCCACCTAGCCGCGATGCCTTGCACCATCCGCGCCATCGCGTAGCTGGCGATCGGCACTGCCGCCAGCGCCCAAGTGGGGTGCGGCACCAGAATCAGTTGGGTGCCGCCGAATGCGCAGATGAGCGCCAGCATCAGCCACGGCTGGGAGCGTCTGAAGAACAACGAACTCGTCATGCCGATTGAAGTGACCACGGAAGCCAGGTAACTAGGCGATTCACCGCGATTGCCCCAGAGGTCTCCCCAGAAGCTGGTCGCGAACACCAGGACTATCGTCAAGACCGCGTCTAGGAGGGTCGGATACTTGGTCCGGGTTAGCGAGGAAGCCGAGTTATCTGTTGCCACACCATAAAATTAAACTCCATTGGCCGAAAAAAGAGCGAACAAGTTGCAGAATTATTAGTAGCGAGACTCAAGCAAGCAAGAAAGGTCAGTCGCGTGGGTAGTTGTGCGCTGGTGCCACCGACCTTTGGGGAGCGCGGTCTCGATAAGGCCTACATTCTGAAGCTCGTCTCCAGGATCAACGTCCGTCGGGCCGGCTGCGACATCGATCTCCTGCTGTTGCTGCGCGCCTATTTGACCGCAGAGCTGCCCGAAGAACTAATGCGCGTAGTTCGCGATTGTGTGCTTGGGTTCAGGTTCAATTTCTATGCCCAGGGCAACGACCAGTTGACCACTTGGACGGAGAACCGGCAGCTCACATTTAGCGTCGCACAGTTTATCTCCGCGCAGACTTTTGCCGGTGAGCGGTTTACTGATTCCAGGTTGGCCGAGGAACACCTCTTAGCGGCTGCCTCACGAATTCAGGTTTGGCTCTCCGACAGGTTCCGCTTTGGTTTCAGCGAGTGGCTTTCGCCCGCGCCCATGTCTAGGTGTGTGGGTGCGCTGACCATGCTGGTAGATCACTCAAACAACGAGAGTATCAGGAAACGTTCCGAAATGGTTCTCGATCTGCTCATTTTGGACGCGGCGCTGCATTCTTTCGAGGGGAATCTAGCCGTCGCTTGCGCCCGTGCAGAAGATGAATATCTACTTCGCCCGCAGAATTCTCCGATGGCCGCTGTCATGGCTTCTGCTTTCGGCACCTCGGACGTCGAAGTGGATCTGGGTAAGATCTCGAGCGTATTCATCACCCGAATGCGCTACCGAGTGCCCGAGGCGATTGCGTACATCGGAACCCACGAGGAAGAGCGTCGGACTGAGATTTCGCAGGGCCTGAACGTCGACGAAGTTCTTGGCGAGCTGAAACGCCACCCGGACTATCCGAGAACATCGAAGTTGGACATCGCCCGCTTCTGGTGGGGGATGCAGGCAATCGTGAATCGCAGGTCCATCAAACATTCGATGCTTCTTGCTCGCGGAATTAAGGTGCGCGGAAACCGCATTCTGCGCCCGATTAAGGCGTTCAGCTGGCTGCCCAAGTTCGCGGTGACGTCCGTGCAGCATCTGATGAACCCATTCATGGTGGGCAAGGCCATTCAGCGCGGAAACGTCACGACGTTCGCCACCCGCAACTATCAACTGAGCAGCGCTCAGCGTTATCGCCCCGGCGAGTTCGGCGGCGAACAACACCTTTGGCACGCCCGACTGCGCGGCGGGGTGAATGTGTTCGGCAACCATCCGGCGGCCAAATCGAAGGGCAGGAAGTTCATCAGCCGGTGGGCGGATAACGGCATCAATCCCGATCTCGCCCAGCAGGGCAATGTGCTTCTTGGCATCCAGGATCTGCGCGGCCGGCACGGGTTCATGGAGGGTAAGCGGAAATACTACACGCACTTCCACTTCCCATTCGTCCAATTCGATCAGGCGCGAATCGGCCCGCACTGGGTTGCCGGCCGGAAGGGCAACGCCTTCATCGGCATTTTGGGCACTAACAATTTCGAGCAGGTCGGCGGCGACGAGTTTGTCCAGCGAGGAATTCTCACTGGTTACGTGGTGGTGCTCGTCGACGAGGAGGAATTTGGTTCCCTAGCCGAGTTCATTCGGCATCTGCGCTCGTATCAGATCGAGTTGACCGACGGCACGCTGTGGCTTTCCACACCGTTCGCCGATTACTCGCTAACTTGGCGGGGTGCGTTCACTTTTAATGGCCGCGATGTCGATACTGATTACGACCGCTATAACTGCGGGTCAGTCGCCACCGCCCGGCTGCCAAGACGCATCGAGGTCGCCCCGGGCGCACACAAGCTAGTGCTCGACTGGGACCGCCTTGAACGTTTCGACACCTAGTCATGGCAGCGGGTCTGTCGCGGAGCTCCAAAGCGCGGCCTCGTAAGCGCGTCGTCGCCTGGAGGCGAAAATGACGGCACCGATGGCTAGGCCAACAACCGATAGGAAGGCTAGGAGACGTCGACTCATGAAGCCAAATGTAGCCTGATTGCCCAAGGATTGTTACCGACGCGGTGGCGGTTGGGAACATGAGCCGTCGAAAATTAATTGTGCATAACTTCTGGTACGGCCGTTTTGGGGTCTTAAGCTTGGCTTCATGAGCACTGTTTTTACGAAGATAATCGACGGTGAGCTGCCCGGTAATTTCGCCTGGGCCGATGACGTCTGCGTGGTTTTCGCCTCCATCAACCCCATCACGGACGGCCACATGCTTGTTGTGCCGCGTAAAGAGGTCGCCAAGTTCACAGATTTGGACGACGCCACTCTCGCTCACCTGATGTGTGTCGCGGCCGCTATCGGGCGCGCCCAGGAGAAGGCTTTCGACGCTCCCCGCGCCACCATGATGATCGCCGGTTTTGATGTCCCGCACGTCCACCTGCACGTCTTGCCGGCTTGGGGTGAGGGCGAGCTGTCGATGGCGAATGCGGCAGAAAGCGCCGATCCGAAGGATCTGTTTAGGGCAACCGAGCGCATCCGCATGGCGCTCGTCGAGCAGGGCCACGGCGATAAGGTTCCGGCGAAGCTCGGCAGCGCGAGCGGCGAGTAAAATTTTTCCCATGGCTAATAAAGACGCAAAGCTGCTGACCGCGCTGCTGGCTGGAATGGGTGTTCTTCACTTCGCGAAGCCGGAGCCTTTCGACCAGATCATCCCGCCGGGCCTGCCCGGCAAGCCTAGGGACTACACGCTTGGCTCCGGCGTGGCCGAGCTGGCGACTGCCGGCCTCATCGCCTCCAAGAAGACGCGGAAGCTGGGTGGGGTAGCGGCGATACTGCTGTTCCTTGCCGTCTTCCCGGCGAACATCTACATGGCGTACCTGTGGCGCAAGAAACCGCTCGCGCTGAAGGCCGTCGCATATGGACGTCTTCCGCTGCAGGCGCTGCTGCTCAAGCAGGCAGCCAACGTAATTCGCGAGGCGTAATTTTCATCACGAATTTTGTGGCGCAAGCCCTCTCGGGTTCGAGCCGCTGGGCATAAATAAATGTGGCTCCAAGGAAAATCTTGGAGCCACATTTGTGGAGCATATGGGACTCGAACCCATGACTTCCAGCTTGCAAAGCTAGCACTCTACCAACTGAGTTAATGCCCCTTATGAACACCGCCTGAGCGGCTGTTTTTTCGTTCCGTGCGTCACGGAACTTTAAGAACTATAGCGTATTTTCCCCTGCAGATGGAAACCGGCGTTGCGCGCGTTAGGCTTATGCACATGAAAACGCAGCGGGAACGGGTCAGTTACGCGCTTGCCAGACGAAACACTCTGGAGTCGATGCGCGGGCCCGAATCCGTCATGCTTCCCGACCCTTGCGACGCCCAGCCACTGCTGGTGACGTCCGCCCTAAACCACGGCGACGAGGCCGAAGAGCCCTGCCCCGTGTGCGCCAGCGATCACCTGCTAATTTTGCGTTACGTTTTCGGCGATCAGCTGGGGCAATTTTCGGGTCGGATTAAATCGCTGGCAGAATTAGCGGAAATGGAAACTCAATTCGGCGAGTTCAAAGTTCGCGTAGTCGAGGTCTGCCCCGACTGCAAATGGAACTTCATGATCGAGTCGTTTTTGTTAGGCGACGGCATCAAGAGAAGGCCGCCGAGGCGCCAACAAACGGTGGAGGATATCTATGGCTAAGAAAAATAGCCCGAAAGCAGTCAAGCGCGGCAAGCCTGAAATGCCGCGGCGCGCCAAGAAAAAAAGATTCCCTGTTTTCAAGACGATTCTCGTCGTCATCCTTGCGTTTGCGGTGCTGCTTGGGTTGGGTGGTGTGTTGTTCTACGCCACCGTCGAGTTGCCTAACCCGAACGAGGAATTCACCACTCAGACCACCACGCTCTACTACGACGACGGGAAGACCGAGCTTGGCAGGCTGGCTATCCAAAACAGGGAAGCGATCGCCTACGACCAGATGCCGGATAGCCTGAAAGACGCCGTGGTGGCTGCGGAGGACCGCAGCTTCTGGTCCAACCAAGGCATCGACCCTGTCGGCATGGCGCGTGCCGCGTTTGGAATTATCCGAAACCGCGAGATCAGTGGTGGCGGTTCCACCATCACTCAGCAGTACATCAAGATTCTTTACCTAACCAGCGAGCAGAAGCTGAGCCGCAAGCTTAAAGAACTTGCGCTCGCAATGAAGATGAACCAGGCCGAGTCGAAGGAGACAGTGCTGGCCGGTTATCTGAACACCATCTACTTCGGCCGTGGCGCATACGGCGTCCAGGCTGCCGCGCAAGCGTTTTTCGGTGTTGATGCTAAAGACCTGACTCTTCCGCAATCCGTAGTGTTGGCGTCCGTCATTAACGCGCCAAGTAACTATGATCCGCAGCGTGGCGAGGTGCAGGCCCAGAACCTGGCCGAGCGCTACCAGTACGTGCTCGACGGCATGCTGGAGATGGGCACGATTTCTCAGGAGGAACACGACGAGGCCAGCGCTGGTCTGCCGGAAATCCCGAACTACGTCGCCCCGAACACCTACTCCGGCCCCAACGGCTTCCTGGTGCACATGGCAACCGAGGAGCTGCGCGCTAAGGGCTTCACCGAGGAGCAGATCAACGGCGGTGGCCTGAAGATCACCACCACCTTTAACGAACAGCGTCAGAAGGACGCTGTGGCAGCGGTTGATGCCACTGTCGAGAACGTCATCGCCCGTGCCCGCACGCACACCGACGAGAACGGCAACCAGGTGAAGCCGAACCCTGACGATCTGCACACCGGTTTGGTGTCCATTGACGTCAAGACCGGCGGCGTGATCGCGGTTTACGGCGGTAAGGATTTCGTCCAGAATTCCCGTAACTGGGCGACGACTCCGCGCTACGCGGCTTCCACGTTCAAGGCTTATGGCTTGGTCGCTGGTCTGCGAAACGGCTTCGGTCTCAACTCTGTGCTTCGCGGCAACACCTTCACGCCGGAAGGCGAGAACTCTCCGGTCAGCAACAACGAGGGTATTAACTACGGTCCTACAACGTTGAAGAAGGCCACGCAGCTGTCGATGAACACGCCATTCGTCGACATGATGTTGCAAATTCCTGACGGCTACAACGAGCTGGTTCGCGCGGCCAACGATGCTGGCGTTCCTGAACATCCTAGCTGGAAGGAGCAGGCAGGCCGTCTCGTTTTGGGCATGGGTGAGGTGTCCGTGTTTGACAACACCGCGGGCTTCGCCACCATCGCAAACCAGGGCATGAGGATTCCCGCTCACACGGTTAAGAAGGTCGAAGATTCTGTCGGTTCCGTTCTCTACGAGGCAGACGAGAAGGGCACCCGAACCATCGAGGACCCCGTCGCTCGTGACGCGATCGAAGCCATGAGGCGAGCTCCTCTTGCCGGCCAAGTAATCGCGGAAAAGACCGGCACCGAGGGCGTCACCGCTGGCCAGGACGGCGCCACCAAGGCCGTCAACCGTTCCGGTTGGACCGTCGGCTTCACCCCGAGCGTCGTAACCGGCGTCATGATGGTTGCCGGCGACGATGGCCAACAGGACCTGAACGATTTCATGCCGGCTGGCATGTACTTTTACGGCGGTTCTTACCCGATGGACGTGTGGACGAACTACATGACAAGGGTGATCGCCGATAGCCCGAACGAGCCGTTCCCCGCGCCGGGCAACATCAGCCCGACGATCGGTCCAACCTATATTCCGAGCGTGGAAGCGTCTGCGCCTCAGGAGGAAGAGGAAGCCGAGGAGACCGAGCGGCCGGTGGAGACTCAAGAGCCTGAGCCGCGTCAGACTCAGACTCTGCAGCCAGCTCCGGCGGCAACCGAAACCCGGGTGCAGGAAGTTCCTGAACCGGCAGAAGAGCCGTGACGGTAAGGGAGTCCCTGACCCAGCGCATAGGCGGCCCTCTTGGGCCGCGGGCCCGTCGTCGAGGGGTGTGGTTTTCGCCGGGTGTGTTCGCGTTCGGCGCGGCCTTTTTCACGATGCTGGTGGCAATTTTGCGTCAGCTTCCGTGCCGAAACACCCCTCAAGATTTCCCGAACGCTTTCGTGCGCCTTTGTTACACGGACATTCCGACGCTCTACCTGACCCGAGACATGGGCAAGGGCGGCGGAATCTACTCCGATATTGCCCTGGAATACCCGCCGCTGATCGGCTACATGATCGCCGCAATAAGGTGGTTTTCCGGTCTTTTCTACAACGTCGGCCCATCAGCAACGCACGCTGACACGGTTTGGTCGGCGGAGACTTTCTTCGTCGCAAACGCCGTTTTGCTGGGTGTGCTGTTCTTCGCGTTGGTGTTCGTACATCTGCGTCTGGACTCGGCCCGTCCCTGGGATGCCCTATTCATCGCAGCTTCTCCGCTGGTGATGACGAGTGTCCTGATTAACTGGGATCTCCTGGTGGTTGCTCTGGTGGCGTTCGCCATCTATGCCTGGGCCAACAAGCGCCCGCTGCTGGCAGGCGTGCTGATCGGGCTGGGAGTATCGGCGAAGCTGTATCCGATTCTGCTGCTCGGCGCGATCCTGATTCTGTGTTTGCGCGCAGAAAAGTGGCGGGCGATGGTTCGGGCCGTCGCAGGTGCCGTCATCGGCTGGGTTTTTGCGAATCTGCCGGTCGCCCTCGCAGCCCCCGAGGGCTGGAAGTATTTCTGGACGTTCAACGCCAACCGAGGCGCCGACCTCGGCTCGATCTGGTATCTGCTCAAGCTCATCGGCCTGGACGTCCCGAAGGTTTCGACGGTGGCCTTCGGCTGCATGTTCATGCTCGGCGTCGGCGTGGTGGTGCTTTCGCTGCGCGCGCCCAGGCGTCCACGCCTTGCGCAGGTTACGTTACTGCTGACGCTGATCTTCCTCATGTTCAACACGGTCTATTCGCCGCAATACGCGCTGTGGCTGCTGCCGCTGGTTGTTCTGGCCCGTCCTAAGTTGTTGGACGTCGGCGTCTGGACGGCCGCCGAGCTGGTCTACTGGTTCGCGATTTGGGGTTTCCTGGAGGGCATTCTCGGCGTCGGGCAGAGCGCGCAGTGGGTTTACTGGATGGCAATTATCGTGCGTATCCTCGCCCAGTTGTGGATCGGGCTCCGAGTTGTAGATGACATGCAGCGGCCCTGGGACGACCCCGTCCGGGTTGGATATGCGGACGATCCTCAAGGTGGCGTGCTGGATCATGCGCCAGATTTTTCGCTGTTCCTGAGGGCCAAGAATGCGCAGTAATCCGCGCCTGGTCGCTTTCGTATGGTTGTCCACCAGGGCGCTGATGTTCGGCGTCGTCGTGTTGGCCTGCCAACGTAACTCGCTGAGCCTTGAGCAGGCGCTTAGTCACTGGGACGTCCAGCACTTCATGACGGTCGCGAAAACCGGCTACGAAAACCCCGTTGATATGGCGTTCTTCCCAGGCTTACCGATCGTGATGAGGGCTCTTTCGCTGGTGAACGTGCCGATGTGGCTGACGGGGGTTGGGTTCGCGCTGGTCTGCAGCGCCCTCGCCGTCGTCGCCCTGGAGCGCATGTACGGTTCGGCCGCGGCCTGCCTGTGGCTGCTGGCACCGATGAGCGTTTTCACGATCGTCGGCTACACCGAGGCCCCGTTCGTTGCCGCCGCCTTCTGGTCGTGGGAGCGTGCCAGGTCCGGGCGCTGGGCGCAGGCCGGAATCCTCGTCGCGCTGGCCTGCAGCCTGCGAATCTCCGGGCTATTCCTGATCGCTGGTCTTGGCATCCTGGCCCTGACCCAAACCGAATACTGGTTCAAAGATCGCATCAAAAACGCTGCTTGGTTGCTGCTTGGTGCCGGCGTCCTCGGCGGGTTTGCTGCTTACTTACACTCCAAGACCGGTTCGTGGAGCGCCTGGTACAACGCTCAAAACGCCGGCTGGCATCGCGAGCTGAGCTGGCCGTGGGAGGCGCTGCAACGCACGATCCCGATGACCAGCGCCGGCTACTGGCCTGGACGCCCCGAGGTGCCCGTCATGTTCACCCTGGAGATCGTCGCGGTGGCCATCGGATACCTCGTCCTGCTCGTTTGCCTGTTCCGTCGACGCTGGGGAGAGGCCACATTCGTCGCGGCCAACGTCGTTCCGCTATCGTCCAGCGGCTGGTTCATGTCCGTCACCAGGGCGGTTCTGCTGTTGTTCCCGCTCTACGGCTGGCTAGGCGGGTTTGGTGGCAGACGCAGCAGCTCTTTCGTGCGGGCTGTTCTTGGCCTTATCCTCATCGGCGATTTAGTGCTGATGGGGTGGTGGACGTACTGCTTCGCAAGCGGCGCCTGGGCTTGCTAGGCACGGCGCCTGGGCTTGCTGAGCGTGGCGCCTGGGCTTGCTAGCGTCCGTTTGTCCAGCCCATCACTCCGTGGTGTTTGACGCAGGCTGTCGCCACCTTTGTAGCCGCCTTCAGCGCGTATTGGAAGCTATTCCCCTCAGCCAGGTAATGTGCCAGGGCGCCGTGCAGCACGTCCCCGGCGCCATTGGTGTCAACTGCCCGCACTTGCTCAACCGGCAGCCAGTTGGTCTCGTAGCTTGGCGTCAATTCCTCGTCCCAGCTGAGCTCGCGGATCTCCACCTTTCCTGGGCCGTCGCTCCTGGCTAGGGAGTGAATCTTGTATTCGCTCAGCTCGTCCAACGCGTTCTTCGGAGTCGAACCTGGCGTCTTGAAGTCCGCAGAAATCACCGCAACGTCGAGCTGGGGGAGCAGCTTTTCTAAGCCTGGCTTCCAGGATCCGCCGTCAAGCAGGTGGACAGGCTCGGGAACTTGGCTGAGCGGCACGGAAACCGGCAGCAGATGCCCGTCGTGCAGAACCACGTTTGCGCCGGAGAGTACCTCCGCGTCCGGCACGCTAACATCGTCCAGCGAGGTGTTGTTGGTGGAGACAACGCAGCGATGGCCATTGTCGGTAACCATAACCGTGGAGATGGGCGGCTGGAAAGACGCCGGGGCGACGTCGACGATCTCGATGCCGGCCAGAAACTCTCGAACCAGTTTCGATAGCGCGCTTTTACCCAGGGCCGTGACGAGCACAACCTGCGAACCGAGCTCGCGGGCGGTGCGTGCGGCGTTGGCGGCTGGGCCTCCCACGTCGATAGTGGAACCTTTGGCGACGATCTTTTTGTTCGGCTCAGGGAACGCGTCGATTCGCTGGGTGTGGTCGATTGTGGTGAGCCCGACGCAGACGATCATGCAAGCAAACCTTCGCGTTCGGGGTGCTCAGCAAAATATTTGACGGTGTATGGGCAGACAGCTTTCACCTTCAGACCAGCTGCCGCGATTTCGTCGAGTGCGTATTCGGTCAGTCGTCCGGCTAGGCCCTGGCCCCGGTACTCGGATTCGGTTCCGGTGTGGTTAATGGTGACGACGTCCCCTGAGCGGGCGAAGTCGATCCTGGCGGCGACGGTTTCGCCGTCGAGTGCCAGGAATGAGTTGTCCTTGCGTGTGAAGTTCATAAGTCCTCGAGTGTCGAAAGGCCGGTACCTATTAAACATTTGTTAAGTGGTAACTAGTATTCGGTTTTCCGCGGCCGCCTTCGCGATAAACCAGTCCTTCACCTATTAATTGGTTCAATGCGTAGCGGACAGAATACTTGGGTAACTGAGTCCACTCAGAGATCTCTGCAACCTGTGTTTTTCCTTCTTCAAGCAAAGAAAGAATGAGACGCCCGTTTTTTGTTTGGGTTTCGGAAGATTTATTTTCTGATGTGGAATCTGGTTGTTCAGGTTGTGGGGCGTCGTTTGTTCGTGAATTCGTGGCTGCTACGTTGCTGGAACGTAGCGCAGCGGGGGTCGGCCAAATGATCGCCGTGAAACTAACTCCTGTGTCTCGGAATATCGGCGGTATAGAACCAAGACGTTTTGCGGTCTCAAGGACCTCTCTTATTCCACCGCCCTCGCCTTCGATGATTGCCGACCCGTCACTTGTGTAAAGAGATTGTGAGATGGAATATAGGCGCTGATTTACAGCAGCTCTGCTAAGTGTTCTACTCGTTAGTTGACTTACGTCGATACCTCTTAGCCCTCCTGGGCTAGAAACGATTAATTTATTCTGGTCTAGCCGAATATCGATACTTTTGCCCACGCCTAAAGTGTCTGGCCCTAAGTCTCTGTGGACAATCGCATTGGCAATTAGTTCTCTGGCTGCATTTAAGGCAAACTCTGGACGGTCGGCCATATTGCCGTTTTCGTCGTATGCCCGGGTGTACGAAATATTGTTTCGGACCCATTCCATAAGCTCCTCAAGCAAGATTGGGACGGGGCCTTCGAATCTTTCCAGGTTTCGTATCGCACGCTTTCCAGAACCATCCTTTGTTCTAACTGCTGCGGTAATAGCTAGAGCGGGGAAAGGCCCTTGGGGGTAAATACCCATGGCGTAGAGACCTGCAACGGTTAGCTCGCCTGATGAATTAATCACTCGGGTTAGTCTCAGTAGGTCCTGATCATTTTTAATTGTCGTGAGGCGTTTACGAGTTCGTCGGCATTCTGCGAGATAGTTTTTGACTAATTCTTCATCCAAGTCCGCTATGGATGTATTCGGAACTGCTATTTCGTCGTAGGGAACCCGTTCGTCTGAATTTAGTTTTGCGACTTCGACCATATGAACGTCTGTGTCGCTCATCTTGTAGTCGCCATCTGCTTGACGCAAGTACGGGATTCCTCGAAATCTTGCTGGCCTTAACGCAAGCGGCAATCCGGGGACTTCCACAACAACAATTGTTTTTCCTTCGATTTGCAGATTGTACGTTTCGATAACCGGCGGTGGGACTACAGCGGATCGAGCCATGTCTGTTATTTGTCTTCCGGTTTTCCCCGGATCTGGAACACCATAGATTTCGAAGTTTGTGGTTTCGTCACCGATGCCCAGCACTAAAACTCCGCCAGCTGGCATATTCGCGAAGGCGCAAAGAGTGGTGCAGATATTTTTTTCGTTAGGTATCCCTTTGGCAGCCCGTTTTACTTCGAACGACGCCGTGTCAGATTGATTTTGGCGCAGTAGCTGCAGCTCATGGTTGATGTCTTCGGCGGTTAGAACCATAGAACAACAATAACAGTGGAACAACAATAATTATTGTTTAATCTATTGGGTTTATTGTTTTTCGCGGTCGAGATGAGTCTGTGGCGGAGCTTGAAGAAAAAAATATGCGTAAAACAACAATAATTATTGTTGTTTAGCTTGGTGAGTGTTGTTTGGCTCTTAAAAGTCCTCGAGTGTCATTATCGGGTAGACGTGGTAGGCGGGTTCTTCGTAAGGGTGGGCTGCCAGCATTGCCTCCAAAGCTGCCCGTGCTTTGGAGCGTTTGCAGACGCATTCGATGCGTTGCTCGGCAACTTCTTCGGGCTCGCCTGGGGTGCCGATGGTCGGGTTAGCGTTCAGCGACGGCTCGAAGCGTCCGGTGCCTGACGCGCTGAATGTGCACGCCCGATATTCGCCTAACTGTCCGGCTCCTGCGTTTGCGAGTGCCTTGCGAATTTTCGGGGCGGCCTCGGCGGGCGAGAAAACCACGATGACCACTAAATCGCTCACAGTTACTGCCTATCACAGCTGAGGTAAAAAAGTTCTCCGATAGGTCAGGGGAGAGCCCATCTCCTGACGACAGGTATTTTTCTTAGTACCCAAACAGTCGCAACGCAGAAAGCCCATGTGATGAGGCAAACAAGCAAATCTGAACGAAAACCGTTGTAGCCAACAATGCGACGAAAAGCATCGGAAGGAATGATGTGTATTAGGTATATGCCAAAGGTGAGCTTTGACAAATTTGCCAGGGCGGTATGTAGTCTCGTATCAAAGCGCTGAAAATTAATCTGTTTGGCTAATACAAAAAAGGCTGCTGTAATAAAAGGAACCCCGACGCCAAAGTAGCTGGTTAGTAGTTCTTGATGACCCCACCCTTTCAATGATGTGAATGCTCCTAGCACGCTAAAAGATAAAAACCCTATAAATCCAAGTGAGTAAATGGCTGTTCTTTGCCACTTTTTCAGATCGATCTTCAAAAGTACGTATCCCATAATTGGGAAGAGCACGTATTCGCTACCCGGAACTATGTCTACCTGAGGCAAAAAATCTGGAATGAATGATCTGACTAAAGGCATGATTACGCCGCCAATGAAGCAGATCGCAATTAGGTAATAGTAGAACTTAGTTGGGTCTTCGGGTCGATTTTCGATTGCCGTTACTGCTGCAGAAAAAAGTGGCATAAGTACGTAAATGCCAGCCAAAACCATTAGGAACCATAGGGGGGCATTTGCTTGTTGTAGATTGCAAAGAAGGGATATTGGGTTTTCAAAGATCTTTTTATTATCGAGACAAAAGAATTGGTATAAGGCTCCCGCTATCCCCCAGATGAAATAAGGGATGATTATCTTAGAGAATCTCTTTTTGAAGAAATCTCTGATGCTCATTTTTCTTGTGAAGCCAATTAGATTTGCGCCACTTATAGCAAAGAATAGGGGGACTGCCGCAACTCCGATTCCGCTGATCAGGTATTCGATCCAGTAGCCGTTTACTGGCTGGTTGCTGAAATATACTGTTCTGGAATGTAGAAACACGACGAGAAAAATGCCGACAACATTTAATACATCCATCCAGGCTCGTCTGTGTGTATTTTTTATCACGGCATAGATCTTATCTGGTGCGCAATGCTTGTTTGCACCACAATGCAGTTTACTGGTCGTTTTGTATGCGTATCTTTTCGTCGAGACAATGAGTGCAAAACTGCCTTAGTGCCAATGCAAAAACAAAAAGCGGTAATCCTGCCTGTCTAAAGGTGCTGTTCGACGGCCATCTCGTCACCGATCCGGCGCTGTGGAAGGGCGCGCCGCGCATCGTCATCGGCGAATAAAAGCGATAAAGAATGACCGGCCGTCCATACTCGGGCAGCCGGTCATTCTTGTTTAACGATTATTTACGATTATTTTTCGCTTTGCTTGATCTCCCACTCGGAAATCAAGCGGTTGTACGCCTGGGCTTCGTCGATCATGTTTGTGGTGACGCTGTAGGCCCGGTTGATCCTCTTGTACTGCGTCAGGCTAGTAGCCGGCAGAACGCGCTTGGCCACCGCCCTGGCAGCCTTAACCGGGAACAGCTTGGAGAACTTTTCCAGCGCGGCCTTGACGTTGTTAACCGGATCCTCCATGCCACGCAGCCCCAAGACAGCCAAGCTGCGAACCTTGTTCAGCGGATTCTTGGGTTGCTCAAGGCTCTGCAGAATTAGCCGAGTCTCGGCGTCCACCTCTAAATCATCGATCGGTCCGAAGTGCCTCTCGATCAGGTCTTGCATGTCCGCGATGGCCTTAGCCGAGTCTTTCGCGTGGAATGCATCATAGGTGATCAGTTGCAAGAACCACTTCAGCAAGCTAGCCTTGTGGTCCTCGAAAATCCCGCTCTCATGCCAGTGTGTGAAAACCTTGTCAGCCATGGCTAGGTGATTTTTGACGACGTTAGCCCGCTTCTGCATCTGAATGTGCATCGCCGAACCGGGCCTGCTGTATCTGTAGCTATAGAGATCATCCTTGATGCTTACGGTTCGCTGCGATTTGGGGTATGCATCGAGATAGAAGAGCTGGTCCTCGCCGATGGCTAACTCCTCATCGAAACGCAAAGAACTGCGTTCGATGAAATCTCGAGAGAACGCGGAAAGCCAGATGTAAGGACGAGCCAGACACTTTTTGAAGAGCTTCTCATCGAAACCCTCGACGACGGCATCTTTCGGCTTCAGCGCATTCGCCAGCCACTGGTGGGGCTGCTCGAACGAAATCGCCTCTCCACCGAACGTCAAAATATCCGGCTGTTTCTCACCGAATTCCCTCGCAACAGTTGCGCAGGCGCCCGGCTTGAGGAAATCGTCACTATCGACGAACATAACGATCTTGCCCGACGCCAGCTCCAGGCCATGGTTCCGTGCTGCAGACACGCCCTGGTTTTTCTGCTCAGCGACGACGATTCGTGGATCCAGATCAGCCGCAATTTTCAGCAACTGCGGAGAGCTATCCGTCGAACCATCTTCGACGCAGATGATTTCGATGTCCTTGAATACCTGGCTCCTGAGCGAATCCAGGCACCGAGGTAAATACTTCTCAACGTTATAAACCGGGACAATAATCGAGATCAGCGCCACGATTTAGCCAGTCCTTTCGCCTTCTTGTATGCCTTATTGGCTGCCGTTTTTGCCAGGCCGACGAAACCGCGGTCCTGAATCAGCCTGCCAACCTTGTGGCTGAGCGCCTCTGGCTTAACGCGCCAGTCGTGGTAGTCCCGCGGATTAAGCAGGATCGTCCTCAGATCCTGCAGCTTCCACGGCTCGAACAGCCTGATGTCGACGTGCCCAGCTTTGAACTCGTCGAGGAACATGTCCCTGCCCTTTTCGAGCACCAGCACCTTGTTTTCCTCGGCCACCCGCTCGTAGTTCCAGATCAGCGCGTCATAAAGCATCTTGACCTTGACGGGGGAGAAAATCTCACTCTTCTTCTTGTTCTCGGAAAGCCAGCGGGTGATCTCGGAGTACTCGTTGAACAGGGCGTCCACCTTGGCAGGAGAATTCACCGACGAATTCTCGTTATCCTGCCTGTAGTGCACAAGCGGCTTGTGGACGAAATACACCTTGTCTGCCGACGCCCAAACTTTGAAGGTGAAGCTGGTGTCCTGGAAAGAGGCGCCGGGGGTCTCGAGGAAACGAATCTGGTTTTTATCCAAGAAAGATTTGCGATACATCGCCGACCAAATGGACGGCTTTGCGTGGAAAATTCCGTGATCGACGCTAGTGTCGATCAACCTGCCCGCCTTATTGGCGGGGATGGCCTCGAAAAACTCGTTGCGCTCAGTCGGCGTCGACCAATACATCCAAAAGTTTGCCTTAACAACATCGGCACCGGACTCCGTGATCGCCTTGTGCAGCGTGCTGAGGGCGTACGGTTCCGTGAAATCGTCGGATTCTAGGATCGCGATGAACTCGCCCTTTGCCTTCTCCAACCCCCTATTCATCGAGGCGCCGTAGCCTGAGTTTTCTTTGTCGATGACGGTGAAGCGGGAGTCCTTATCCAAAAACTCCTGGATGATGTCTCGGGAGCCGTCCGTAGAGCCATCGTTGATGCAGATGAATTCGACGTCCGACATGTCCTGCGCAGCAAGCGAGCCCAGGCATTCGTGCAGATAGTCCTGCACGTTATAGATAGGAACCAAAACGGATATAGCGGGATTCATCAGCAATCTTCCTTCGTGTGACGACGGTTGTCGTCTTGGAACAAAACGAGCAATGCTATTTCGATCGGTATCTAACCAGCATACTAAATCCGTCTGTAAAGAAGTCTCTAAGAACGCGGACTCAATCGCCCCTGATCCTGCCGACGGCCTTGTGAATATCACCGTCGAACACTACGTTTCCGTGCTCAAGGACGACGCCCCGATCACACAGATCCGCCACCATGTTTAGGTCGTGGCTAACAATAACCAGGGCTTTTCCGCTGCTCTGGAGCTCGCGGATGCGGTTCAAGCATTTGCGTTGGAACGGCTCGTCGCCGACGGCAAGAATCTCGTCCACCAGGAAAACGTCCGGGTCGGTGTGCACGGCGACGGAGAATGCAAGACGCAGGAACATGCCGGAGGAATAGAATTTAACTTCGGTGTCAATGAACTGTTCGATCTCGCTGAATGCGACGATCTCTTCGAATTTCTCTTTGATCTGCTTCTCGGTCATGCCCAAGATAGCGCCGTTAAGGAAGACGTTTTCGCGTCCAGTTAGGTCGGGGTGGAAACCAGCGCCGACCTCGATTAATCCGGCCAGTCTTCCACGAACGCCGATTTGCCCCTCGTCAGGGCGCATAACACCGGAAATCAGCTTCAATAGGGTGGATTTGCCCGACCCATTAAGCCCTAGGAGCGCTGTGGTTTCGCCCTGATTGAACGAAAGATTGATGTTGTTTAGCGCTTTGAAACGGTTGACTTCGGCGTCTGGCTTGTGTTTGAACTTCGCAACCACGAACTCTTTTAGCGAGTGCGTGTGACGAATGTTGAAAGTCTTAGTTAGATTCTCGATGCGCACGCATTCGTATGACTTAGCCAATGTGCTCTCGCTCATCACAGCTCCTGCGCGAATCGCCCGTCGAGCTTCTGGAACACGAGCTCGCCAATTAACAAGGTAAATGCGGAAATGCCCGCTGCGATGAGGGAGAACTTAATCATTCCCGGCGGCATCGCATACGTCACGCCGGACGTTGGAGCCCAGAAGCAGTAGTGGAAGAGCTCCACGACGGGCGTGATCGGGTTTAGCTGGTAGACGACCCACATCGTGCCCGAACCAATTGCCCGCACCACGAAATCCCAGTGGTAAAGAATCGGGGAAGTCCAGCTGATAACCATGTTGATCAGGTCGACCAGGTTCTCCGCGTCACGAAGAATCACGTTGACGGCACCAAATAGCAGACCGAGCCCGAGGACGAACACCGCGATGATGACGAAACCCGCCAGCCCAGCGAGAATATTTAGAGGTCCCGGACGCCAGCCCATAATCAGTGCGCCCAGCATCAAGACGACGACCTGCGGGAAGAAGTGAATGGCGGCCACCCACAACGAAGAAATGCAGAACAGCTCTCTTGGCAGATAGATCTTCTTCACCAGCGGAGAGTTGTCGACGATCGCCTTCGTGGCGTTCCTGAACGCCTCGCTGAAGAAGTTGACTACCACGATTCCCGAGAACAGGTAAACCGCGAAGTTTTCGACAGCCTGGTTCATTCTCATGAAGACGCCGACCGCGAAGTAGAACACCAGGAACTGCACGCCGGGTTTGACGTAAGACCAAAGCATGCCCAGCACCGAGCCACGGTAGCGAACGCGTAGCTCCTTGCGGACCAGCAATTTAAGCAGAAAGGGGTTCTTGAGCGCGTTGATCAGGCCCCCGCCAGAGCCAGGGCGGCTGAAGCCTTCCTGGGAAAGAGTTGTAGCCGTCAAATCTTAAAGTCCTCACTACTTGGTCAGACTACGAAAATACTCGGCAACGTGATTATCGAAAAGTGAAAGCGCCGACGCGATTGCCATGTGCATGTCTAGGTATTTGTAGGTGCCAAGACGCCCACCGAACCAGACGTTCGGCTCGTCCTTTGCCAGCTCGCGGTACTTGGTTAGGTGCTCGCGGTCTTCCGCGGTGTTGATGGGGTAGTACGGCTCGTCGTCGTGGTTGGCGAACCGGCTGTACTCGCGGTAAATAACTGTCTTTTCCTTGGTGTAATCGCGCTCGGGGTGGAAGTGGCGGAACTCGTGTATTCGTGTGAACGGCACGTCGAGGTCGGCGTAGTTCATGACCGGGCAGCCCTGGAAGTCTTCCATTTCCAGAACTTCCTTCTCCAGATCGATGGTGCGCCAGGTCAGGTCGCCCTCTGAGTAGTCGAAGTAGCGGTCGATTGGGCCGGTGTAGACGACGGGAATCTTGCCGACGACGTTGTCCTTGCTGAATTCCTGGCTGGAATCGAAGAAGTCCGTGTTCAAAAGAACGGTGATGTTCGGGTTGTCCACCATGCGCTCGAGCCAGGCGCCATAACCGTCGGTGGGTAGGCCCTCGTACTTATCGGAGAAGTAGCGATTGTCGTAGGTGTAGCGAACCGGCAGGCGGCTGACGATCGACGCCGGCAGATCTTCCGGCTTGGTCTGCCACTGCTTGGCTGTGTAGTTCATGAAGAACGCTTCATACAGCGGGCGGCCAACCAAAGAGATGCCCTTCTCGACGAAGTTCTCCGGCTCCTTATCACCCAGCTCCTGCGACTGCTCCTTGATCAGCGCCTTTGCCTCGTCGGGGCGGTATGCCGCGTTGAAGAACTGATTGATGGTGCCCAGGTTGACGGGCATCGGGTAAACGACGCCGTTGTGGGTGGTGTAGACGTGGTGACGGTAGTCCGTGAAGGTGGTGAACCGGTTGCAGTATTCCCAGACCCGCTCGTTGGAGGTGTGGAACAGGTGAGCTCCGTACTTGTGTACCTCGATGCCGGTCTCTTCTTCGGCCTCGGAGTACGCGTTGCCGCCGATGTGTGGCCTGCGCTCGACGATGACGACTTTCAAGCCCAGTTCGATGGCTGCCCGTTCAGCCATCGTCAGGCCGAAAAGACCAGAGCCTACAACTACTAGATCCGCGTTCACTGGCATCTCCTAAGGGGTCGGTTTTACGGCGGGTTAGCCATAAAAGAGTGTTGCAGTAGAGGACAATATAACCATGCTAGCGCGTTGAGGTCGTGTACCATCAGCATGGCGTGTTTAAAGGTGAGGCTTGGAGATTGCTTGATGACCTGGATTGAATTTGTCCCCGTTGTCCTTGTTGCTGCTGGACTTACGTACGGGCCAGGAATAATAATTTTACTGGGAGCTAGGCAAACTATGTTTAAAGTTCTAGCGATCGCGCCTGCTTTAACTGTACTAGTCAACGCAACGACAGCTATATTTTTTTCGGTTATCGGGATTAGCTGGAACTGGATAGTTCCTTTAATCGCATCTGTGATAATTGGTTCTTTTATCTTTTTCGCAAAAAAAAGCTCGGTATTTAGAGAAAATCAGTGCCAAAATCAAGATAGAATGGGGTGCTTGGTCGCCATACTGGTAGGGATGGTGGGCGCGTCTTTTCTTGCTTTTAGATTCTTTAGAATCATCGGTTCTCCATCGAACATTTCACAGACTTTTGATAACGTCTTTCACTTGAATGCAACACGGTTTGTTCTAGATTCCCAAAATGGCTCGCCACTTCATGTTCTAAAAGTTACGGGTGAGAATGGCAATGGTTTTTATCCGAATGGTTTCCATGAACTAGCCGCTTCAGTTCTGTATTTCTTCCCGAATAATATAGCCGAGGCGGTTAACTCATTAGTCTTCGTGATTTTTGTTTGCACTTGGATGATTTCATGCATGTACCTAGCTAAGGTTATTTTCGGATCAAGCCCAACGTCTATGGCCTTTACAGCCTTGTTCGCTGCAGGATTGACAGGGCTGCCGATGCTTCCTATGTATTGGGGGGTTCTGTATCCTCTGTTATTGGCCTACTCTAGCTTGCCAGTGCTTTTAGCTCTTTTCCTTGAGCTGTTAGAAGAGGATGCTCTGTGGCCTTCTCCTCGCTGGAGCCAGATAAGTCTCTTTATTCTAGCTGGAATAGGGTTGTGTTTCGCGCATCCTTCAGTCGCTCACGCTTTTGTTCTACTAGCTATCCCCGTTTTTGTTATGTGGAACGCAACTCTGAAAAAACGTTTCGGCCACTTATCGCACAGTAAAAGCGGTATACCCAACCTGGTGCTACTTGACGTAACTATCGCCATTGCTGTGGTAGCTCTGTGGATAGTTGGAACAAAAATGACCGGTGGAGCGCAGTGGGGGTCAAGCAGAAGGGCCGGCGAAGCGTTAGGTTCCGCTCTGCTAAACGGTGGGCCTATGCTTAGGCCATTAATTGCTGTAAGCGTTCTCATGAACATAGGCATGTTCGCGGTATTTCGTTCTAAAAAAAATTGTTTTCTTTTGTATTCATGGCTGACCGTTGCTTTTTTCTGGATTGTTGCCGCTTGCGCTCCGATCGAGACTGTCCGCGAATTTATGGTTGGGCCATGGTACGCAGATAGCCTCAGAATTTTGTCGGTCCTTTCTATATTGGTCGTGCCGCTATGCGTTGAGGGATCCTTGTCAGTAGTTAGATGGCTGAACAATCACTCGCGCCTAGCTCGTTTTCAGACGAACCATTTATTGATGGTTTCAATAGCTACAGCTTGTTTAATAACTCAGATCGAGCCTGGTTTGGTTACTTCTGATTCTTTTGCAGCAGAAACCTATCGATATTACTCAGACAAAGAGCCTTCCTGGAGACAGGCGAACTACATCAGAGACAAAAGCATGCTGCTAACAAAGGAGGAGAGGGAGATTATTGAATTTGCCGGAAATAACCTCCCATCTGATGCATTAGTTGCGACTGCAACGAATAATGGTTCTTCTCTCCTATACGCATTCACTGGAATAAAAACCATAAATACGCATATTTTTTATCAACCTACAAAAGATGTTGAGGAAGTCGAAGAGCATCTCGATGAGATTGGCTGGAATAAAGATGCCTGTGCGGCCACAAAACGGCTAGGCGTTGATTATGCGCTTGACTTTGGGAATCACTTGGTTACGTTGCAGAAGAGAGAATATCGTGGTTTGAACAACTTAAAAAATAATTCTTCCTTCAGAAAAGTGGCGTCAGAAGGTAACGCGGCTATCTATGAAGTTGTCGGCTGTAATGCTTAGCGATATTAAAAGAAGGTGAGTTTTACATGGATTGGTTAGGCCTTCTGCCGGTTATTTTGGTCGGCTTGGCGATGTTGTATTTGCCTGGTTTCGCCATACTAGTTTTGGCTAGACAACCTCTTTTAAGATCGTTGGCTATAGCACCTCTGGTGACAGCTTTTTTGCATGTTTCGACTGGTCTTGTATTCGGATTTTTTAATATTCCGTGGACGTGGCGAGTCCCCTCTGGTCTGAGTCTCATTATTTCAGTTTTGGTTGCTGTTATATATAGGAAGATTCCTTGTAAGATAAATTTTCGACCTCCTAGGACAAACTTAACTATTGTTTTGGTATTCTTGGCGGGAGTATCTCTGCTCGCCATGAGGTATGTTCGAATTGTTCGGCATCCTAGTAATATCGCTCAAACGTACGATAACGTCTTTCATCTCAATGCGGTTCGTTTTATCGTCGATACTAAAAATGGCTCTCCGTTACATGTCTTTTATGTGACAGGGGCAAACGGAAAGCAGTTCTATCCGAACGGTTTTCACGATATCGTTTCCGGGGTGCTCGAGATTTTTCCGAGTTCGTTAGGCGAAAGTTTCAACGCTGTAGTGCTGATTCTCTTTGCGTTCACATGGTTGATTTCGTGTTTTTATCTGGTGGAAACCGTTTTTGGAATGAAACTAGTGAACGTGATTGCTGCTGCGGTACTTGTCCCAGCTTTCAACTCAATGCCGGTTACTCTTCTTGATTGGGTTCTTTATCCGCTTTTTGCTGCCTATGTGTTTTTGCCGGTATTGCTGGCGTTGGGTTTGCAGCTTTTTGATGTTGGAGTAAATAAAAAGCAACCTTTTTCTGAGACATTCGTTCTCTTATGCTTTGCCGGTGCTGGTGCTTGCTTAATTCACCCCACCGGCGCATTTGCTTTCTTTTTGATGATGATTCCCGTGACCATCATTTGGGTTGCCAGAAAATGTCGCTATAAGGCATCAGGTGAAATCTCGAAGAAAGAATTCCGGTTTTCTGTTGGCGTATTTTTCCTTATCTGGGTGATGATATTTGCTTGCTGGGCCTTGATTAGACCGATGCGAGAATCGGCCATTTGGGAGCCTAGCCAGACTTTTGACATGGCTTTCGGTTCTGCCTTGCTCAATGAGGGAATAAGGCATGGCGCGCTATACGTTGTTAGTTTCTTTTCTGTTAGTGGCCTTATCATCTGCATTTGGAGAAGAAAACGTATTTGGTTGTTGATGATTTGGGGAATTGTAGTTCTTGCTTGGGGTATCGTCTCATCAAGTGCCATATCTTGGTTGCGTTGGGCCGTGACGGGTCCCTGGTACATGGACCCTTATAGGATTTTGCCTCTCATCTCTGTGCCAGCTCTGTTATTAGCGGTGATTGGTTTTAAGCTCGTCTTAAAGAGTCTGGTGCAACGTGCGGAATTAAAGCGAACCGACGTCAGAGTCATCGCGATTCTTTTTGTTTTATTCAGCCTTATCCTCTCGCAGGTTGAACCAGGCATTAGGCATTCTGATGAGAAGACAGCTGAAAATTACCAGATGGGTAGCACAGGTGACGATGGCTCGCCTATGCTCTTGGACAAGAATGAAATGAAGATCTTCGATATCGCTGAATACCGGCTACCCGATGATGCCGTTTTAGGCACAGTTCCAAATAACGGATCATCAATGATCTACGCGTACAAAGGTATAAAAACTATCAATACCCATTTGCTATACGAACCTACCGATGATGTTCGTATTTTGGAAGAGCACCTGGATGAGATAGGGCATAATCCGAAAGTTTGTGAAGCGGCTAAGCGCCTCGGGGTTGAATATGTCCTAGATTTCGGTGATCGCTACGTCGGTGAAAATGATAAGTCTTATGCTGGGTTTAATAATTTCAAAAATAATTCCAGTTTTGATCTGCTTGCTGTAAGTGGTAAAGCGGCTATTTATAAAATTGTCGGGTGCGGCACAAGTCAGCAATGACGTGTCAGTTGATTGCTGCGCAAGTATGGGAGGAAATTAAGCGTATGAGCGTAATGGTAGTTGGCGGTGCCGGATACATCGGTGCTCACGTCACCAAGTTGCTGCGCGAGCAGGGCTCCGAAGTCGTCGTTGTGGATGACCTCTCGAACGCCACCGAAGATCGCGTGCAGGGAGCACCACTAGAGAAAATCGACATTGCTCCCGACGACGCCGTCGCGAAAATCCGCAAAGTAATCCGCGATTACAAGGTTGACGCGGTCATCCACTTCGCGGCTCAGAAACAGGTTGGAGAATCGGTGGAGAAGCCACTGTTCTACTACCGTCAGAATGTTGGTGGGCTGATCAACGTTTTGGCTGCTATGGAGGCCGAGGGTGTCAAGAAGATGATCTTCTCCTCGTCCGCATCCGTCTACGGCGCGCCCGAAGACGCAATAGTCAAGGAGGACGCGCAGCTTTCCCCGGTTAACCCGTACGGCCGCACGAAGGTCATCGGCGAGTGGATGATGGAAGACTGCGAAAAGGCCTGGGGCCTGAAGTGGGTAGCCCTGCGCTACTTCAACGTTGCTGGTGCCGGCTGGCCAGAACTCGGCGACTCCGTCATCATGAACCTGATCCCGATGGTTCTGGACAGGCTCGCAAAGGGCGAGGCGCCGCGTGTATTCGGTGACGACTACGACACCCCTGACGGCACCTGCATCCGCGATTATGTGCACGTCAAGGAACTTGCTCAGGCGCACATCGAAGCCATGCATGCTCTCGACGGCGACCTGCCTAACCATGCTTACAACGTCGGTACCGGTCAGGGCACATCGGTCAAAGAGATTGTTGAGGCGGTTGGTGAGGTTTCTGGCCTGGACACCACGCCCGTCATCGAAGGCCGTCGTGCAGGTGACCCGCCGAAGCTGATCGCCGAGGTTGAGCACATCAAGGAGGACATGGACTTCACGGCTTCCGCAGGTGTTCGCGAGATCGTCCAATCCGCATGGGATGCCTGGCAGGCGGGGCCTCGCAAGATCGAAAAATAAGATAAAAGTTTGGGGCCAGTTGGAAATCTTAGCTGGCCCCAAACTTTGCCTTTACTATTTGACCAAATGCATTGTCAGGTTCTTGACGCCCTTTTTGTTGTTTTTCAAGGCGGCCTTCGGAAGCAGGGTCAATGCGTGAAGTCGGCTCGATAAGTGAATCTTCGCAATTCTTGACGCCTTCTTCCACCCTAACTCTGTCATCTCGTGACTCATGGTCTCGAAAAATGCGCGTTCCTCAGTGAACCGAGTTCCTTCTAGCGCTCTCCAAGACGAGTCTGATCCAGAGTGCCGGCGGTACAAGAAAGCGACGCAATCGTCCAAAAGTAGCGACCCGCCACGCATAAGGATGTCTAAAACCAAAGCCAGATCTTGAACGACATCGTATTCGGGACGGAAACTGATTTCCTTCATTTTTCCGGTACGCCAGGCGAGCGAAGGGAAGTAGAGCCAGTCGCCTCTCAGAAGAGAGGCAGCTGCCGACTCACCTTGAATTATTCGCTGTCCCTTACCTTTTGGTCGATATGCGGATTTAACCTTCTCGACTAGCGTGTTGCTGTAGGCGCCATTCTCGTCGATAGATATCACGCCCGGCTGGAAGATGTCTACTTCGGGGTTGTTCTCAGCTGCGTTAACCAGCCAGTCGAGGTAGTTCGGGAGCATGATGTCGTCGGCTCCCATAACGACTGCTAGATCATTCTCTATCTTCGTGAGACATTTGCGATAGTTTCCATTGGCACCGAGGTTTTTCTCGTTGCGTTCGTAACTTACGCGTTCATCGTTTAATGACTCGAACCATCCTGGAATCGAATCATCCGGGTATCCATCGTCGACCACTACTAGACGGAAATCTGGGTTTTGTTGATTTAGCACGCTTCTTACAGCCTGCTTCATCAACTCAACATCCCCATAGTATGGAAAGAGGACATCGACGGTCATGAAACTCTCCTTTGTAGACGGTAGTCATAAATTTTAGCTGACCACCCCATTAATAGTGACAATAAGCCTCACTATGGCTATGGTTTCGTCGTTTTTGTTTTAGGCCTGTAATTAGGCTGCTTAAGTATCAACCCAATTAGGCAAGGAAGGTAATGGAGCTTTAGCCAAGGGAACGTCTATTTGCAATAAGGATGAAGAGAATAGGTATCTTAGGCATTACCCTTGCCTTGATTCTGTCTGGCTGTAGTAGCCGGTCAATTCATGAGAATAGCTCTTCGGAAGTGGTCGCAAAAGCAGCGAAAATCGCTATCTCCACGGAGAATGGGCTGGGCAACATCAAGCCCCAAGATACCATTTCTGTCTCCGTCACCGGTGGCGAACTAGATTCTGTCGACGTGATCGATCAGAACGGCGAACCTGCCGCTGGCAAGGTCGCCGATGGCAAGTGGAAGGCGGACACCGGCTTGCCGCTGCAGCAGACCGTGACAATCATCACTAAAGCAACCGGCACTGACGGTAACCAGGTCTCCGAGCAGGTCCAGGCGCAGACGCCAGACCCGCAGTGGG
Organism: Propionimicrobium lymphophilum DSM 4903; assembly: GCF_000423485.1. GTDB lineage: Bacteria > Actinomycetota > Actinomycetes > Propionibacteriales > Propionibacteriaceae > Propionimicrobium > Propionimicrobium lymphophilum. Next base: position 8,705 of record NZ_AUIB01000011.1, on the reverse strand, counting down.
TTGTCGCGGTTGATTTCCTCTTTGCAGGGGGCGTGCCGGCAGCAGGATGCCTGTGTGGGCTCGCTTCGATATGCCGGTCTACGGCCAGGCCGAGCGTAAAGCCATCATGGCCGTGGCCACCGTCAAAACCACGCCCGAGCGAGAGGGTTCTTGAGGCTGGATGGACGAGCACACCATGTATTGGCGTCCGAAAGCTTATTGGGAGCCCAACACCACGGCTCACGTCGAGGTGAACGCTGCGGGTCTGTTGGTGGGAGAAATGTGGGTGTTGAACAATGCTCAGGTGGACTACACCTTCGGCCCTAATCGAGTCATGAAGGTGAACATCGAGAATCACAAGCTTTCCGCGTACGAGAACGGCAAGCAAGTGCGCGAGATCTACGTGACTTCGGGACGCAAGAGCTTCGAGGCTATGACCGGCACCAAACTCATCATGGAATAGAAGAACCCGGTGGTCATGGACTCTTCCGTCTTCGGAATCCCGCACGATTCTCCTGGCGGCTACAAGCTGGACGTCAACCTAGCCCAGCGCATCACCTGGGCGGGCGAATACCTGCACGCGGCGCCTTGGGGCGCAAAATTCGCACGGCTATGCAAACGTCAGCCATGGTTGCACGGACATGGCCACCGACAACGCTCAGTAGTTGTGGAATTTCACAAGCCCGGGCAATTTCTTTATGAAGAGGTGCTTTGTACATCTGTCAAGCCCGAAGTGGTAAAAACCAGAAAACTATTTGATCGGCTTGCCTGTCAACGTGTTAGATGGTGAAAGTTCAAATCGGGTGGTTGGCGCTGTGTCAGAATCACTCATGTTGATAAAAAATAATTCTCTCTCGCCGTGGATAGCGAGCTGAGGCCATCCCAACCACAGAAAGTGGTGAAGTTAAGTGATTCCATTAGAGTCTGTTCCGGCATGGACGATCATCCCGTTCGTGGTGATGTTGTTATCCATCGCCATCCTGCCTCTCGTGCCTGCGACGACGGAGAAGTGGGAGGACTGGAGGTTCCAGCTCGGCATCGCTCTTGTTCTCGGCGTGCCGGTCATCGCCTACATGGCGTATAACTTCGGCTGGGTGACTGTTGGCCACACGGCCTTCGAATATTTCCAGTTCATCGCTTTGTTGTTTGCGTTGTTCGTCGTTTCCGGGTCGATCTATCTCGAGGGCGATATCAGGGCTACGCCTAAGAACAACACGATCTTTCTTGCCATCGGTGCCGCTATCGCCTCGTTTGTCGGGACGACGGGCGCAGCCATGCTGTTGATCCGGCCTCTGCTGAACATCAACGCCGAGCGCAAACGCAAAGCTCAGACGGTTATCTTCACGATTCTTATCGTCGCCAACAACGGTGGTTTGCTGACTCCGCTGGGTGATCCGCCGCTATTCCTCGGCTTCCTTCGCGGAGTCCCGTTCACCTGGACGTTCCACCTGATTCCCGAATGGCTGGTCATCAACGGTCTTCTGCTTGTGCTTTACTACGCGCTGGACACCGCCGCTTACGCGAAGGAAGAGGTAAGCGACAAGCTGCTGGACTACACCCACACGACGCCTATCCGACTTCGCGGAGCCATCAACTTCATCTTCTTCGCGATGATCATCGTTGGCGTTGCAGTTGTTCCGTCCATCGACCTGCAAGCTATCGAGGCTGGCACGGCCACTTGGGCCTCTTGGGTTCCGTGGCGCGAACTGCTGTTCGGGCTTGCCGTTGTCGGCTCGTTTGTCTTCGGCAGCAAGAAGATCCGCTACGAACTTAACGAGTTCACCTGGGGTCCGATCGTCGAGGTCGCCGTGTTGTTCATCGGCATCTTCGCGACGATGATGCCCGCGCTGCGTTACCTGGCCGAGATCGCTCCGAAGCTGCCGCTCAACGAGGTGACGTTCTACCTGTTCACGGGTGGTCTTTCCGGCTTCCTCGACAACGCCCCGACTTACGCCACGTTCTTCGAGATGGCGGCTCAGCTGCCCGGCGAGCCTTCGGTTGCTGGCGTATACGAGCCCTACCTGGTTGCAATCAGCATCGGTGCCGTGACGCTGGGCGCCCTGACCTACATCGGCAACGGCCCGAACTTCATGGTCAAGTCCGTTGCCGAATCACGTGGCGTCCAGATGCCTAGCTTCGGCGGCTACATCGGCTGGACGATTCGCTACCTGATCCCGGTTCTCGCCGTCATGGTTCTGATCACCATCGCCGAGGGCACCGTAACCACCATCATCGGCATCGCCCTGGGCCTTGCGATCCTGGCCTACTGCGCCTACCTGATCTACAAGTCGCACGGCGACGCTAAGAGAGTAAAAAATATTGTTGGTAGCCGACAGAATATCTAGGAGGCATAGGTAGTGGTGCACATTAGCGAAAAAAAGGACCCTGGCCCTATAGGAAAATCTAAAGCTGGTGGAATCTTGTTCGCATCAGCGGCATCTGCGATTTCCAGTTTCCTCGTGACAGTAATTTCTGCTCGGACCCTAACTGTCGAGGAGAATAAAGAATTCCTCGTATTTTGGGGGTTAATATTTGGCATTTTTGGAATTATCTCTGGCACGCAGACTGAATCAACAAGAGCAGCAGCGACTGGGCGCGCGTTAGATAAAAAGGGAGATCCGCCCGTTGGCCGCGCAAAGATTGTCTATACTGCGTTGGGCATCGGCCTCGTAGGAGCTCTATTAGTAGCCCTTTCCTCAATCTTCTGGTCGGGAAGGCTAACACCTTCTGCACCATTAATAGGCACGATTACCATATCGGTGGGCGTTTTCTTCTATTCCGGAGAAATGTCTTTATCTGGCATGTTTGCCGGATCAAAAGCGTGGGGGCATTATTCACTTTTACTGGCGGCAGAGGCCGTGATCCGGCTTGTGCTCGTTGCCCTAGCGGGTTTTTATCTTGCAGATTTGCTTGGTCTTGAAATTGCATCAGCGATTCCTTCTGCAACATGGCTACTGTTTCTATTAGGGGCCACGGGCAAAAATATGCTTAGAAAAAGAGCAGATGTTTCAGTAGCGCGCCTAGTTAAATATAATCTTCAAGCGATGCTTAGCTCTGCAGCATGGGCTGCATTAGTCACAGGATTCCCCACAATGCTGGAGATAACTTCAGATGGGGAAGACCCGGCACTGTTAGCAACTCTTATGCTTGCTGTCTCTTTAACCAGATCGCCGATCATGATTCCGCTTCAAGCTTTTCAAGGTGTTTTAATCACATGGGTGGCTGAGGCAAATAGTGGTCGTATGAAGATGCTGCTCAAGCTACAAGTCATCATTTTAGGTGTTGGTATTGCGTTATCAGCTTGCGCAGCTTTGATAGGTCCTCAGCTTATGAGACTTCTGTTTGGCGGCGCCTATGAGATTTCATCAAAAACTATCGGCCTCTTGACGCTAGCTTCGGTGGCTATGGCGTGGCTAGTTTTGTCTGGAGCAACGTCTATAGCTTTGAATAAACATAGGGAATATGTCTGGGGATGGGTTATCGCTGCTTGTGTGGCTTTCTTTCTGCTCTTAGTCCTACCCTTCGATGTCACAGCTCGCTCAATCACGGCTCTTATACTCTCTCCGCTTACTGGGATGGCGGTTCATCTTTTAGGTATTCGGATGAGTGATGTTTGTGAAGGGAATTAATTCTTACGGCCTGTTCCGTCGTTGTGTCGTAATGATTTGATTTCAAGATTTAGGATAGCTACGTGTTCTGCTAGCGTCCTGATTTTGTCTTCATCACGGGAGATCTCAAGGCTCAACTGGAGAGCAACCCCGAGCAAAAGAATTATTGCCAGAGCAAACAATAGGTTCGAAGGTACTTCGAACCCAGTTACTGTAGCGGCCCATACCAGAGCCTTAGGAAAAGCCGCTAGAACAACTATCATGATGCCGATTGTTAGCCAGAAAATAGCATATTTTTCGCGGAGTTTTCTGGAGCGAAGCATGTAAATTACCGCGAAAAGGACAACGATGCAGATTGCTAAGAAGAAAATTGAAGTTTTCATGCCTGGCCTCCATCAGAAAGATCGTGGTGTTTTACTGGTCGTCGCGTCATTGCTATTAAAAGAGCAAGAAGTGATCTAAACAAGTAGATTGCAGCCTTAATAGGGTTGTTTGAAGGAACTCCTGCTCGTCTTTTTCGCATCTCTACGCCAACCTGGCTGACAGTTAGGCCGGAGCGAATGGCGACGACCAATGAATCGACAGTATCGCCAAGATACTCAGCTGGGTAGTGCTTGCAGTACTGTTTTATCGCCAGACGGTCCGCGGCTCTGAATCCACTAGTTATATCCGTGAGCCTGGTTTTTGCGAGCCTAGAAATAATTCCAGCTAAAAGATTCATTGCCCATTTTCTGGGCCCTCTTGCCTGGTAGCTCCCCTTGCCAGCGAAACGGGCACCAATTGAAATATTGGTTTTATTCAGACCGTCTAATACTGACTGGATATTCCGCGGGTCATGTTGCCCGTCAGCGTCTAGCTGAATTGCCTGATCGTAGTCAAAGAGCTCAGCATATTTGTAGCCTGCTCGCATCGCCCCGCCGACGCCTAAGTTGAATGGAAGCGTTAGAACCTTAGCTCCTGCTGCGGTCGCTACTTTTTCTGTGTTGTCTGTCGATCCATCATTAACTACTAGTAGGTCCATTTGAGGCACGATCTGACGAACCTCATGTATGGTTTCAGAAATCGCTTCTTCCTCATTCCAGGCAGGCATGATGATTAGCGTACGAACCACAACGGCTCTCCAATCAGTGATTTTGAATAACTTCTATAAAGATTATCTCGCGGACACTATATCGGCGAGGACGACTCCGGACGGTTTACTGAAGACCGTATCTTTTCCCAATGTAGTTCTTGTACAGCCATGAATAAGCGCGAGGAGAGATCTTGAATATAGCCCCTGCGACAGCAAATAATGGCTGGAATCTGGCGGTAGCAAGAACGTCACCAAAACTAAAATTGTTTCTAAGATCAGACGGGTCGCTCTTTTGGAAAAGGTGCTGGTGCGCGACGGAGAGGTAGGTTAGCGTCCTGCTTGCTTTGAGAGCCAGTCGGGTCTTCTTGCTTTCAGGTAGCGCCGAGACCAAGTCCGCTAGGCAGGATAACAGGTGCTCGGTCTCTTCGTCAGTGCTGACTCGCCCCCATGTCAGGGAACCTGGAGAGACGTAATACCTAATTCCTGGATAGTCGGTGAAGGCCACCTTCCGAGCATAGACCGCGCACTCGACCGTGTGGATCTTGTCTTCCGCCCGCAGTATCGGACGGAACCTTACCTGCCCAGCCTTGGACGCCCTGAAGATCTTGTCCCAGGAATAGTTAGTGACCTGTTCGCTAATCACGGCGTTTATAAAGTCTCTGCCGTTGATCGGACCCGATTTCTTAATGCCCCTGATGCGCGAGCTCTCGTCGACCTGTCGGAGTTCGTGCCTGCAGACGACTATGTCGATTACGGGCCCGGCCTTCTCCAACGCGCTGCTCAGCCTGCGCGAGGTGAATTCGTCGTCGGAGTCTAGGAAGGTTAGCCACTCGCCGGTGGCTATTTCTAGCCCCTTGTTGCGCGCACCGGAAGGCCCTCTGTTCGGCTCGTTAAGAACTAGCTTTAACCGCTCGTCATTGAGCTCCTCAGATAACTGTTGTAGTATTTCTGCTGTGTCGTCGGTGGAGCCATCGTCGACTATGATGAGCTCCCAGTCGGCGAAGTCTTGAGCAAAGACGCTTCTCACTGCTCGCTTGACGGTTTCCTGCGCGTTGTACGCCGGCATTATAATGGACACTTTGGGCATCTGGTCTCCGTCCGGTTGGGCTGTCTGGGATGGTTAAAGCGTACCTGTGAAAAGCAAAGTAGATTGTGCGCTTCGTGTAACAAAAAACTTTTAAATGTGCCACGATAAAAGAATGAAGCATCTTCTCGCGCTTACTGACTGGGTTAAAGACGACCTTGAAGCCGTGTTCGACCTGGCAGATCGGCTTAAAAATCTTGATACAGAACCTCTGAAGGGTAAAAGCATCGCCCTGTTCATCCCGCAGGAGTCGGTGTTCTGGCGTTCCATGGCTGAGCACGCCATCGACAAGCTGGGTGCGCACGCCATCATTCTTGACGCCATGGCTCTCGAACGTAACGAGGATCCCCGCGACTTCACCGGGCTGCTGGCGAACTTCGCGTCCGCGATGATGGTCCGTCACGAGAACCTTCCGATTGTGCGCACGCTCGCAGCAGAAAGCCCGATGCCGGTCATCGTGACGATGTCCGACCGCAACAACCCAACCGAGGTGCTTTCGGATATCTACCAAATCCGCAAGCGTCGCCCAGATTGGCAAAAGCTTAACTATGTTTTCGTCGGCCCCGATGGCGCCCACGCTCGCGGCTGGCTGGAAGCCTCCAGGGTGTTTGGCCTCAACCTGCGCCAGTGCTGCCCACGCGGCTTTCAGACTTCCGGGTCACTTTTCTGGCAAGACCTGCCCAAGGCCATCAAATCCGCCGACGTGGTCATCACCCGTTCGGCGCCGCCGCGTCACCGCGCAGAGTTCGTGCCGTTCCGCGTCACCTCTGAGCTGATGGAATCGGCTAGGGACGGTGCGATGCTTCTGCCGATCCCGACCTTCACCCGTGGTGACGAGGTCAGCGAAGATGCCCTGGAGGGGCCCTGGTATCCGGGCTCCGATTTTAAGGCCAGCATGCTCGAGATCCAGATGGCCATCATTCTGGTCTGCATGGGGTACGTGGAGCTTCCTCCGCGACGCAGCCGCCAGAAGTGGGCGATCGCCGCGGCCCGCGAAAAGGCCAAGGCAAAGCAGATCGAGCAGCGCTACGACTCGTCTGACGACGCCGAATAAATTTTCTTAGACCGGCGGAGTGCCCGGGTGAGTTGCTCGTGTGTACCCCGCTGGTTTTATCTTTGCCCGTTTCGTCGATATAGTTGCCTGGTCTGCTTTTAGCGGGCGTGCCACCTTAGCTCAGTCGGTAGAGCGATTCACTCGTAATGAATAGGTCACCAGTTCGATTCTGGTAGGTGGCTCCACTCTTTTAATCGAGTTTTACCTGTTGAAGTTCTATATTTCACTGGTGCCGTTTTTACGTTTCACGCCTAAAGCATTGTGATTTTTCGGTCTTTCTTTTCCCGCCATGAGAAAAGGTTAGGCTTCTGCCATGCGTGGCTTTGTTGTCGTAGATCTCGAAACGACGGGCTTATCTAGCAAAGATCGGATCGTCGAGCTTGGCTTAGTTCGGTTAGATCCTGATGGCAAAGTCGTCGACAGCTGGGAAACTCTCGTTAATCCAAGACGGCATATAGGCGCGTCTGGCATTCATGGGATATCGGCTAGGGACGTTGTTGGGGCGCCAGCTTTTTCAGATATTGCTGACTTCATCGGTTCGGAGCTGAACGAAAGTGTCTTCGTTGCGCACAACGCTTCATTTGACGCTCGTTTTCTTGCCCGAGAGCTTTCTGCTGCTGGTGCTCTTGGAGCTGAAAGTATCCCTTATTTAGATACTTTGCAGTTATCCAAGGCTTATTTAGATCTCCCAACCAGAAAGTTGGGTGACATATGCGAGGCATTAGGAATAATTAATCAACTCGCTCACAGTGCCTTATCTGATGCGATGGCGACGGCGGAGCTTCTTCGCTATCTACTGGATCGAACTCCATCTCGCAGCCATTATTCTTTTAGTAAGGCTGTAACTGACACAGATAGCTTCTGCGGCTACAGATTTAGTGACCCTGTCTCTCGGCCGGTGTTATTTTCTCGTACGGACGCTAAAAAAGCATATGATTCATTGGCCAACGGAAGCTGGGTGACTAAGGCGGTAGCTAATCGAGATGTGCCAGATTCTGATGAGGTTGCGAGTTATTTCAAGATGCTCGATGACGTTTTTCTTGATAGACGAATGTCTTTCCAAGAGCAGGAAAGAATCTTGACTTATGCAGCTGCGCATGAGCTTTCTTCAAAAGCACTGCAACTGATGCACGCTAATTATTTGGATTCACTTCTGCAAGCTGCATACGAAGACGGAGTACTCACTGAAAATGAGCGCTCCACTGTCAGTGCCATAGCCAAATACTTGGGTCTAAGCATTAGTGATGAGAAATTCGCAGAATATGCGAGTCAAACTAATCTGGTTACTGTGGCATGCCATGCGTTGGACGAATGTATCGATCTTTTTGTTGGTGATCGGGTTTGTGTAACAGGTCCTATCCTGCACTCAAGAGAGTATTGGGATGGCTTCTTTGAATCTAAAGGAGTCAAGAACGCTGGCATTGCGAAAGCGACTAAAGTTTTAATTGCTGGAGATCCAGACTCATCATCAGGTAAAACAAAGAAAGCTAGGCAGTACGGAATACCGGTTATTGCTGAATCAGCTGTCGAGTCAATTCTGAGGTTTAGCTGAAGCGCACGATATACGCGCCTGTTAGGGATCTGAGCGTAAAACTGCGCTGGCAATAAGTTTTTTATGCCCGATTTGTCATCTGTCCCATGTTGGGCTATCGTTCACTTTCGCTTCGAAAAACGAACTGAAGAAACAGTGAGTTGTTGCGTCCTAAGGCAAAAGCAACAAGAAGCAAAAACAAAAAATTCGATTTGACATGACGGAATGAACCTCGTAATGTTGGTCGAGTCGCCTGGCGAGGAAACGAGTCAGACGGCAACAAAAATTCCACAGTGGGCTTGACTTTTTGGGGATTGTCTGTTAGACTGTTTCTGCTGGGTTGTGACCTTGCAGGGCTTTGATGGTTCTTGTTGGTC
>NZ_AUIB01000010.1 GCF_000423485.1 Propionimicrobium lymphophilum DSM 4903 | reverse complement strand
AGATAATTCCAAGTCTTTAGCTATATCAGGCTTGGTTTCACCAGCAAGGAAACGCTTAACAGCCTGAACCTTCAGCTCATAGGAATATGACGAATACTTTGACCTATCCACAACAGCTAGCCTGCCATGAATACGCCACCGATCCTGAAAATTTCTCGACGCATACCTACTACACCCGGCTAGGTCAGCAGCCGCCTCTCTTCCGTAACCAGCCTCAAATAACTCAATCAAACGAAGCCGCTGACTATAAGACAAAGCAGCATTCTTGCGCATAAAGATACTCCCCGAAAGAAGGAACCAAATTAACCAGTCCAACTTTCGGGGAGCACTTCAAAAGCTGCGCAGGGCCTTTTCTCTTCATTTACTTAGTTCTTGCGTTTCCTAGCGGCTCTGATTCCATCGGCAGCCGCACCCTCAGCAATAAGAGATAGCGCAGCCGCCAGCACCGATAATGGGCAACCCTTTTGCCTTGGCTTCCTTTGCAGGTTTGGGCTGCTATTTCGGGGACATTATTTGCAAAAGAAAAGCCCAGTTCCATAAGGAACCGGGCTCTTCTAAAAGGTTTTTACTTCGCCTTCTCGACGATTTCGAGTAGGCGCCAACGCTTGGTGGCAGAGGTGGGACGAGTCTCCATGATGCGGACTCGGTCGCCAATGCCGGCCTCGTTGTTTTCGTCGTGAACGTGAAGCTTGGTGCTCATGTTCATGATCTTGCCGTAAAGGCGGTGCTTAACGCGATCCTCAATGCGAACAACGATGGTCTTATCCATCTTGTCCGAAGTGACGATACCGGTACGAACCTTGCGACCGGCGCGCTCTGCAGCCTTATCGTTTACCTGCTCGCTCATTCTGCGGCCTCCTGTGCGTCCGGATCCTCGATAATGCCGAGGCTACGCTCACGCAGCACCGTGTAGATGCGTGCGATATTCTTCTTGACCTCACGAAGCTGCGCGGTGTTCTCCAGCTGGCCGGTGGCCGACTGGAAACGAAGGCCGAACAGCTCCTCCTTGAGAGCAACGACCTGGTCGTTGAGCTCCTTAGCGCTGAGACCACGCAGGTCAGCGGCCTTGTTAGCGGATGCCATCAGTTTTCACCTGCCTCACGCGCGATGAAACGCGCCTTCATGGGTAGTTTGTGGATAGCAAGACGCAACGCCTCACGAGCAACTTCTTCGGAAACACCCGAAAGTTCAAACATCACGCGACCCGGCTTTACGTTGGCTACCCAGAACTCCGGGGAACCCTTACCGGAACCCATACGGGCTTCTGCGGGGTGCTTGGTAAGCGGACGGTCTGGGAACACGTTGATCCAAACCTTACCGCCACGCTTCATGTGACGGGTCATAGCGATACGAGCGGCCTCGATCTGACGGTTAGTAAGGTAACCGTGACCAACAGCCTGAATGCCGTAATCGCCGAATGCGAGCGTCGTGCCGCCCTTTGCGAGGCCGGAACGGCCAGGGCGATGCTGCTTGCGGTATTTAACGCGACGAGGAATTAACATAATTAAGCTCCTGCGTTCTGAGTTTCGGGGGCGGCGCTTTCAGCGCTCGCCTTGGTAGCGCTACCGGCGTTGGCCTGCTGCTTGCGGGCCTGGTCGGAACGGCGGTTACCACCGCGGCCAGGGCGACGATTGCCGCCACGACCACCACGGCCACGCGCAGGAGCCTGCTCACGAGCAGCCTTCTGAGCAGCGCGCTCAGCGCGGGTGCCTGTGACGTCACCGTTGTAAACCCAGACCTTCACACCAATGCGGCCGTACTGAGTACGAGCTTCGTAGAAGCCGTAGTCAATGTCAGCGCGCAGGGTGTGTAGCGGAACACGACCCTCACGGTAGCCCTCGGAGCGGCTCATTTCAGCGCCACCCAGACGACCGGAGCACTTGATGCGAACACCCTTTGCTCCTCCGCGCATAGCGGACTGCTGGGCCTTACGCATTGCGCGACGGAAAGCGACGCGGGCGCCGAGCTGCTCGGCAATGCCCTGAGCAACGAGCTGCGCGTCGGTCTCAGTGTTGCGAACCTCGAGAATGTTCAGCTGAATCTGTTTTCCAGTCAGCTTCTCCAGTTCGCCACGGATGCGTTCTGCCTCGGTACCGTTACGACCGATGACGATGCCCGGGCGGGCAGTCGACAGGTAAATGGTCACGCGCTCGTCGCTGCGACGCTCAATCTCGATCGAGCTGACGCCAGCGCGCTCGAGGTGGCTCTGCAGCCATTCCCGGATCTTCTGGTCCTCGGCAACAAAGTCCGAGTACTTCTTATCCGCATACCAGCGAGCGGTGTGATCGGTGGTGACGCCGAGACGGAAGCCGTTAGGATTGATCTTCTGACCCACGCTCAGGCCTCCTTCTCTTTATCAGTAGCGGGCTTGGTTTCTTTCTTGGCTGCCGGCTTCTTAGCGGCAGGCTTCTTGGCCGCCGGCTTTTCAGCCTTAGCAGCGGTCTTCTTCGCTGCCGGCTTCTTAGCAGCAGGCTTCTTGGCCGCCGGCTTTTCAGCCTTAGCAGCGGTCTTCTTCGCTGCCGGCTTCTTAGCAGCGGGCTTCTTGGCTGCGGGCTTTTCCTCAACCTTTGCCTTTGCCTCGACCTTGGTCTCGGCAGCTGCTGCGACGTCGGCCGGCTTCTTAGCCTTACCCTGCTGTGGCGCAGGCTTGTGCACGATCTCGCGGGCTTCCTTCGGCTCGACAACCACAGTAATGTGGCTGCCGCGCTTGAGGATGGCGCTAGCCGAACCCTTCGCACGGGGGCGAATGCGGCGGAGCGTGACACCCTCATCCACGAAAGCAGTGGAGATGTAGAGGTCCTCGGCGCCAAGCGACTCGGTGGCCTCAGCGTTAGCTACCGCAGAGGCAACTACTTTGTAGACCGGCTCACTGGCCGCCTGCGGAGCGAACTTCAAGGTCGCGAGGGCGTCAGTGACGTCCATGCCGCGAACCAAGTTCACAACGCGACGAACCTTCATCGGGCTCATGCGCACGTGGCGGGCGATAGCGTACGAGCCGGGTCGATCGCCGAGCAGGGCGAGGCGACGGCTTGGTCGCTCGTTAGTTTTGCTCATCATCAATTCCTTCTGCGGGCTTAACGCCTGCGGCTCTTCTTGTCGTCCTTAACGTGACCACGGAAAGTCCGCGTGGGAGCGAACTCACCGAGCTTGTGACCGATCATTGCTTCGGTCACGAACACGGGAACGTGCTTGCGTCCGTCATGCACAGCCAGAGTGTGACCAAGCATGTCGGGGGTAATCATCGAACGGCGCGACCAAGTCTTAATGACGTTGTGCGTGCCGGCTTCGTTCTGTGCGTCGACCTTCTTCTGCAGATGGTCGTCGACGAACGGTCCTTTTTTAAGGCTGCGTGGCATTTCTTAATCTCCCAATCAGCGCTTCTTGCCACTCTTGCGGCGGCGAACGATCATCTTGTTGCTGGCCTTCTTAGGCGAGCGGGTACGGCCCTCGAGCTGACCCCACGGGCTAACCGGGTGACGGCCACCGGAGGTCTTGCCCTCACCACCACCGTGCGGGTGGTCGTGCGGGTTCATAACAACACCACGGACAGACGGGCGAACGCCCTTCCAGCGCATACGGCCGGCCTTGCCCCAGTGAATGTTGGACTGCTCGGCGTTGCCTACGGAACCAACGGTTGCGCGGCAGCGAACGTCGACCATGCGCATCTCACCGGAAGGCATACGCAGCGTGGCGTGCTTGCCCTCACGAGCGACGAGCTGAATCGACGAGCCAGCGGAACGGCCAAGCTTGGCGCCGCCGCCCGGGCGCATCTCCACGGCGTGGACGGTAGTACCGACCGGGATGTTGCGCAGAGGCAGGTTGTTGCCAGGCTTGATGTCAACGTCGGCGCCAGAAACGATCTGGACGCCCTGCTTCAGGCCCTCGGGAGCGATGATGTAGCGCTTAGCGCCGTCTGCGTAGTGCAGAAGTGCGATGCGAGCGGTGCGGTTCGGGTCGTACTCGATGTGAGCAACCTTTGCCGGAACACCATCCTTGTCGTAACGCTTGAAGTCAACCAGACGGTAGGCCTGCTTGTGGCCACCACCGATGTGACGGGTAGTGATGCGGCCGGAGTTGTTGCGACCGCCAGTCTTCGACTTCGACTTGACCAGGCTCTTTTCCGGAACCGAGCGGGTGACCTCAGAGAAGTCTGACACGCTCGACCCGCGGCGACCCGGCGTCGTCGGCTTGTACTTACGAATAGCCATTAGGTTTCTTCGTCCTTGTCTTCTTGAGATCAGTTACCGAAAATATCGATCCGCTGGCCCTCAGCGACGCTGACAATCGCACGCTTTGTGTTAGCGCGCTTGCCAATGCCGAAGCGAGTGCGGCGAGTCTTGCCTTGACGGTTCATGGTGTTCACGGAGAGCACCTTGACGCCGAAGACCTGCTCAACGGCGATCTTGATCTGGGTCTTGTTGGCGCGGGGATCAACGATGAACGTGTACTTGTTCTCGTCGATGAGCCCGTAGCTCTTTTCAGACACGACCGGCGCGATCAGGATGTCGCGCGGATCGGCGATCTTAATTTCGCTCATTTGGTGGCCTCCTGTTCAGCCTCAGTCTCGGTGGCAACAGCCTTAACCGACTTGCCCTTGGCCGGACCAGCAACGAAAGAGTCGAACGCGGACTTGCTGAAGACGACTGCCTGGCTTGCCAGAACGTCGTAAGCATTCAGCTGGTCGTACGCGATGACGTGAACGTTGTTCAGGTTGCGGACGCTGAGCCAAGCTGCCTCATCCTTGCGGTCGAGGACAACGAGGATGCGCTTGAAGTCGCCAAGAGCGGCGAGAGCAGCGGCTGCCTTCTTAGTGGAAGGGGCGTCGGTCACGATCGAGTCGATGATGAACAGCTTGCCGTCGCGAGCACGGTCGGAAAGTGCACCACGCAGTGCAGCGGCCACCATCTTCTTGGGGATGCGCTGTGCGTAGCTACGCGGGGTCGGCCCGTGGACGACGCCACCACCGGTCCACTGCGGTGCGCGGGTCGAACCCTGACGTGCACGACCGGTGCCCTTCTGGCGCCAAGGCTTACGGCCACCGCCGGAAACCTCACCGCGGGTCTTGGTGTCGTGAGTGCCCTGACGAGCAGCTGCTAGCTGGGCAACAACAACCTGGTGCATAAGCGGAATGTTTGCCTGGGCGTCGAAGATCTCGGCGGGCAGGTCGGCGGAACCAACCTTTTTGCCGTCTGCACCCAAAACGTCTACCTTGCTCACTTGGCATCACCCTTCTTGGCGGCGCTACGTACAACGACGAGGCCACCCTTGTTACCGGGGACGGCTCCGCGAACCAGAATCAGGCCGCGTTCTGCGTCAACAGCAGCAACCTGCAGGTTCTGGACGGTCTTGTTCTTGTTACCCATGCGGCCAGCCATGCGCATGCCCTTGAGCACGCGACCCGGGGTGGAACAACCACCGATGGAGCCCGGTGCGCGGTGCTTACGGTGAACACCGTGGCCTGCGCCGATACCGCGGAAACCGTGGCGTTTCATGACACCAGCGGTGCCCTTGCCCTTGGTTACGCCGGTAACGTCGACGAACTCGCCGTCGGCGAAGATGTCAGCGGTGATCTCCTGGCCAAGCTCGTATTCACTGGCGTTGGAGGTGCGCAGCTCAACGAGGTGCTTGCGCGGGGTAACGTTGGCCTTGGCGAAGTGACCAGCTGCAGGCTTGGTAAGAGCCTTAGCCTTCACGGCGCCGTAGCCGAATTGGACGGCAGAGTAGCCGTCAGTTTCTGGAGTACGGATCTGCGTGACAACGCACGGGCCGGCCTGAATGACAGTCACCGGAATGACGCGGTTGTCCTGATCCCACATTTGGGTCATACCGAGCTTAGTGCCCAGCACACCCTTCAAATTGCGTTCGGTCATTATTGCCTGCCTCACGGAAGCTTGATCTCAATATCGACACCAGCCGGAAGGTCGAGACGCATCAGCGAATCAACCGTCTTCGGAGTGGGTTCGAGAATGTCAATGAGCCGCTTGTGGGTACGCATTTCGAAATGCTCGCGGCTGTCCTTGTATTTGTGGGGCGAACGAATGACGCACCACACGTTCTTTTCGGTAGGCAGCGGCACCGGGCCGGCAACCTTTGCGCCGGTACGTGTCACCGTGTCGACGATCTTGCGCGCCGAAGTATCGATGACCTCGTGGTCATAGGCCTTGAGCCTGATGCGGATTTTCTGTCCCGCCACGTTAGGTTCCTCTTTTTCGCTCACATCGATTCAGTCTCGAACTTTCGTCCGATCAGAACCGATTCGGTCTGCTACTTGGTCGCTTTCGCGACCCTCGGTCTTGTGTTGGCGCTGCCGCCTCATTCGAGGCCGCTCGTCCAGTCCACTGCACCAGACCTACGAGCCTTAGCCGCAGAGTCTTCGCCTTCGGGCTTCCACCCTCAGTTTCCACTGAATTCAGTTTCTACTGAACCCTCAAGTGCAGTTAACCGGAGCCGGCTGGGCTCGATTGGTTTCTGGCGGACACGACACACGCTCTCGCTGCCTTAAGGGCTACCCGGGTGGCTTTTGAGATGGAGCCTAACCCGCCACGATGCTGTTTTTTGCAGTTGCTGACCCTGTTTGAGCCATATCCTGCTTTTCATGTCCGGCTTCAGAAAAGACCATTCAGCCTAGTCAACGCCGTGCTACTCCGACACCCGAGGTCGGGCGTGTCGCTTGCCTTTTTCGAATCAGCGAACGAATTCGACTGATTTTCTAGCTGTTGGACACACTCCAAGGTGCTGGAGCAACCTGTAAATAATCTCACGATGGCCGCCAAGATTCAAATCAAGGGATGAAACCGGTTTTTAGTCACTGTCTAACTCAGCCCTTGGGCTTCATCTGGTTTTGGAATGCCGCAACTCGTTCTTGCTTGGTGCGCTTGGAGCACCAGGAACAGTATTTTCCGTTCCTTGCCGCATACCAGTGGCAACATGACCTGCGGTGGAAGAACAATCCCGTTTTCCCGTATGCACTGATTATCTCGAACGTCCCCAGGCCTCGCAGCTCTTTTCTGCTAGCCAAAAGTTCTTCACCAAAGAACTTGGCTTTTTCAAGCCCCACCTGATCTGCGACTTTCCTAACTCCCAAAGCCAATGACGCCGCAATGTTTCCATGCAGATTTCTTATGCCAGGCCCGACTATGTGCTTCCAATTAGATGCCATTTCAAGAAGGTGGCCGTCCAGAAGCATTTCTGTCAGAGCGTCAAAGTTAGGATTATCGATGGTTTTGTTTTCAGCCAACCACATCGTCTTCGGGGTGCCGTTACGCAGCGACATAGAAACGTCGCCAGAGGTTAACAATGGCACAGAGCCGGTGAGTAGCGTGCTAGCGCTCGCCAAGCCGCAAAGCCTGTGGCAGTAACGCTGAAAAATCAACGAGGCGCCTTCTTTACAGAAAGGTAGCCCGCGCATTTCGCAATGCGCTTCGATCATTTTTCGTGCAGCACCCGACGCTGGATCGCATAGCTCAACAGCCGGGTAAACAGGATCATCCGTCTCAGGCGCACCAAATCGCACATCGTGATGAGCGAGATAAGGCAAGGTACGCTCGACTATCTGCACTGCGTCGAGTTCGTTAACACTTTCAGGCATGCGACAACTCTAAAAGCTAGCCACCTATAAAACCACTTGCCGAGCCTGCTTTAGCTAGCGCTTCCTGCCCTTGCGTTTTGCTTCCAGACCTTCCTCTGAAACGTGTTGCTGCACCGCCTCGTACGCGGGCTGACGCAAGGCATCGAAATCGATCGGTTCGGCCTTGGCCCTGGTCGGAGCGAGCATCCGGTAGACGATAAGCATGGCCACAATCCACACGGGCGCAGCAGCGATCGCCATGCGCGAATGAGCGTCGAGAGCCAAGAAGACCAGGACAACAACGAAGAAACCGATCGTCGCCAACGACATCAACCTGCCGGCGGGCATTTTGAAATTCGATTCGGCATGACGCTCTGGGAATTTCTTCAAATACCTCAAGTAGCAGACCATGATCAGGCCCCAAACTGATAGATAGAGGATCGAAGAGACGCCAGCCACCATGTTGAAGGCGTCCATCACCGAATCGGACAGCATCACGATTCCGATGGCCGGTGCGATGCAGATCGCGGTGAGGAGCAAAGAATTCTGCGGAATGTGCCTGCGGTTCAGTTTGCCGAGGTACCTGGGGGCATTGTCTTCGCGAGCCAGCCCGAACATGATCCTGGAGGTTGAGAAGACACCAGAGTTGGCGGAGCTTGCGGCAGACGTCAGAACTACGAAGTTAACAACGTGAAATGCGATTCCGATTCCGATAAATCCGAACATCTCAACAAATGGACTCTTATCGGGATCGATCAGGTCCCAAGGCTGAACCGACATGATGGCGGTTAGCGCCAAAACGTAGAAGATCAGGATCCTGGCTGGAATCGAATTAATCGCGCGAGGTAAGTTGTGTTCGGGGTCCGCGGTCTCAGCCGCTGCTGTGCCAGCCATCTCGATGCCCTGGAAAGAGAAGATGGCGATTTGGAAGCCACCCACGAAACCGAGCAGTCCGTTAGGGAAGAATCCTCCCCTATCCCACATGTGCGTCACCGAAGCCGGCGGCGCGCCAACAGTATCGGGCTGAAAGCTGATCAGAACCAGGAAGAGCCCCACCATGATGAGCGCGACTATCGTCGCAATCTTGATCATCGCGAACCAAAACTCAAGTTCGCCAAAGACCTTCACGGCCACCATATTCAGGCCAGTCAACAGCAGGACTACGCATAATGCCGGAATCCACTTTGGCACGTCCGGAAACCAAACCTCTAAGTATCCGCAGATCGCGCACGTATCTGCGATCGCAATGACCACCCAGCACATCCAATACGTCCAGCCCATATAAAAGCCGGCGGCTGGACCGATCAGGTCCGTGGCGAAATCGGCGAAGGATTTGTAAGCAAGGTTGGAAAGCAGAATCTCACCCATCGCCCTCATGACGAAGAAAAGGAAGAAACCAATAATGCAGTACACAAGGATGATCGACGGCCCAGAGATGCTGATGGTTCGTCCCGAGCCCAAGAAAAGGCCGGTGCCGATCGCGCCACCGATGGCTATCAGCTGCAGGTGACGATTCTTCAGTCCCCGTTGCAGGGTATGGTTTTGGCCTTTTGCGCTCATTTGACTCCTAAGAAACTAGAGCGATTTTACGGGACTCGACGCGTTTTCATTCAACCTGCCACCAGTTAGACATTTTGTTGCTTTGAAATCCCTGAAAATAGCGGGTGCACGGAAAGTAAGTTCCAAGCACCCGCTAGTTACTACCAATCCAGATCTGTAAGGAAAAGATCCTGAACCGGGCAAAAAGTTATTGCAATTACTAGCGTTCACTCAAGAAAGCCGCGAACTTCTTCAGCCTCGCTAGCGACTCGTCCTTGCCGAGAATATCCAGAGACTCGAACAGCGGCGGAGAAACCTGCTGGCCGCTAGTGCCGAGACGAACGGGGTTGAAAGCGAAACGCGGCTTGATGCCAAGTTTGCCAACCAGGTCCTCTCGAAGCGCTGCCTCGATGTTCTCGGTTGTCCAGTCGTCGATGGTGTCGAGAACCGAGATCGCGGATTCGACAACCTCACCGGCGTTCTCTTTTAGCTTCGAGACGGCTGTCTCGTCGAAGGTCAACTCTTCGTTGGTGATGAAGAGGAAACGGATCTTTTCAAGGGCCTCGTCTAGAGTTACCAGACGCTCCTTGATGATCGGGGTGGCTGCGCGCACGACGTCCTCATGACCCTCGTGCATCGACTCCCACTTGCCGTTCGACTTAGCGTGCTCGATGATTCGGTCTGCAAGCTCATCATCGCTTAGGGAACGGATGTAGACGCCGTTCAACCAATCGAGTTTCTTGGTGTCGAAAACCGGCCCGACGGTGTTGACCTTAGCCCAATCGAAGTTTTCGACGAACGACTCGAATCTCTCCACCTCGTTGTCGTCTGTCGGCGGGTAGGCCAACAGCTGCAGGAAATTGCGCAGCGCCTCAGGCAGATAGCCCTGCTCACGGAACCAGGTTAGGCGCGCTGCGGGGTTCTTGCGCTTGGAAATCTTGGAGTGATCTGTGTTACGCAGTAGCGGCATGTGGGCGAACTGAGGAACGTCCCAGCCAAGCCACTTGTATAGCAGCATGTGCTTGGGGGTCGAGCTGATCCACTCTTCGCCGCGAACGACGGTGGAGATATTCATCAAGTGGTCGTCGACCACGACAGCCATGTGGTATGTCGGAAAGCCGTCTGCCTTCAAAATAACTTGGTCGTCGGGGAAAGGCGCCTTGACGTGGCCACGGATCAGGTCGTCAAACATGGTGGGCGCGTCGTCGGGAATCAGCATTCGCACGACGGGAGTCTCGGAGAAGCCAGGCAGTTTAGCGCGCTCCTCGCGGGTCATACCTAGGCACATGCGGTCATAACCGGTGTTTTCCTGCTTGCTTTTCGCCTGCTCGGCACGCATGTCAGCCAACCGCTCTGCGGAGCACCAGCAGTAATAGGCGTGGCCGTCTTCGATTAGCTTCTCGACGTAAGGCTTGTACGTGTCCAGCCGCTCGGACTGCTTGTAGGGTTCATATGGCCCGCCGAGAATCGGCGACTCGTCTGGATCCAGACCGAGCCAATCCAGCATGTCGTAGATCTGCTGTTCGGAACCCTCGACTAGACGGTTCTGATCGGTGTCTTCGATTCGCAGAACGAACTTTCCGCCGGTTTTTTCCGCCCACGCCTTGTCGAACAGGGCCATGTAGGCGGTGCCGACGTGCGGATCACCAGTTGGGCTTGGGGCAACACGAGTACGAGCTTCAATCACGGCAAACCATGCTACCCCACAAACCCGTCACACGTAGTTTCTAACTTTGGCGAAGATCTCCGGGTAGTGGTTTTCGACGCGTTTCACGGCTGCCCGCAGCAAGAACACGTAGAGGATCAACGGGATGACAAGGGCCAGCACGCCACCGACGATCTTCAACGTCTGGTTACCGTTCAAAAATCCGATGAGGAAACAAATTCCACCCGCAAGGATAGGCAGCAAAGATCCGAACATCGAGGCCATCGACGCGATGAACGCGCCGCCAGAGAATCCGCTCTTATCCTTCCACGGGTTAGTTCCTGGCCTAGCCATCGGATAAGGGTTGAATGCGCTCAGCAAAACTCCCACGCCTGCCGAACCAAGGAAGACGCCCACATAGAGCACCAGAAGCTCGGCAATGACGTCACGCTTGGGCGAAAAAATCAGGCAGACCGTGAAGCCCGATACAAATAATGCAAGCGAAGGCAAGATCGAGGCACAATGCCTAAAGAACACCAGAGTCTTGGCAGGCAACGGGCTCGAAATATGCAGCCAGTTCGATGGGCCGTCGTACCCGAAATCGTTGCTGCCCAGCAGCGCGGGAGTCACGGTGAACAACAGCAGGAAAAACAGCTCCATGCCGTTAGAAGGCATGAATACTACGTAAACCAATAGCAGCGGATACAAAATGATGCTCATCAAAAGTCGCGTATCGCGAATGAAGTAGCGAAGCGACCTAGACAGGATCATCGGGCCAGCTCCCCAGGGCAGCCCCCGAAGCAAAAGCGGAACGCCGACCGGCGATCGCTTCTTTTTCTTCTTCGAGACACTTTCCCTGATCGGCTCGACGAGGCTGCGCATCAGAAGCCGCTGCCAGGCCACGACGACTGCCACCAGCAGAGCACAACCGATGAGAACTTGAGCGACACCGACGAGTGTGACGGAGAAAGCCAGATTGATGATACCCGCTACGAGAGCGCCAAGGGTCCAAGCCCCGATTACCACGAGGACGTTGAGCACCTGCATAGCGAAGCCAAAGTCGCCGCCGGATTCCTCAACCCGCTGCATCCAAAAGCCCCAGCAGCCAAACACGATCGTCAAAGCCATGAAGCCGAGGAACGAGATCAGCCCCCTCTTTTCCCTCGATCCCCTACTGGCGAAAGACATGGAAAAAAGCGCAAAAACCTCTCCGAGCAAGATGGTAAAGACCAAAGTAGCTGCCATCGCCGGAAGAAAAGCGATTATCCAGAGCGCTTTTCCAGCGCTAGCCAAACCGAAGCAGCCACCCCACGTCGTAGCAAATGTGATCAGGATCGCGATCACAGCCCTGACCTGGAATAGCGAACAAACCAAGGCAGGTACCTTGATGTCTTTTGTCCGCAACGGCAAGAACGAATATTGCTCTGGAATAAACCTGCCCTCGGCTGCGGCCAACATCAGACCCAAAAACAAGTAACCCAAGGTACCTAACGCGCACAATGCGCCGAGCGCCTCCGGCATCGCCGATTCAGCCACCAGGCCAAACCCGGCGAAAGCACCGACGAACATGAAGCCTGCTCCGTAAAGCAGAACAAACACGCTGAAGATCATGCCTGCCGTGTTGGCACGCAGTGAGCGCCACCACAGCTTCGCTTGCAGCCCGATGAGTGCTTTGACCCGCTGACTCGCCAGTTGCTTTTCCGATAAACCAGCGGATTTGATTTGGGTGCTGGGCCTCTGCATCACTTCGTTCCCAGCCATCCGAGCGATCCCTCCCCCAGCTGGCCACCGCCAACCAGATTAATGAACACTTCGGTCAAAGAATGGTTTTGGCGAACGCTCTCAGTCGGTCCGCACGTCAGCACCTGGCCTCGGCCAATGATTGCGACGTGATCGCAAAGCCCCTCCACGATCTCCATGACGTGAGAGCTCAAAATTACGGTTCCGCCAGATGCTGCATAGTTTCGCAGGATCTGCTGGATAATCCTGCCGGAAGCCGGGTCGACCGCCTCCAGTGGCTCGTCGAGAATCAACACAGCGG
Organism: Propionimicrobium lymphophilum DSM 4903; assembly: GCF_000423485.1. Lineage (GTDB taxonomy): Bacteria > Actinomycetota > Actinomycetes > Propionibacteriales > Propionibacteriaceae > Propionimicrobium > Propionimicrobium lymphophilum. Next base: position 50,909 of record NZ_AUIB01000010.1, on the reverse strand, counting down.
GGTTGTGCAACAAAGCAGCGGCAAGCAGGATCTTCTTAGTCATGCCTGCCGAGTAGTCAACGATCCTCTTGTCGACGGCGTCGCTCAGCCCCAGAGCCTCGAGAAGCTCCCCGGACCTGGCCTTAACGGTCTCCTGTTCCAAACCTCGAATGGCGCCTAAGTAGTAAAGAAGTTCCGAACCGCTCAACCTATCGAAGACTGGAAGCCCATCGACGAGTAGCCCGAGCGACACCTTAGCCGCCTGAGGATCACGCCACACATCGTGTTCATCAAGCCAGACGTCGCCCGCATCGGGACGCGTCAGACCCGTCCACATGGAAATAGCTGTAGTCTTGCCGGCGCCATTCGGCCCAACTAGTCCATAAATTGAGCCTTTGGGGACGTCCATCGTCAACCTGTCAACAGCAACAAGCTCACCGAACCGTTTCGTCAGGCCACGCGCAGAAAGCGCAACAGATGTTGGATCATCGATCAACGGCTCAAAATACGGCTGCCATCCTGACATTTGCGAAATCGGCTGATTGGTCATAGTTAAAGCGTAGAACGAAGGTCCATCCGCAAGAAACCGAGACTCGCGACCACGCAGAAAAACACCCCGGCTAAACAGCAACCCTCATCTACGCGGGGCAGCCACGTTGAAGAGCGCCCGAAAAAATTCTGCCAAACTCAACGCTCAAATTCGCCCAGGGGCTGGATCAAAAACTGCAAAACGCTCCGACAAGGGAGAACACAAAAGTGCGCAGCAGCTACACGATTATTCAGTTGAGTTTGGCTAGAAAAAGTGATGCCCCGCAAAAAATGCGGGGCATCACTGACTAAAAAATCGTTACTTGACGATCTTGGTTACGCGGCCAGCGCCAACGGTGTGGCCACCTTCGCGGATAGCGAACTTCAGGCCCTCTTCCATAGCGATCGGCTTCTGCAGAACAACATCCATCTCGGTGTTGTCGCCAGGCATAACCATCTCAGTGCCCTCCGGCAGGTTGATGGTGCCGGTGACATCGGTGGTGCGGAAGTAGAACTGCGGGCTGTAGTTGGAGAAGAACGGCTTGTGACGGCCACCCTCTTCCTTCTTCAGAACGTAAACGCTACCGGTGAACTCGGTGTGCGGCTCGGTCGAGCCAGGCTTGGTAACAACCATGCCGCGCTCAACGTCTTCCTTCTTGGTGCCGCGGAGCAGCAGACCGACGTTGTCGCCAGCCTCGCCCTCGTCGAGGATCTTGCGGAACATCTCAACACCGGTGATGGTGGTGGTCTGAGTCGGGGCCAGGCCGACGAGCTCAATGGTGTCACCAGTGTGAACAACACCGCGCTCGATACGACCGGTAACGACGGTGCCACGACCGGTAATGGTGAAGACGTCCTCAACCGGCATCAGGAACGGCTTGTCGAGGTCGCGCTCCGGCTGCGGAACGTACTCGTCGATGGCGTTCATGAGCTCCATGATGGACTCTGCCCACTTCTCGTCGCCTTCCAGCGCCTTCAGGGCGGAAACGCGAACGACCGGGCAGTTGTCGCCGTCGAAGTCCTGCGAGCTGAGCAGCTCACGGATCTCCATCTCGACGAGCTCGATGAGCTCCTCATCGTCAACCATGTCGCACTTGTTCAGCGCAACGACGATGGCCGGAACGCCAACCTGGCGAGCCAGCAGGATGTGCTCGTGGGTCTGAGCCATCGGGCCGTCAGTGGCGGCCACAACGAGGATGGCGCCGTCCATCTGAGCAGCACCGGTGATCATGTTCTTTACGTAGTCGGCGTGACCCGGGCAGTCAACGTGCGCGTAGTGACGCTTCTCGGTCTGGTACTCAACGTGAGAAATCGAGATGGTAATACCACGCTGACGCTCTTCCGGCGCCTTGTCGATGTTCTCGAAGGCGGATGCCTCGTTGAGTTCCGGGTACTTGTCGTGCAGCACCTTGGTAATCGCCGCGGTCAAGGTGGTCTTACCGTGGTCGACGTGGCCGATGGTGCCGATATTGCAGTGCGGCTTGGTCCGCTCGAACTTGGCCTTTGCCACTTGGGCTCCTTTACGGATTATCGCCTCGCTGGTTGCGAGGCTCATCTGGACTTCGTCGGGGACTAAAGACCCTCGACCTATCTTTTTCAACTGTCAGTGCGAAACCACGATCGTTCGTCGTCCCCCAAGACAGTTTGTCTGTGGTTGCGGGTTTTGCCGGCCCAAGCTCAAGAACTTACGGAGCCCGGTTTGGCTTCGTCGTCCGGCTAAAGGCGCGGGGCATTGCCCACGAACTCTATCCATTTTTGCTTTGCTGGCGCCGATAGTCAAACTGGCAGCACAAATGCCGCCCGCTATGTTGCCTACGCAGTCATGGATATTAAACCAACTCCACAATAGTAGCCCACCATTTCAAGGCCCAAATCAGGCAATACGTCTGGTTATAAAAAGAAATCGGCCACCACGGACTATCCCATGGTGGCCGATCGCTAAATCAGCTTTTCTAGCTCATCATTTCAAACACGAACCAAAGCTCGAAGGAAACGGTCAGCGCAACGAAGAGCATCCACAGACCCGTGAAGAGGGCGTGCGGGATGATCGGGGACTTATCGAAGTTGCCCTTCTGACTCATTGTAGTGAAGATCAGCAGCTCTGCTACAAACATCGTGAATGGCATCGCTAGCGCGAAGAAAATAAGGCCAAGCGCGAAGGTAGCGCCATTCGGAATCAACCAAAGAATTCCAGTAATGGCAAGAACAGCACCCGACAGCAGGTAGGAAACCGAAGACAAAGAAAGAATCGAACGGAAATCTGCACTGCGCTGACGAAGGCCGAACACCCACTTGACGGTCAAAGGACGAAGCATCGCGATGATGAAGAAGCAGATAGCTGCCGTGATCAAGGTGACCAGCCAGGTGCCGAAGTTGAAGCTGAAGTAAGTGTAGCCACCAAATACTTCACTCAAGGCGCTATCAGCCGCGTCCGACGCGCGCCAACGCTGGTTCGCGAAAGCGAAACCGAATAGTACGCTCATCACGCCCGCTGCGATCAAACCGAAGTTTTTAGAAGATTCAGCGATCTCTAGCGCCTTCTCTGGAGCACCGCTTAGTACATGCTGGAAGGCCTTCCAGGACTTTCCTAAGAAAGACTGAGCGGAAGCAGAGACGTTGCCGATGTGCTGAGCTATCTGTTGGGCCTGCTGGTTTACGGCAGGATCAAAGCCCTGCTGGGACTGTAGCCCGTTACCGTAGTAGCCCTGCTGCGGCTGGTTACCGTAATAACCTTGCTGGTAATAACCCTGCTGGGCATACTGGCCATTTTCCGGATAATAGCCCTGGTAGCCCTGGGACTGCTGCGCATACGGATCGCCGTACTGACCAATTGCTACCGTTGGCTCATTATTCGACGGAGGGTACTGATAATTACCCTGCCCTGCGTACCCCTGCTGAGGCTGTAGCGGATTACCATACTGGTCATAACCGTAATTGGGCTGCTGCCCATACTGCTGGTTAGCGTAATACTGGCCTGCATCGCCGCCCTGTTGATACCCCTGAGGCTCCTGGGCTGCGCCTTCCTGGAAATTCTCCTGGGAGAAATTCTCCTGGTTTACGTCTGATCCGGGTTTCTGTTCCTCCGGAGAAAAGTCTTGCGACATACGCCCCTTCTTCCAAGACAAGTGAATAAGTAATTAGCAAGGCATGGCCACGCGAGAAATAACGCTAGCACACGCCAAATCGACAGATGCCGAACATCCGTACTTGTTTACCGAATAATTAAGTCACCACTCGATATCGGCTGCGGATAGGGCAAATACAATTTCGACAGGAAAGCTTAGCTTTCACCCAAAAAATTGCCGGCCAGGATATCCCGACCGGCAATTTTTGTAGCTATTTACTCGCCACCGTTAGCCTTTGCGATGACCTCATCGGCGATAGCCTTCGGAACCTCACCGTAGGAGTCGAACTCCATGGTGTAGGTGGCCTGACCGGAAGTCTTCGAACGTAGGTCGCCAACGTAGCCAAACATCTCGGACAGCGGAACCAGAGCGCGAACGACACGGGAGCCGTGCTCCTCGTCCATCGACTGAACCTGGCCACGACGAGAGTTCAGGTCGCCAATAACGGTGCCTAGGAAGTCCTCTGGAGTGGTAACCTCAACGGCCATCAGCGGCTCGAGCAGGGCCGGGTCGGCCTTGCGGGCGGCTTCCTTGAACACCATCGAACCGGCGATCTTGAACGCCAGCTCGCTGGAGTCGACGTCGTGGTAAGCACCATCGGTAAGGGTGACCTTGATGTCGTCAACCGGGTAACCGGCTAGCACACCGAACTGCATGGCTTCCTGGATACCAGCGTCGACCGACGGGATGTACTCGCGCGGAATGCGGCCACCGGTAACTGCGTTGACGAACTCGTAACCAGCGCCCGGCTCCTGCGGCTCGAGGTCGATGATGACCTTACCGTACTGACCGGAACCACCGGACTGCTTCTTATGGGTGTACTCAACGCCCTTGACAGCCTTGCGGAGGGTCTCGCGGTACGCAACCTGCGGCTTACCAATGTTGGCCTCAACGTGGAACTCGCGCTTCATGCGGTCGATCAGAACGTCGAGGTGGAGCTCGCCCATACCAGCGATGATGGTCTGGCCGGTCTCTTCGTCGGTGTGAACGCGGAATGTCGGATCCTCTTCAGCCAGACGCTGAATAGCGACGGACAGCTTCTCCTGGTCGGCCTTCGACTTCGGCTCAATAGCCTGTTCGATAACCGGATCCGGGAAGTCCATGGACTCGAGCTGAACCGGCTGGTCGGCGTCACACAGGGTGTCACCGGTGCTGGTTGCCTTCAGGCCCATGACCGCGCAGATGTTACCCGCGGGCAGCTCCTCGATCTCGTTACGCTTGTTGGCGTGCATCTGGTAAATCTTGCCGATGCGCTCCTTCTTGCCGGAGACGGAGTTCAGAACCTGGGTGCCAGCCTTCAGAACGCCGGAGTAAACGCGGACGTAGGTCAGCTTGCCGAGGTGCGGATCTGCAGCAATCTTGAATGCCAGCGCAGCCAGCGGCTCTTCCTTGCTCGGAGCGCGGTCGATCTCGACCGACTCGTCGCCCGGCTTGAAGCCGACGATGGCCGGAACGTCTAGCGGACTAGGCAGGTAGTCAACGACGGCGTCCAGCAGCGGCTGAACACCCTTGTTCTTGAAGGAGGAACCACAAAGAACCGCGGTGAAAGCGTTGGACAGAACACCGCGACGAATCGCAGCCTTAATGTCTGCAACGGAGATGTCCTCGCCACCGAGGTACTTCTCCATGAACTCTTCGTCGTTCTCAGCCAGAGTCTCGAGCATCTCGGTGCGAGCTGCCTCGGCCTGATCCTTCATGTCGGCCGGGATTTCCTCAACCTCGTAGTGCTCGCCCAGGTCAGTCTCGCCACGGTAGGTCTTGGCGTGCATCTCGACCAGGTCGACCATGCCCATGAGGTCAGCCTCCGAGCCGATCGGCAGCTGAAGAACGACCGGAACCACGTGCAGACGCTCGCGGATGGTGTCGACAGCGTGCGAGAAGGAGGCGCCGGTGCGGTCCAGCTTGTTCACGTAGCAGATACGTGGAACGTTGTAGCGGCTAGCCTGACGCCAAACGGTCATCGACTGCGGCTCAACGCCGGCGACGCCGTCGAAAACGGCTACTGCACCGTCGAGAACACGGAGCGAACGCTCCACCTCGACGGTGAAGTCGACGTGTCCTGGGGTGTCAATAATGTTGATCTGGTAGTTGTTCCAGAAACAGGTGGTAGCAGCGGAGGTAATGGTAATGCCACGCTCCTGCTCCTGCTCCATCCAGTCCATGGTTGCGGCGCCATCGTGCGTCTCACCGATCTTGTGGTTAATACCGGTGTAGTACAGGATGCGCTCTGTAGTGGTGGTCTTACCGGCATCGATGTGCGCCATAATGCCGATATTGCGCACCTTTTTAAGGTCGGTCTGCAAATCGAGGGCCACGTGTTCCCCTAAGTTCTAGTTGAATGAATAGTTTTATTGCCCCGCAGGGCCACATCCCTTTTGTACCCGATGCGATCGAGACTAAAGGAATGATCTTGGCAAGGCGGGCAAGCCCGTAACCAAGATTTCGTTTTGTAGTTACCCTGCGTAAAAGTTCAGTAAGCGTTTTAAGGTCGCCCACCGGCTGACGATGGGCGACCAGAAAAAATCTACCAGCGGTAGTGAGCGAAAGCGCGGTTGGCTTCCGCCATCTTGTGAACGTCCTCACGACGCTTGACGGAAGCACCAAGGCCGTTGCTGGCGTCCAGGATCTCGTTCATGAGACGCTCGGACATCGACTTCTCGCGACGATCACGCGAGAAGGAGACGAGCCAGCGCATGGCCAGCGTGTTAGCGCGAGCCGGCTTGACCTCGACGGGCACCTGATAGGTGGCGCCACCGACGCGTCGGGAACGAACCTCGACTGCCGGACGAACGTTCTCCAGAGCCTTCTTCAGGGTCTGCAGCGGCTCGACACCAGTCTTCTCACGAGTGCCCTCAAGGGCGGTGTAAACGATCTTCTGAGCGACGGACTTCTTGCCGTCACGAAGGATCTTTGCTACCAACTGCGAAACCAGCGGAGATCCGTAAACCGGATCGACTACCACTGGCCTCTTCTGGGCTGGGCCTTTACGTGGCATTACTTCTCCTTCTTCGCGCCGTAGCGGCTACGAGCCTGCTTACGGTTCTTGACGGCCTGGGTGTCGAGTGCACCGCGGATAATCTTGTAGCGAACGCCAGGCAGGTCCTTAACACGACCGCCACGCACGAGCACCATCGAGTGCTCCTGCAAGTTGTGGCCTTCACCCGGAATGTAAGCGGTGACCTCGATGCCCGAGGACAGCCTGACACGAGCGACCTTTCGGAGCGCAGAGTTCGGCTTCTTCGGGGTAGTGGTGTAAACGCGCGTGCAAACGCCGCGGCGCTGCGGAGATCCCTTCAGCGCAGGGGTCGCGCTCGCCTTAGTCTTGTCGGTGCGACCTTTGCGCACCAGCTGTTGGATTGTAGGCACCTTTTCGGTTCTCTTTCGTTGTCTTGGGTTTCCCTAAGCATTAACAATTTTCGTCAAGCCGGCCTGAACCACCGTTCATCCAGGAAGATCACGGCCTGAAATCACATGGAGCCTGACTTGGTCGGCGTTAAAACCGTAGCCGTTCAAGCATCTCACACGGACGTCAAAAATCGTTGTGCGGCCTTTCACACTCGCGGGCTCCTCGCAACGTTTAGGTGTCCCGCGCCATGCCAGGGCGCTTGTATTCGGGTAGCAACACACCGAACACAATTGAACAGGATACCCCGCGCATAAAGACGGGTCAAAAACTGCCGCATCATAGGCAACTTTTGACCCGTAATAAATATTTAGTTTTTTAATAGTGGCTGACCACAACCGTGCCCATCGGCGCCCAGTCGTAGATGAACTTTGAATCCGCCTCGTTCATGTTAATGCAGCCGTTGGAGCCGCCGGGTCCGCTCCACCCGAAGCTCGTCTGCCAGGGTGCGTAGTGGAATGCATAGCTACCGTGGAAGTAAGTCACCCAGCGCACGTTCGGCGTGACGTACCGCGAACCATCAGGGTGAGTGCCACGCATGGTCTGTGAACTGTACTTTAGATAAACATTGAACTTGCCGGTAACAGTTTCGGCGCCGGGCATTCCGGGAACCATCAGCATCGGGCCGCGAACCAGGGTTGCACCTTCATAAGCTGAGCTCGTGTTATTACCCAAATTAATCTCGAGCCATTTTTCTCCCGGAGCAGCCGCATAGGCAAGATTCTCTGCGCCTTCCGCAACAACCTTGTCTTCGTACCCGGCCTTGGTGACGTCGAACTCGAACTTGCCGGCGTACTTCTGACCGTCCTGCAGCGCAGCAACAGCCTCGGAGGCTACCGCATCTGCGTTCTTGACCGTGTATCCATCCACAGCATCGACAGCCACGGCTAGAACTTCGCCCTCCTCGGAGAAGTTGCGAACACCGTTCTTCGGTTCAACCTTTTCGGCTGCGGCCACCTCATTCACCCATTCGACGATCTTGTCGCCGTTCAGCTTAGGGGCTGCGTATGCGTCGTCTTCAGCTTCGATCTGCACCCAGCCGGCCTTGGTCGCGGCAGTTGCCTCGTAAGCCTGCGCACGTCCCTGGATGGAAGCAGAAAGCTTCAACAGTTCGTTAGCTTTATTTGCCGTTTCGGTGGCTTGTTCCACGCTGATCGACGGCTCAACTTGAGAAGTGGTCAGCGAAATATCTTGAGTGCTCAAATAATCGATAGCTTTGTCGAGGGTTTCCTTGACCTTATCGACGTCGATAGCGTTACCGCTCTTGCCCTCGACAGCCTTGAAGACTCCCTCGTTCTCGTCGAACTTGACGGCGGGGTTTTCGGCCGGAACGCCAGTCTTAGCGATCAAGGCATCCAGCGCTTCCTTCTGCTTGGCCTCATCGGTGGTAGTGACCGGCTCGACGTTCCGACTCTTGAACAAAGCGCCAAGCGAGTTCAGGAAATTGGAGTTCTTGGCGAAGGCCTCTTTAACGGTAGCGTCAACGTCGACGTTCACACCAAGATCGCTGAGAGCGTAAGAGTTCTGCTCTCCGTTGACCTCTACGTTGACTTTCGTATCGTTCAGCCTTTGAGTCATCTCTTTGGCCACATCTGGCCTGCTCTTGCCGGTGATAGAGAAACCTGCAACGGACGTGCGTGGCAAGCCCTTGCCCGAGAAGTAGAAGCAGTACGCCGCGACGGACAGCACCAGCATCAGAACTACTGCCAGCGTCGCCCACAGCGTTATCCGCTTAACCTTAGACTTGTTCTTTGACACGTGCTTCATAGTAACTAGATAGCCTTCCCCATTCCAGATAGTTGCAGCACTGGGGGGCTAACAATTCCCTAACGAAAAATTCGCTCTTTTGGCCCCGCAACCAAAACACCTGCAGCGGCCAAATTATCAGATGCAACAAGAAGGCATAGTCACTACCCTAACCAAATGGGGCAAATGCAAGGCAAAAGCGCTTGTTAAAGCGAGCGCAACAAAAAATGACCCGCCCGAAAACGGATCATTTTTTAAATAATTTTTTACTTCACCTTTGGCATCGGAACGTCTTTATTACCGGAGATCGTCTCCCACGGAACCTTGTCTGGCAGGTAGCTGTTGAACTCGTCAATGAGTTTCTCCTGATAGCTGCCCGAGTACTTGCCCTTCAAGAATTTGTCTAGTGCCTCGTCTTTGAAACGCTGCCAGGAGTATTTCTCGTTGCCGGGCAGGATCGGGTAGTAAAGGCAACCCGCCTTCTTAGCCGCGTCACGATCGCCTGGTGCGTCGCCGATAAGCATGATCTTTTCGGGATCGTACTTGCCGCTGGCAGCGTACTGGACGTGCTCCGCCTTGGATCCCTGCTCCTGGCCGGCGACCATCTTCATGTAAGGGGCCAGGCCGTGCGCATTCCATTCATATTCGAGCGCATGGACCGGTGTGGCTGAAACGACCATGGTGTCGACATCAGCCTGCATGGCCTCGATGGCTTCGCGGACTCCGGGGAACGGGCCGCAGCCGTGAACCATGTCTGCGATCGAATCGTTCACCGCGTCGCCCCAACGAATCGCGCGTTCGATCGTCTCGGATGGGTGATCCTTGTAGTAGGCAGCTATGCCTTTATCGGAGAGCGGATAATCGGGCGCCTGGGTGAAATCTGTAAGTTCTGGATACTCCGGAATGGTGACGCCACGCTCTGCCACCTCGACACGGTCGCGAAGCAGGTCGAGCAGCTGCTTTAGAGCAAGCCAACGGTTCAACCCGCGAGTGATCGAGCCTAGGTTTACGAAGAGCGCCGTCTGCCTAGCGAGCGTGGAGATTGGCTGTAGGTCCCAGTGCTTGATGTAGCAGGGGGTAAAACATTCCTGATGCTTAATATCCATCGCATCCATGGCACAGCCATCAGAGTCGATGCCGACGAAGAACTCCTTCGTCGGTTCGAAATCAACTAGTTCTTGAACGACCTCGGGGTATGTCACGAAAAGCCTCCTCGCTTTTTGGCCTGTACATCAATACTGTGCTGTTTGAGCCGCATTCGCTAGCGAATGCGGCTTGTTGCCCAACGAGGGCCGATAGCTGAGGATAAATTTTGTCAGTCAGGTTATTTAGAATGGTTGTAAAACCACCAAATGCGAGGATTAAACATGATTGAGCTTACCGCCGAACAAATTGACGTCATCAGGCAGTCTGCTCAAAAACAAGGGGCGCAAGATAGCCCCGTTCCGCTTGAATTGCGCCAAGAGCTCCTCGGCCCAATCACAGACCTGGTTTTCGTGCCTCACCATCAGCAACGGACGCTGACCGACGTCTATGGCCAAGACCAGAATTGGTTCACGAACTTGAACGCCGACTGGGAGGCCGCCAGGCAACTGGGCGCGGTGTACATGTTCAGCCCTGATACCATCACTTTTCCGCTTCACGATCTCACCGACGACGGCCAGCCGATCGTCGCATCCATCAGGCGTAGCTCTCGTCCCGAGGGACTGCCCTGGTACATGGCATATGTGACGCACAAGCACTCCAAAACGTACTCGAACCCGGCAAACGCGTTATGGGATTGGGCTTTCTTCCCTGGTGGCTGGGAAACAATCCTTCCTCCGCTTGCAGATTTGGCCTTGGACGAGAGTTGGGATTTCATCGAGGAGCGCGGTAACAGCAGGAAACCGTACAGCATTCTGCGCAGCTACCTTAAGTACACCTTCTACAAACTGCAGAGCGACGGCATGGTCTTCGAGGACGAAGATGCGCAATTCGCCGCGTTTAACACCGGCCTGGTGAACAAAACCTACGAAGCGATTTACGCCTGCTTTACAGCCAACGAGAGGGGCCCGCAGCCCTGGATTTTCCAAGAGTTTTGCTATGCAGGGCAGTCGGGTGCCGGCAAAAAACTGGTTTCCACTTTTAACCCGCTGCCGCCGAGAGCGAAGTATGTGAAGCGTCTTGAAGACTTGGTTTTCGACGGCACCCGACGTCTTGACGCCGATCGCGAGCACATTCTTCTGGACAATATCGACCGTCTGCCGGATGCCTTCCTATCCGAGGAGTTACGCGGCTTCAATGAGGCGTCCTCGTTTCTGGAAAACATCTACTCAACAGCTGACCGTCGGGCGCGCAAAGACAAGTTCTCCGATCTCGCCGAGCTAATCCAAAACGAGCCGAAGTACATGCGCAGGCTAACCAACCGGCTCAACGACGCCATCGAGTTGGCGCAGAAACGCGCGCAGTGGAATTACCGCACCGCAGTTCCCGCCTACTACCCCACTAAGGGCACCATGACCCTCTTGTTGCCGTTAGACCTGACCGACGACGAGCGTCCCGACGTCGCGCTTGTCTCCGAGCTGATGCCCACGGGCGTCTATGTCGGCCACACCATCCTCACGATGCGCATGGCCTACAACAACGCCCGCCTGGTGAGCCGCCCTGATAGCGACTGGTTGAACACGGGCGTCAAGCTGTTCGGCGGCGAGTACGACGAGTAACCACCAGGCTTAGCTTGAGGCCCGCGTTCAGCGTCTCAGGAGGCGACGGCTAGCTTCTCTTGCTTGTCGGCGTAGCGCCAGCGACGCCAAGTTGCGAGCGCCACTAGAGCTATCGACATAAGCAACATGCCGGCAGAGAACAAAAGCGCCAGTGATATCGCGTTGTTAGCTCCTCCTCCGCTGATCGCAGCCCGGATCCCCTGGCTCACGTATGTCATAGGCAGCCAAGGCCTGATCACCTGGAAGAATTGCGGGCTGGTCTCGATGGGGAATGTAGCTCCCATCGATCCGATCTGCAGGACGATAAGCACCAGCGAGATGAAGCGTCCCCTGAACCCAAACACTGCCACGCACGCCTGGTTGAAGATGACGAATGCCAGCGAGCCGGCCAGACATACGGCGACGAGTGCAGGCAAGTTTTCCGTCCCCAGCCCCAAAAGCCAATTCGATCCAAGACTGATCAATACTGCCTGGGCCACGCCAAGCAGGATTGCCGTACCTGTGGTTCGTCCCACAGCGATGCGCCACGGCTTATTCTTCAAGCGCCGATCGACCGCTGGGATAACCATGAAAATGCCGATTCCACCAACCCACATGGCCAGCGTCATGAACATCGGGGCGAACCCAGCGCCATTCGAGTTGACCGGATTGTTTCGCAAGGCATTCACTTGGGCAGCGCTTGCCGCTACGTCCGCTCTGTCCTGAGCCTGCTCGGCAGAAACCTTGGGAAGGCTTTGGCGACCCTCTTGAATGCCATCTTTGAGGGAATTTAGACCATCATCGATTTTTCCGCTGCCTTGTTTGGCGGTCGAGCTCGCCTGCTTAAGGGAAGTCAATCCTTCGGACAGCGTCCGACTACCGAACGAAAGCTCGCCTACCCCGGATGCCAGAGAACCTTGTCCAGCCGCAAGGTCGTTAGCTCCCTGGAGCAATCTGGTCTGCGCTGATGCGAGAGCCGCGCTGCCGGAAGCTATCTGCTGGCTTCCGCTACCTAACGCGTTTGCTGCGTTTGCCAATCTGGGGACCTTCGAATCTAGCGCTTTCATGCCAGAAGCCAGTTCGCTTGAGCCATCGGATATCTCACTGAATCCAGCGATCAGTGCCGAAGAGTTCAGCCTCGTTTTGTTTTGTTCGTCGTAGGGTCCGACCAGCTTGTTAGCACCTACGTTTAGCCTGTTAACGCCCTCGACAAGACCGTCGTCCTCGTCACCAATAGCCACTACAAGCGACTGGACCCCCTGATTCAACGCCTCGCTTCCCGAATACAGAGATTTTGCTCCGGCAGATAACTGGCCTGCCGCTTGGGATGCCTGAGCCACCCCTGAAGTCAGTTTCTGAGTGCCTGCAACCGCTTGCGGAAGCTGCTCGTTGAGATTAGCGAGCGAGACGCATATCGGATCTTGTCCGGTATGCAAGGCGGCACACGCATTGCTCAGCTGTTGTATCGAGTTAGCCGCTTGGGTGACTCCGGTTTGCAGCTCTGACGCCCCTGCTTTAGCCTGACCCAGTTTTTGGGCCAAGACAACTGAATTATCGCTAAGTGAGGCGAGTCCTGAGTTCAAGTCTGCGGAGCCCTGCCCTAATTTCGCAGCACCCTCCTGCAGAGCGGGCATTTTTGCGTTCAGTTCACCAATTCCCGCTGCCAGTTGATCCGCGCCAGTGGTATAGCGAGAAAGGGCTTCGGCGAACGAAGCCAAGCCGCCCACCAGCTTCGCGCTACCGCTCGCAAGTCGGTCAGTCGCGGAACCCAGCTCGGGCATGTAGCCATTCATAGTCTGAGTGCCTTGGGCAAGCCGACCGGATGCATCGGCGAGTTTCTCGGCACCAGGCGCCGACGCCTGGAGGCCGTCACGTAGTTGAACCGATCCATTGGCCAACGAGTCGGCGCCATTTTGGATTTTGGTAGCTCCATCGGCGAGACGCACGCCTGCTGCGTCAGCACGAACTGCACCATTTTCCAGCTCGCTAAGACCAGAGGTCAGCCTGGCAGACCCATCAGATAGTTGAGCAACCCCATTCTGCGCGTCTGCGAGCTTTTCGTCGACGATACCGAATCCGTTCAATACGTTATAGATGTACTGGCTTGCGATCTCTGAGGTTAGGGAATTTTCCAGATTGGCGGCTACAGTCGCAGCCAGCGTTCCAGACAAATAGTTGACGCCGTCATCCGTCGTCAGTGATAGCTGCGTCGCTTCGGGGTCTTTTTCGAAGTCACCCAACCCTGCGACCGCAGCAGAAAAATTGACCGGCATCTTCAGCACTGCCCGGACCTTCCCTTCGGCCAAAGCATCGTCTGCATCTTGGCTTTCCATCTGCTTCCATCTGAATCCGCCGTCTCCCGCCAAGAGTTTCTCGGTGAGGCTTTGGCCGACAGCCAAGCGCTGCCCTTCGAACTGCGCGGGTTCATCTTCGTTGACTACTGCTGCTGTAACCCGAGAGATGTTTGCAGTGTTGTCGTGGTAAGCGGAAGTCAGGACGCTCGCGTACAGCAATGGAATCAGTACCAGTGCTGTTACGACAACGATGTTGGCAACCAGATGCTTTCTTTTCTTCATCAAACCTTCAATACAGAGGTGTATCCAAAACGAACAGAACTAGAATACACATATGTATCGAACTATGAAATGACGAGTCATCGCTGCTGCACAGATTAGGATCGAAGCATGAGAAATAAGGCCGCCCAAACAATCAGCGCCCGTAGAGCAAAGATGTTGGATCGGCTAGCTACAGAGGGCGCTTCCAAACGACGGAAAGAAACTCAAACCAAATTACTTGACGCTGGTCGAAAACTAATCGTCGAAAAGGGCGTTGGCGCCACCTCTGTCGGCGACATCTGCAAAAAGGCCGGCTTCACACGAGGTGCGTTCTACTCAAACTTTTCTGACATGCCGAGCTTTTTGGTCGACCTGACACGCGGGCTATGGCGCTACATCGTTCAGACGCTTTTGGCACGCATCGGAGAGCCACAAGAAGAGCTTCCAGACGAAATCGAGGAAGTCAACAAACTGCTTGCGGAAAAACTTGGACAATGGATTGAGCGGCAGCCAAAGCGCCAGCAGACACTTGGCCAAATTGCTGGCCAGATAGTTGAGGCTTTGCCAGATGACCAAGAAAGCTATCTACTGATGCAGGAGTTGCGCGGATACGCGTTGCGCTACCCCACTCCCGCTAAACCCATCCGCAGCCTCCTGAAGGAAATCGCGCAAGCGGTAGAGGCCATCATCGACTCGGTACTTACGGCAAACAACGCCTACTCTAAAATCGGCACGCGCGCCCTTCGAAAACTGCTGATCAACTGGGGATACAGCGAAGTATTCGACAATGCGCTGTACGACGACGCAAATAGCCACGACTTATCTTCAGTCGCGGAAGCGCTGATTAAGTTAAAAGACGAGCCCAAAGACGGAAACTAATCCCGCAAGGCCGGCGTGATAAATACGGCCAAACTGCGAAAAATTGACCAAAAACAAAACGGGCGTCGGATAACCGACGCCCGTTAAGTTATTTGCTTTAGTGCAGATCGCTGAAGTCGAGATCATCCAGCGGAACCGCGTCACCGGAACCAGCACCGAAGTCGTAATCGAACGGATCGTAACTCATCGTGAAGGCGCCAGCCTTAGCTTCGGCTGTGGGCTCAACACGGATGTTGCAGTAACGATCCAGACCGGTACCGGCAGGGATCAGCTTACCGAGAATGACGTTCTCCTTCAGACCCTCAAGGTGATCCGACTTGCCGTTGATAGCGGCGTCGGTCAGAACCTTGGTGGTCTCCTGGAATGACGCAGCGGACAGCCAGGAATCCGTAGCAAGAGAGGCCTTCGTGATGCCCATCAGCACCGGGCGACCCTCTGCAGGCTTGCCACCCTCGGTGACAGCCTTACGGTTTTCCTGCTCGTAACGCTGACGATCCACCAGCTCACCCGGCATCATCTCGGTGTCGCCCGACTCAATGACGGTAATGCGACGCATCATCTGACGGATGATGATCTCGATGTGCTTGTCGTGAATCGGCGCACCCTGCGTGGCGTACACCTTCTGAACCTCGGCCACCAGGTGCTCCTGAACCTTGCGAACACCCTGAACGCGCAGGACGTCGTGCGGGTCGATGGTGCCACCAGTCAGCTGATCGCCAACGGAGACGTGATCGCCGTCCTTGATGGAGTGACGAACTCGGTTTGAATCCTCAAACTCCAGGCGAGCACGGCGCGGAATCGAGTACTCGATGTCCGGCTGGCCGTCATCACGGACGATGATCAGCTTGCGGCCACGGTCAGACTCCTCCAGCTTGACGCGGCCATCGGCCTCGGCGATCGGAGCCTTGCCCTTAGGCACGCGGGCCTCGAAGAGCTCGACAACACGAGGCAGACCCTGCGTGATGTCGTCACCTGCAACACCACCGGTGTGGAAGGTACGCATCGTAAGCTGGGTGCCCGGCTCACCAATCGACTGCGCAGCCTGAATACCCACGGCTTCGCCGGCGTCGACAAGCTTGCCGTCCGCCAGGCCACGGCCGTAGCACATGGCGCAGATGCCGACCTGGGACTCACAGGTGAGAACCGAACGAACCTTGACGCGCTCGATGCCGGCAGCCAGCAGCTTCGCAACCTCGATAGAGGTCAGGTCGGTGCCAGCCGGAACAACAACGTTACCCTCGGCGTCAACTGCGTCGACGGCCAGGTTGCGGGCCTCGAGAGAGGTCTCAGCGTTGCTTGCGGCACGAAGCACGCCATCCTCGCCACGAACACCGACGGTCTTGAACAGGCCGCGCTCTGTGCCACAATCCTTCTCGCGGACGATGACGTCCTGCGAGACGTCGACCAGACGACGGGTCAGGTAACCGGAGTCTGCGGTACGCAGAGCGGTGTCGGCCTGGCCCTTTCGGCCACCGTGCGTCGAAATGAAGTACTCGAGAACGGTCAGGCCCTCGCGGAAGTTCGACTTAATCGGGCGAGCAATAATCTCACCCTTCGGGTTGGCCACCAGACCACGCATAGCAGCGATCTGACGCATCTGAGTCATGTTGCCTCGAGCACCCGAGTTCACCATCATGAAGATCGGGTTCGTCTTGGAGAAGTTCTTCTCCATCGCGTTGGTCAGCTCGGTCGTAGCGTCAGTCCAAATGTGGATGAGCTCCTGACGACGTTCGTCGTCTGTAACCGCACCCCGCTCGTAGAGCTTGTCGATCTTGGTTGCCTTGGCGTCGTAGGAGGCCATCATGTCTGCCTTGTTGCCAGGAGTCTCGACGTCGCCGATAGAAATCGTGACGCCGGAACGGGTACCCCAGCGGAAACCGAGGTCCTTCAAAGCGTCGAGGGTCTCGATGACGACCGTGCGGGGGTATTCTTCGCTCAGCCTGTTGATGATGGCGCTGATCTGCTTCTTGCCGCAGAGGTAATCCACAAACGGGAAGGACTCCGGCAGAACCTTGTTGAAGATCAACTGGCCCATTGTGGTGTCGATGACTGCAGAGCCATCTGCACGCTTGCGGTCGGCCTGCGATTCAGGCAGAACCATATCCTGCACTTTGACCTTGATCTTCGAACGAATGTCAATCTCGTTCCTGTCGTAGGCCAGGGTGACCTCTTCGGGGCTGCTGAACGCACGTCCCTCGCCGGGCAGGCCGTCGACATCCATGGTCAGGTAGTACATGCCGATGATCATCTCGTGGCTCGGCAGCGCAACCGGACGGCCGTCCGCAGGCTTCAGAATGTTGTTAGCCGACAGCATCAGGATGCGAGCCTCTGCCTGGGCCTCGGAGCTCAGCGGCAGGTGAACAGCCATCTGGTCACCGTCGAAGTCAGCGTTGAACGCGGCACAAACGAGCGGGTGCAGCTGAATAGCCTTGCCCTCGATCAGCAGCGGCTCGAACGCCTGAATACCCAGACGGTGCAGCGTAGGTGCACGGTTCAACAGAACCGGGTGCTCCTTAATGACCTCTTCCAGAACGTCCCAAACATGGGCCCTCTGGCGCTCGACCATGCGCTTAGCGCTCTTGATGTTCTGCGCATAGTTCTGCTCAACCAAGCGTTTCATTACGAACGGCTTAAAGAGCTCCAGAGCCATCTGCGTCGGCAGGCCACACTGGTGCAGCTTCAACTGCGGACCAACGACGATAACGGAACGACCCGAGTAGTCAACACGCTTACCCAGCAAGTTCTGACGGAAACGACCCTGCTTGCCCTTGAGCATGTCGGACAGAGACTTCAGCGGACGGTTGCCAGGTCCAGTGACCGGGCGGCCGCGGCGACCGTTATCGAACAGCGAATCGACCGACTCCTGGAGCATGCGCTTCTCGTTATTAACGATGATCTCAGGCGCACCAAGATCAAGCAGACGCTTCAAACGGTTGTTGCGGTTGATGACACGGCGGTAAAGGTCGTTGAGGTCGGACGTTGCGAAACGGCCACCGTCGAGCTGAACCATCGGACGAAGATCCGGCGGAATAACCGGAACGGCGTCCAGAACCATGCCCTGCATAGAATCCGAATTGCCCTGGAAAGCACGAACCACCTTGAGACGCTTCAGTGCGCGAGTCTTGCGCTGGCCCTTACCAGTCTTGATGATCTCGAGAAGCTTCTCGCATTCGGCGTCGAGGTCGAAATCCGCGAGACGACGCTGAATAGCCTCAGCGCCCATGCAGCCCTCGAAGTACTTGCCGAAACGCTTCTTCATTTCGCGGTAGAGGATCTCATCGCCCTCTAGGTCCTGAACCTTGAGGGTCTTGAACCTGCTCCAGACGGCGTCCAGGCGGTCGCTTTCGCGCTGCGCACGTTTGCGAATGGCGCGCAGATCCTTCTCGCCGGCGTCCTTGATCTTCTTCTTGACGTCGGACTTTGCGCCCTCTTCTTCAAGACGTTCGAGGTCTTCCTCTAGCTTCTTGGAGCGCTCGGCAATGTCGGCGTCGAGACGGCTCGTGATGAGCTTGCGCTCGGTCGAAACCTTAGCCTCGAGGCTCGGCAGATCGCGATCGCGGGCGTCGGTGTCGACCTTCGTGATCATGTATGCCGCGAAGTAGATGACCTTCTCCAGGTCCTTCGGGGCGACGTCGAGCAGGTAACCCAGACGGCTCGGCACACCCTTGAAGTACCAGATGTGCGTGACCGGAGCGGCCAGCTCGATGTGTCCCATGCGCTCGCGACGAACGTTGCTGCGGGTAACCTCCACGCCACAACGTTCACACACGATGCCCTTGAAGCGGACGCGCTTGTACTTACCGCAAGCACACTCCCAGTCGCGGGTCGGGCCGAAAATCTTCTCGCAGAAGAGACCGTCGCGCTCCGGCTTGAGCGTGCGGTAGTTAATGGTCTCCGGCTTCTTAACCTCACCGAAGGACCAATCCCGAATCTGGGAGGCCGAAGCCAGCCTGATTCGAATCTGATCGTAATTAGTGGTATCCAGCACAGTTATCTCTTTTTCCTACTGAAGTCGAAAAGTTGTTTGAGGGTCTGAGCTGGAGGCTCAGATTTCGTCAACAGCGAACGAAGAATCAGCTCCGGGACGCCTAGACAGGTCGATGCCCAAGTCTTCGCTTGCGCGGTAGTCGTCATCGCTTTCCCGAAGGTCAACGATCTGGCCGTCCTTGCCGAGGACCTCGACGTTCAGACACAGCGACTTCATCTCTTCGACGAGCACCTTGAACGATTCCGGAATGCCTGGCTCGGGGATGTTCTCGCCCTTGACGATCGCCTCGTAGACCTTCACGCGGCCTGCGACATCGTCGGACTTGATAGTGAGCATCTCCTGCAGCGCCCATGCGGCACCGTAGGCTTCCAGTGCCCAAACCTCCATCTCGCCGAAACGCTGGCCACCGAACTGGGCTTTACCACCCAGCGGCTGCTGCGTAATCATCGAGTAAGGACCGGTGGAACGGGCGTGGATCTTGTCGTCGACCAGGTGGTGCAGCTTCAGCATGTACATGTAGCCAACACCCACCGGCTCCGGGAACTTACGTCCGGTGCGGCCGTCGTAAACGGTGGCCCTGCCGCTGGCGCCGACCAGCTTGTGGCCGTCCTCGGTGGGCAGTCCGTTTTCGAGCAGACCGGTGATTTCTTCCTCGTTGGCGCCATCGAAAACCGGAGTGGCGACTCGCGCACCCGGATCGACGTGGCCGAGACCAACCTCGCGCAGGCGGTCGGCCCATTCGCCCTCGACGTCGTCCAGGTCCCAACCGGAGTGAGCGATCCAACCGAGGTGAAGCTCGAGCACCTGACCCAAGTTCATTCGGCTAGGAACACCCAACGGGTTCAGAATGATGTCGACCGGGGTGCCATCCTCGAGGAACGGCATGTCCTCGACCGGAAGCACCTTGGAGATGACGCCCTTGTTACCGTGACGGCCAGCGAGCTTATCGCCCTCCTGAACCTTACGCTTCTGGGCGACGTAGACGCGCACCATCTGGTTGACGCCAGGGGGCATCTCGTCGTCGGCCTCGTCGCGGTCGAAGACGCGAACACCGATCACGATGCCGGTCTCGCCGTGCGGAACCTTCATGGAGGTATCGCGAACCTCGCGCGCCTTCTCGCCGAAGATTGCGCGAAGCAGGCGCTCCTCCGGGGTGAGCTCGGTCTCGCCCTTAGGCGTAACCTTGCCGACCAGGATGTCGCCGGTGGTCACCTCGGCGCCGATGCGGACGATGCCGCGCTCGTCGAGGTTGGCGAGCATGTCGTCGGAGACGTTCGGGATGTCGCGGGTGATTTCCTCGGGGCCAAGCTTGGTGTCGCGAGCGTCGACCTCGTGCTCTTCGATGTGAATCGAAGTGAGCAGGTCTTCGCTAACAACGCGCTGGCTGAGGATGATCGCGTCCTCGTAGTTGAGGCCTTCCCACGGCATGAACGCACACAGCAGGTTGCGGCCGAGAGCGAGCTCGCCGTTGTCGGTGGAAGGACCATCGGCCAGAGGCGTGCCCGGCTCGATGTGCTGACCGACGTGGACGATCGGGCGCTGGTTAACGCAAGTGCCCGCGTTCGAACGATTGAACTTCTCCAGACGGAAGGTCTGGTAAGTGCCGTCGTCGTTAGCGATCTCGATCATGTCGGCCGAAACGTCGGTGACGGTACCGGTCTTGTTAGCCATGACGACGTCGCCGACGTCGGTAGCAGTGCGGTACTCCATGCCGGTGCCCACGTAAGGAGCCTCGGTCTTGATCAACGGAACGGCCTGGCGCTGCATGTTCGCACCCATCAGAGCTCGAGATGCATCGTCGTGCTCGAGGAACGGAATCAGTGCGGTTGCGACCGACACCATCTGGCGCGGCGAAACGTCCATGTAGCCGACCTCGCTCGGGGGAACCTCGTCGACGTCACCGAAACGAACGCGAACTGTAACGCGGTCTTCGACGAAGCTGCCGTCGGCGTTGAGCTCCGAGTTCGCCTGAGCAATGTTGTAGCGGTCTTCCTCGGCTGCGGTCAGGTAATCGATCTGGTCGGTTACCTTGCCGTCTACGACCTTACGGTACGGGGTCTCGATGAAGCCGAAGGCGTTGACGCGGGCGAAGGTTGCCAGCGAACCGATCAGACCAATGTTCGGGCCTTCAGGGGTCTCAATCGGACACATACGGCCGTAGTGAGACGGGTGGACGTCACGGACTTCCATGCCCGCACGGTCGCGGCTCAAGCCACCAGGACCAAGCGCGGAAAGACGACGCTTGTGGGTCATCTCGGCCAGCGGGTTGTTCTGGTCCATGAACTGGCTCAACTGCGAAGTTCCGAAGAACTCCTTCAGCGCAGCGGTGACCGGACGAATGTTGATCAGCGACTGCGGGGTGATGGAGTCGACGTCCTGGGTGGACATGCGGTCGCGAACGACGCGCTCCATGCGGCCCATGCCGGTGCGAAGCTGGTTCTGCACCAGCTCGCCGACGGTACGCAGACGACGGTTGCCGAAGTGGTCAATGTCGTCGGCCTCAACCAGGATGTCGACGCCCTCGGAGTTGGTAACCTCCTCTACGCCCTCGTGGAGTGCGCAGATGTAGTGGATCGCTGCGACGATGTCGTCCATGGTCAGGACGCGCTTGTCGAACGGCAGGTTCAGGCCGAGCTTCTGGTTGATCTTGTACCGACCAACCTTTGCCAAGTCGTAACGCTTGTCGTTGAAGTAGTAGTTGTTCAGCAGCGTTTGAGCGGCCTCGCGCGCCGGCGGCTCACCGGGACGCAGACGCTTGTAGATGTCGAGCAGGGCCTCGTCGGTTGTGGTGACGGTGTCCTTCTCCAGCGTCATGCGCATGGACTCATACTGGCCGAACTCCTCGAGGATGCGATCCTCGCTCCAGCCGAGAGCCTTCAGCAGGACGGTGACGTTCTGCTTACGCTTGCGGTCGAGACGCACGCCGACGGTGTCGCGCTTGTCGATCTCGAACTCCAACCAGGCACCGCGCGAAGGAATGACCTTACACGTGTAGATGTCCTTATCGGAGGTCTTATCGGGCAGCACTTCGTAGTACACGCCAGGCGAACGAACGAGCTGGGAAACGACCACGCGCTCGGTGCCGGTGATGATGAAGGTACCCTTGTCGGTCATCAGCGGGAAGTCGCCAATGAAAACGGTCTGGCTCTTAATCTCGCCGGACTCGTTGTTCATGAACTCCGCGGTGACGAACAGCGGCGACGCGTAGGTGGCGTCGCGGTCCTTACATTCCTCAACCGAGTACTTCGGGTTTTCGAAGCGGTAGTCGCGGAAGCTCAGAGACATTGTCTGAGCAAAGTCCTCGATGGGAGAAATCTCTTTGAAGACTTCTTCGAGGCCTGAGACTGTATTGATGTCGGTACGACCCTGTGCCAGGGCTTCGTCCACTTCAGCCTGCCAGTCGGCATTACCGACCAGCCAGTTGAAGGACTTGATCTGCAGATCGAGCAGATTCGGTACCTCTAGCGGCTCAGCGATCTTCGCAAAGGAGATACGCCCGCTAGGCGATATAACATTTCTATTCTTCGAGGCATTGCGCAAGGCGGCCAAGATGCAATCCTTCCAAGAAGGTTCAGTGCACGCTAAACGACCCGAGTCAAATCGGGCACGTGAAAGCGTTAGGGCAAGGATTGACTTTAACCAAAATTAGGCATGTAGGCAAATCTACATAGCAAAAGTAGCCGACAATGTTTCCACTGCCGGTTGAGACTCGCCGAACTATTTTAAAATCGCGAGGCCGTTTCATCACTGAACATTAACGACTGTAGCGACTACTAGGCGCATTTCCAAGCATTTCAGGCCTTAGAACTCACAATCGTTACGTTTACGACCGCCGCAAGATTAGAGGGTTCTCATCCCCATCTCCTGATTACTTAATCATCGCCTAGTCTGGTCTCACGGGCCCGGTTCGTGAGGCCAGAAAAAGCATCGCTTAAGTTAAAGCCGAGCTACGACGAAATTCCGCTGTCCACATTAGATTCTGGCAACCCCGAGAACCTTCGCGCCGATCTGCTTATTAGCTCAGCATCTCCACGCGAAGATCTTCTGGAGCTAAAGGCTCTGTCACCAAGCGCAAATACCCCTTACCCGGAGAAGGTACGACGACCTCATCCACCCCAACCAAGCTCTCGTGCATTCGCTCCCCCGCACCGAGACCGGTCCGAATAATTTCGATATCTCTGCCGCTATCGGCGATGGCTTGGCGAGCGAGGTCTAGCATCCGAAGTTCTTTCGAGTCGGTCGAAACCAGCACCTCACCGGCAGCTCCGGATCGGGCCACCTCTAGAAGTACCTCGACCGCTTGATCTTTCGTGATAAAGAATCTCGTGGCATCATCGTCGCTTAGCGTTAGCGGCCCGCTCGCACAAATCTGCGCATTCCAGGTGTCGAAGACGGATCCGCGAGTGTGCAATACATTGGCAAACCGGACGCTGAGGTATTGCCGACCGCTCTGCCGAGCCGCCCACGCGGTCAGTCCCTCGGCGATCCTTTTCGATTTACCTAAAACCGAGGACGCCTGCGCGGCTTTATCCGTCGAAACATTGACGAACGTATCCACGCCGGCCTCGACGCAGGCACGCAGAACGTTCAACGTGCCAAGAACGTTGGTCTTCCAAGCCTCGGCAGGAAACTTCTCTAAAGCGACCACATGCTTCAGCGCAGCGGCATGAAAGACGACATCGGGACGAAGAGACGCAATTTGGTCGAAAATTGTCTGCTCGTCTCTAATGTCCGCGAGGATGATGCCGTCATCGGCAAGATTCGCCCTGCCATAGAGACGCAATTGGGCGGCGTGCAGCGCGGACTCGTCGCGGTCTAACAAAACCAATCGGCAACACCCGCTCAAGCGCTCGGCAAGCTCAACGCCGATGCTGCCGCCCGCACCCGTGATGAGTACCGTCTTGCCGGAAAAGAATTCGTCCATCGCATATAAAAATATCGCCCGACAAAAGTCGGGCGATATTTCTTAAGTAATTACTACTTGAAGGAGACGGTTGCGCCGGCTTCTTCCAGAGCAGCCTTAGCCTTGTCGGCATCTTCCTTCTTAGCCTTCTCGAGGACAGGCTTCGGAGCGCCCTCAACCAGGTCCTTAGCGTCCTTCAGGCCGAGACCAGTCAGAGCGCGAACCTCCTTGATGACGGCGATCTTGTTGGAGCCGAAGGAGTCGAGGATAACGTCAACCTCGGCATCGGCGTCGTCTGCAGCAGCAGCCTCGCCGCCAGCAGCAGCCGGAGCGGCAGCAGCAGCGACGGCAACCGGAGCGGCAGCCTCAACGTCGAACTCTTCCTCGAAAGCCTTCACGAAATCGGAAAGCTCGATCAGGGTCATTTCCTTGAACTGCTCAAGCAGCTCTTCAGTGCTCAGTTTAGCCATTATTGTGGCGTCCTTTCTTGATGTATTTATTCGCTCGCGGCGGAATCGGCCGCCACATCGGTAGATTCTTCTTTTGCTTCTTGCGCCTGCGGCTTCTGATCAGCCTCGCCTGCACCGCCGATTACCGACGGGTCTTCTTTGGCCTTGGTTTCGAGGGCGCCAACCAGGCGTGCAGCCTTGGAAAGCGGAGCGGCGAAGGTGGCAACAGCCTTGCTCATGCTGGCCTTCATGCCGCCAGCCAGCTTGGCCAGTAGCACCTCGCGGGACTCGAGATCGGCAAGTTTCTTCGCCATGTCGGCGTCCATAACCTTGCCCTCGAGCACAGCGCCCTTGACAATCAGAAGCGGCTGTTCCTTTGCGAAGCTACGCATAGTCTTGCTAGCAACTGCGATATCGCCATTGATGAAGGCGATAGCGGTCGGGCCGGCCAGCTGGTCGTCAAGACCCTCAATGCCGGCTTCCTTAGCAGCGATAGCAGCAAGCGTGTTCTTCGCAACGGCGTAGCTCGTGTCCGCACCCAGCTGCTGACGAAGATCTTTCATCTCAGCAACGGTCAGACCACGGTAATCAGTCAGCACAGCAGCGGCGCAGTTGCTAAATTTTTCCTTCAGCTCTGCAACAGCAGCTGCCTTATCTGGCCTCGCCATTGGTTCTCCTTCCACTTCATTAACGCCGCGTTGCGCGAGTAGAAAAAGAAAACCCGGCGCACAGATGCCCGGGTATTTGTGACTAAACGTCACAAGAACGGCACCTGCGCGGGCGCTTTCGCATTAAGTTTCCACCTGCGGTCTACGGCTCGACAAACATTAGCCCATAGGCCAGGCAGGACAAAATTGCTGCAACACCACGTTTTTCTGCCAATCTCAACGCTCAAAAGAGGCTCAGCGCAGCAGCTTTGCTCCAAAAACTCTCTGACTAGGGCAAACGTAAAACTTCGGCCCGTAGCGTCGCGTTAGCGAGTTGAGTTTGGCAGGAAAACTATCTTGGTAAACATTGGCAGCATCGCTTCAGTGTTGTCACGGTGATTTTTCCTTCACGCTTTCGACAATGGTTACGCCGTGAAGAAGCACTTTTCGTACGCAGCACCCGGTATTTTACGCAGCAAAGACAACAGAGCTGTCCGCTACGGGCTAGCAAAAGCCGCAGCTTCGAAGAAAATAACGAAGCTCCTCCCGGGTGTTTACTGCCAGAGTCACCTCGAAAACGACCCGCTTACTTTGGCGGCCGCAGCGCTCATCTACAACCCGAATTTTGTCTTGCTTGGTGAAATCGCAGCAAAGCTCCAATTCATGCCTGATCTCAAGCCAGAACTCATAACTGCAGCCTGCCAATCGGCGCAGTTTTCTGCCAGACAGTACCCAAAGTTTCGCTTCACGAGGGCATCCATACCCGATGACCTCAAGACTTCCTGGGGATCAGGCTTCGTTGCAGCTCCCGAAATCTCTGTTTTTCACATGTCCCTAAACGACGACTACTCTGCGCTTTGCGAGGCGCTCAGAAGAAAGGTCGTGAGCGCAGAATCCCTAATCAAGGCCTACCAACGACTGCCGGAACGGTCATCGCTGAGGAATCTTGACTGCGTAACTAAAGCTCGCGGGAATCCGTGGTCGTTGCCCGAACTCGAAATGCAAGAACTACTGAACGCCTTCGGGATAACCGGATGGCGTGGAAACATAACCACAAAAATTTCTGGGAGGAATTTCATCCTCGACATAGCTTTCGAAGAACAGAAAGTCGCGATCGAGATCGACAGCGAAAAGTACCACCTAAACCAAACCGCTTTTCACGAGGACCGCTCTCGACACAACCTGCTCACGGCAGAAGGGTGGATAGTCCTTCACATCACTCCGCGAGCCATTAGGCGCTCCCCCAAAGAAGTGATCAAGCAAGTCGCTTCAACTTTGAAGTGCCGTAGCTGGCAATAGACAAATTAATTTTTCTGCCAAACTCAACGCTTAAAACGAAATCTGCGTGGCCCCCACAATCCGAAACCCTATGACTACGGCAAACGCAAAACTCCGGCCTGAAGCACTGTATTAGCGAGTTAAGTTTGGCAGAAAAAAGGAGCGCAGCCCGCAGGCTGCGCTCCTTCAAAAATGTTTTAGGCCTCGTCCTTAGCGGTCGGCTGAATCGGGACACCCGGACCGAAAGTCGTGCTAATCACGATCTTGCGAACGTAGCGACCCTTAGCGCTGGTCGGTTTCAGACGCAGCACCTCGCCTGCAGCGGCGCGGTAGTTCTCCACCAATGCGTCCTTATCGAAGGACTGCTTGCCAATGATGAACTGCAGGTTCGCGTGACGATCGACACGGAACTCGATCTTGCCGCCTTTAATGTCGGAAACAGCCTTGGCGACGTCCATGGTGACGGTGCCAGTCTTCGGGTTCGGCATCAATCCACGCGGACCGAGGACGCGACCCAGACGGCCGACCTTACCCATCATGTCCGGGGTAGCAACGACCGCGTCGAAGTCGAGGTAGCCGCCGTTGATCTTCTCGACGAGCTCGTCTGCACCGACCTCGTCCGCACCAGCTTGCTCAGCCTCGGTTGCCTTGGCGCCCTGAGCGAAGACGAGGACCCTTGCCGTCTTGCCGGTGCCGTGAGGCAGGTTGACAGTGCCACGAACCATCTGGTCAGCCTTGCGCGGGTCTACACCCAGACGCATGGAAACCTCGACGGACTCGTCGGACTTGCCAACACCGTACTGCTTGATGATGCTAATTGCCTCTTCAGCCGTGTACAGCTGAGAGCCGTCGACCAGAGCGGCCGACTCGTTATAACGCTTACTGCGCTTCATGCTGGTTCCTTTCTCGACAGCCTCGCAGGCTGTTCCACCAGTTCTGGTAAGGGCGTGCTGCCCGACCCAGAGTTTAAAAAGTTAGTCTTTTACGACGATGCCCATGGAACGTGCGGAGCCAGCGATAATCTTCATCGCAGCCTCGACGTCATTAGCGGACAGGTCCTTCATCTTGGTTTCGGCGATCTCGCGCACCTGATCCTTGGTCACGGTGCCGACCTTTTCCTTGTTAGGAACGCCGGAGCCCTTCTGCAGACCAGCAGCCTTCTTCAGAAGGTCTGAGGCCGGAGGGGTCTTGGTGATGAAATCGAAAGAGCGGTCTTCGTAGATCGTGATCTCAGCCGGAACGATCGATCCACGCATACCTTCCGTCGCAGCGTTGTACGCCTTGACGAATTCCATGATGTTGACGCCGGTCGGGCCAAGCGCGGTACCAACTGGCGGAGCCGGAGTAGCCGCACCAGCCTGGATCGCGATCTTTACGACCTGCGCAACCTTCTTGTTCTTGGAGGCCATGTTTTAGGGTCCTTGCTAGTAGTTACTTTTTCTTCTATTCAGTTATGAACACACAGAGTTTACGCACCCAAAGTGCGATAGCGAAAATAGCAATTGCAGCATTGCCAGCTAACTCTGCAAGACGGGCAGATTAGATAACCTTCTGAATCTGCTCGAAAGTCAGATCAACAGGGGTCTCACGGCCGAGAATCTCGACGTTTGCGCGAACCCTCTGATTGTGGGCGTTGATTTCGACGATCGTCGCGTGAACACCAGCGAACGGGCCGTCGGTGACCATGACCGAATCGCCCGCCTTGTAGTCGGCGACAACGATCTTGTCGACCTTCTTGGCGCGAGCGTTCGTCTCTGCAGCAACCTTGGAAACAACAAGCGGTTTGAGCATGTTCATCACTTCGTCGATGGACAGCGGAACCGGCTGGTTCTCGTAGCCAACAATGCCCGTAACGGACGGAGTGTGACGAACGACCTGCCAGGCCTCGTCGGTCATGTCCATGCGAACGAGGACGTAGCCCGGCATGAATGTGCGGGTGACGTTCTTGCGCTGACCGTTGCGGACCTCGACGGTCTCTTCGGTCGGGACAATGACCTCGTAGACTTCGTCCTCGAGGTTGAAGTTAACGATTCGGGCCTCGATGTTCTGCTTTACGCGGTTTTCCATGCCCGAGTAGGTGTGCACGACGTACCAGTCGCCGGGCTTGGTGCGAAGCTCGTCCTCAAGGGCTACCAGCTCGCGCTCCAAGGCCTGCTCGGTGTCGTCCGCATCTTCGTCTTCTTCGGACTCTTCGTCTTCGGAAAGGGCATCGAGGTTGATCTCGGGTTCGGAGGGAGTTTCCTCTTCCTCGTCAGCGTCGAAGTTCAGGTTGATCTCTACTTCTTCGGTTGTCTCGGGCTCTTCTTCGCCGAGACCGAGCGCCGAAAGATCGATGTCCACCTCGCCAGTTTCCTCGTTCACCTCGCCAGCGAGCTGGCCGTCTTCGAGGAAATCCTGATCCTCGTTAGGGGTCTGAGTCATGAAAATCTCCTAATCAGCGGCCCAGGACCTGCAGGAGGCCCCAGCCGAACAGGGCGTCGAGCCCGGCGACGACAGTCATGATGAACAGAACGAAGACCAAAACCACAATGAAATACTGGCGTGTCTGGTCGCCGGTCGGCCATACGACCTTCTTCAACTCGCCAACGGACTGCTTAGCGAACCTAATCGGGCCAACGCTCTCGTTCTCAGCTACCTCGCCGCGCTTCTTGGTTGGCTTGGCTTTCTTGACAGGGGCCTGCGTGTGCTTGCGTTTTACCGGCTTGGCGGCAGCAAGATCTGAGGTCTTTTCTTCGGCGGAAGGGGACGTCTTTTTGGACGGCTCGTCTACCGAGTCGTCTGGACGCTTATTGCTATCAGCCACCGTTTTCCTTATCTGCGCTGCGTCTCGCATCGGAGCCGATACGAAAGCTATTCGATCTTAAAAAGCGGGTTTCAGTCGAAACCCGCGTGCGAGACTTATCCGCCCCGCTTTGCAGGGCAAGAGGGACTCGAACCCCCAACCTGCGGTTTTGGAGACCGCTGCTCTGCCAGTTGAGCTATTGCCCTATTCAAGGGGTGGTTTACAGCCCCGGCTTGCTGTAAACAGCCGCAACTGAGCCACCAAGATCAGTAGTCTAGCGCCAAATTTGTCAACAGAAAAATGGACCTTGCATCGGCGCTGCAATTTTCGCTTCGCCTACCCCAGTTTCAATCCGACGAGGACGGGTTCGGGAACGAGTTTAACGCCGTAGGTCTCTTCGACTCCGTCGCGCACCTTCGTCGCCAATTCGACGAGCTCGGTGGCGCTCGCGCCTCCCCTGTTCGTCAGGGCGAGGACGTGTTTGGTGGACAGCGTCGCCGCGCCCTCGCCTGGATAGCCGCGCTTGAAACCCGCGTGGTCGATTAGCCAGGCGGCAGAAGATTTCACGGATCCGTCGGCCTGCTCGAATTTGGGCGCCTCGTCAGGAAGTTTCGCGGCGTCTTTTGCGCAGAGGATCGGGTTGGTGAAGAAACTACCCGTCGACCAGGTGTCGTGATCAGCCTCATCGAGCACCATGCCTTTGCTGGCACGCAGTTTGAGAACCGCCTCGCGAACCTCGCGCGCGTCCGCTCGCTGCCCGATCTCGACGCCCAGCGCTTCCGCCAACTGCTTGTAGGCGATCGGGGTGGACATCGAGCCAAGCTCGAACTGGAACCAGACCTCTAGCACCACGTACCGCCCGGTCACTGCTCCTTCGCCCATCTCTGCCAGGGAACGCTTGAACATCGAGTCTCGATATCCGAAGCCGCACTGGTCGAAGGTGAAAGTGCGCTGCTCCCCTGCCTGGCGATCCCAGGTGCGAACGCGGGCGATGGTGGTGGCGACCTCCTGACCGTAAGCTCCGACATTTTGAATCGGGGTCGCGCCTACCAGGCCGGGGATACCCGAAAGCGCCTCGAGGCCCACCCAGCCCTGGGTGATCGTGAACTCGACGAAGTTATCCCACACCTCTCCCGCTGCGACGCGAACCATAGCTCCGCCACAGTCGGATTGATCGAAGGTGACGCCCCTGGACGCAACCTGCACCACAGTGCCGTCAAAACCCTCGTCACTGACTAGCATGTTGGAGCCACCTGACAGAACCAGCAGCGGCTCGCCAGCCTCGTCTGCGGCCTTTACCGCGTCGACGATCTCCTCGGAACTTCTAGCTACGACGAGTTTCTTCGCGGGTCCGCCCACCCTGGTGGTGGTGCGAGCGGCCAGGCTCGAATCAGCGGACGGCTGCCAACGGCTCAGGTTCTCCACCGAGCCTCTCTCGACGTGGCAAGCGCTGGAATCGGACGGATCGAAATTCAAATTGATGCTAGTCAAGACGCACCTGCGCTTTCGCGGCTCCTAGAAGTTTTTCTTCATCATTCTTGGCTTCGATGGCGATGGTGGCAAGGCCTTCGTCGACGGCGCTCACCTTGGCGGTGACGAGCATCTTCGCCCCCACTCCGTCGTCAGGGAGCGGAAGAGGCTTGGTGAAGCGGACGAAGTAGTTAACCACCCTGGTCGGGTCGCCGATCCAATCGGTGACCACCCGAAGTGCCGCGCCCATGGTCCACATGCCGTGAATTATCACCTGGGGCATGCCGACTGCTTGTGCGGCGTGATCCGAGTGGTGGATTGGGTTGAAATCCCCGGACGCACCCGCATACATGACCGCTGTGGTCCTGGTGACCTCGATCTCTAGCGAGGGCAGTTCCTGGCCGATCTGGACGTCAATCACTGCTGCTCCTCTGCGGTGTGGATCAACTGGCTGGTCGCGGTCACGACACGCTTACCCTGCTCGTCGGAAATCTCTACGTCGATGGTGACCATGTTCACGTTGCCGCGGTTGCGCACCTTGGTGATGGTCAGTTTTGCGCTCACGCGATCTCCGGCGCGCAGCGGACGCTCATAGTCGAAACGCTGATCGGCGTGAATCGTTCGATGCAACGCCAAGCCCAGGTCCGGGTCGTCGAAGAATGGCCCCCAGGCCTTGGACGCGATGACCGCGGGGAACGTCGGCGGGGCGACGGGGTCGTCGCCGAAATATGCCGGATTATCGTCACCGAGAGCCGTCGCAAATTCGGCGATCTTCTCGGCGTTCACCTCGTATACGGAAGTGGACGGGTACGAGCGTCCAATGTGTTCTGACGAAATAGCCACGTGTGCCAGTTTAGCCAGAGACGAAAGACTGCGGACTGTAAGCGTCTACTAGATTGTTGAACAAAATAAAAAGCCGCCCGAAGGCGGCTTTTTTAAAAAGTTATTTAGCGAGTCTCGCGGTGCAGCGTGTGCTTGTTGTCACGCGGGCAGAACTTCTTCACCTCGAGGCGGTCGGGAGTGTTGCGACGGTTCTTCTTGGTGATGTAGTTGCGATCTTTGCACTCGGTGCAAGCGAGCGTGATCTTAGGACGAACGTCCCCAGACTTCTTAGCCATCGTTACCTTCTCTATTGGTCTGCGTTATCTAAATGCCTTCGTCGTAGAGCCTGCCGACACAAGCCCCGCAATTCGAGCTTTAGCCAAACGCTCCGGGCATCTGGCCGTTTGTTGTTCGTATCTCATCGCTTCGCGACTCAAACGAACTCAATCGCCTCGAAAATGCTCAAGCAAGCTTGAGCATTTTGCTCGGCTCAATCGTTCGTAGCGGGAACGGGACTCGAACCCGTGACACAGCGATTATGAGCCGCTTGCTCTACCGCCTGAGCTATCCCGCCATTGCCGGCAACATCCCTAAGGAAACTTAAACCGCCCCGGCAAGGGCGGTTTTTGGTTAACCCACGCGGTTGCGGGTCTGCCACCAACAGAGCCCCGACGCAGAGTTGAACTGCGGACCTCATCCTTACCAAGGATGCGCTCTACCACCTGAGCTATCGGGGCCAGCCGACGAACTAATTTAGCCGACGAGCCAACTGATAAACAAATTCAGCGCAAGTTAACCCTGAAATTGTTTTTGCCGGTTTGCTTCACAGAGCAAAAGAGCCCCGCACCCGCGGGGCGTCCTCTGGTGGCAGCTGATGGATTCGAACCATCGTAGGCGTAAGCCGACGGTTTTACAGACCGCTCCCATTGGCCGCTCGGGCAAGCTGCCTTGCAAAGCTTCAAATCTTCGTGCCCGCGTAGCGAACGCTCAAACTTGATGACCAGCAGTGCAAGACTCTAACAGAATTCTGCGAGATGACAAAAATCGGGCAATACTGGCGGAACTCAGCGCGTTCCGAGGTGTTCGGGCAACGTAATAAGCAGCGTAGATATCAGCAGCGCGATGCCTGAGTAGATGAAAACGAGCGGGCCGAAGACGTCGCTCGCGGTGTTTGTCTGCGCGAACGCATATGCCGCATAAACCAATAGTGCTAGAGGAATCGTCGCCAAAATAATGGCGCCGGCGCGCACCCTTTCCCTGTTCTTGGCTGCGGCAAGCAGGGCAGAGATCAGCGCGGTGGCCTGCGCGAAGATCGCGATCACGGCCATGCTTAGACCGATTAGCGTCGTCGCGGCCCCACCGACGCCGCCATATGCGGCCACGAGCAGCAGATAGCTTGCGAGCGCCGCAACGGGAGCGACCCAAGCCGCTATAACTGCAACAACCGCCGACTTCGTGCGCCACTTCTTCATGGCGAACAAATCTAGTTGGTTTTCTTAATTATCGGGTAGACGAAACTGCTTGGAAAGCCAAGTTCAACCTTCGAGGCGACGATTTTGCCTTAGGTATCCTGAGATCCATGCGAATCGTCACCTTCAACGTAAACGGAATCAGGGCCGCAACCCGACGTGGCTTCGTCGAGTGGCTGTCAGACGTGGACGCCGACGTCATCGCCCTTCAAGAGGTGCGTTGCCGCGCCGAGCAGCTGCCGGATTCGTTTGGCGATTATCACGTCAGCTACTGCGAAGGCAATCTTGCGGGGCGTAACGGCGTCGCGATCATGACGCGCAACGCCCCGAAAGCCGTGCGCACCTGGAACGGCAAGTCGATGCAGCTCGTGGGCGTCGAGCAGACCGAGCTAGACACTCCCGACGAGCTTCCGCTGGAGCCGGAGCTCGAAGATTTCAGGCAGGCAGGCCGCTGGATAGAGGTGGACCTTGCCGATGCACCCGTCACTGTCGCATCGTTGTACCTACCCAAAGGCGATTCGCCGTACAACACTCGAAACAAGGATCTGGAAAACGCCAAAGCCAAGTACGACTCGAAAATGTCGTTCTTGTCCGGGTTCGCGAAGCAGCTTTCCAAAATGTTGAAGCGCTCTGCGCAGACCGGACGCGAACTGGTGATCGTCGGCGACTACAACATCGCCCACACCAACCTCGACCTGAAAAACTGGAAGGGCAACCAGAAGTCCTCCGGGTTCCTGCCGGAAGAACGGCAATGGCTCGACTCGATCATCTCACCCGATTCACTCGTCGACGTCAGCCGAGATCTACACCCTGGCGAGGAAGGCCCGTATACGTGGTGGAGCTGGCGCGGCAAAGCCTTTAACAACGACGCGGGCTGGCGCATCGACTACCAGCTGGCGACGCCGAAGCTGGCCGCGCGCGCCGAGACATCCAAGGTCTGGAGAGCCCCCGACTATGCGTCGAGGGTGAGCGATCACGCGGCGCTAGCCATCGACTACAAGATTTAGGCTTCGAACCTGGCCTGCACCTCAGCAGGATCGACTTCCTCGACACGCTGGTTTCGCCAACGCGGCTGACGATCCTTGTCCACCAGCTGGGCGCGCACACCCTCGACGAATTCTTCGGGTTGCTTGGCCCATGCGCGGCCGAGGGCCATGTCCTGATCGAGCACCTCGAAGACGTCCTTTGCCTTCGCAGCGCGACGAACGGCCTCGAGCGAAACGCAAACGGACATCGGGCAGCGACCCCGAATCAGCTCAGCAGTCTCGCGGGCTGCTGCTATCGGGTGCTCCTCCAGCCGACGCAGAATCTCGACCGGATCGTCGCCGCTGTAGCACTCGTCGATCCACGGCTGGTTCTTAGCCAGCGCAGAATTAGCCGGGGCCACGTCGCCTTCGACCTCGGTAATCACGCCCGCATACAGAGCAGAAGCGGCGTCGATGGGGGCTCCGGTTAGCGCCAGGTGGGTGCCTAGTTCACCGGGCATCCTGGCCAGCTCGTACGTCACTCCAACGTCTGGCCACAGCCCGATGCCGGTTTCCGGCATCGCCCACCTGAGGTCCGCCTTAGCGACGCGCTTGCCCGCGCCTCCGCGATGCATTGACAGCCCCAAGCCGCCACCCATAGAAACCCCGAACAGGTAAGAATCAAACTGCTTTGGGAACCTGACGATCTTGGCATCGACGTCGTACTCGAGCTCCAAAAATTCACGCAACGGGGAGCCGTCGCCCTTCTCGACGATCAACTCGCGCAACGCGCGAATGTCGGCGCCAGAGCAATATCCGCGTCCCTCGACGCCAGTGAGCTCGACGCGTTCGACGCGCTCGTCTTCGGCCCACTCGTCTAGCTTGGCATCTAGGCTCCTGAACATGTCGCTTGTCAGCGCGTTAATTGCCTTCGGACGATTGAGGGTGATCTTGCCCACCCCGCGGTTAATTTCAAACAGGACTTCGTCGCTCACTTGGATCCTTTCGTCGCCTACTCCACTAGCGATTTTAGTGGCCCGGCTTCTGGCCGCCCTACTGCCTATGCGTTTTTCACTAGGGCGGATACCTTTCGGGCCAACGCCGGTAATAATTTATCGGGGCGTAACAGTAAGGTATTACATCATGCCAGGAATCAAACTCCGAACGAGGGTGGCTGCGGACATCGCGGCCGCCTGGCGCGCGCGTTTCGTCAAGCGGGGTTTTCTAGGCACTGTGCTGATCGCGCTGGGCAGTATCTCCGCCGCCTACCTGCCCAGATCGACGCCCATTTGGCGCTGGCTAGACCGCCTATCGATGACGGGGATGCCGTTCAGGATTCTGGGTACCCTCGTCACTATGACGGGGCTTCTGCTTCTGGTGGATGCCTGGCTCAGGCTGCGCCCCGGGTCGAAGGCAAGCAAGGAACAGCCGTACAGAAACATTAAGCACTGGGCAGTTCTTTTGATCTGGTCAGCGCCGTTTCTGTTGGCTCCCCCGATATTCAGCCACGACGCGTATTCCTACGCGGCGCAGGGCTGGCAGCTGGTCAACGGCATCAGCCCTTACGACGCAGGCCCAGCAGTTTTGCCTGGCCCCTTTGCAGACCAGGTTGCGTGGGTGTGGCGAAACACTACTGCACCCTACGGTCCTCTGAGCCTGCGCATCCAACATCTTCTGGTGCTGCTTAGCGGTGGACAGCCTTACCTCGCCGCGGTTCTGCAGCGAATCCCTGCCCTAATTGGCGTCGCGATGATCAGCGCTTTCACCCCTAGAGTTAGTCGTCAGGTGGGCGCGAATCCCGCGTTCGCAGCCTGGTTCGCCGTGCTTAACCCGCTGCTGGTGATCGACTTCGTAGGCGGTGCGCACAACGACTCCCTGATGATGGGGCTGGTTGTGCTGGCTGTCTGGGTCGCGGGATTAAAATCCAGAACATTTGGCTTGTTAGCCAACAACATGTGGTTGCTCGGTGCCGCAGTGATCGGCGTGAGCGCCGCCATCAAACAACCGGCTTTTCTTGTGGCTTATGCCCTGCCACTGATCTCCAAACGCTGGACGAGTTGGCGGGCAAGACACGTCGCAGTGATCGCGACGCGGGCACTAATCAGCCTGGGCATCGCGATCGGAGTGTTCGCGCTAATCAGCCTCGCGACGAGGCTTGGATTCGGTTGGCTGGAGGCCGTCAATGTCCCGGGACGCGTCATAACGGTGGCGCCGTTCACGCTAGCCGGCCAGGTGGTTCAGATATTCGTCGACATGCTCGGTATCGACCCCACCGGGCGTGCAGCGGTTCACTATGCCAGGAGCCTGGGCATCGCCGTGGCTGCGGCGATAGTGGCGTGCCTAGCGCTGAGCGTGGCGAGAAAAAAGCCGCGCGCGTTTATCGCGTGGGGATACCTGGCCGCGGCAATTTGCGCTCCGGCGCTGCGCAGCTGGTACATCCTCTGGGGCTGGATCGCGCTGCCGTGGGCGAAACCTAGCCCGAAGGCAGTCAAGATCGCCTGCTGGTTCACTCTCGTTTTGCTGTGCTACGACGGCATCAACATGGCCTGGCGCAACGACTCCACCGCGCTGGGCATCGCCCTCATCGGCGTCATCTGGCTGATCGCCCGCCGGCATCTGCTGAAAAATCGGATCTCGACGGAGGACGGCGCCTAAAAGGCTATCTGGGCCGCTCCGCAGAGCCGCTCGGTTGCCCTCGTCCCCGTAGCCGGGCTACGAAGTTCGCAGATCGAGGCGGCAGCAGAGCCAATGGCGTATAGGCCTGGGACGGGTTCGCCACCGCGAAGGGCGCGGGCCTGCGAATCGACGATTATTCCGCCCTTGGTGCCTGCGTCGCACGGGCGAATCTCAACCGCATAGAAGGGCCCGTTAGTTAGCCCGTTGCCGCGTCTGGCTAACGAGCCGAGACTCTGCCTGGCTTGGGTCAGCCTGCCCCTAATTCCGGCATTTTCTTCGTTGCCAAGAATCTGCCAGTCTCGTCCGAAATCCAGGTCGTTACCGGCATCCGCCATCGCGTTGAACCGTTTTACGGATTCGGTAAGGCGGGGAGCCCTGATCACTCGCGCGAGCTCCTCGAGGCTCTTTGCCTTTCGCAGTCCCCCGTTCTCGGCCGCCTTCCGGGGCACGTGCCCGGGCTTCAGCGAGCCCAGCGGAACCGTCTTTCGGTGTGCCGAATCGAAAACTAACCAGGCCTTTTCAAATCGTTCGGCAAGCACCTCCGGCGGCTCGGACTCGTCACAGAACCTGAGGCCAGCGGAATCCACGAGCATCGAATGGCCAGCCCGGACGGCCTCGGTGGCGTCCACCCAGCCCTCGCCAAGCGGATCTTGCATCCCGATCGACGACCACGTGCGAGCCATCGCACCAAGGTCGAGGCCGTGGTTGACGGCAGCCTCGATGACGCACCCATCACCGTCGACCTCAAGCTGGCGATCCGCCCTAGTGCCTGGAAGGAAACGCCTGCGCAGCTTCACGTTCTGGCCGAAACCTCCGCTTGACAGCACGACCCCAAAATTGGCCTCGACTATTATCGGCGTCCCAGCACGTCGAACCCTGAGTCCGATAACTCGTCCGTCACGCCAAACCAGATCCTCCAGACCCTCAACGCTCCAAACGCTGACCTCCTCTTGAGCAGCGACGCTGAGGAACTGCATCTTCAGAACCGACGAATCGATGACTGCGTTCGCCAGGTTCCAAAATTTTTCCTTGTAGATGACTCGCCACACCCGGCCTTTCGAGGCTGATGAAAGCTGCGGATAGTTGTCCCGGATCTTCGTTTTAGCGAGCCCGACACCGAACTCGGCTAACAGCTGTGGCAGCGAGGTGGCCGCCTGCAAAAAATCGTGTCTGCGCTGAGACTGTTCGACGGTTGCGTCGCCCAACACCTGATCTAGGTAGTTCCTGGCCGAGTGATAACTTTCAGGGATCCACAGCAGGTTCTCATCGCGGCCATCGCCCACGTCTAGGACGGTCACCTCAAGGCCGGCCCTTCTGGCTCGAAGAGCGGCCAGCAGACCCGGGGCGCCGCAGCCTAAGACAACAACGTCCGTCAGATAGCGCCTGGCTGGCGGCGCTATCTGGTTATCCCTCACAGGTTGCTCAGAATCTGGTCTCGGGTCTGCTTGCGCAGTGCCTTGCCCAGCATCGACTTCGGGATTTCGTCGACGGGGAAGAATTTTCGGGGCACCTTGTATGCGGCAAGCTGCTTCTTCAGCCAATTGCGCGTCTCCTCGGTGTCCAGCTTGACGTCTCGTTTCAGCACAACGGCGGCAACGACTTCCTCGTCGCCGCGCTCGGTGGGCAGCCCGACCACGCAAGATTCGACTATTCCCTCGTGGCTATTCAACACTTCCTCGACCTCTGCTGGGCTGACGTTGAAGCCACCGGTGACGATGATTTCCTTCTTGCGGGCGACGATTGTCACGAAGCCGTCCTCATCAGCGGTGACGACGTCGCCGGTATGTAGCCAACCATCCTTGAGCACCTGTTCGGTGGCCTCACGATCGTGCCAGTACCCCTGGGTGATCTGCGGCCCCTGCAGCAGCAGCTCACCGGGAGTGTTCGGCGACACCTGGTTGCCTTCGTCGTCGACGACCTTCATCAAAGTGGACGGGAAAGGAATGCCGATGGTGCCCGGACGCCTGGACTTCCAAAACGGGTTGCCGAGGGCCACCGGGGACGCCTCCGTCAAACCATAGCCCTCAACGAGCAGCCCGCCCGAAACCTTCTCCCAAAGGGTGCGCGTCGAATCGGGCAGCGCAGCGGCGCCAGAAATGCAGTATTTGCAGCTCTT
The DNA here is from genome assembly GCF_000423485.1 of Propionimicrobium lymphophilum DSM 4903. GTDB lineage: Bacteria > Actinomycetota > Actinomycetes > Propionibacteriales > Propionibacteriaceae > Propionimicrobium > Propionimicrobium lymphophilum. The sequence continues at coordinate 12,448 of NZ_AUIB01000010.1, read as the reverse complement.
CAGCGAGACGCCACGCTTGCGGGCGGTTTCCGCCGTGCGCTGGTAGAGGATCGGCACCACACAGTAGACGGTTGCCGGGTATTTCTTCATCGCCGAGACGATCATGTCGGTGTCCGGCTTGGGGAACAGCACCTGACGCATCTGCTTGAGCACGCCGAAGGTGGCGTGCATGGTGATGCCGAAGCTGTGGAACATGGGAAGCGCCGCATAGCTGGTTTCCTTGCCTGTTTCGGCCCCGCGCATCCAGGCGGCACCCTGCAGCGCGTTCGAGTAGAGGTTGAAGTGGGTCAGCATGGCGCCCTTGGGCTTGCCAGTGGTGCCGGACGTGTATTGGATTGCCGCCAGAGAATTTACTTGCGGATACGGCACCCGATTGCTGATCGGCTTGGCCGAGAGCATCTCCTCCCAGGTCATCGAGCCCCTATCGCCACTGCTTAGCTGGGCGCGCATCTTACGCAGTTTGGGTAACGGCAGCGAAAGGGCCATCCGCTTCAGCTTCGGAAGCGCGTGCAGCAGATTCACCGAAACGATCGTACGGGGACGCACGTTTAGAGGCATCTTCTTCAGCTTGGGCACCACGGAGTCCATGACGATAGCGACGCGGGCGTCGTGGTCGGCGAACATCGTCTCGAGCTCGGGCTGGGTGTAGAGCGGGTTGTGTTCGACGAGCACCGCCCCGATGCGCCAGATCGCGTACATGGCCACCAGATGCTGCGGGCAGTTTGGCAGCAATACGGCCACCCTGTCGCCGGGGCGAACCCCCATACGGCGCAGCGAATTGGCGGCCCTAGAGACTTGGTCGCCTAGCGCTTTGTAGCTTGTTTTTGCGTCGAAGAAAACAGTTGCCGTCTTCTTGCCAGCCTGCTGGACGGAACGAGCGAACATTTCGGCCAACGACTCCGTCGGCGGAACAATTCTTGGCTTAACGCCATGCTGATAATGCTTCGTCCATGCTGGGTCTGGCTTGAGGTTACGACGCTGTCTCATGATCCAATTCTTTCACAAAGGCCCAACAGCTTGGTGAGATGAAAAATTTGACGGAAGAATGGTGTTCGACTTCGACATGAAAGACCCGCCTATAAGCGTTAGTCTTCTTCTATAAATAGTCTTCTCGCCGCAAGGGGTTTTCAACGTGAAAGACATCGTGGTTTTCTCGGGTTCAGCGCACAAGGAGTTGGCCGAGGAAATTTGTGATCATCTGGATATAAATCTTTCTGACGTGAAAATCAGCAGGTTCAGCAACGACTGCCTGCAGGCGCAACTGATGGTTAACGTTCGGCAGCGCGACGTCTACCTAGTCCAGCCGTTGACTCCCCCAACTCAGGAGCACCTGATGGAGCTTCTGCTGATGATCGACGCGGCGAGGCGCGCATCGGCCTCCCAGATCACCGCGGTCATCCCGCACTATTCTTATGCCCGTTCGGACAAGAAGGACGCTTCCAGGATTTCCGTTGGCGGCAAGCTCGTGGCGGACCTGCTGGTCACCGCCGGCGTCTCCCGGGTGCTCACGATGCAGCTGCACGCACCTCAGGTGCAGGCTTTCTTCGACGTCCCCGTAGACCAATTGACGGCGCTCGGGGTCCTCGCCGATTATTTCCTCCAAAGCGACTTAGAAAATTCGGTCGTGGTTTCGCCCGATTTGGGCAACGCAAAGAACGCGACCCAGTTCTCCCGCCTTCTCGGCCTGCAGGTTGCGGCCGGCTCCAAGCGTCGTCTCGGTGACGACAAGGTGGTCATCGACAACATCGTTGGAGACGTCGAGGGCAAGCACGCCATCGTTCTGGACGACGAAATCGCAACTGGCGGTTCGATCATCGCGCTATGTCGCAGGTTGAAAGATTTCGGTGCGCTGGATGCCCGCGTCGCATGCACGCACGGATTGTTTAGCGGGAAAGCCGTGGCGAAAATGCGCGCGGAGAGCTTCATTAAAGAGGTCATCACCACCGACACCTTGCCCGCTCCCCTGCACTGGCCAGAGCTTCAGGTACAGACGGTCGCCCCGCTGTTCGCCGAGGCCATCGAACGCATCCACAAGGGCCGCTCGGTTAGCAAAATGTTCACGGACGTCGATCCGACGTTTGCCCCGCCGGAAGATCTTGAGGGTCTGTTCTAAAAACTCTCAGTACCTAAGAATAAGGAGAGGAAACCCAAAACGGGGTTTCCTCTCCTTAAATATTTAGACCGGCAGAGCTTAAATCTCTCTGACCGTGATTACTTGGCTCATGACGTGACGCTCCCCCGGCGCAAGCACCAGTGAGCCGCTCCTGGCGTTCGCCACTTCGACGCAAACCATTCCCGGCCACTCGTCGTCACCGAAGTCCGGCATCGCCTTCGACTTGTCGACCCACGGGTTCCAAACCACGACGTTGCTAGCGCCCACGCTCTCGATGCTGATCACGCGAGCCAACTCTTCGTCGACGATCCTGGGGTTCTTCACCGTGTCGAAACGAATATCCGTTTCGGCGTCGAAAGTTAAATCGCCCTCTAGCCTGTGAAACTTGCCGGTCAGGTTATCCGTGTAGGGCTCGCCGTCAAGGCCGTTGATCTTGATCTTTCTGACGTCGCCAACAGTGAAGTAGGTGTGCAGCCCCTCCTCGAAGTCGATCTTGTGCTCGCGGGCCGTCACAACCAACGACATCTGCAGCACAGAACCCATCGAAAGATGCAGCTCGACGGTTGCCTCTGGGTAGCGATTAACCCCCAACAGGGAATCGTCCTTGGCGTTCATCTGGAATACCAGGTGCGCCGCCCCACGATCGGTGACCTTCGCAGACATCAGACGCCACGGCGCTAGACGCCCAAACCCATGCCCAGGCTGCTCGGTACCTTTTCGGCCGGGACCAAACCAAGGGTAGACGATCGGCGCGCCTCCGCGGATCGGTTTGTCGTCGGCAAAATCCGACTTCTCACTCATCCACAGCACAGGATCAGATGCGGACTTCGGCGTCCACTCAACCACGTGTGCGCCATGTTCAAGCACTAGCCCGGTGCACAATTGCGTATCAACTTTGATACCGCGCATAGGCTCTTCGACCAGGCTCAACCCGGCCGGCAAATCAACAAAATCCATAACCAGACGATAAACGCAATTGTGTTTACACGGAAGACCTTGGGCCAATTTTTACCTATTTGTTCTCAACGCCCGAATATCCTTCATTCTTTTTAGAAAATGTCACTGGCGTGTGGTTTGCTATTTTGAGTGAACACTAATGAGCGACGCATAACTTTTGTGTCGATGCACACGTCTCCGGTCGCCGAACCGGGCACCCCCGACGCTGGCGGAATGAACGTAGTCGAACTTAACTGGGCTCTTTCTTTAGCACAGCTGGGTTATGGCGTCGACCTGGTGACCAGACGCGACGGCCCCTCGGCAGACTGCGTAGAGATCGCGAACGACGTGCGGCTTTTCAATCTTCCCGTCGGGCCTAAGCACCCGGTGGCGAAATCCGATCAGGAACAATTCATCGGTGAATTTTCCTCGGCACTGAAAGATTGGCTAGCGGGCCCCGGCTCAAATACCGGGCTGATCCATTCTCAGCACTGGTTCTCCGGCGTGGCGGCCCTGCCTGTCGCAAAAGAGGCCGGAATCGCGCACGTCCAGTCCTTCCACTCGGTCGCGGCCCCAGCAGACACGACGGATCCCGCCGCAGGCGAGAAGGCTGAATCGCCGGGCAGGATCGAAGGCGAACGAATGACAGCGAACGAGTCGGACCTGATCGTCACCGTCAGCGAAGCGGAGAAGCGGACTATCATCGAGCGCTACGGCGTTTCGCCCGATTCAATCGCGGTTGTCCACCCCGGCGTCGACCTCGAGTTGTTCAGGCCGCTGAGCTGCCGGGAACGGCACTGGAACTGGTCGGGCTGCTACGCGCTATTCGCCGCCCGACTGGAACCCCTTAAAGGCGCGGACCTTGCCATCAAAGCCCTTGCCGAGATGACAGATAAGCCTCGGCTGGTAATTGCGGGTCAGGCGGCGAGCGAATTCGCAGACTACGAAGATCTACTGCAGGATCTAGCCATCGAAAAGGGCGTTGCGGACGAGGTAATTTTCCTCGGCACCCAGAAGCGCGAAGAGCTTGCCCGCATGATTCGCGGCGCGTGCGTGCTGCTAAACCCGAGCTATTCGGAAACGTTCGGGCTGATCAACCTCGAGGCTGCTGCGAGCGGGGTGCCAGTTATCGCGTCTCGCGCAGGCGGTCTGGAGGAATCCGTCGCGGACGGGCTCAGCGGAATCCTGCTAGACAATCGCAACCCGAAAAATTGGGCGCAGGCGATAAAGAAATTCACCGGCTCCGCGCGCACTAGAGCTCAATACGCCAAATCCGCTCGCGAGTTCGCCGAAAGACACAGTTGGGCGGACTCGGCGGAAAGACTCGCGGCGACCTACAACCAGATCAAGGCAAGGCGAAATAATGACTGACCTAATCGAGATCTTGAGCGAAGACCGTGGAAGGCTAAGCGGCAAACGACTTCTTTTCGTCCATGCCCATCCAGACGACGAAACTCTGCAGACCGGCACGCTCATCGCGACTTTGACCGAGAACAATGCGGTTGTCGATCTGATCACTTGCACACGCGGCGAGCAGGGCGAGGTCGTCTCCGGCGTGCTGCCCGACAACATCACCGAAGAAGATCTCGTGCTGGCGAGAAAAACCGAATTGTCCGACGCCTGCGCCAAGCTAGGCATCCATCGCAGGTTTTTCCTCGGCGAGTACCCTGCCAGAACGCGCGGTAAGCAGCCCCGCGAATACAAGGACTCCGGAATGCGCTGGATCCGAGAGGGCATGGCAGGCCCCGAGGAGAACGCCGGCGCCGATTCCCTAACCAAATCCGACTTCGACGAGGCCGTCGCCGATCTCATGGCTGCGATCGAAGAGCTATCGCCCTGCGCGGTGATCAGCTACGACGCGGGAGGCAGCTACAACCACCCCGACCACGTCCGGACCCACGAGATCGCTAATAAGGCATGCGCCGACCTTGACGTCACTTTCTACGAGATCGCGTCTGAGCCCGGGCAAGAGGGGTTCACCTACTTCGATTTTTCAGACAAGCTGCCGAAGCTGCGCGAAGCGCTCGGTTTCTACCGAACCCAGTTGACGGTCTGCGAAGATCACGTGCGTCACGTCGGCGGAAACACTGAGGAGTTCCACACCGAGATCGGCATCCGCTAGTCGAGGTTCTCCAGAAATACTTCCGCGTTCGCATCGCTCGGGGCAACCCAACCGTCCCTTGGCGAGAGGGATCCGCCGCCTAACAGCGCGGGACCGGAGGGGCTTGCTGTGCGCTTGAACTGCTGTGTGGTGAACCTGCGCAGGAATACCTTCAACCAGCGGTTGATTTCATCAGCCGAATATTCCACCTTCGAGCTTTCTGGGAAGCCGTCGGGCCACTGCCCCTTGCTAGCATCCGCCCAGGCGTGTTGCGCCAAGAACTGGATCTTGGTGGGTTCGTAGCCCAAGAGCATCCAATACAGGAAAAAGTCGTGCAGGTTGTATGGGCCGATGCTGCCTTCGGTCGACTGCGGCTTGGCGTCGCCAGCGGTCGGGATCAGTTCGGGCGTGATTTCGGTGTCTAGAATCGACTGGAGCACCCGGCTGACCTTAGCCCCGAACCTGTCGGTCTTTATCACCCAGCGCACTAACTGCTGCATAAGAGTTTTCGGAAGCCCTGCGTTGATGTCGTAGTGGCTCATCTGGTCGCCGACCCCATAGGTGCACCAACCGAGCGCGAGCTCCGACAGATCGCCGGTGCCGAGCACGATTCCGCCCCGCTGATTGGCAATCCTGAACAGGTAATCCGTGCGCACGCCCGCCTGGACGTTCTCGAATGTGACGTCGTATTCGTCGAGCGGGTGACCGATGTTCTTGAGGATTAGTTCCGCTGTTGGGCGAATGTCGATCGTCTCGAAGGAGGCGCTGAGCGCCTCCGCGAGCCGCTGAGCGTTGGACTTGGTGTGTGACGTCGTCGCAAAACCGGGCAGCGTAAAAGTCAGGATTTCATCGCGGCCACGCTTGGCACGGTCCATCGTTTCGGCTGCGACGAGCAACGCGTGAGTGGAGTCCAGGCCACCGGAAACCCCCAAGACTACTTTCGACCCGCCGATTGCCAAAAGCCTGGTCTCCAATGCGGACGCCTGAAGCTCGAAAATTTCCGCGTAGCTTTCGTCACCGACGGGGAAGAATGGCTGCCTGGGCACGCTGCGCTGCAGGCCAAGATCTCCGCTGGGCGCGCCGAGCTCTATCTGTCTGCTGGCCATTTCTGCGCGTTCCCGGCATGCAAAATCGTTGGCCCTGCGGGTAGCAACCAGCAAGTCCAGATCGACGTCTGCTGTTACGGCGTTTTTCTCTGCCCCAGATTTGGCGGCCAGAACCTCGCCGTTCTCCGCGATCAGGCAGCCGCCCGACCAGGCGGATTCGCTGGTGGACTCGCCCAGCCCGGGAGCCGCGGAGACGATCGCGGAGCTTAGCCTGGCCGATTCCGCAGCGATCGCTGTGCGCCTGCGCGAAAAACTATCTGCCACGGCGGGCGCACCGCTTGGCCAAACCAGCACCGTAGCGCCGGAGAGCACTGCGCTAGCTGCGTCCGCGCCGACTCCGGGGGCGTCTAGACTGAAGCTGATCGTGAAGTCTGGCAGGTCTACTGCCTGAACGTTGAAGTTTGAGCCGACCGCGACTGCCTCGTCGAAAATTTCGGTGAACAGTTCCAGGCCCTCGCCGACGGAGAACCAGCGCTTTTCCTCCGCATTCAAAAATCTCTTGGGCACTACGCCAATCAAAGAGCCACGGTGAACGACAAATGAGCAATTGTAGGTTTTAGCCCCGATCGCCATCGGCCCGCCAACCACTATGACGGGCAGCAGCTCGCGAGAGGCCTCGATGACATGTTCTAAGGCATCGAGCACAGCCGAGAGCATAGCGTTCGAAGTAAAAAGATCCCCTAGCGACGTGCCGGTCAGGCATAGCTGCGGGAATACCGCCAGCCCGACGCCCTCGTCGCTGGCTTTCTTGGAGACGGAAATTACTTGTTCAGCGTTCTTTTTAGGCTGCCCAAGATAGATGCGTGGGCTGTATGCGCCCACCCGGACAAAGCCTTGGCTATACAGATTGCGGTTCACACGTCTAACTCTAAAACCTTGTGCAATTCAGATTCCGTCTATCCCGTCAAAGCCTTATCGACGGGCTGACTTACTCCGTAATTTGTCGCTGCGCAGATTCGGCTATGTCTGTAAAGTTGGGAGTTAAGTAGCAAGCTTGGAGGAAAAAGTGTCGCAAGATCAAAACAGCAACCAAGATTTCAACCCTGCGGAAAATCAGGAAGCCCAACCAGAACAACTCGGCGTTGCTCGATCCGAAGCGCCCGAAAAGGCTGCTAATCCAGTCCCGACGGAGGGCCCTTTCGGCGGCCAGGAGGCTGACGCCAGCTGCAGCGCCTCCAATCAAGCACCTATGCAGGAGGGGCCTCAAGGTTTTCCGAACTACGGTCAGTTCCAGAGGCCCGGGCAACCCGTCCCTCCTCAGGGCCAGTTCCAGGGCCAGCCTCCCCGTCCTTTCCCCGGCCAGCAGTTCCCACCCCAGCAGTTCCCTGGCCAGCCCCACCCGCAGCAGTTCCAGGGACGTCCATTCCCCGGCCAGCCTCCTTTCCAGGGCCAGCCTCCCCGACCGTTCCCCGGTCAGCCGCAGGGCAACCAGTTCCCGCCCCAGCCAGGCCAGCCTTTCCCACCCCAGCAAGCTTTCCAAGGCCAGCAACAGGGCCAGCAATTCAACCAACAGCCCGTCCAGCAGCGCGCAGATCGCCCGCAGGGCATTCAGCCCCAGGCACAGCCTCAGGCGTTCCAGCCTCAACAGGGACGTCCCCAGCAGTTCGTCCCGAATAATCAGCAATTCGCTCAGCAGCCTCCGCAGAACTTCGGGCAGCCCCAGAGCAACCAGCAAAACCAGAGCAGCGCGTTCGACGATCTGAGCCGAACCGCATCCCAGGCCGGCCAAGAGATCAGCAAACTGATGGCCAAGGAAAGTCGTCGCTGGCCGATCCTCGGCGGCATCTCGGGCATTGTGCTGCTTTTAAGCACACTTTTCCCCTGGTCTAGCGCGAGCATTTTCGACTCCAGCATCGGTTTCAACGCTTTCAACCACGGTTTCGCCGGCATCGGCGCGTTCTTAGTGAGCCTGATAGCAATCGCTGCTTTCGTCGTTAAGCTGGTCGTTCCGGAGTTCAAATACCGCAAGCAGCTGGCCTGGGTCGCTTTGAGCTCCGGCGTGCTCGCCGTCGTGTTCACGATCATCGTTATGGTCAGTGTGTTCACCAATGATTACATAGGCCTATCCTTGAGCTTCGGCATTTTCTTGGCGCTGGTGGCATCTTTGGCCATCATCGCGTTCTCGATTCTCGACCAGTTTGGCTCTAAGGGAGTCGCGAACATCGTCGACAACATTCAAGAGACCGCCCACAACCTCACCAACAACAACCAGCAGATTGGTTCCCAGCAGTTCCAGCCGAACTACCAGAACCAGCCCGCCCAGCAATTCTTCGTTCCCCCGGCTCAGCAAAATGCAGCTCCCGAGCAGGATGCAAAACAGCAGACCGAGGCCCCGGCTCAAACCGACGATGAAAACGAAAACAAGGAGTAATTAGCGAATGGCATTCCCGATTGCAGAAGGTGCCGGGTTCTCCAGCCCGAAGGAAATCTCCGAAGCGCTGGCGAAGCCGAGCTTCGGAAAATATTTCAGCGACCACAGCGCCCTCGCCCGCTGGAGCCCCGAGAAGGGCTGGCACGATCGCGCACTGATCGGACGGGAGTCGCTGCAGCTGCATCCGGGAACTGCCGCCCTGCACTACGGGCAAGAGATTTTCGAGGGGCTAAAGGCCTTCCGGCACGCCGACGACAGCGTCTGGATTTTCCGTCCGGAAATGAACGCGGCACGGTTCGCCGCCTCGGCCCGTCGAATGGCCATGACTCCCCTGCCCGAGCAGGACTTCCTGGATTCGGTTCTCGAGCTCGTCTCCGCGGACAAGGCTTGGGTGCCGAACGGGGATGGCGAACGCAGCCTGTATCTGCGTCCGTTCATGTTCGCTTCCGAAACACTCATCGGCGTTCGCGCGGCGGCGGAATACACCTACATGGTCATCGCCACTCCGGCATCACCCTTCTACCCGGAACCGCTGAAGCTCTGGGTCACCCCCGATTATTCCCGCACGGCCTCCGGAGGCACCGGAATGGCCAAGTGCGGCGGAAACTACGCGGCCTCCATGTCCGCGGAGGCGCAGGCGCACGAGAACGGCTGCGGACAGGTGCTGTGGCTCGATTCGGCCACCCGCACCAACATCGAGGAAGGTGGCACGATGAACTTCTTCGTCGTCACCAAGGACGACGAACTGGTTACCCCCGCCCTGGACGGCAATATCCTCGCTGGCGTAACCAGGGATTCCCTGCTGAAACTCGCCGAATTCCACGATCTCAAGCCCGTGGAGAGGGAGCTGGCGCTGGCGGAGGTCCGCGAGCAGATCTCGTCGGGCCAGATCACCGAGGCATTCGCCTGCGGAACAGCCGCTGTGGTCAGCCCGGTCATCGGTCTGAAGGCGTCCGACTTCGAGGTGAGCGTCGGGGACGGCAAGCCAGGCGAAAAGACAATGGCGCTTCGCGAACACCTCACCGGCATACAGCTGGGCAAACGCGAAGACACCTTCGGCTGGCTCACCCCAGTCGCCTAACTAAAGGGTCAGTTCAGAGGCGGGTTTGCGCTCGCGTCCGAACGAGCTGGCCATCTCACCTGGCGTCCCAACCGCGCAGATGGTGACTGGGATCCACTCGTCGCCCAGCCCAAATTCGTTAGCCAGACCATCGCGGTCGAAAGTGGCGAATTGACGCAGCTTCGCGCCGATATCTTCAGCCTCTACACTCATGTGCGCCACGGCCCCGCCCAGATCGTAAAGGGCGAAGTCGAGCGCCGAATCCGGGGTTTTCTGGTAGCAATTGACGATCAACGCGCTGGCATCCAACGCCCAATCCGAGTAGCCGCGCACGTGTTTATCAATGCGTTCACGGGTTTCGTCGCGCAAGCCGACGATAAATTTCCACGGCTGCCGGTTCATCGCCGAGGGCGCCCACCTGGCGGCTTCGAGCATCAGGTCGATGTCTTCGCGGGCTATATCGTGGGTGGCGTCAAAATTGCGTGGGCTCCAACGACCGCGCAACAAATCATTGATTTCGTGTATTGGTGTAGCCATTGACCAATTCTAAAAGCAGTAAGGCCCAAAAAACTGTAATTAGCGGGTTGGCATTTTTTTCCGAGACACTTTTCGTCGTTGATTTGGAGGTTCACTTAGCCTTTCTTGGTGACGAATTCGACTACGCAGCCGACTCAGCATTGGAAGCGCGGCGCACAGCTTGGCCGAGTCACGTCCGCGTTCAGCATGGTCTCTGGTGTTGCCGTCGCGTTAGCAACGATGCTCTTCGGCATCGCACCAGGCATCTTCCCTTCCTGGATGACGCTCGTGTTCTGCGGTATCTTCACGCTGGCCGCAGCCTTCTTCATGCGCATAGATCCTGTGTTGCGAAAGTACTCGCCGAAGGCCGCGGGCAAGCATTTTCCTGGCAAGCGTTATAGCCTAGAGCGCGTGATTGAAATTTTGGCGCAAGCCCCACTATTAACGCTTTTTCTGGTTATAGCGTTGGGCACCCTGGTCGGAGCGATCCCATTCGGCCCGATCAAGTTCGGCCCAGCAGGTGCATTATTCGTAGGCCTGGCAATCGGCGCCCTTGATCCCTCTCTGGGCGAGGGGTTCGGCATCGTGCAATCCATCGGCCTGGCGCTCTTCGTCTACACCATCGGCCTGGCGGCGGGAGCATCATTCTTCCGCGACCTGCGCAAGCAGACCCCGCTGCTCATCGGCACGGTGGTTCTCCTTGCCATCTACGCCCTGCTGATCGCGTTCTCAGGCAAACCGCTGGACATTTCGTCCAACCTGCTCGGCGGCATGTTCGCCGGTTCTTTGACGACGACGCCTGCCCTAGCAGCAGCAACTTCTGCGGCTGGCGGCTCCACCGAGCCTGCCGTCGGCTACGCTATCGCCTATCCTGTGGGCGTAATCGTAACCATGGTGATCATCACTTTCGTCACCAGCAAGCGCCTGCCTGGCGGCAAGGACCCCGACCCGGTTTCCGCGGCCGGCCTGCACTCGGAGACGGTTCATGTAGACCGCCCCATGCGCATCCTCGACGTGCCGGGCATCGCAGAGATCGTCGGCAGCGAAGAGGGTCAGGTGAGAATTAGCTACCTGAACCGCAGCGGACGAGTTCGCGTCGCAGATCCTGAAGAGAATCTTTTCCCGGGCGACGAAGTCCTTGTCGTCGGAACCCCGGAGTCCGTAGCGATCGCCGCGGACGCGCTCGGGCATGTTCTCGACCGAAACATCACTCACGACCGCTCCTCGGTGGATTTCCGCAGGTTCGTCGTATCCAACCCCAAGATTGCTGGCAGAACCGTCGCCGAGCTGCACATTCCTTCGCGCTTCAACGGCTTAATCACCAGGATCCAACGCGGCGACACCGACATGCTCGCCACCGCCGAATCCAGGCTCCAGACCGGCGACCGCGTGATGGTTGTAGTGCCCGGCGAAAACATGGAAGATATCGAGCACTTGTTCGGCAACTCCGAGCGCAAGATCACCGAGGTGGACTTCTGGTCTGTTGGCATCGGCATCGCCATCGGCGTGGCGATCGGCCTGGTCGCTATCCCGCTTGGCGGCGGAGCCGTACTCTCACTTGGCAGCGCCGCAGGCCCGCTGGTTGTTGGCCTGATCCTCGGCAAACTGGACCGCACCGGCCCTATCATCTGGGCCATGCCAAACGCGGCCAACCTGACGATTCGCCAACTCGGTCTCGTCTTGTTCCTGGCAGCTGTCGGCCTATCCAGTGGTCAGGCATTCGCCTCCACCGCATTCAGCCCCACCGGCATCAAGATCGGTGTCCTTTCGGCCGTACTGCTGACCCCGATTCTTCTCATCTTCTGGTTCTTGGGCAACAAACTCGGCCTGTCGATGCCACGCGTCGCCGGCGCCATGGCAGGGTTCATCGGTCAGCCCGCGATCCTCAGCCACGTGCAGTCCGTTGTCGTTGACGAGCGCACCGAGTCCGGATACTCCGCGACGTTCGCCCTCGGAATCATCGTGAAGATCCTGCTTGTCCAAGTCGTGATGATGATTTAAACCATTCACTAACCAAAACGGCCACTCGGGTTCTTTCCCAGTGGCCGTTTTATATTGTTTTTTCTAAGGTGACGCTGCGGTTTGCCTAGACGATCTTGGGTGGTGGCTGACTTGGCTGTTTTTGGTCGGCTGCTGGGCTTGCTGCTTATGGTCGGCTGCTGGCCTGGGTTGGGTTGTCGAGCGAGTCGCCGTGTCTTCGTTTATCTCTCATCGCTTTCGCGATTAACGAGCTATCACTCCCGAC
>NZ_AUIB01000009.1:15572-74355 GCF_000423485.1 Propionimicrobium lymphophilum DSM 4903 | reverse complement strand
AGCCACCAACCAGCTGACCACCAACCAGCCAGACAATGAACCACTACCCAGACGATGGACAACCTGCCAGCTGCCAGACGATGAACCACCAACCAACGGCCTGACCGTCTTGTTAGTCGCCGTTAAACATTCGCCTAAATAAACATGTTCACGACTTGCCCGCCTTGCTTGTCTATCTTTCCCAAACGTTGGGAAAGATAGGTATTTGGCAAGTGTTCAGCGGTCTGCTTGTTGCGTTCAATTCATGCCTATCATTCCCGAACTCTGGGAAAGATAGGCGGTCTACGTGGGTTTAGGTTGGTGACGTTTGGTTATGGCGCTTAGACGGCAAGATATTCAGGTGGCTTAGGGGTGTCTGCTCGCTGCCTGATTCATTGCATTTGCCCTAGTCGCATGGCCGTTCGCTCGTCGATGGGGATTTTTTTGAAGTGCCTTAGACTACCTCCGACCCCACAGGCTTCCTCCCCTCCCGTACCCCATAAAAAAATTGTTGAAACGTGTTTTTTGGGGCTTAATTTTTAATCTTTCCCACTATTTCCCGTTGTTTCCCGGAATTGATCGGGCCTTAGTGTCTTGTATCTTTCCCTTTTCCCACCCCTTAAGGGGTGGGAAAAATAGGAAAGATACCTAAGACACGTTGTTAAGGAATGGCCTAAATAATTGTTTTTAGAAGTCGTGCCTTGACCTGCCAGACCGCCCCGCCTTGCTTCTTTGCTGCTCTTGAATAGCGTTGGTGGCTAAATGCCTAGCTTTGGTTGTGTGGAGTGGTTGCGCTTCGTTCTACGTGCTGCCACCTGCACGCCGTGTTCTCTATTTCACTTAGACATGAGATAAGGCGCGGCTATGTATAACCGCGCCTTAATCTTTAGTGTTTCTATTCCTGTTGCTCAACTAGTTTGGGTTGGGGCTTATACCTGTCAGATAGTGGGTCGTCTTCCTGCCTATATGGCTTAAGGCTCGTATGTAGTCGCGCTTGTCCTTTGCGGTCTGCGCGCACATATCCTTCATCTATCAAGATTTGCAGCGCTTTAATCTTGGTGGTGGTTCTTCCTTTAACTCCTACATCTTTTAGATAATCCGTTACCGCGCCCTGTTGAGGATAATTACCCCGTTTATTTTGTTCCTCGATGAACTTCGATAGCTTTTCCATCATTGCGGTAGGCCTAAAGTTGCCTTTGTCGTCTATCGGTGTTCGGAACGTGAAAATAATTGGGCCGTCTGGTCTGGTTGAGTCGATATTAACGGTGGTTATCCTGGATAGGTTTTCGCGCTCTGGTATGCAATGTTGCCTTAAATCACCTAGCCGGTCTTTTGCTAGAAGTATCTTCACTTCTCCTTCTAAACCTTTGCCTATTTGGCTTATCGGTTCGATTAGGTAAGTCACTCCTGTAATCGCTCCTAACTTTGCTTGACTGCCTACCGCAAAACGTCCCCGAGCGTCTTTGTTCTTAACAACATGGTCGATTAGCACGACTGCCGCGCCTGAACTTTCGGCTAACTTCATCGGTAGCGCGCGCTGCCATGCCCATACGTCGTTGCTACTGTTTGAGTCTGCCGCATAAAGGCTTAGCGCTGCTTCTACCCCGTCAATAACAACTAATTTCCATGGGAATTGTGCGACCTGTTCGAACACTTCGCTAGCCATTCCTAAGTTGTTGCTAGTAGGTTTTCCGTCAATATTGCGGTTGTTGTGTGGGCTATCTGGGCTGACATATGCAAAGTGTTTAACAATGTCTTCTTTATGTGTTCCTATGTCTATTAGTCTTCTTGTTACGGCTCTTTTGTTTGATTCAAAATCTAGGTATAAAACATCATCGCCTTGACTTATTATGCTTGCCGCAATTGCTTGGGCTATTAGTGATTTGCCTGATTCTGATTCGCCGTTAAATGCGTGGGTTTCTCCTTTGTAAAGTAGGCAAATGCCGTCCTCTCTTGGCGCTATCGTTGGTTTTGGCGCTTCTAAGTTCCCCGCTAATACTTCTTCCATGTTTGCCGGTATCCAAGTATTAGCGGCTTGGCCTTCGGGACATTGCCACCATGATGCCCAAGGGGGTTCTTGCTCGCTGCTGGCCTTTGATAGATCTGGCAGTTGCCAAGGTGGTTGTTGCTGCTGGTTTTGTTTAACCACGTTTCACCGCCTTAGCGCCTGCCAGCTTCTGCCTTGCAGTCTTTAGCGCTTGTTCCCAGCTTTCAGCAACCGAAGTTTTAAGGGCTTTGAACTCAATTTTTACAAGTGGGTAAGCCGCTAGCCGTTGGGCTATTAGGTTTATTGTCCATTCGTGCGGTTGGTCGTAGTCGTGATTATCCAAGGAGAAAATCACGGTTACTTGGGCTTTGGGGTTAAGTTCGCAAAGTAGTTTAGAGATTGCTTCTTTTGCTGCGTCGTGGTCATGAAAGCCTTTTTTGTCGGTGCTTAACCTGACTTCGATTATCGCCATGTTTGCACCTGCACTTTGCAGCTCTTGGAAGACGGCACGACCACTAGCACAGTTTCGCTTTGTGGTGTTTTGGGTAGGGGTATTAACAATTCAAGGGCTATTAATTGCCTTATTCCTCTGGCTAATTCCTTTCTGCTTAGGCGTTGGGCGTATTTGTGCCTTAGCTGCCTAGAAGATGGGAAAGTTAGCGGTTTGGGCGCTTCGTTCGCGTATTGCAGATAGGCGTTTAGCGCGTCTAGGCCTTGCGTCTGGCACTTGGCTAGCGCGTCCTTAACTCTTGGGCTATCTGATTCAACGACTACTAGCCGCGCTTTGGTTTTGGTTTCAAGAAGATAGCTCACTGTTCCATCTCCTTGGCGCTTGGCAAGGTGTTGGAGTTAACGAATTGTTCTAGCGTGCTTGTTCGCACATAGATGCGTCTGCCAAGTTTGACCAGTTCAAAACGACGGTTATTAAACTGCGTACGCATAGAACGTTCATCTATGCCCGCTAATTGTGCTGCTTGCCTACAAGTTAAAAGTTTGTCAGTAGCAAGTGAGTTAGTAGAAGTGCTAGCTGTGTCCTTCATTGCGGTTTTCCTTCGTTCAGGGCGTAAAAACGGCCCTGAACGCCTGGCAGTCTTTGACCGCTTTGGACTATTCAGGTAACAAGCACATTCAAGCTTGAGATTTCTAGTCGTTGGGCAATATCCGCGTTGCCCTCCCGTGGGGCAATTTGGCCTATTACGAGCTAGACGAAAATAAGGTTAACAAGTGCCTTAAACGAACACAAGCGCCTTAGACGAAAAACCTAAAGGCGCTTGTGTTTTTGTGGTAACGCTTGCGTTTATCTGTTAGCGCATATTGCCTATAACAAAGTTGTCTTTTTCCCACCGTGTATAGATTTCTTGAGATGTGGCATATCGCAACAACCTAGCCATTATTTCGGTTGCCCGTCTGTCTTGCACGGGGTTTAATGCGTCGTATTTGTCGATTGCTAGCCGCTTAGCTTTTTCGGTTGCGCCTATAACGGTTTCTTGTTGTCCTTTGTTTAGGCCTGCTGCTATTGCTGCAAGGTTAAATAGTTTCAATCTGCCAGTATGGCGGCGTGCTTGTGTTCTGCGTGTTCTCTTGGCTGGGGTTCTTTTAAAGCAAGCAACACACGCCCAAGCTAGGGCTTTACCGTCTGGCGTTATACGCGCTAGCGGGCTGTAATCCGGCCCCGGTTTGGGTGGTTGCGGGTTGCCGTCGAGTTCTCTTAGCAACTTTGGTAGTTCTAGTGGTGTGGCTGTTGCTTTGCTAGCTTGCTCTATCTGCTTAGCTGCCTGATTCGCTAGCCTTTGAGCTTCTTTGTTGAATATGTCGCCTATTCGGTATAGGGGTAAAAATAAAAAAGGTTCGTTGCCGTATTTGGTGAGTTGGGCCACCTTGTGGCCGTGCCAGCAAGTAATTGTTAGCCGCGTAACACCTTTAGCGCTTAGCATTTCTGCGGTGCCTGGGAAAGCTTGGAAGTTGTTAGCCATTTTCCTGTATCTGGTTGGCTTAGTTAGTTTTTCGTGTGCCATTTTCTTTACCTTTGCCCTAGCTTGCTACGGCGTTAACTACGGTGCGTAGTTGCCCTAGGTCTATTGCTACATATCGTTGGGTCACTGCTGGACTTGAGTGTCCTAGAAGTTGTTGCACGGCGTATATATCGCGGCTTGCTTGGTATGCCCTGGTTGCAAAACGGTGCCTTAGCTGGTGCATAGTCACGCCTTCGGGCAATGTGTTTGCCACTAGCTTGCCAACGTAGTGGGCGCTTAGGTGGCCTCCTTTACCGTTTGGGAATAGCCAGCCCTTAGGCCGTTGCTTAATCATGGCGGCTAACTCGTCTGGTACTGGCACGGCTCTACGCTTGTCACCTTTGCCTAACACGTCTAGCCAATAGCCACCGTAGCTATCAGGGTTTAGGTCGCTTGTGTGCAGCGCTGCCACTTCGCTACGCCTTAGCCCTAATTGGGCTGAAAGTCTTAGCATTAGATCAACTCTTGGGCCTGCTTCGTCTAGTGCTTGGTGGTAGGCGTTTTCGCTTGCTGGTCTTGGTAGCGCTGGCACGGTTCTAACCGGGTCTAGCGCTAGTGCTGGGTTGGTTGGCGTGTAACCGAATTTGTTAGCCCACCTGTAAAAACACCTTAGGCACGTTCTTGCCTGTCTTGCGGTTTCTCTACTCCATGTATGCCCGCCTATCCATTCTGCTAGCTCGCTTGCTGATAGCCGCCACGGGGTTGGCGCTCCTGTTTCGTTCGCTAGCTGGCTTAGCTTTTCTCGGTATTTCTTTAACGTGTTTGCTGAATGACCTTTAGATTTTTGCCATGTAGCAAATTGGTTTAGTGATTTCTGCCACTCGCTTGGCACTTCTATGGCAAGTGGGTGGGCTGTTTCATCGGCTGGGTTATCTTTTATTCGGCCTTGAGCTTGTGCCCACCTGTAGAAGTTCCTTAGCGCTGCTTTGCGGTGGTACCTGCTGTTTGCGCTTAGGTCTTTAGCGGCTAGCCAGCCATTAATGTCTTTTCGGGTTACTTGCCATGGCCCTAGCGGGGTTATCTGTTTGGCGAATTGGTTTAGCCGTTTGATTAATTCGTGTTGGGTAGAACTGGCTAGCTTTTGCATTTGCTTTGAACGCTGCCAACCTTCTAGCGCTGCTTGCCATTGGTCTTTGGTTTCTAGTGCCATTTGGTCACCTCGTTGGCTAGGTCTGCTGCTAGTTGTAGTGCTGTGCTCCACGCTTTTAGGTCGTTGGGGCTTAGGCCTGTGGCCGCTGTGTTCCCGTCAATGTAGACGTTAAGCGCGGCGGGGTGGTCTTTGAGCTGGTCGCCTTGCAGCTTTTGGGTCTGAACTAGCTCAACGGCTAGGCCGTGGCTATCTGCAACTAGTTCGGTTGCGTGGTCTATAAGCTCGCTTGCGCCAAGTTGATCGGCTAGCGGGTCTTGGTCTGCACTAATCAAGATGGGGTGCTTTTGGTTACACCAAGGTGGGCATGTGGCTAAATAGATGGGGCTAGCTGGGTTTGCTTGCTGGTTGGTCATGCTATTGCCTTTCCGCCTTGAATTAGGCGCAACGCTGGTCTTTGAACTGTTGGTGTTTGGGTGTCTTCGTGGTCTGGCTGCTGGGTTGGTGTGGTGGTTGGCGGTTGGGGCTGTGTGGGTTCTGGTGGTCTGTTGGGGTTAAACGCTTCGTCTAGTCGTTCGGCTAGCACTTGATCCCCTTTATCTGCTGCGTGTGCGTAGATCATGGCGGCTCTAACGGTTGAGTGTCCTAGCCGCCTTTGCACGTCTCTAACGTTTCCACCTGCTTGGTATGCCAGCGTTGCGCCTGTGTGCCTTAGGTCGTGCCAACGTAAATCAGGTCTGCCTACTTGTTCGCGTGCTTTTCGGTAATAGGTGCTAACGGTCGCTTGCCTGATTGGTTCGCCTGTCTCGCCTGCCCATATCAATGCGTCTGGGTGGTGGCGGGTGTAGGTGTCCATGTGTTTGGCTAGCACGTCTAGAACAAAACTAGGTAGGTAGACGGTTCTAACGCTGCTTGCGGTTTTGGGGGTGCTAAATGTTCGCTGCCTGGTTAGTGTGCGTTCAACTCTGATCGCCCCGGTTTCAAGGTCAACATGTTTTCTTGCTAGTGCGAACAGTTCCCCGCGCCTTAGGCCGCTCCATGCTGCCACTATTACCGCGCTAGCTAGTTGTTTTGGCATTAGGTCGGCTATGGCTTGAACCTGCTCAACGGTTGCCGGGGTGCGCTCCATTGCTTTGCATTGGCCTGCTCCCCTGATTCGGCAAGGGTTAAAGTGCAATAGTCCATCTGTGATAGCCGCGTTAAAGATTGTTCTAAGGGTGGCATATGCCTTAGCTGTGGTTGGGGCTCCTGGCTTAACGTGGTTTTGGTCTTGGCCGTCTTCTTGGTTGTCTTGGGCCTGCTGGTAACTGTGGTGGGCTAGCCAAGCTTTAGTTAGGTCAACGGGTAGCCTGCCACTTGCTGAAAGCTGCCAACCGTTTTCCATTCCCCAAGCTCTAATCTGTTTGGCGTACCCGGTTTTATCTTCGCCTTTAGAGCGAGGGCGCTTATAGGCCTTTGCTTGTTTGGGGCAAGCTTTAGCCCAAGCTTGTTTGAGTTCTTTAGGCAGCTTGCCGCTTGGTTTAACTTTCCAACCGTTTGCAAGTCCCCAAGCTCGTGCTGGGTGGGTGGTTGGTTCATCACACACAACCGGCTTAGGCGCTTCCCTTGCAAGGCTTGATTGTTCTGCCTTAGCTGCCACCAGTGTTAGCCACTTGCGAATGTGTTGGGGGCTGATTTGGCCTAGGGGGATGGGTGCAAGGCTAAAGCCGTCGTAGTCTGCCAAGATATAGCGGTTAATCATGCACTTGTAGCGCTCACGGCTGTTTCTAGCTAGGTCTACCCGGCTTTCTAGCCAGTTGGTTGCGTATTGGCCTAGCGGGTTACCTAGCGGGTTAACCCAGATACCCCTAGCCCTGTCTGCGAACTCACCAGCTAGCCAGTTGTTTGCTTCTTGGCGGGTTTCAAAAGTCATTGGCGCTTTGAAAGTTTGCGCTTCAACTTTATATCTGGCTTGCCACCTGCCAGACGGCAATTGACGAATTGAGCCAAGTTGTGAACGTTTTGGGGTTGTTTTGCGTCTTGTCATTGTTGCCCTTAATTGCCGGGCCACAACCTGCCACCACCTAAGGAGGTGGCACGTAGTGGCACGCGCGCTTGGCCAAGGGGGTTCTCAACGCTCCCATAACCGCTAAAACACCTAGTCAAATGGTGTTTGCGTCGTATCCCCGAGCGGATTCGAACCGCCGTTGCCGCCTTGAAAGGGCGGTGTCCTAGGCCCCTAGACGACGGGGACGCAGTAGCTCATACTAACCGATAAGTTTTCCAAGCTCAATCTGAACATAAAGAGACGGTTGCCACCGTCTTCCCCGAGCTCAAAGCTCACGTTGGCAACCGTCTATTCAAAGATTAGGTCTTAACCACCCACGTCGCCACCCCAGAAGGTTCGCTAAAACCACAACAACGCTCTGACTAGGGACTTTACCGATTCAAACCTAAAGGAGGCCTTGAGACATCAGACTCAACGCACGAACCGTAGCCTGGAGGCGCGCAAACACCAGAACACGTCTTTAGGGGAAAAATTAAATTCTGCTCAATAAAATGTTTTGGCTCGCGCCAAAACATTTTTACTGGCCCACACAAAGCCAATAGCTCTATGCACATGGGGTGCATAGAGCTATCGACTCGTCTTACGACATGTTCGAGATTAGAGCAATCTTGCTCATATAGGCAAGACGAAAACAAGCGATTAGCCTAACGAAACGCCTAATCAGAGCAACATTGAGAGTTTGCTCTTTCGATTTTCCGCTTAACGTAATAATTTTCCACAAATACCCGAAGACAGATTCAAAAACTATTCACCGAGTCGATTAAAAAATTAACTCGCTTCGGCGAAAATTTCGCCTAGAGACAGCCTTTTAATTCAAATCAACGACTAAATGCCGATAACTGCTTTAGCAATTAAGAAGTAAATGATCAGGCCGGAGGCGTCCACCAACGTCGAGATGAACGGGTTCGCGAAGACAGCTGGGTCGATGCCCAGTTTCCTGGCCACCAGTGGCATCGAGCCGCCGACCGTGGCGGCCAACGTGCAGACAGAAAGCAGCGTCAAGCCGATCACGACTCCGATCTGCAGGTCGTAGAAAATCGACGTCACGACGAAGCCGAGTAGGCCGAGCAGAAGCCCCAGGAACGCGCCGACGCGGATCTCCCTGGTTATCACCTTCCAGACGTCCCCCTTCCGCACATCACCAAGCGCGATTGCCCTGGTGACGGTGGTTGCGGCCTGGTTGCCCGTGTTGCCGCCGGTACCAATTAACAACGGCACGAATACAGACAGAACGACCATCTGAGCAATCGTCGCCTCGAACGCTTCCAAAACGTGGATAGTGAGCGTTCCACCGATTGCCAAAACAAGCAACCAGACCACCCTGGCCTTAACCAGTTCAAAAATGGGAGTCGCCAGGTAGGGGCGGCTCAACGGTTCCGAGCCCGAGATACGAGCTTGGTCCTCGCTGGTTTCTTCCTCGAGAATATCTAGCGCATCCTCGATTGACAGCACTCCAACCAAACGATTTTCCTGATCCACAATCGGCAGAGCCAGGCGGTGCCGATTCGCACAACGGCGCGCGACTTCCTCAGCGTCTTCGGTAGCCAAACCCTTGTCCGCGGTCTTCATGATCTCGCCGATTTGTGTGTCAGGTTCGACGCGCATCAAGTCCCTGAGTGAGAACACACCCAAAAGCTCACGACCCTCCCCGACCACCGGAATCGTATAGACGGTTTCGACGTCGTCCAAAACCGTACGAATTCTCTTCATTGCGTTGCCAGCTAATTCATTTGGCTTAAATGAGACGAATTCGGGGTTCATTCGCCGTCCGATGGATTCCTCGGGGTAACCGAGGATGATGCCGGTCAAATCGCGTTCTGCAGGGGACAGGCCCTCGATCAAACGAGTGGCAACTTTCGCGGGCAGCTCATCGAGCAACTCGGCACGGTCATGCGGATCCATCGACTCCACAACGGCCTTCACTTCTTCGTCCTGCAGGGCCTTCACCAAGTCCGCCTGCAAAGCGGGGTCGAGCAGCTCGAAGACAGCTACCGCGACGTCTTTTGGCAGAGTCCGGTAGATGAGGGCTCGATCGTAGAAGTTTGACCGCTCCATCACGGCCGCAGCCTGCCGCGGCGTCGCTGATGAGAGGATACGTCTGACTAGGTTCAGATTCTCCTTCTGCAAAGCCCTGCGGACGCGGCTTTCCAGACTGTCGATATTTTTTAAGTACATGGCAAACCCTCCTGCTTTGCGAACCAAACCAACCGGCTCAAGTTAACCACAAAAAGCTCGCGCTCACGCCAAACAGCTAGACCGCGGAGGGCAGCACCCACGAATGTTAGGGCACAACGTCGTCCTTAGCGATAACCAGCGTTTCGACCGGCGAGTAAGGAGTGCGGAACACACTTCTTAATATCAAGAATTTCTCCGTCGGTTAGGAAGGGGTGCGTCGTGCGCACGCACTTCTGCCAAAAGACGACGAGCTGCACGAGCAGTTCGGTGGCGCGATCTTTCGCTGCGATATCATCCAGTTCTATATTCGATCGGCTGATCAGCTAGTTAGCACCCTGCCATACGGTGTCGAAAGGCGTGTTGGCGCTGACCCTGGCGTTTATTCCGCGGGTGACGAACTTCTTCGCGTTACCGACGGCGGTCTTGATGTCCGCACCCTTCGCCAGCTCCGCGGTGATGGCCGCCGCGATAGTGCAGCCAGCGCCAGAAACACGCTGATTGCCAACCTTGGGCGCGCTGAAACGGGTGATTTCCTTGCCGTCCCAAAGCACATCGATGGCTTCGTCACCCGGCAGCTCTACCCCGCCCTTAGCGACGACGTAAGGTACGCTCTCGCCGATTCGTTTGGCGGCCTCTTCGAGTTCCTCGACAGTGTTGATCTCGGCCATACCTGACAGCGCCTTCGACTCGAAGACGTTCGGCGTGATGACGCTGGCCAACGGCAGGACCTTCTCACGCAGTGCATTGTCGGTGTCGAGGGCCGCGCCCGGTTCCTGCCCCTTGCAGATCAGCACGGGATCGACCACGAGATTCTTCCACTTGCGCTGGGCCAGGCCCTGAGCAACCGCGTCAATGGTCTCGGGGGTGCCGAGCATGCCGACCTTGGCGGTGTTCATGACGTCGGCGTCGAAGCAAGCCAGCGCAACCTCGATCTGCTCTTCGATTATTTGTCTCGGCACCGGGTGGAAGCGGTGACCCCAATTGTTCTTGGGGTCGAAGGCGACGATGCAGGACAGCGTGCCCACTCCGTAAACACCCAGCTGCTGATAGGTCTTCAGATCCACCTGAAAACCGGCGCCGCCGGTGGCCTCGGAACCTGCTATTACATACGCAACTGGTGGTGTAGGCATTTTGCTCCTAAAAACTGCCTCGTTAAAGCTTCATCTTCGATTTTAGCCCCAAGATCGACTAGCCAGACATTAGGACGATCATGCCCCTTTGGGCAGCCCAGAAAGTCAGTCGACCTGATTCATCCAGAAAGCCCTTAAGTGCCTACGCCCTGCGACGAAGACGCCCAATGGCTAGCGAAACCAACCACAGCGCAATCGCGAACCCGAGGAGCACCCCGATGTTGACCCAAAAGTGTGTCGCCGCAGAACCGTCAAAGCTGGTCGTCTCGGCCAAAGCGTTGTTATTTTCGACGTAATAAAACGATGGCAGCGCACGCCCGAACATGGCGACGGAATCCGGCATCATCCGCTGCGGGATAAACGCCCCACACAGGAACGCGCTGGCCAGCGCGACCACATTCACGATCGCGCTAAGAGCTTCCTTGTTATTTGTGATCTTCGAAATCAAGAAGGAGAGCGCCAGCACCGGCAGCCCGAAAGCACAGGTGTTGAGCGCAAACAGCCCCGCTCTTCCGGTGTCTGCGACGGCAGGCACCAGCACAGAGACGAGAGCGATGTTCAACGCAACCAACAAAGCCGCGACAATCGCGCACCCGGCGATCAGGCTTGCGTCCACCCGAAGCGGGCTTGCCGACGATATCTCCGTGCGCTTGCGAACATTCACCTGCGAAAACGCGGCGAGCACCATAGATAAGACGTAGATGGCTCCGGCCATGAGCGTGTAGCTGCCGAAGTTATAAAGGGAACTGACGTGGTAGAGCGTCTTCTGGTCGAGTTGGCTGGTGAGCACGACGTCGCTTTCCAGTTCGACGCTGGATTCGATGGCTTTTATTAGCTCGCCCTCGTCTTTGATCGTCTGCCCGTAGCCACTTGCCAAGCGCAGGAAACGGGTAACAAGCACCTCCGCTGAGGCGCTATCGGCACTACCCCGCGACTTAACACCAATCTCGGGTTTCTGCCCCGCCAGTATTTTTTCGCTGAAGTCGTCAGGCAGATAAACGGCATACGCCAGCGCCTCGTAATAGAGGGCATCGTCTATTTCCCGCTCGCTCGTGCCGACCTCTGGCGTGGTCGTGTGTTCATCAAGATAGGCTCTAAACGCATTCGTAATCGGCGTCTCCTGGCCCTCGTTTATGACCACGACAGCGGGCTTCCAGGCCGCGAAGGCGCCCGAGCTGATCGGTGAGGCTTTGAACACCGTCAACCCCATCGCGGCCATGATCGCCGTATACAAAATGACGAAGCCCAGGTTGCGGGCAAGCACATGCAGGAAGCCTTTAAAGACTGTCATAGCGTTGCCTCCGCAGAACTAAAAGCGACGCGCCAAGCAGCAACACGGAGATGCCGAGCAGCAGCAAGACGTCGAGCCAGAACCCCTCGAAACCTGGGTGGTAGAAGAGGTTGTAGAAGCCATCGGTGATGAGAGCAACCGGGTTTACTTTGTTCATCAGTGGCACGCTTTGATCGATCATGTAGCGCATTCCGCCACCCATCATTCCCGCCATGACGGAACCCATCATCGTCAGGCCGATCAGCACCCCGATCTTCATGTTTTCGCCGCCTGGCACAAGCGTCGAGATGGCCGTCCCGAAGGAGAGCCCGACGAGCGCACCGACCGTAGTGAGTAGGAATGTTAGGGCCCAGTTCTGCCCGAAGTCGATGCCGAAGATGAAGTGGCACACGGCCAACAGCAGGATTAGCCCTACGAGCTGCACGAGGTAGCTAGAGATGATTCCCGAACCGATCAGCTTCGCCTTGTGAGTTGGCGCAACGGCGACGCGTCGGCCGATCACCCCTAGCGGCGGTTGGGCATTGTTCATCACGGTCATCGAGAACATTCCACCGTAGAGCGCCGCCATAGCCACTAGCGAAAAGAACTCGGCCATGATCAGATCCAGGGACTTCGGGCTGCGGTCGTTCAGCACGAACCCGCTGGCCTCGAGATTGCGCTGCACTGCTTGGGTGATTTGCCCCGCGTCGATACTCTCTGGCGGAGTTCCGGAGCTGATTTGAGCGCCAACCTCAGCGTCGGCGAGTTTTGCGATCATGTCGACGCGCTGAATTATCTCGTCGAGCACTATTTTCAGAATGCTTTGATCCATCCCGTTCGCGGAGATCGTGAGCTTCGCATCGGGTTTTTCATCAGTGCCAGGGACGGGCATCCCCGTCACCTCGACTACGCCCGAGACTTTTTCGTCTGACAGCAGTTGCTTGCCCTATTCCAGTGTGCCCACGTTCTGCACTTTGAGCACTGGCTTTTCCGCGCCGGTGATGCCCGAGCTGCCAGGAGCGGACAGCTCCTCGAAAGCCGCCTTGAACGGGCTGTCTTGATAGGTCTGCGAGTTGACGACCGCCACTGGGACCGTGTCGAAGGATTCCTGGTTGATGATGTCGCCAAAGGCCATTTTGAATAGGATGCCCAGCAGAATCGGGAACGCGAGCGTCCAGAACACAAGGGCTTTGTTGCTGACCAGAACCTTGATGTTGCAGGAGATCAGATGCGTCATGGCTAATCCCGAAGTTCCTTGCCGGTGAGCTGAAGGAAGACGTCATTCAGCGTCGGACGTTCGGAGTAAATCGACTCGTATGCCACGCCCCTTTCGCTCAGCTGTCGGATAAGCGTTGCGACGTTGTTTTGGCCGTGCCGGTAGACAACCTGGACGCTGCCGTTGCGGCTCGTGACGGACTGGACCTTCGGATCAGCTTGCAGGCTCTCGAGCAGTGGCGCCGGAATCTCGGCGCCTTGCAGCGTGACCTTCTCTTCGATGTCCGATAGCTGCTTTAGCTCGTCGACGGTGCCTTGGGCGATGATCTCGCCCTTGTCGAGGATGATGATGCGATCGCAGATCTGCTCGGCTTCCTCCATGTAGTGCGTGGTGTAGACCACGCTGGCGCCGTGGTCGCGCAGTTCGACGATGCCGTCCAGGATGTTGTTGCGGCTTTGCGGATCGACGGCGACTGTTGGTTAGTCCAGGAAGATCAGGTCTGGTTCGTGCGCGATTCCGCAAGCAAGGTTGAGGCGTCTAAGCAGACCACCGGACAGCTGCTTTGGACGAAACTTCATGTAGTCCTGCAGCCCGACCAACTGGACGGCCGCGTCTATCATCTTCTTCCTTGAGGTCTTGTCCGAGACGTATAGGCCACAGAAATACTCGAGGTTCTGCGCGACAGTTAGCTCGTTGAATACGGCGACGTCCTGAAACACGACGCCGAGGCGACGTTTGACGTCGTAGGCGTCCGGGCGCATTTCTTTCCCGAAGATTTTTACGGTTCCGCTGTCGAAACGTAGAAGCGAAAGGATGCAGTTTATTGCGGTTGATTTTCCGCTGCCGTTTGGCCCCAGCAGCCCGAGGATTTCACCCTCGCGAACCTGCAGACTCAACGCGTTGAGGGCACGTAAATTCTTGTAACTCTTGGTTAAACCTTCGACTTCAATAACATTTGCCATGGCTGTCTTCCAACGTTCAAGATTTCTGCTTTGAGAGTACCAAAATGCAGGCTTTGTTATAGGGATTTTGCCGACTAAGAAAGCAAAGATTGACCACGCCCTTGCAAAACCATCTGATCGGTTTCACGGAGCTAAATAATCGAAAAATGTTGCTAGCCGCCAAACGATAAAATCGTTTAGACGAACGAGCCATATTCAAAAAAATTACCTCGTGCCAATGACGTATAAAGATGAGCGCCTCAGCGGTGGAATAATCATGAGACTCTTAGAGACGGTGATACTCCCGCCGTTTCAATCGACCGTTAGCTACCTATTTCCGCTTTATAACGCCGCTTTCTCTAAGTAAGGTACATTTTCAGTCGCATAACCGATTGAAGAATTCTTCCTCGCTAATGACCTCGATAGGTGAGCCATTGTTGCGTAGCTGCGATGCCTTGAGAAGTTTCCGAGATGCAGACGATCCTTCAACCCAAGAACGGGGATTCGGGATGCCCACCACCAACAGCGTAGTTTTCTTCGTCAGGTTCTTATCCGCTAACCCACCCACAGTAGTTACGAGCTGTTGCACGGCAGCGCGCTGGCCGTGTTTTAAAGTTCCAGTAAAAACTACGTGTTCGCCTTCAAGAGCACGCGAGTTTCCGTAGCGCTCTATCAACTGTTCGGCGGCAAGCTGGTCAGCAAATATGGCGGAGCGCTCGCTCCTTCGAGCGCTGCCAGGCTGCCCGAGTTCTCTTGGTGTTGGGCTGATCTATTTCCTCAGGATCCTGGCGTGACGGGCAGACACAAAAACGCCGTTTTACGCAGCGAACAGCATTCTTTTGGAAAGCAACCGTGACGTGCTTAATTTTGAGCATCTAACAGCTGTGGGGGGCGCAAAATTCACCTACCATAGCTTCAGAGTAGGCATTGACGTGCGAATAGAAGGGGCAAGGAAGGGCGCGCAGCGATGAGAAGCCTAGATGAAATTGAACTGTATCTTTTGACGTGCGCGCAACTGATGGGGGCTAAAGCGAGTGATGGTGGAGATAGAGCTCGTTTAGTTAGAGAAAAAAATCTCGGACATTCAAGGGAACTATTCTCTTCAATGGTATTACCGGTATTACCTGCATGAAGATCTGCAATACGGCGACCTGCATGAATATCTGCAATACGATGGTCCTGAAAATTCATTGCCTGCAGCAAAGCTAAATCTACTGAAAGCGTTTTTGCTACAGGCGTCGCGTCTGACGGGGGAAGCTGATGAGTTCCCACTATTGCCTGAAGCTGAATTTCTACGAGACAACCTTGATTCATGGAAGAATCAAGCTCAAGGCATCTCAAGGGAGCTTAGCGATAATCAGGCAAAGTGGTTTCTAGGTAAAAATCAATTAAACGACTCACAGGTAAAAGCAATCGCTAAAGCCCTCGCTTATCCGATTTCTTTTGTGCAAGGCCCTCCCGGCACCGGGAAAACGATGATGATCGTTCGCCTCATCGCATTGGCTGTCGAAAAGGGAATGAAAGTCGCAGTTGTTTCCACCAACGGAGCTGCTGTCGAAAATGTTTATGAGAAGCTCGAAAACATTTGTTCTGGTGGGGAAGAGGAATACGGTAGCCGTCTTTACGAGGCTGCAAAGAAAAGCGTCAAGTTGGGCAACTCAAACGAGCGTTGTGATGGAGCCTCGTATGTCTATCCAGGGTTTAAGAAGGTGACCTGCGGAAAAGGAAATGCAGGGAGACGATTCGATTCCTTTGAAAAGAAGGATAAGGAACCGCATGACTATGAAGGAATAGACACCCCGAATGACAAGGGGCAGCGCTCGGGATGGGAGAAGAAGCAGCGGTTCAAGGACTTTACCGACGATTTTCCGGTCGTGTTGTGCAAGATTCACTCACTTAAAAAGTGTTTCATCGACGGGGCTTTGCCAGACAATAAATTTGATCTTGTAATTGTAGATGAAGCATCACAAATCGATTTGATCGTCGGGCTAGTTGCGTTGAGTTCCGCCAAACGCATGGTTGTTGTTGGCGATGAAGAACAGCTCGCCCCGATATACAAAAATCGCGGAGATCTTATCGGGCGTCCTTTGCAACAGAACAAAGACTCGCATGAATCCGCATGGAAGGAAGACAGCCGGTACACTGCTCCCCGCTGGGAAGAAGGCCGGAAGCAACTTCAGAATTTCAAAGGTTCTGAGCTGGAGATCTGCCTTGATGGAGACAGAAACAGCACTCGCCAGGACGAAAGTTTTCTTACTGTCGCGAAAAAAGTGTTTGCGCAGCTGTATGGAACTCAGGACGCTGAAACCTTCCTCAATGTTCATTATCGATGCCACCCAGGGATCTTTGGTTTTTCGAAGAGACTCATTTACGAAAAGGCAAAGTTCACGTGTGGCTGCCAATGGGAAGAAACTAACGCAGATAATAAATCGATCCGTCTCCCCGAGCAAAAGAATTGGCCTGTATATGCAGACGTTGTTTGCCCCATATCAATTACGTGGTACTCAGGTGACTATCGGGAGAAGCTAGCTTCACAAGGAGATCCGAAAGAAAGTGCAAGCCCGCAGAATAAACGCCAACTAGAAATCTTGAAATTCGATCATCTTCGTCACATAGCAGAGTTGCTGCAAAAAGGTGCC
The DNA here is from genome assembly GCF_000423485.1 of Propionimicrobium lymphophilum DSM 4903. GTDB lineage: Bacteria > Actinomycetota > Actinomycetes > Propionibacteriales > Propionibacteriaceae > Propionimicrobium > Propionimicrobium lymphophilum. The sequence continues at coordinate 57,872 of NZ_AUIB01000009.1, read as the reverse complement.
GATGAAGGGAAAGACGCAACTGTCTGTGTTCTTTCTCCTTACAAACAGCAGGTGGAAGAATTTTCGAAAATGCTAGCTGAGTTACTTAAGACCTCAAACAGCTGGAATGGGGATGAACACAAAGAATCTGAAGGAGGTGAGGACACTCCACCGGAGCTTCCGTCAGGATTCGAATTCACATTAAAACAGATGAATGATGGAGTTAAACGCCTTACCGTTCACAAAGCCCAAGGCCAGGAATATGACGCGGTTTATCTGCTCCCAGTCGACGATGGTCAATGGGAAGGCCAATGGAGTCAGGGAAAAAGGCTAATCAACGTCGCCGTATCTCGAGCGAAGAATGAATTACATGTAATCCTGTCTACGAAAATGTTGGATTACGAAAGACAAGTTGAGCTCACAGGCAGTTTTACGCCAGTAAGGTACCCCGTGCCTAAAGATCCTAACGAAGGCGAGCTCTACTTACGACTACTTGAACGATACGTTAGTTGTACTCAAGGAAAAAATTATCAGCACGAACTATTCGGGATCCGCCAAACAAGCGTTCGGTCAATCCTCGATGATCTGACTCGCTACCAAACACCTGACGATAAAGACAAAGAAGGATCAGCCCCAGAAGACTGCGTGCAAGTTGAGCTGGCAAAAGTGTTAGCCAAAATCAATTCGTCTCTAGATACCGAAGTCGAACTTTACCGAGAAGTCGTAATTGGTAAAAAAGAAGACGTTAAGGCGGGGTCTGAAAACACCGAAGATCCGCACAAAGCCCCGGATATACAAGAAGAAAAAAATCAAGCCCATCTAACACTGGCCGGAGAAATAATCGACGCCAAAAAATTGATTGACAAGGTTAGAGGAAAAAGGTTCGATTTTTGCTTGGCCGACAAGAAAACAAAAAGACTTTTACTCATCATCGAAGTAGATGGCGAAAACCATCGAGATCCAAATAATGAGAAAATCAAAGAAAGCGACAGATTAAAGAACGAATTCATCGAAAAAATCGGCGGAGAGGTCTTGAACCCAGAGAATTCTTTCACCCAACCAAGCAAGTATCCGATTCTGCTCAGAATCCCGACGGATGGAACCTCCAAATGGGAAACGGATGATCTGCTTGAAGCTGGACGCAACCAACAACGAGCAACTTGTGGAAAACATCAAGATTTCAATCTAGATACCCTAAAGCTAGCGAATCTTGAGGACTACCAAGCCCGCACGATAGAAGCGTTGATCAAATTATCTCAGAAGAAAGCTCACGAAAATCCCATAGCCCTCGTCGTTGAGCCGGAAGAAGAAAACGAGACTGGCCCTTCACGGGAAGGGGGCGAATTCAAACGGCTTCTCCAGTTCCAGGAAGAGTGGAAAAAATTGGAAGCTAAGTGGGGCGAAAAGGGAGTTTCGGTTCCCGAAGTTATGAAGTGTGACGCTGTCTTCGCTGAAGTGGAGCAACCTTGGATGGATTTGCAAAAAGCCCTAGAAAAACAAGGGTTCTTAGAGAAATGCATTGACGAAGAGAACCGTTGGAGGCCAACGCCAGCAGGTAAAGCGCTCGGATTACGTAGGTACGTAGATCAAGACAAAACAGGCAAAAAATTTTCCAACCTCGAATACTCCAGAACGGCCAGGGTTTACTTGCGCTACAATTTACATTCAATTCTCGGGGATCCTAGAAAAGAACGCTTGCAACCCGATAATCGCTAAAGTGGGGGCGAAAAATACACTCTCTTGCGCCGCACTCGCTAACGCAAGAGGGTGTGTGGTTAAATGTCTGTGTTAGCTAGTTCAGCTAGAGGGGCTCTAGCCAGGCTAGCTAGAGGTTATCGGTGGCGCGTCGCAATAATCCAAAGAGCTAAGCACCTACCAGAGGCTCCTGACCAGAACTTAGCCATGCTACTGCTAGGTCTCGGCTATCTTTAAGTCTGATTTCAAATTGCAGCAGCATCTTTTCTTGTCAACTGCTGCAGTCGCAAAACATGTATCAAACATTTTCTCTAAATTAGGTTTGCAACCAGGCGAAGAGAACAGACGGGTACGAGCCATATTGAAGTTCTTGGCACAGTGAGTCGCCCAGCAGTCACGGCCAATAGCGACGTCCGTGGCACCGTTTTGAAATGCCGAAACCGCTTATCGCAGCCTAAAGGTGGCAAAAGTCACAACTGCAGATGTAAACCTAATGCCTCGCCAAGGGCGAATTGTTGTCTCATGGATAGCTGGCCGACTTTCTTGCTGATCCGGCGGACATCAACCGAACATAATTTTTCTGCCTGTGAAGCGTACTGAGTGTAATGTCGCGATTTCAACCTCTATTACATCGTTCCACCGGCGGGTGTGGATGAGCTCATTTTTATACGAGCCGTTAACGTTTTCTGCTAACGCGTTATCGTAAGAATCACCAATGGTTCGGGTTGAGAGCCTAATCCCGGCATTAGTGAGCGTGTCGTTATAGACGATGCTTACGTATTGGGATCCATGATCTGAATGATGTAACAGACCCGCAGTTTCCTTAGCTGACAAGACCGCCTGATTGAGCACCTGCAACGGTAGGGATTTCGTACGCATCGAATCCGATAGCGCCCAACCAACAATCTTGCGGGAAAAACACGTCAGTTACGAACGCCGATACACAAATCCCTTACTCGTGCGAACATAGGTAATATCTGCTACCCACAAACGATTCGGGGCTGGCGCTCTAAAATCACGCTTTACCAAATCAGGACGGGTATCTTCCCTACTTGCTTTCCGGGTAGTTATCGGGCATTTGCCCTTCATCTTCCCTCTCACACCTGCTATACGCATCAATCGAGCTGTTTGCTCACGACCAATACTGATACCCTCACGGCGAAGAGCATGCCACATCTTGCGTATCCCATAAACGCTGTAATTATCACGGTGCACCTGTTTGATCCGCTCAATAACAACCACATCACGCAAAGCGCGAGCACTTACCCCACGAGATTTGGATTGCCGATAACCACTAGAGGTAATGAACCCCCCCGCACGATAAGCATTCAACATCGTGCAAATGAACTCAACCGAAAAACGATCCCTGTACCGGTCAATGAAAGCGATCAATTCCGACGTTGCGGGTCGAGTTCTGACGCGAAAAAAGCCGACGCCGCTTTGAGTACCTCGTTCGCATCACGCAGCTGCTGATTCTCACGCTGCAACCTAGCATTCTCAACAATCACGTCCTCCTCTAAACGGTGAACACGACCCTCACGACGACAGCGCTGCACCCACTGGCGAGCAGCATGCCAGGAAACACCAAGCCTTAGCGCAACCACCTGACACGCTTTCTGCAAGGACAAATTCTCCGCAAGAACCCGATCCTCAACAAGACGAACCACACGATCCTTCGCGTCCTGATCAAATCTCTCAAGCATAATCCAGATTTCCCCATCTACTCAAACGGAACAAAACCTGGGACGGTTCAGAGGGCGGGGGGGGGGAGCCTCGAAATCTGCCAGCTTGGCGCGGATTTTATACCGCTTAGTTCAGATTACTTGTACTGCCGGCAACGAGGCTTTTAACTGTAAGTAACAGATACTTAAGCACCCTGGTTTTACGCAATATTACCTGTAAGCGCGAGAGGAAAGGAGTCGGACCGGAATGAAATTCACGCTCACGATTGATCCCACCGTAACCGAAACTATCGTGACGGTAACGGCGCGGGAGGTCGATGCTGAGGTGCAAGCGATTCAAAAGCTTGCTTCCGGTAACCTAGATAGCTCTTTCTCCCCCGCAGTCGAACGCCCGCTTCGCCGCCTCATCGGGATAAGCGGTAACGATGCCACGGTGTTGGAAGTGCGCGCGATACTCGCGTTCTTCACTAAAAAGAAGGCGGTGTTTGCCCACACCAGTAACGGTGATTGGCGGATTAAAGCCCGAATGTATGAACTCGAAGAATCTCTAGCTGCAGACGATTTCGTACGTATTTCACAATCGGAGATTGTCAATATTGCCTCGATCAAGAAACTTGATCTTTCTTTCTCGGGAACGATCAGTGTGCAGCTAAAAGATGGCTCTCGCTATTACGTTTCCCGCCGACAACTTCCAGCTTTCAAATCCAAACTCGGAATCTAATCCCCGCAGAAAACCTCTAACTCACACGAAGGATAAAACCCATGGAAACTAAAAAAATAGTTGGTCTCACCCTGGTAGGGGCTTGCATTGGGATCACTATCGGCACCAATATTGAACTTATTTTCTCTTCTCTTTATTCCTCTAGCTATTGCCCTGGAGCTCCAGAATTCTTAAACAGTTTTGGAAACGAAAACGTGGCAGTACTAATTGAGCGACTTATTTATGCAGCCTACGGCATCATTAGCAGTTTCGCGGGGCTGCTTTACCGTAACGAAACCCGACCAATAGCCCTCAATACCGCAATGCATTTCGGAATCGTACTTATCTGCGGGATCGCAGCTGGCAGCTACCTAAAATGGTGGGGATCTATCTTCGATATGCTCGGGGTAATTCTCACAATAGTGCTTATCTATCTGCTGATTTGGTTGTTCAATTGGCTAGTGGCTCGCGCTGAAGTCAAAAAGGTGAACCAAAAATTGCAGTAAAGCCTCGCCCCAGGATTCCCGTTTACTCAAATGGGTAAACGGGAAAATCAAAAAATATTGTTTCCGAGCGCTGCTAGACCGGGCGATTACAAGAGGCAAGAGGCCATAAATTTCTCGGTCTACGCGGCTTGGGAGCTGCGATTTATTTGCTGGAAGCGTTCGGCTACTTTTTTGAGGTCGCGATAATCTCCCTCGCGAAAACTATCTAAGTACCAGCTGAGCGCCGGTCGAACGGAACATAGTAAAGGTGTCGCAGTATTCTACGTCAAACGCTTTACAGACGTCAGGAATTTTTACTGATCTTCGAGAATCAGGTTCTGGGCGCTCATTAGTTACTACTGTATATCCGTGAGCTGCAGCGAAAGCGATTAAAAATGGATCTGCGCAGTCCGCAAACTTCTGTGTCGCTGCAGGTTTATAATCTTTACCTTTTGCCCAAGTCGTAATTTGATTGACAAAATTATAAATAGCCTGATCACCATCGATAGCAGTAAACATCCCTTTATGTGGATGCATCTTTACCCAATCTGCAAGTTCGTCATCCCCGGTAGCTAGTTCATCATAAACCGGTTTAATACTGCAGATTTTCCCGGCCATATAGACACGCTCTAGCCATTCCCAAAATCCCGGAGCGATATCGAATCCGTAATACCGGTTTTTGGCTTCGATAAAAACATTGCTATCCAGCACATACATTTAACTCACCGCCAGCTTTTCGGCCAGGTTACGGAAAGTTTGAGGCTTTTTAGTGCCGAGCATCCGAAAGGCATCCCGATAAAGAGTAGTCCCCTCTAAAGTAGAGACAATCACAGCGCGGGTAAATGTAGGAGAGTTGCGCAGAGGCAGAGTTTTATAAAAATCTCCGCCCCCGGTTTGCTTCCCCTTGCTTTCTCTTTCGGCTATCGCGCTCAGCTCCCGGCCATATAGTTCCTGATACTGGCTCCAGCTAAGAAAGTTGGCATCAAAAAGGCTGTGCAGCACCACCAGGACGCTGCAGCCAGCTTCTCGCGCAAGTTTAGTAACAGATTCTTCGGTGATCTTGGTATCGCGCATGCCCTCAAGAACATCCTTAGGAAGTAGGATCTCCCCCGCGAGTTGGTTACACCAGCGCTCCTCAGATTTTGCGCTATTGGAATCGTTGAGAGATAAATCCGCGTCGGACAATGCGCTATGACCAAGCCAGATATGCCCTAGTTCGTGTAAAAGGGTAAAGATTCTCGCAGAATAACCGTCAGCTCCATTGACAAAAATAAGAGGCGCAATCTCATCGCTTAAAGAAAAACCCCGAAACTCCTCGACACGTAGTTTTCTATGAGTATTGTTTCCTACCACTCCGTTAGTAAGCACCAGGATTCCGAGTTCTTCGATCTTGTCGACCAAGTAGCGATACAAACTGGACATATTGCCAATTCGTTTTCGAGAATCAAACCCAAAATCAAGGAGATCACTGATTTCAGCTGCTACTTCGCTCACGTTATTATTCACGCCTACGGAACCCACAAAAAACAACTTTTCTGCCCCGTTGCTTAGGGCATAGTCGCGATACCAATCCTGGGTGCGTTGCGCATTGTAAATAGTGTCGAGCAAATCCCCGGAAGGCTGGCGAATCGCAAAGTCTTTAAGCGTACGCATATCGGCTATAGGCAGGTCTTCTTCGGGAGGAGTATCAAGAAAAAGAAAAGCGAAAGGCGTATTAGTTTTGGCAGCGAATTTTTCTGCATCTGTAAAAGTAGGAACGCTAACTCCAGATATCCATTCAGGCAATTTCGGAAAAATTTTCTCGAGGTCTGTGACGGTTTTCCTACTGCGCGCCAACGCCCACTCGTAAAGAGGAGGCGCTATACGCAGTTTCGCAGACATTACGCTTCTCCCCCGCAACTTAGAAAATGAACAAAACACACCAGACGGTTTCCATTCTACTGGCAACAGAGCATAGCTGAAGGTATTTTCCGTCGTGGTGACCAAACTTGTTGCCCCCCAGTTTCTATCTTCCTCTCTATGCCAGACCCAGTAATATGCCTATTCACTTTCATAAACAGCAGCACAGATGCCAGCAATGAAGCGCACTGGGTTTTGTTCCGCTTCTTATACGGGGGGTCAGTTGACTGACCCGGTGTTGATTATAACTTGCGATAATCTCCTCGGGAGTGACATAGCACAGGGGCTCATGGAGACGGATATTTTTCCACCAATACACCCAGTTCAGTGTCGCCCATTCGACTTCGTCGCACGATCTCCAAGTGTGGGAATAGATCAATTCGGTCTTGTATAGCCCGTTAACGGTTTCGACTAGTGCGCTATCGTAGGAATCTCCAACAGTTCCGGTCGATGACCTGATACCGGCGCCTGCCAGCTGTTGGCTGTATTTAATGCTTGTGTACTGCGGCCCCGTGGTCTGCGTGATGAATCAGGCCTGCCAGATTATCTTTAGCGCAGTTAATCGCCTGCTCTAAGGCCTCTAACGGTAAAGCCTCAGTTCTCATAGTCGCCCGTGTTGACCAGCCAACAATCTTGCGAGGAAACACGTCGGTCACAAACGCGGTATACACGAATGTGGTTGACCGCAAGGTGGATTATTTTGTTTTATGCGTTTTATTCATAGTATGCCCACATCCGCAACACAAGAACTGTTTTTTGTTCTGGTAACACTTTGTAGACCAGACGGCGTTGGATATTGATTCTTCGTGAATAGTAGCCGGATAGGTTCCCTACAAGCTTTTCGTAGCGTGGCGGATTAACGAACGTATCTTGAGCCAAAACTTTTAATAGTTTTTGTGTTTTTGGTTTAAGACCACTACTGGTGAGTTTTTTGGCGTCTTTTTGCGCTGCTCTTGAGTAGACGATTTTCCAGCTACTCACCATTCCAGCCTATCGCTAGCGGCTTCGATACCTTCTTGATCGGCCTCGATGATCGATTGACTCATACCTGGGATCGAATTTAGGTAAAGGGTTTCTTGGATTGCGCTCCAATCGTCTTCGCCTATTAATACGGCGTTGCCGCGTTTGCCGGTGATGGTGATGGTTTGAGATTCTTCGTTGGCTTGATCTACGAGTCGGTATAGGTTGGCTCGGGCTTTGGTAACACTTATGGCAGTCATTTTTCTTCCTTCTTCAGTTAGTACGGTTTAACGTACATTAATGATGTGTAGCTGTAACTAGGTGAAAAAACCCACCTGAATAGTGGGGTAAGCGGCCAAAATGTGGTGCTCTGATTTAACATCTTGCCTAGTCAACGCGGCGTGTTGTGTGGTTATTAATGTTTTTATATTAATTGCACGATTTACCTAGCACCACAGGCCTACTTCAACGCATTGACAAGCAGAAATGCCGCTCACCGCGCTACCTCGAACGCCCTACCCTTTGTCTCCAAAGCAGCTGCTTGTGCGATGCTTAGACGCTCATTTTGATACAAGACCAGTTTTGGGTGCAACAGGTGCGTTTTGGGTGCGGACAATAAAGCTTGGGTACGTGATACCGGAAAATTCCCCCACACAGCCGATGCTAGAAAGAGTGACCTGCGAGGAATAGGAAAAAATCTTCAATCTCTATATTGGTGGCTCTTTCTACGATTTTTCCCGAAGTTTTGGTAGCGAGAAATAGAGTTCTCGCCCCACCTTCCCCCTTAATCTCGTCCTTAAGGCCATCTTCTGTTCGCTTGCGGTGATCTATCGTCGGGTTACCAAGCCATAACTTGTTCTTAGGCCGATTCTCCCACAGACTTACATAGCCGAACCGAATTTGTTGATTGAGTCGAATAGCAGAATTAGCTGCTTTAGAAATAGACGCTGTCGAAGCACCTTTGGCGTATGTTCCCCCAGCCTTACACTCGATCAGGCTTACGACCTCATTCGGATGAAAGAATCTTCCTTCAATCACTTCGGCGTCTTTTCTCATGACAATTAAATCAAATTCAGTGCCACATCCCACAACAAAGCTGTTTGGCTGCGAAAGTACGACCGCCAACCCAACACTTCCGATGAATTGATTAAATTCGTCTCGAATAATATCTGCAAAAAGCGCTCCCGATTGTTTTCCACTCAGCTTGTCTAGAGACACGTCAGGCAGCTCTGCTTGATACAGGGCATCATTGCCTTGTTCAAGGATCGATTGCTTGGTCATCTCAAATCTTTGATATATGCGTTCTGATTCACAAATATTCGAAATTTGCTGATTGTACATGTACCCTCCACGGCAAGGAACGCAGCATTTCCTCTGCCTTTATTCTAGGTCAACACCTAGGGCAACGAACACGCTCGAAACTTTCTCGCTCTGCAAACCTGTGGCGCCGTGACGATGATGGGCTGATCAGACCTTCCACTCGATACAGCAGATCGAACTTTCTTTAACCGTCAGGTATCTGACTAACACGTTCCACGCTTGGTCGCTGTATTCGAGTGGTGGCCGGGTTGCTAGGTAGTCTCGGGCTGCGGCGGGTAGTGAGGTCAGCGATCTGGTAGCTGATTGTGTGATGTTCTTGTTCTTGCTGTTGGTAGCGCTGTTCGAGTTGGCGCCAGCGAGTATCGTATTCGTTTGGGTCGCGCGCAACGCTGGCGTTTTCGGTGATGAGCTGGTTCATCAGCGCCACGGTTTCTTTTATCCGTGCCGTGTGCCGGGCTTCGAGTTCTGTCACGTTATAGACCGTGTCGTCGAGTAGCTGCATCGCATCATCGAGCACGGCATTATTGTTGACTCGTTCGGTGAGAGCCTGGACGAAGGCATCTTTGATTTGTTGCTCGGTGACGGCGGGGCTGTGCAGTAGTAGCCGGGCTTGTATTTCTCGTTGGACAAGATAGAGCGGATGGTGCTGGCTGGTGAATATTTGAATCTGGTTGCCCACAGCGAGGGTTCTGTTCTGAGAGACAAGTAGACAATTAAGTGCATCGGTTGATGCGAGAAGCTCTCAGAAGAAGGCCAGAAACCCGCAAGAAGTTAACCCCTGTTAAGAAGAATGGTGACAGGCCTGCTTAGGGTTCCTGCTTGATTGTCGACGATCCCAAAAGTGTTAAATCTGTTTACTTCGTGGGAGTCCATAGGGATAGTTGTTTCAGCGGCTAGGCGCCGCAGAATGCTTGTCGTAGGCTGATATCAATCGTTCAGCCTGCTGTGACTTTTGGTTGCAGACGGGCTGGATTTCTTTTTTTGATGCTTCTAGGAGCACACGTATTGACTAAGCAGGTGAAGTCCAGTCGTCACAAGAAAATCGAGGTTGACACCTAAAGCTTTTGTGCTGGCATATTTTGCGTATCTGAGTTAGAATCGTTCTAACAAGACCGGTTCCGCTGCCCGCTTAGGTGGGAGTCCAGGGCCGGTCCTTTTCTTTCAGGTGGGAGGTGCAAAGGTGGATCAGGTGAAACCTTTCCTCTCATACAAGCAGCAGATAGAACTGCTTGCCCATCGTGGCATGAGTGTTAAAAACCTTGATCAGGCAGCTCAGCAACTTGAAATATTAAATTACTATCGCCTGTCTGGCTACTGGCATTCCATGCGAGCCCTTGATCGCGAAACTGGTCAAAGCCTTAATGTTTTCCGTCCAGGTGCCTCTTTCGAATTGGTTCTCGATCTTTACCACTTTGATGAGCAGTTACGGGACAGTGTTTTTATTGTTCTTGGACGTATCGAGCTAGCGATGCGGGCATTAATCGGGCATCAGCTAGGAGCTGTCAATCCGCTTATCCATCTTGACGCTACGCGCATGGGTGCCCCAGCCCGTCAGCGTTATCGCAATAGTAGCGGGAACGCTCACGAGGTGTGGTTGACGAAATATGAAGCTGTGCTTCAGACATCGAGAGAAGAGTTTGTTGAGCATCACCGTCGCCAATATGGAGGCAAACTTCCTATCTGGGTGGCCGTGGAAGTAATGGATTGGGGAATGCTTTCACATCTGTACCGGATGGCACCTAACCGGGCACGCAATGAAATAGCTGCCAGGTGCAGGCTTCGCGCACCCCAACTTGAATCATGGCTAAAGTGCCTCAATATTGTGCGTAACTATTCAGCCCATCATGCTCGCATGTTCAACAGGGTATTCGATGTCAAACCCAAACTGCCGAAAGACCCGTGCCTTAAAGCCGTGAGCCGGTGCACTAACCGTGCTTTTGGGCAACTCACTCTTGCCCAGTGCCTGTTGCATGAACTGCAGCTGTCAGGAACCGAGACGCTACCTAGCGTCTTGAAGAAATTCCCTCATAACGATCTTGTGCCCTTCAGTAGGCTCGGCGCACCAGAAAATTGGCAAGAAAATCCTCTCTGGGCAACCAAAACCTCCTAGTCCTTGCAATAAAACCCACACTCATACCCGTCAGCGCTCAAAGGCAGACTTTCAGCCCACTTTGGGTATTAGCCCCACTTTGTATCAAAATGAGCGTCCTAGTGGAGACAAAGACGTCGGATTTGATAACTGTTACGTGAGAACGAGAACCTTCCGCTGAGTAGGAGGTTTTTGTTTTCAAGATCAATTCGGCAAGTTTTGTGGGCCTCATTACCCCATCACGGGTAATTTTCTTCTTTCGGATTCCGAAGCACGTTTTGGCTAGCGGGGGCGATTCTTGCCTTCCGCCAGCTAGTTCGACACTAGGGAGTTCGGACAATGTCAACGAGTTATCTGTCTTCACGTCTTCTTGAATTCAGCTTATCCGTCGGAATCAGGAATGTCATGATCGGCCTTTTTGGCTCTTGATTCAAGCCCTTTAATGGTTTCCAGATAGTCCTTCTCGACCTGTGAAGGTGTCTGTACCTGATATTTACGGTACTCAGCAGTTGCCTTGTCAATCGCTTTCTGGTGGCTGACTTTTCCTGCCCCTTGAAGCTGCTGTTGCCCAGTTGCTGCCAGGATATTGTCAAGATGCTCGACGTAGTCGCTCATGTACATCGGATGGTGATTCATAGCCTGCACTTCAGCAAAATCGAAGTAACCAGAAACTAGACGATTTAGCACCTTTAATTCGTCTTCCGTCAAATAGTTCTTGGCCACCTTGGTCTCTGCAAGAGTAGGCTGATTGCCCTTGAAAGTCGTTAAGCCCATGAAAGGTTTGGAAGCATCGGCTCGGCTATAAATGATTTCCGCCGCTGTGTGCCCGTGGGTAGCGTAATGCAACTTGTTCTGAACCATCTTGAAAAAAGCGACCGATTCCGCGCTCTTCGGGTCATAGTCAACACTAGTTGCGTATAGATCCAGCACTTGTCGGTACATCACTTTCTCCGACGAACGGATATCGCGGATCCGCTCGAGAAGCTCGTACCAATACGATCCACCACCAAGGTTCTTAAGTCGCTCATCATCTAGGGTGAAGCCCTTGATGAGGTACTCTTTCAGTCTCTCGGTTGCCCAACGTCTAAATTGCGTAGCAGTCTTGGATTTAACCCGATATCCCAGGGAAATAATCATGTCTAGGTTGTAGTGAGGCAGCGTCCTCGCCACGTTGCGGCTACCCTCACGGCGAACCTGTCGGAAATCCCGACAGGTTGCCTCCTCATCAAGTTCACCCTCAGCGTAGATGTTTCCAATGTGCTCGACAATGTTAGACCTTGAACTTTGAAAAAGCTCCGCCATCTGCTGCTGCGTAAGCCAAACCGTCTCACCCTCAAGTCGGACCTCGATACGTACAGTGTTCTCTGGGCTCTGGTAGATCAACATCTGTCTATTGGGCTCGTCAGTTCGACTATTGTCTTCTGTGGCCATGACGCTCCCTTCCGCACGAGTGATGAGATCGACCACTAGGCAATTTGCAGTAGCTGGTCAGCAACCGAATCGCAGCGCATTTACCAATAATTGTAGTTTACGAGCCACGGTGTTTTGAGAGACGACAGATCAGGTGGTTTATATCAATTTTTCAACGTGCAATTGGAATTATCCGAGCGCTGGATATTTCAGCTATTTGATTAGGGCTGGAGAAAAGAGCGGCGTAACTGCGGTTCTGTGGCTACCAAACAACGAGTCAGCTAGAATCAATGAAAGCGGCGTGCTTGACGCCAGTCGTGTTTTTAGCATCAAGGAGTTATGTTCCGATGACTTTGTGATCTCTGCTCAGCCCAGCTGAGACGCTACCCATCTACCGTTGCGTCCTGGAGATCATTATGTCTGCAATCAACCTCGATAATATTTTTTTTTCTTACTCATCTGTACCGCTGTTAGATCACATCAGTTTGCATGTCGGTGACGGCGAACGCGCCTGCCTGATCGGGCCCAACGGGTGTGGCAAAACCACGCTGCTTCGCATCGCATCAGGCGACCTAATGCCGGAGACAGGAACAGTCAAATTCGACGGTGTGGAGCCCGAGCTTTTCCGCGTTCCGGTTATTGAAGAATCCAACGGAACGGTCGAAGACTATCTCGATTCTGCACTTAGTTCGCTGCGAACTATTGCTACCCAGTTTTATGCTGCCTCTACCCGACTGGAGAGCGATTTTGCTCCTGGTGAGGTGAGCCGGGAATATGACCGATTGCTTGCCCAAATGACAAGCCTCGACATTTGGACGCTAGATGCTCGGGTCGTTGAGGTTATGGACGGAATCGGTCTAGGGCTATTCATGGGGTCAATGCGTAGTCTGGGCACACTGTCTCCTGGCCAACTCGCTCGCCTTGAACTGGCAGCCACTGTCATCATGAAACCTAAAGCGTTGATTTTAGATGAGCCCACCAACCATCTCGACGGCGAAGGAATCGGCTTCCTTGCAAAAACAATCACTAGCTGGAACGGCCCAGTGCTGATGAGCAGCCATGATCGGGCTTTCATCGAAGACACCGCAACGGTTATTTACGACATGGACACGCAGGTGTGGGATGCGCTGGCTAAAGCTGACGGAAGCGCCGAAGTAAAAGGCCTTTATCGGTGCGCGGGAAACTATTCCAACTATTTATCCGAGGAATCAGAAGCCCAACGCAAATACGCCGATATACATGCACTCCAAAAAGCCGAAAAACGTAAGTTACGAAAGCACAAGCAGGAAGCCAGAAAGATTGCTTCTGGTGGTGTACGGCTAGCCACAGCCGAGGGGAAAGCAAAGAAGTTTTTTGCAGACCGTGCAGCCGCTACAGCTGAACGCAGGATGCGTAACGACGACAAGAGGCTGCAGGCCTTAGCCAGCCAAGAGGTGCGCAAACCTCGCAACTATGACTTGTCGTTCCAGTTTGAACAACCATCAGATCGCGTAGGGATCGCGGTATCCGCCAGGCAAGCAACGGTAAAGCAACGGCTTGCAGCTGTCAGTTTCGATCTCGCTTACGGCGAGCACTTGCTTGTCACTGGTCCAAACGGATCTGGGAAAAGTACGTTATTGAACTGGATTTACACCGCACAACCACCTGCCAAGGCCGAGACAAGCGGGACGATCACGCGCGGCAAACCAGTCAGCCTGGTCCCCCAGCGACTACCCAAAGAAAACGACCCAGGATTCAACACCGATGTCTGGCTTAAAGGAATCGGCGAAGCTGGCAAAGGCATCTTGCGCCCGTCAATGTGGTTCACGCCCATCTCAGAGCTGTCGGCAGGTAACCAACGACGGGCACAAATCGCAGTGGCGTTTGCCTCGATCCCTGCCATCCTCATCATCGACGAACCAACTAACTACCTCGATCTAGCTTCCATGGAAGCCCTTGAGGAAGCATTAACAAAATGGACGGGCACATTGATCATCGCCAGCCACGACCGGTGGCTCATCAGTCACTGGCAAGACAGAAGAATCTGTATCCGCTAACGCGGTCGATTTTTCACACCCCCTTGGGGCGTACTCGCTAACGCAAACGCCGACTTATCAAATCCGACGTGAAAGCAGATACTTACACACTCATTTTGATACAAGCCAGATTTTGGGTGCAAGGGTGCAGTTTTGGGTGCAAAACAAGAACTTTGGGTGCGCGGTCTAAACACTTCAGCACTGATGCATATTTATTTGCTTAGACCCTCCCGCCAGAAAGATAAAGAAATCCTCGATCTCTTTATCCGTGGCCAACTCTACAATTTTTCCTGAAGTCGAAGTCGCAAGGAAAAGAGTTTTCACACAACCGTCCGGCTTAATTTCTGTCTCCAGACCGTCCTCTGTTCGTTTGCGATGGTCTATCGACCCCTTACGTTTCGATCGGTTTTCCCAAGCACATATATACCCAAACTTAATAAGCGGATTCATGCTGGTAGCGAAATTCGCCGCTCTAGAAATTGAAGATGTTGACGCACCTGCGTCAAATACCCCACTAGCCTTACACTCGACCAGACTTACGACATCCTTAGGATGAAAAAACTTTCCTTCAAACGCCTGTGCGTTCTTACTCACTACCAGCAAGTCATATTCAGACGAGGAACCAATTACAAAGCTGTTTTGCGGAGAAAGAGCTACAGGCAAGTCAAACTTATCAATGATTTGGCTAAACTCGTCCCGCACGATTTCTGCGAAAAGGGCTCCAATCTGCTTTGTAGATAGCTTCTCGCGACTTTCATCCAGAATTTCTACCTGTTGCAAGGCTTCCTTGCCTTGCTTTATGAGAGATTGCTTGGCTGTTTCGAATCTTTGATAGACCCGCCCTGATCCATAAGCGGCAGAAATTGGTCGGCTGTACACGTCCCCTCCAAAGTTAACAGCGTTACATTTTAAGAAACAGGAAGGGAACACCGAAATACAACTATCCCCTAGTCTGCTTCGAGACTAACACCTAAGGCAGCTGACATGCTCGCAAACTTGCCCTCTACAGAGCGGTGATGTCTTGACAATTATGGGCTGGTCAGACCTTCCACTCGACACAGCAGGTCAAACTTTCGCTAACCTTCAGGTATCTGACGAGCACATTCCATGCTTCGGCGCTGTATTCTAGTGGTGGCCGGGTGGCTAGATAGTCGTGAATAGCTACGGCTTGTACTCGGCGGGTAGTGAGGTCAGCTATCTGGTCGCTGATCCCTTGGTGTTCGTGTTCTTGCTGTTGGTAGCGCTGTTCGAGTTGCTGCCAGCGGGCATCGTATTCGTCAGGGTCGTGCGCGGAGGTGGCGTTTTCGGTGACGAGTTGGTTCATTAACGCTACGGTTTCTTCCATCCGCGTAGCGATCTCAGTCTGGCGGTTTTCGAGTTCTGTCGTGTTGTAGACGGTGTCGTCTAGTAGCTGCATCGCATCATCGAGCACGGCATGATCGTTGACTCGTTCGGTGAGGGCGTGGACGAAGGCTTCTTTGATTTGTTGCTCGGTGACGTGTGGGGTTGTGCAGTGGTAGCCGGGTTTGTATTTGTTGTTGCATCTCCATATGTAGCGGCGGTATTTGCTGGTTGAATGCCAGATTTTACGGCAGAAAACTCCCCCACAATCAGCGCAGATGATTTTGCCTGCGAACGGGTGCGTGTTGGCTTCACCTTTACCTGCGCGCCTGGCGAGTTCGGCTTGTACCTGTTCCCACACAGCCAGGTCGATAATCGGCTCATGATTGCCGGTCATTGAGCCGAGAGTGTGGGATCAAGTCCAATACGAACTAGCCACTCGGCACGGGGACATCAAAACCTCAAAAGTTGGTTTGTTCTCTACCCGACTGAAATGTGGTGAGTGTGGGGCGTGGTATGGCAGGAGAACGTGGGCGTCGACCACGAAATACAAGTACATGGTGTGGCGGTGCAACGCCAAATACGACCACGACCAGCCCTGCCAGACCGCCACGCTGCGTGACGAGCAGATTCAGGACGCGTTCCTGCAAGCGTTGAATCAACTCATCAAGCAGCATCAAGGGCAGAGCCGACTACCGGAGACGATCACCGCCATGTTCGACACTGCTGGTCTCGAGGCTGACTCCGTTTCGCTAGATGAGAAGATTCGTGACCTTGCCGATGAGACTGAAGAGCTGATTGCGGAAAATCAGCGGGCTTCGCAAGACCAAGACCTCTATCACGCCCGCTACGCAGCGTTGGATGCGAAATACCAGAAAACCATTGCCCGCAAACAGTCGGTTGACGCTGAGATCGCTGCCAGGCAGGCGAGGCTCACCGCGATCAAGACCGCCTACAAGCAGTTAGACGACAAGCCCGTCGAACGATTCCAGCCGTCCCAGTGGGCAGCACTGATAGATCACGCCGTGGTTGGAGAGAGTGAGATCAGGTTCGTATTCAGAACCGGCATGAAGACCAACATTTCTCTCGGCGATTCGCGTTAGGGCTCCAGGCAGAATCGAAATCAAGATCAGAAACGATACGACATCCTAAGAGATAAGTCTTACGTGCTTGCTAAAACCGTTCGCTCTACCAGTCCCAAGTTCACCGGATGCTAATTAACCGAGCGCAGCCCGTGTTCGAAGCAGAAGACGACGATTTGGGTGCGGTTGCGAAGGTTTAGCTTGCGAAGGATTTGGCCTACGTGTGTTTTCACTGTGGATTCTGATGCGTACAGAGTTTGGCCGATTTCTTTGTTTGATAGGCCTTGGCCAACGAGAAGCAGGACTTCGCGTTCTCGCTCGGTGAGTGAATCGTATTCCTCTGGTAGCGCGGGTGTCATGCGAATGTCGCCGGTGAGCAGTTTGTCGAGGTTTTCTGGTGACAGGACGGAATTACCGGCGTGAACGGTTCTGATTGCTTCTTGGAGCATGTGCGGGGATACATCTTTGAGGAGGAAACCGCTTGCCCCGTGGCGAATTGCTTGTGCTGTGAGCAAGTCAAAGTCGAATGTGGTCAAGATGATGATTCTCGGTCCTGCTCCGGGTGATTCGACTCGTTCACCGCGCAGAATTCGTCTGGTCGCTTCGACTCCGTCCATGTCGGGCATTCGGATGTCCATCAGCACGATGTCTGGTTGCAGTCTGGTGGTTTCTTTGATGGCTTCGAGGCCGTTGGTTGCGTGCCCTACAACTTGCATGTCGGGTTGAGAGTTGACCATGATCTCGATTGCGTGCCGAAATAGCTCTTGGTCATCAACGAGTAAAACGCTGATCTGGTTGGTTGCTATTTGGCTCATGCGGTTTGTCCTTGCGAGTGGGCGAACGACGTCTGTGCTGGGGGTCGGGTCGGGGTTTGTACGCCTTGGAATGGCAGCCAGGCTAATGTTGTCACGCTCCAGCCGGACGGTGTTTGCTGTGAGGTGATGTTCAAGGTTCCACCCACTGAGGAAAGCCTGTCGCGCATTCCGGCCAGCCCGAAACCGAAGACTAGTTTTGGTTCACCATTCTGTGGGTTAGCGGCGTTTGTGACAGAAATCGTTAGGCCGTTGTGCCAGCTTAGTGCGATATCAATGACGGCGGAGTTGTCGCCATGCTTGAGAGCGTTGGTCAGTATCTCTTTGAGCACCAAGGTGGCGACCTGGTTGATCTCTGGTGCCAGCGGACGTGGTGTTCCGTCAATTGTAGTTCGCACGTCGATACCAGTGCTTTGAATTGATTGGATGATCGGGGCGAACGGGTTGGTGTTTGTGTGAGCAGTGTCGTGCACGACTGCTCGAACTTCTTGGAGTGACGTTTTGGCGGTTGTCGAGATGGTGGACAGAATCTGTTTGATTTGTTCGACATCGTCAACGCACGATGCTGCTTGTGCTTGGGCGGCTATTACGGCCAAGGAGTGTCCCACCACGTCGTGAACATCTCTAGCAAGCTGTGCTTTAGCCTTTTGGGTTTCAGCAAGTTCATCGGAGAGTCTGGCACGTTCTTCAGCCGCTAAACGTTCCTCGTGTTCTTGTCGCTGTTGTTCCTCTGCGCGCAGAGCACGGATTTGGCTGCGCCTAATCAGACCCAAGAGCCACGGCAAAATGACTAGGCAAACAGCGGCGACGATATATACCGCGCGTGGCGTCGTACCAGGCCTAATCTCACTCACTAACCTCCACAGCGGACCAGACAAAGGCGACGACGAAGTCAGTGAATCACCCCCGGCCCTGCTCGATACGACCAAGGCACCCACAACGAGCCCGATAGGGGCAGTCACTCCGGTTACTATTACGATCAATCGTGAACCGTAACAGGAGACCACCCACATGGTGTAGACCACGCCTGCCTGCGCCAGGGTGAAATCTGTCTCAAACATCACTTGGATGATCAAGGCTAGCCAGTTCAATGCGTACCCAAGCAACGGAACGTAACGAACAACGAGTACGCTCAACGCAACGAGCATGACGATGAATACCAAGGTCAGATCGTGATAGGGGCCTGGATCTTGCCCGATAGATGCGACGAGCCCCAGCAGAAGTAGCAATCCGGTCGCAACCATTCGTGGAATCAGCCCATGTCCTTTGACCACAGCCCGGTCGCTACCCACAGCAGATCCCACATCTTTTTCGTCGGGCATGAGAGTGGGTGCTTCTTGCTTGTCAGAAGCCATCTCGCACCTCACCTAGAATCGTCGAGCCAATCTTTATTGTGCCATTGTCCTGCTGTAGCTTCGATGAACAAGTGGCAGAAGGACGACAGCAACAACGGTGTACAACACGAGGATGAAAGGGATCTGCCGAAAAACTGCGCCCCCTATTTCGTAAATGTAGGGGATACGAGCGCAGTTCATGATGTTGGTCAGTTGATCAGGCGTCAGAGTGAAAAATGTCAGGAAAGGCAGGGCTCGTCCGACAAACGGAGAGACAAAGAACAGCACAAAAGGAACAGCAACAGCCAAACTCATTTTTCGTGTTCGGGACGCGACCAACATGCAGATGGAAGCCGAAAGAAGACTGGCAACAAACCCACCGACAAGAACCAGGCCGTACATTTGGCTAAACGTCACCGAATACACAGCGTAAGGTTGCGAGAACTGATAAGCGGTATCTGCGCCGCTGACTCCCATGACCGCAAACGATATGGCGGACAGCAAAGCAATACCAGCCCAATAAACCCCTGTTGTGATGATCAACCCTGCAAAGATCTTTGTTCGAATGGCTTTACTTCGTCCGTATGTGGTGGAGAAGAAGACGGCGTCCGCATGGTTGCGGAACTCGTCGGCAAAGATACCGGAGGTAATGAAACTTATAACTATGATGAGGATCAGGCTGAACGTTGTGCCATATAAAAGCATGGTGTCCCAGGAATCGTACGCTTCATAATAGAAGGGAGTCTCAATAGCGTCGTATTGCTTCTGCAGGTATTGTGCCTTCGCTGGGGTGTCACCATACTCGTGGCTCATCACCCGAAGGTTTTCCTGGTAGATGTCATAAATCGATGCTATTTGTGAAGGCTCAGCAGATAGTACGGCTTTGTAGTCATCAAATTCGCTGAATTCACCGACGAGCATCTCGCTTGTCAAGTAGATAATGTCAGAGCGGGACTGCCAATCAGTACTACTTTCTTTGGTCGCAATCGTGCTGATCGTCTCTGGGGTGAGTTCGCCTTGCCACTGGTTCTTATCAGCAACGAGGGAGCGGGCAGCAGAGATACCGGTATGGGTTTCACTACTGGAATCTACAAACTGGAAACTACTGATCGCAAAACCGCTGAAGACCACTGCGAGCACAACAACAGCAGCAAACAATGCGCGGTTGACTCGGTTGTTCACGATTTTCTTCAACTCGTACATCAGCATGATTGGATTTCCTTTGCTTTCGTGCCGAAATAGATCAAAAATGCGTCCTCTAAGGTCACGCCTGTTTCTTGAGCTTGCGGTGTTGGCGGATAGCCAGAGAGCACGCGTAGCTCGGTGGCACCGTGGGGAGCTGTTTTGACGTTCGCTACTAAGAACTGCTCAAGATAGTGACCCACTTGGCTTTGGGGTACCGTGAAAACCCACGCTCTCTTTTCGAGGGAGGCGACGATTTCTTCAGATGTTCCCGTAAAGATAAATTGCCCCTGGTTCATAAGGATGATGGTGTTTGCGATGAATTCGATGTCAGAAACAATGTGAGTGGACAGCAATATCAGTATGTTTCCAGAGAGTTCGCTAATGAGGTTGCGAAAACGGATTCTTTCACTGGGGTCGAGCCCTGCTGTAGGCTCATCCAAAATCAATATTCTCGGGTCATTCAGCATGGCTTGAGCAATTCCGACACGTCTGACCATGCCGCCGGAAAGATTACGCATTCTCGTCTTCGCAGAGTCTTTCAAGCCAACCTGTTCCAGGAGGTCGAATGTTCTTCGTTTCGCAAAATCGGCTCGTAACCCTTTGAGGCTTGCGATGTACATCAAGTAGTCCATGACATTGAGATCAGGATAGAAACCAAAATCTTGCGGAAGATAACCTAACTGTTGCCGGTACGCCTCACCCATCGTGAAAATATCTTGGCCGTCAAAGGTGATACATCCACTCGTAGGCCGGGTCAAGGTGCAGACCATCCGCATCAACGTCGTTTTCCCGGCCCCATTGACGCCAAGAAGGCCATAAACGCCCGTTGTCAAAGTCAGGCTCACATTTTTGACAGCAGCATTCTTCCCATATCGTTTCGTGAGGTTATGTAGTGATAGCGCCATTAGCATTTCTCTTTCTCGTAGTGGGCATTCTCCGGTGTGACAGCCAGATATGCCCGTTTTCCTGGTAGCTCCTAATCGAGTCATAGATCTCGCAAGATACGTAGAGTGTCTTGGATATGCCCATCACCCGGGTTGTTGATGTCGTCGTAAGGACAACCCATCGTGACGATGACGTACTGCTTTCCTGCTTTTTCAGCGAGCACGACCCAACACAATCCGGCTTTCTTTGTGGTTCCAGATTTTCCGCCGAGAATGCGAAAGTCACTTCCCGGTGCGAGATTGACTTTGGACAACACCGAATGTTCAAGTCGGATTCCACTCGGATGCACGGACGTGTTGCTTGTTATGAACGTCGATGTGGTGAAAAGCACACGAAAATGCCCGTTCTGTAGTGCAGCTTCAGTCAAATAGGCAATATCTCTGGCCGACATCCATTGACCGAACTCGTCTCGACCTTCCACGTTGGTGAACCGGGTGTTACGTAACCCGAGTTCTTTAGCAAGTCGATTCATGTCAGGAACCAGCAGTTCAGAGCTACCAGCCACATTCGTGGCTAACGCATTAGCTGCTTCCCCACCAGAAGCCAAAATCGTCCCATACAGCAGATCCCGATATGTCGTCCGTTCCCCGGGAACAAAACCAGCCATGGCAAGGTCATTCCTTACAGCCAACTCGTACGATGCATGATCTACTGGCGCAGATGCTGACAAATCTTCCAAGTGCTGCAATGAGGCATAAACGGTCGCAATCTTCACCAAAGACGCCGGAGCCCTCTTCTTATCGCCCTGGATGTTGATCACTTCAACCTGATCTGACAAGTTATAAACGAAAACGCTCTCGGAGTTATAGGGCGATGCGAAATGCTGTAACGCGTCCTTGACCACCGACGAAACGGTGATCATCGCAACGATGGCGACTGTCAAAACTAGACAGCCAAGGCGTCTGCGTTTTCTTCGATACTGCATCCCAAGCGCTCCTAGAGAATCCACTAGTCGCCTACAAATAGCGACCTGTTAAGCACTCTAAGTTCGCGACTTCCCGCTATACATCGTCACAACGAGCCGAACTGCCGCACCAAAGTACATCGCAAATAAGACTTTGGTACGAGTAAATGTGGTACGAGTTCGGCTCCGACCAAACCCAGGACGGGGAAATCATGATTCAGATGAATCACTGCAGTCAGGAATTACTTCACTCAGTTAAACTTCGCCTCGGCAAAACACCCTACGTGCTCCCGCAAAACTTGTACCCGCTAACGGTGGCAAAAATTTACACCCCCTTGCGCAGCACTCGCTAACGCAAGAGGGTGTTTATCATTTTCGACGTCCTAGTGGATACTTAGACGTCGAAAATAATAAAAGCCGCATGAGCCCTTGAACCCCTGTTGAGCAGGGGTTTTGTCGTTTCTGAGGCTGTTCGTTGGGGTGCTGGACGTCCGGTGATCTGGTGCTCGTCGCCATGACGTCCGCGCCGCAGGTGCACGTTTCTGGTTGAGGGGGTCTGCTGGTGGGCTTGCGTTAGCGGGTACCTAGTGCGGGGGTTAGAACATAAAAGCTGGCATCGAGAAGGCTTCTGGCACGTTGTATCTGATTTCGTTGGCTTCTTTGCGGACGTTGATGTTCGAGCTTTCGAGGAGAATCGGGTTCAGGTAGGGCTTTCCTTCGTGAAGGAAGATCGCATTGAAGACGTTGGTTCGAATGTAGGTGGCGCTCTCGCGGGTGAATCCGAGTCGTTGGAGAAGGATGGTTTCCTGCTTTGTCGTGCCGTATTCGATGTACTCGTACCAGTCGTTGTCGAACTGCTCTTTTCCGTGGACCTTCTTGTATTCGTTGGAGAATTTAAGAAAGTAATTCGATAGCTCAAAAAGGATTACTTGCTCAATAGCTTCAAGCGTGTCACTAAAAACAAGGTTTCGGTGTTCTTTCGAATCTAGGTAGCGATTCGGTTGCCGATTGATCCACACAATTCCAGTTTTCCGGTGATGCTCGATTGCACGATTCATGATGGAACGCAAACCGTGTCCCTCCATCCACTGCAACAGGAGGACGGTGTACCAGGACAGCATAGCGAGTTGGTCACTTCCCTTGGTTGTTCTCCCTAACGTCTCGGGATTGTAAATTCGCCATTTGAAGATTGAGGCAAGCCGCTGAAGAAACGCGAGGGTCTCGTCGTAACTGAACTTTCCGTTTGGAGAAAGTTGTGGATACTGGAGTCCAGCTTGGATTGTGTACGTCAGCGCTTCTGCCTGGTCAACGGAGACATTGATATCGTCATCTTGTTGCCCTTCTCTTTGCGCGAAGGACTCTCGGATTCGGCTGACGGTTTGGTCGTCGAGGTAGTCGGAGAATTCTTCACGCACCAGGCTTTGACGTCCGGTAGTGATGTCGCGCAAGAGCATGAGACCGAATTTGCGTTTCATATCATAACGCTCATAGCTCTCATTCCCTTTGGAGAATTCGATGCGACCTTCCTGTAGATCCTTGACGACACCTTGCTTCATTTTCTTGCTGATAATTTGTGAGTCAGTTTGCACAGATAACTTCTGTGCAGGAACGTTCGCTTGTAGGAGTTCCTTGGCCTTTTGCTCGGATGCAAGTTGGTCGCCCACGATGATGAATACGTTGCCGTAGAGGTTGAACTCGATACGCCCGACTCGGCCGATCAGGTTCTTGAAGTCGACTGCTGTCATTCCTGCTCTGCCGATTTTGTTGGTTGTGATGACGAGGTTGTCGGCGGGAAGGTTGACTCCTTCTAGAAGCGTGCTGGTACAAAATATTGTCGAGATTTTGCCTTCGCGGAACAGACCTTCGATGCGTTCGCGGATTGCTGGTGGAAGGTAGCCGATGTGGTAGCTGACGCCTCTACGGATAAGACCGCTGAGGTAGTAGTCCTCGTGGACGTCGCGTTCGATGTCTTTTGCGAGAGCGTCCAAGTCTTTATCATTGAGGTCTGCCATACCCTGGGCATAGGCACGCGCCGCTTGCACTGCGTGATGTCGGGCAGAATGGAACACGATGGTTTGCCCACGGTGATCTGAACCTTGTGATGATTCACTAACAAATCGGGTTATGCCCTGTGCGGTAGCGTCCTGAGCTTGAAGTGAGGCTAGGTGCGTGAATTCTTGGGTGTGGTCGTTGTAGCTGGAGATGGTGTTCTCGTGCAGGTTGACGAGGTATTTGAATTGTGCGACTGGCGAATACTGGGTTGCGACCGCGTTGGTTTCATTCTCGTCAGAGTTAGGGTCAACCAGCCTTAGGAATACCTCTGGGTTGGGAATGTTGGGTGAAGCGAAGACGAAGTGTGGTGGCTTGTGGCGGTGTTGAAGGATTGTCACGGTTTGGTAGTAGAACGGGGCGCGGCTGTTCTTGCCTGAGAGTTTGTGTGATTCGTCGAAAAAGACGTACTCGAATTCGATCGTAGGTTTGCCGATCAGAAGGTAAAGCAGGCGTTCTGGGGTGAGTACGAAGATGAAGTTGTGATCGCCTTCGAGCACGATGTCACCGGCGGCACTGACGATTCGGTAGTTGTGCCGTTCAAGGTCTTCGCCAAGGTCAGCGATCAGTTTCGAGCGGGTCTCGTTGATCAGCGCTTTTGACGGCACGATGATCGCAAAGTTGGCCTTCACCCCGGATTTGATCTGGTTGGTGATGAAGGTGCGCATGATGAAGGACTTGCCCAAGGATGTTGGGGCTGAGAAGGAAAACTTGCCGTCGGTGAGGCGGTCGTAGATTTTCTTTTGCGGCGCGAAGAACTTCATCGTTTTGTCACCGGGCACGGTGAGGTACTCGGCCTGGTAAGCATTGAATGCGGCGTCAAGGATGCCCGCATCGGAAGTCACGCCCAACTGCTTCAGGCCTGGGTAGTTACCTAACGTGGTGAAGATTGCAGGGACATATGCTTTCGTTCGCGCATCTTGTGGGTAGAGGATGTGGCACAGGAGCGCGATTTCTTGCGCCCACACCCTATGCCGGTCACGGCTGGTGGGGTGGGTTGATTTCGACAGCAGGTCAGCGAATCGCAGCGCTGCTTCAAGATCCACATCGTACGGTTGACGATCCGCCAGCCCCAACCGATGTAAGCCGTAGTTGTAGAGCAGGTTTGCGTACAGCTGTTTGAGAAATTTGTTGGAATCAATGTCGGAAAATACGAGCTCGCCGACGGTTACTTGCTTGTCAGACATGGCTACCACCTGGCCCGCCCACGAGCCCATCCATGATCGTTCCCGCATCGACGTCTACTTCATTGAGGGGCAAAACGTAGATGTAGAACGAGTAATTATCGAGGTTTCGTGTGTTGATCTCGTTGGCGATCATTTGGGCGTGCGCGGCGATATCTCCCTGCATTTTCTGATCGAGCGCAGACCGATACTGTTGGTTGCCATAGTTTTTCGGATCTAAACCGATGTCGTAGCCCAAGAACATCGAATAAGCGGTATCGAACACGGGTGCCCCGCCAGGATTTGGGATCAACAGATCCTTCACGTACCCTGCGGTCGTTTCGTCGAGGGTCTTGGTGAACACGGTATTCTCAGCGAGCTGAACTTCGCGTGTTCGGTGCTGTTCAATATCTACGACGCGGTCGAATGCTGCAGTGATGGCATCACCGATGTTGCCGACCACACTGGAGGTTCCAAACACGATGCTGCTGGTGGTTCGCTGACCGTCTGGTGTGAGCAGGTGGATGGCGTCACAGCGGCTGTGGATCTGACCTCGGGCCTGGTTGAGCTCGATCTTACTCAGCACTTTGGGTGCTTCGAGGATTTGTTCGAGCAGGACGTAGAGCAAGATTTCGCCCAGCCCCATGCCGTCTTGTTGTGAACGCATCCGGTTCACCGCGTCGAGAGCGACCTCTTCGAGATCGTCTCGCTGCTTATAGCCTTCGTATTCGGCGCGCGAGAAGACGTAGCGTCCAACGTTGCGTTTGAGGAATTTGACGAGGGCTGTGTGGTCGAAGCGGTTGTTTTGGACAGACAGATGGAACAGGCGTAACTGTTCGTCGTTTCGAAGACCTAACATGTTCGAATGCGCCACCTCGGTGAACGTGGACGCGAACGTGTCACCGCGCAGCGTTGGCGTGATCGTTGCCTGTGTCATCTCGTCTTCTCCCAAAAGGTGTCCTTCCCGCCTACAGCTTTTCGAGGATACGCACGAGCTCCGACAAAGTAACCGCCCCGTCAGGTGGAGTGACGCCATCTTCGAAGACCATGTAGTAGCGATAACCATTGCCAGACATGTTCGCCCACGCCCGCCCGAGCCTGATCTTGCGGTTAGAATCGTCGTTCTTCAAATGCTCGCCCTTGGTCTCGACAACCACGATGGTGCCGCTGGTGGTCATCACGACGAAATCTGGGTAGTGGTTGAACGGCCCGTTGAGGCAAAAGCCCTTGCGTTCAATGACACGGTGCCACCAGCGAACGTTGTCCATTCCAGAGAAGCGACCAGCGAGTTCGAGCTCAAAGCCGTTCATCTTGTCTTCGGCCTCATACAGGGAGCCGCCAATCAGGGAGGAAGCATGAACGGGCTGGATCGCTTTCGGGAACGCATAGAGCGGTTGAACATCAACGCGGCGGGTCTCGATGTCCTCATAGAACCTCTTGACCTTGTGCGCTTCCAAAAGACCGTCAATTTTCTGTTTGACCTTGCTTGCTACCGCATGCGGGTGTTCTTGATAGGTCAGCAGTTGCTCGGTGTCGAAGGCCTCAACCATCCGCACGATGTATGCGCGCAAGTCAGAGTCAGTGATCGAATTGATCGGTTTGATCCGTTGGTAGATCGCTTCAGCTGTGTTACGTTTTTGTCCTTCGATGCTCAGTTTCGAGAAGTGTTCGCGCATGAACTTTTGGTCGGTGCTCGACATCCGGAAGGCTTTAGGAACCTCGGAGTCCTTTCGCACGTCGATCTTGTACATCTGTTCATCTGCCGTCGACAAGTCGATATCGATGTCTTTCGTAGCCAAGTCGAAGTCACCTGCTAGTGCCTCGTGCTTGAGCTCGTTGTATCCCTCATGAGCGGTCGGGAACAATGCTGATCCGGGTTCTTGGATGACGAATTGGGGAAGGCGAAGGGTTTCGATCTCGTCAGCGAATTCGGGGTTGACGAAGCTCGTGTCCACAGCATCCTCCAAATCCGAGGGAACGTAACCCTCACCCATCTGGGCGGCTTCTTCGGCCTCCTGCTCATAGTCCGCACCCTGCTGAGCCGCCTGCTCGATCATCGAAGCAACCGTCAGATCCGGCGAAGGCTCTGGTGAACTAGCGGATTCTTCGCGCGCATCCAGATCAGCTGCAACCTGTTCTTCATCGAACTCCAGGAACTCTTCAACGTCCATACCTTCCACTGAGTCTGACGACGTAGGGGCGGGTTTACTGGACTGGTTCGCGCCAGTGAAGTCGAAAGCAACTTGATCGGCTGCACGGAAGTCACGCTTGGAGAATCCAGCACTGTTGAGACCCGCAACGATCTGTTTGAGCGTGGCCCCGAAATCGTTCGAGGAGGTCAACACGTAACTCATGTTCAACAACGTGTTCGGCTGCTTCTTCGCGTGGGGTTGGCGCAGAACACGGCCAAGGATCTGCTCAACATCGACCTGACTGGTCTTGTTCGCCAACGACGCCAAAATGTAGGCAAAGGGACAATCCCAACCTTCCTTCAACGCGTTCACCGTGATGATGAACCTGATCGGACACTCCTCGCTCAGCAGGTCCACGCCCTTGAGCTCGTTCACGTCGGCGGTCTTGATCGCGATCTGCTCGGCAGGAATACCCGCCTTAACCAGCTTGTCACGCAACCGCTCAAACGAAGTCGCATCCTCGCTCGTCTTCGGCTGAGCCTGGAACAACACGATCGGGCGAATATAAGCGCCACCATTCTCATACTGCTGTGTAGCGGCGACCTCTAGAGAACGGCGAAGATCGATCGCATCCGTAACAACATCCTTCTGTGAGGACCGGTTATACGCGATGACCGGAAGTTTAACCATGCTCTCGTTCTTGAGCGAGAGCGCATCCACATACGAGATCACGTTCGCTTGCCGCTTCGGGGTCGCGGTCAAATCAAGAATGAACGCAGGGTTGAAATTCGTGAGCATCTCCTGGCTTAACGTGCTCGTCGCGTGATGCGACTCATCCACGATCACCACAGGATTCAACTGGTTAATCACCTGAAACAAAGCCGTCTCATCCGCGTTCTCGATCGGCTGCTCCGGGGCACCAAACGCAGTCGCGAACGAGGCGAGATTCCCATTGGCCTGGTATGCCTTGCGCCCGTCCTTTGTCCGTGAGCGGAACGAGTCATACGAGAGCACCATCACCGACAACTGCTCAGCCACCGTCGACGGGCTGAAATTCTGCCCCGCCAGCAACTCTTCCTTCGAATACACCTCAACCCGGCCACCAAAATCAGTATTCAGCTTCTGCCGATACGGGTGCGAGGAATTCTTCAACGCCGCCAACGTCTGCGTCAAAATCGAATCCGACGGCACCAGCCACACCACAGCCTGTTTCCGCGTCGGCGGCAAAGCCTCAAATATCGGCTTCACCGACGCACACGCCAAAAACGTCTTCCCACCTCCAGTTGGGACCTTGTAACACACGTGCGGGACGCCATCGATCACATTCTGGTAGCCCGGCATCTGCGGGGTGCCAACCTCGATCTGGCGAGACTCCCAAAACATCTTGAAAGCTTCGCTCAGAGTGGGCTGCTCGTTGACCTGCGTGAGGTAATCCTTTAGATCGGCGATCACCCGGTTTTGATACTTCTTCAACTCCATAACCAAACTCCTTAGAGACGGCTGATATCCCGAGGGATCTTCTTAAACGTGATATTCAGCGAGCGCAGCTCCTTATCCGACAACAAACAGGTATCGGCATAAATCACATACGAACTAGCCGCACACTCAGACGGGATCGAAGCCAGATAGCCACGATCCAAACTCGTCACACGATCCGGCTCGAACACGAAAAACAACGACGCATCCTCATGCCGACCCAGGAAATACGGATGAGCACTGGTCGGATTCGAGAACGGCTGCCCAGTTTCGGTGAACCACACATACTCACGGACCCGCTCAAGAGGAACGTCGGAATTCAAATCACCATCAATAAGCAGCGGCTCGCCAAGTTCATAGAAGGAGAAAGATTTATCCAACTTTGCCGACAACAAATCTCCTTCCAGCTGTTGTTTGATGACTCTCTTGACGCGTGTGGCGGTAACACTATCTGCATAGTCTCCGAGCTCCACGAGAATAAAGTTACGTTCTCCTGCATCCTCGGAATTTAGTTCGAGGACCGCATGGGCCGTAGTTCCGGACCCGGCAAAGGAGTCGAGTACAACCGATGTTCTTGAGGTCACGCGTTGTAAATATTGCTTAACCAAGTCGACAGGCTTTGGGTATTGAAAAGCAGATTTACTGCCGAGAAGATCTGCGATTTGCTCTCCGCCGCGAGTGGTAAAAAGCTGTTTATCTAGCCAAACTGTGGGGACGCTAGATGAACTTGTCTCATAGTTAATTACTTCGAGGGTTGGGATTTTAGGATTGTCGGAAACACGACGCGTTTGAAATTCACCGGACTTAATCTTCTTAATCACTCCGCCAGAGAGGTATTGAACCGTCCATGCATTCTTCGTTTTGTCTGTCGACGGAACGACTTTAATGAATCCTTTTTCCCAATCACTCAAAAGTCGATCAGGGATCAACCTCCAGACGCAAGGGATGCCTTTCGCTGTAACTGGCCAAACTGCTTCGCACCCTTGAGGTGCTTCCGAATAATCAAACTTGAATTCAGAAAGGTCGCCACTAAAAGCACCAGTAGACACACGCTCCTGCAAGGAAGGACCGACTCCGACTATTTTCCCCGCGCTATCAATGAAAATCGGATAGGTCTGGTTTGGTCGCTGAACCTGATCGAAGGTAGCTAAGTTCATTCCATGGTACGCCGAACTATATTTCTTCTTTCCTTCATCGTATGTATTCGGATTGAACTCGACCGGCGCAACAACTACTAGGTATTCATTACTGATACTGAAACCTTTTGAAGGTTTACCACCGGAGGTTTGTACTGTAATCGGTACGACTTGTTTTGTTGAGAAAACCTCCTGCAATACAGGTAGAAGGTTTGGAAGCTCGTGCATGCTAATGCTGACCGCCATCACGCCTTCGGGAGACAGTAGTTTTTGCAAAAGACGAAGCCTTGGATACATCATGCATAGCCATTTGTCGTGGCGTGAGAGGTCTTCGCCTTCTTTGCCGACGACTTCGCCAAGCCATTTCTTGATTCGTGGGTCGTTGACGGCGTCGTTGTAGATCCAGCCTTCGTTGCCTGTGTTATAGGGAGGATCGATGTAGATACAGTCGACTTTTCCTTCATAGCGTGGCAGGAGCGCTTTGAGGGCCTCGAGGTTGTCGCCGTGAATAATCATGTTCTGTGAGCCGTTGTCCGCATCGTGCTGGCCGTGCTCGTCATATGAGTATTGGCGGTCGAGGACGCGGTAGGGAACGTCGAGGTGGTGGGTGATCACCTTGTCTTTGCCGACCCAGTTCAGTTCTGGCATTAGCGTTCCTCCTTAGGCTCGTGAATGTTGTTGGTATGTGGTTCTTCTGCGGCTTGACCGGTACGAACCCATTCATCGATTTCTGAGAGTTTGAACTTCCAGACCCTGCCGACCTTGTAGGCAGGAAGATTATGGGTCGCGATCCATTTCGTGATGGTCTCCCGGCGCACACCAAGGTGAGCTTGTGCTTCTTTCATGGTGACCCAGTTTTCTAATTCAGCTTCGCTCATCGTTCCTGCCTTATCGCGTGAAGATCCGGGTTAATAACTGTGGCATCGACATTGAAGGTCATGCTTTCACGAGGGAAGCAGTTCTCGCCATCCGCGTTGTGCATTTCCCAGTGGCTTGAGGCCACCCCTTCATAGCCTTGTGCCCGAAACGTGCAAGAAATCTTGATGAACTTTCCCGTCGCCGGTGGGCTGTCAGGAATGGTGATTTGTGTGGTGCCGACGGGTCGTATTCGCGGGTTTGTTGGATTCGTACAGACGAGTGTCCGACCGGTCCAGTCGATGCTGCCAACGTTGCGCAATGTCCAGGTGTGAGTGAACTCGTCCCAAAATCCTGGCTTGTGTTTTTGCAGTGCGGGCGGTTCCGTCACGTCGACGCGATCTCCTTGATAGAGCGGCTGCGGTGCAGGGTTTATTTCGCCTGGTTCCTGGCCTTCAAGGCGAAGTCGGTAGCAGCGTTCGAGGACATCGCAATGGTCTGGATCATGGATGATCGCATCAAACCAGTCGGTCAGTGCCCAGATGAAGGCGTCAGGTTCAATTTCCATGCTTGACGGAAGACCGGCGGAAGCGCCGATTTCGCGGCATCGATCTTCCAGCGTGTATGTGGCGCGACGGGGTGGGGTGATGTGACCTAGCAAGAACTTGTGCAGTGCCTGTTTCTTGATCTGATTCGGTAGCGAACCGCGAACTGGGTCAGATACTTCTTGGTCGCCGCGAAAGAGCGCCGTCCAGTACGGAGTGGAATAGACTGCGGCGCTTCCTGCTGCCTCAAAAACTGCGCGTGCGAACTTACTCTGCGATTTTATCGGAGCTTTTGGCTTGTAAATTGCGCGGCAAAAGGCGCTCAGGGTCAATGATCCACCTCCGTCACACACCGTCTAGAAGAAACTCTAGAAGATCTAGAAATTCCTGCCCTTTCATCGTCCGTCGTCTAGAAAATTCGTCCACTTTGATTGAAGTGTGAGCAAAACACGAGCCGACGAGACGAGCAACATCACTCTCATTATCGCACGCCGACTCGCGCGAACGCTCATGAACACGCACCAACTGGTGGTGGGTGTCGTAGCGCGAGCGAAGGAGGTGAAGAGCGTGGGTAGGAACCGCAAGCAGACATCGCGTGCTGTGGCACGCAAGGCATCAGCTGTGCTGCGCGATGGCCGTTATGGCAAGGACTCGAAGTCTGTTGCCGCGTCGGCGTTGGCGCAGACTAAGCCGTCCAAGCACGGCAAGTAACCGCGCGTTACCCCGTCCGGTTTTGACGTCTGTCATGACCGTACGGGTGAGGGCGAGGTGCTTGCGGTGGCCACCGGCACTGACGTTCTCCAAGCCTGAGCGTGATTGTTCGGGAGCTCATCTGGCGGATGAGCAAAGCCCTATGGCGGGTGCAGGCCGTGGGGTTAGACAAACAAATCACTAGTGAGACCTGCTCTGGGAGCGCTCGGCGGGTCACCTCACCCAACCCCTCTTTGCTGAGGGGCGGGTGGGGTGGCTCGCCTTTGTCGTCTTCCTAGCAGTTCTTACCAGTGATCTGAGCCAAACAGATCAGGTCTCCAAATCACCGGGATTCCCGGAGAAATGGAGATCCTTCGATGAAGGTCACCTTCAAGCACGAAGCAGACAACAACAAGAACGAGTCCGTCACTGACGCTTTCGACATTGACCCTGGCGAGTTTGCTCTCATGATCGTTACCGACCGCCAGCAACGCGCCGCAGCTACTGGTGTTCCGCTCGACCAGGTCAAGCCCCGCACGGCACAGAAGATTCTCGACGAGTTGTGGAACGCAGAAGAAGCGGCCACGCATAAGGCGGTTCGCGCCGATCGCGGCAAGGGTAAGAAGAAATGCACGTGCGGGGCTGGGTGCGCTCCTCGACGTGGATGCCGTCTGCCGAACAACGCATCGTTTTCGTATGAGCAGATGCTCGAGATCAATCTTGACCCCGCTTCGCCAGGTATGAGCGCTGAAGATCAGGTTATTGAACGTGAGGACAGTGTCCAGCGTGCCTGTGAGCTCAAGGTGATGCGTGGCGTCATCGCTAAGTTGGATCCCCAGCATCGTGAGGTGATGACTCGTCTGCTTGCAACCGACAAGCTCAATCAGGCGCAGGTGGCGCGCGATATGGGGTTGAGCCGTGCTCGGGTATCGCAGCTGGTGGCAGAGGTGAAATTGCTGATCCGGCAGGCGGTTGAGGAGGCTCGATTTAACACTTCGGGCGGTGTCGGCAGTGGGGTGAAGGGAGAAGCCAACCGGGCTGCTCCCACCAACATGGAAGAAAGGTAAGCCCGATGGCTCGACATAGTCTCAAGCTTCATATTGCCCGGCGTATCCCTGACGATCCAGGAATCGTCGCCACCAAGAATGTGACGCTGCGTGAACGGCTCATGCGCCTACTGCTTGGTACCCCGCGCAAAGTCATGATTCTTGTCCCTGGTGATTCGGTTAAGCAGATCGACATCACCGAAAACACCGATGACGACCTCATGGCTCTGGCTGATGCTCTCAAGGCTGGTGAGTCCAAATGATGATGCCGGAAATTAACGCCTTTATTCGTGATGGGAACCAGGCGCTGCGGTCGCTTGCTGATTTGCTTGCGCGGGCTCAGCAGATCGTTGAGGAGAGCTTCGAAGACCACGCAGGAATGCCTGGTGAACGCCCGGAGCTTGCCCTGCAGATCAAGGAACCCTTCGAAACCATCCCAGCCACGCATAACCAGCCAGAACTACTCGCGGACGAGCCAGAGGTTGAACCTGAACTGATAGTGACGCTCGAAGAAGTACGTGCTTTTCTTTCCGAGCTCTCAGCGCAAGGCCACACCGCAAAGGTTCGTGAGCTGATCGTCGAGGCTGGTGCCGACAAGCTCTCAGCGGTGGATCCGTCGAAGTTCGGCTGGCTGCTTCAACAAGCGAAAGGGATTGCTGATGGCACCGTCTGATCACGCACTCCTCTCAGCTTCTGGTGCTCACAGGTGGCTCAACTGCACCCCCTCCGCTCGTCTGGAATCCGATGAGCCGGAGTCGACGTCGGCTGCGGCCGAGCAAGGCACCGCCGCCCACGCCCTCGCCGAGCACAAACTCCGCCGAGCACTCAAGCAGCGCTCGAAACGTCCAGTCTCGACCTGGATTGATGACGAGATGGAAACCTTGACAGACGACTACGTCGCTTACGTCCAAGAACACATCTCCATCGCCCTGGAGACCTGTGGTGATCCGCAGGTGCTGATCGAGCAACGCCTGGACTTCTCCCACATTGTTCCTGGCGGTTTTGGCACCGGGGACTGCGTGATCATCGCCGAACCTACCTTGCAGATTATTGATCTGAAGTACGGGCAAGGCGTGTTGGTTGAAGCCGCGAACAATCCGCAGTTGATGCTGTATGCGCTCGGAGCGCTTCACGCCTTCGGGATCCTGTATGACATCGAGACGGTATCAGTGACGATCTATCAGCCGCGCCGGGGCAACGTCGACACCTGGGAAATCTCTGTTGCCGAGCTCGAACACTGGGCTGAAACCGAGGTCAAACCTAAAGCCGAGCTCGCCGCTGCAGGTAAGGGTGAGTTTTGTCCTGGCTCGTGGTGTCAGTTCTGTCGTATCGCGCCAACGTGTCGAGCACGAGCCGAAGCCAATCTTGCGCTTGCCAAGCTCGAGTTCACTCCACCAGCAGAACTTAGCGATACAGAGATCGCTGACGTGCTGGCCCGTATACCGCAGCTCAAAACATGGGCGGCGGATGTCGAAGCCTACGCCCTGTCGAAAGCCGTCAACCAGGGCGTGGTCTTTGAGGGGTTCAAGCTCGTCGCCGGACGGTCGGTACGCAAATACACCTCCGAAACCGACGTTGCTGCAGCGGCTGAAGCGGCTGGTTACAAGGACATCTGGGATCGCAAGCTCATCACTCTTACAGCAATGGAAAAGCTGATGGGTAAACCCGCCTTCAACGAGATCCTCGGTGATCTCGTGACCAAACCTGCAGGCAAACCCACATTGGTGCCTGCATCCGACAAACGGCCGCCGCTCGACCTGGTGAGCGCGGCCACCGATTTTCAACCAAACAAGTAACGAACAGAAAGAAGAACAAGATTATGACTACTCAGAATCCGACCCGTATTGTGACCGGCGAAGTACGCCTCAGCTATGCGCATGTGTGGGAGCCGAACTCGATCCAAGGAGGCAAGCCCAAGTACTCCGTCTCCCTGATCATCCCCAAGACTGATACCGCCACGATCACTGCGATCGAGCGCGCGGTGGATGCGGCGATCGAAGCAGGTATCGGGAAGTTTGGTGGCAAGCGACCCAACAAGGCAGCCCTCAAGCTCCCGCTGCGCGATGGAGATATCGAGCGTGACGACGAAGCCTACAAGGGCGCCTACTTCCTCAACGCCAACTCCCTGACGGCTCCACAGATCGTCGATCAGCATGTGGCACCAATCCTGGACCGCGCCGAGGTCTACTCAGGCTGCTACGCACGAGTATCCCTGTCCTTCTACGCGTTTAACACGAACGGCAACCGAGGAATCGCCTGCGCACTGGGAAACATTCAAAAGACCCGTGACGGTGAAAGTCTCGGCGGCGGGCGTGTCTCGGCTGAGACCGACTTCGGTGCCTTCGCCACTGATGAAGACTTCCTTAACTAACCATCCCCACACGTGGAGGGAACCAGCACATGCCGTTGGTTCCCTCCACATTTTCCTCTGATGCGAAAGGAACCCCGTCATGCGAACACTCTTTTGTGATATTGAATCTTTCAGCCCCGCCCAACTCGCCAAGACAGGCGTCTACCCGTATTGCGAGCACCCAGACTTCGAGCTTCTCCTGTTCGGATATTCGGTCGACGGTGGCCCAGTTAAGGTTGTGGATCTCGCAGGCGGACAATCTATGCCCGACGAGGTGCTGGCGGCTTTGGTGGATCCGGGCGTGGTCAAGTGGGCACATAACGCCGCTTTCGAACGAGTCTGCCTGTCTGCCTGGATTCGCCGCCATCATCCTGAGCTTCTCGGTGAGGGGTTTCTTGACCCAAGGCAGTGGCGCTGCACTATGATCTGGTCGGCCTACCTTGGTCTGCCGATGAGCCTCGACGCGGTAGCCACGGTTTTGAAACTTGACGTTCAAAAGGATGGTGCGGGTAAGAAGCTGATTAAGCAGTTTTGCACACCCGCCGCACCCTCAGTCTTGAATGGCGGTAAGCGACGTAACCCACCATCAGCGGATCCGACCGGGTGGGCGCGGTTTATCGACTACAACCGGCGCGATGTCGAGGTTGAGCTCGCCATCCACGACAGACTGGCGTTTTTTCCGATGCCAGAGTCCGAATGGGACACCTACGCTCTTGATCAACGCATTAATGATGCCGGGATTCTTCTCGACCACACGCTCGTGGACAATGCCGTTGCCGTGGATGAACATCACCGTAACGCGTCGCTTGCGCGGGCACAGACATTGACTGGGTTGGAGAATCCGAACTCGCCAATCCAGCTCAAACAATGGCTCCAAACCAATGGCTGCGAACTCGAATCACTAGCGAAAGCCGACGTTGATGCCGCCCTCGATACCGCGACTGGCGCGGTGAAGGAAGTCCTCGAACTGCGCGGTGATCTGGCGAAATCTTCGGTGAAGAAATACCAGGCGATGCAAAACGTCGCAGGCAGTGACGGCCGGGCACGCGGGCTCATCCAATTCTACGGTGCAGGGCGTACCGGACGCTTCGCAGGACGCCTCGTCCAAGTCCAAAACCTGCCAAGGAATTACCTGACAGATCTCGACCAAGCACGCACGCTCGTCAGAACAGGCAACCTCGACGCACTTGAGCTGCTCTACGAGTCCGTGCCCGACACCCTCAGCCAACTCATCCGCACCGCCTTCATCCCCAGCACCGGCCACAGGTTTATCGTTGCGGACTTTTCCGCAATCGAAGCGCGCGTCATCGCATGGCTCGCAGGAGAAACAACCACCCTGGACGCGTTCCGCGAAGGTAAAGACCTCTACTGCGAAACCGCTTCCCGCATGTTCGGCGTCCCAGTCGAGAAACACGGCGTTAACGGTGAGCTTCGTCAGAAAGGGAAAATAGCGGTGCTCGCCTGTGGTTATGGCGGCTCCGTCGGCGCGCTTAAAGCCATGGGAGCCCTCACCATGGGCTTAGTCGAGCACGAGCTCAAACCGATCGTGGACGCATGGCGGCAAGCCAACCCACACATCGTTGGGCTCTGGGCAGACGTCGAAGAAGCAGTCATCGCCGCGATCACATCTCGCCAGCCAATCCGCTTGCGTAACCTGCGATTCTCCGTTGAGTCTGGGATTCTCTTCATCGAACTGCCCTCCGACAGACGGCTTGCTTACGTCCAGCCGCGTCTGGGTGAGAACCAGTGGGGTGGAACATCCATCACCTACACCGGAACCACCACAGCACGCCGCTGGGGACAGTTAGAAACCTATGGCGGGAAACTCGTCGAGAATATCGTCCAAGCGATCGCTCGTGACCTGCTCGTCACCGGCATGCACGCCGTCGCCAAGTCGGGGCATCGGATTGTGATGCATGTTCACGACGAAATCGTCATCGACGAACCCGCCACCAGTAAGGCGACGGTTGAAGATATTTGTGCGCTCATGGCTAGCGTGCCCGATTGGGCTACCGGTTTACCGCTAGAGGCTGACGGGTATGAATGCTCCTATTACCGCAAAGACTAGCTAACTTTTATCACCCAACAGCAGTGATGGTTTGGTGTTGAGTAGTTCGTTTAAATATTGGCCGATTTGCTGGTTTTCTTCGAACTGCTCCGTGTTAGCTTCGAGTTCTTCCATGTATTCAAGTAGACACATCAGGCGCATGTTTTTCGCCATCGCCCACACCGTTCCCTTATCAATCTCACTCATGCCATCCATGTTCACTCACGCAGCACTGTTTGTCTGCGGGGTATACCCAGCATGGATTTAACACTTTTAGGTTCGTCGGCAGTGGGGTGAGGCCCTAAACTCCTTGTGCCGCCCGGCACGACTTTTTCTCGACGGGGTCTCGGGAAGGAACCCCGCCATGGGAAGCCAGATTCAAACATTTACCAACGACGTGTTCGGCACCATCCGCACTACCACCACTGATGGTCAGATCCTTTTCTGCGGCAAGGACGTCGCCACCGCGCTCGGCTACGTTAACGCCAGCAAGGCAGTACGCGATCATGTTCGCGCCGATGGGGGTCTAAAACGTTACCCCATCGTCGATGCCATGGGACGCGAACAAGAAGCCACCTTCATTACCGAAGGCGACCTCTACCGCCTCATTATTTCCTCGAAGCTCCCGGCAGCGCAGAAGTTCGAATCCTGGGTGTTCGATGAGGTGTTGCCGACGATTCGTCGCCACGGCATGTATGCATACGACGAACTGCTCGCTGATGATGAATTCCTGGAGCATGCCATCGCCACGCTGCGTGCCGAGCGGGCCAAGCGCCTGGCAGCAGAGCAAGCCTTGTTGGAGGCGGCACCGAAAGTCTCGTACTACGACGTCGTGTTGCAGTCCGATTCGTTGTTGACGACGACGGCGATTGCGAAGGACTACGGACTTTCCGCGAAGAAGCTCAACCGGATCCTACGTGACATGCAGATCCAGTTTCATCAGTCTGGCCGGTGGTTCCTCTACGCCAAGTACGCCGAGCAGGGATATACCCAGTCGAAAACCCACGAATACGGCGAAGGACAGACCCGCACCCACATGTACTGGACGCAAAAGGGACGCTTGTTCATCTACGACCTTTTGAAGAACCAGCTCGGCATCCTCCCAATGATCGAGCGTGAAAGTCAGGTGCAAGCATGACCGTCACGACACTCGATATTGGGCTGTCGAAGAAGAACACCGAAGGCTATCTGGACCTGACGAGCTACCACGCGCTTAAGAAGCTCCAGCGTGAACAATTCGGCTACCGGCCCTTGATTTATATCTGCTCGCCCTACTCCGGCGACACCGAGGCGAACGTTGAGCTCGCCCGCCAATTCTGCGGGCTCGCAGTAAGCGCGGGCAAAATCCCATTCGCCCCGCATCTGCACTATCCCCAGTTCATGGACGACGCCGATCCCGATCAGCGTGAGCTAGCAATGTTTTTCAACCGGGTGCTTCTCGCCAAGTGCGAAGCACTGTGGGCATACGTCGGACACGTCAGCCCTGGTATGCGCTTAGAGATCGGGTGGGCACGTGACCTCGAATTGCCGATCAAGTTTTTCGATTCTGATTTCAAGGAGGTCACCCCATGACCACGCCCTTCACTTTGTTTTCCGCCACGGTTACAGGCGTGCAGAACAATAACCACTACCCGCATCGACACGAGGTCACTGATGCGGCCTCGCTATCGGGGGTCGTGGGTTTTGATCATGTGGCGGCCACGTACGTGAATGATCGCCGCTCAACCGCAGCCTTCATAGCGTCGGACTGCGTGGTCATGGACATCGACAACGACCACACCGAAACACAGACCGAGTGGATTACGCCTGAGAAGCTTGGCGAGTTGATGTCTGGGGTCGAGTTCATGACCGCCACCTCCCGCAACCACATGAAGCCGAAGGGCGTGCTTTCGGCTAGGCCACGTTTCCACGTCTACTTCCCAATCCACACGATCACGAACGCCGACGAATACGCCAGGCTGAAACACCGCCTCGCGAGCCGGTTTGGATTCTTCGATCGTAACGCTCTGGACGCAGGCAGGTTCATCTACGGCACCCCTAACCCACACGTCACGATTCACGACGGTAACCAGCTGCTTGATGAGTGGTTGGATGCGGCTGACGAGATCGATGTGTTTGCTGCCTTCGATCAAAGTACTCTCGTGATTGGTGAAGGCTCGCGCAACGCTACGTTGTCGCGCTTCGCCGGGCGAGTCCTCATCCGCTACGGCGATACCGACCAAGCACGAGACCTCTTCGACCGCAAAGCCAACCTCTGCGAACCACCACTCAGCGAGGGTGAACTGCAGACGATCTGGAACTCGGCGTGCAGGTTCGCCACGAAGGTCGCCTCCGACCCGAGCTATCTGCCGCCAGAGGCTTATGAGGCGTTGGCGGGTTTGCGCCCGGATGATTTTTCCGATGTCGGTCAGGCAGACACATTAGCTGGCGAGTATGCGAACAAGATCCGCTACTCGCTCGCCACCAAGTGGCTTGTCTACGACCATGGCGTGTGGGATGAGAACGACCTGTCCGCACAAGGCGTGGTTCAGGAATTGACCTCCCGCCAGCTCGAAGAAGCCGACCGCCTGATCGCGTCCACGTGGGAGACCATGACGGCAACCGGCGCAGATCTAGTCATGGCCTCCGCCTCGTCGAAAGCACGCGGCATCGCCAAGCTCACGCCTGTGCAAGCGACCGCGTTCCGGGCATGGGATGAGGCAAAGAACTACCACAAGTTCGTTCTCTCCAGGCGTTTATCACGCAACATCACGGCCACGTTGAAAGAAGCCGGGCCAATCTTGCAGGTACGTATCCGCGACCTCGACGTCGACCCCTACCAGCTCAACACCCCGTCAGGTACATGGGATCTACGCGACAGTAGTAGCCACGAGCACAACCCAGCCGATCTGCTGACCAAACAGACCGCTGTCAGCCCCAGCAAGGAGGGCGCACAGATCTGGGCCGACGCCCTGGACGTGTTCTTCCAAGGAGATCCTGAGCTGATTGGTTACGTGCAGCGCATTGTCGGCCTGGCAGCTATCGGGCAAGTCTTCGTCGAAGCCCTCGTCATCGCCTACGGGGACGGCCGCAACGGCAAATCCACCTTCTGGAACACCATCGCCCGAGTGTTGGGGACGTATTCGGGCACGATCTCAGCCGACGCGCTCACTGTCGGGGTACGCCGCAACGTCAAACCCGAACTCGCCGAAGCCAGAGGCAAACGGCTCTTGATCGCGGCTGAAACCGAAGAAGGCATGCGCCTATCAACCTCGAACGTCAAACAGCTAGCCTCGACCGATCAGATCTCGGCAGAGAAAAAGTTCAAGGACCCCTTCGCCTTCACACCCTCCCACACGCTCGTGCTCTACACGAATCACCTGCCGCGTGTGGGAGCCATGGACGCAGGCATCTGGCGCAGGCTCATCGTCATCCCGTTCAACGCCACCATCGAAGGCGATACGGACGTGAAAAACT
Source organism: Propionimicrobium lymphophilum DSM 4903 (assembly GCF_000423485.1). Classification (GTDB taxonomy): domain Bacteria; phylum Actinomycetota; class Actinomycetes; order Propionibacteriales; family Propionibacteriaceae; genus Propionimicrobium; species Propionimicrobium lymphophilum. Next base: position 17,090 of record NZ_AUIB01000009.1, on the reverse strand, counting down.
ACGCCGACCACCTGTTCGAAAACGCAGGCGGAGCAATCCTTTCCTGGATCATGGAGGGCGCGCGTCTCATCCACGCCGAGGGCTACAAGCTCAAAGCCCCGCCTCAGGTGGTTCAAGCCTCGCAAGCATATAAGGAGGACAACGACTGGTTCGCCCAGTTCCTTGAGGACTCATGCGACGTCAAGGACGGATTATCGGAGAGGGCTGGTGACCTCTACCAGACGTATCGGGCGTGGGCGCAAAACACCTCAGGATGGGCGCGCCCGATGGTCGACTTCAACGCTGCGGTCGAACAAGCCGGATTCGTGCGGAAAAAGACCAAACACGGCATGTACGTCTACGGGCTCGCGATCGCATCCGAATTCGGCAACTAACCCCATGGTGACGAGCTGTGACGAGCCATTCCCTACCTTACGCATGTGAAATTACATTGTGTTTTTCTCTATATAAAAGGTTAGGAACGACTCGTCACATGCCGTCACCCCTGAATCGAACTCAAGGAGTGACCATGAACGAGAAAACAATCGAAGCGAAGCTCAAGAAAGCCGTTGAAGCCTCTGGCGGCTTGTGCTGGAAGCTTGTCTGCCCTGGAACCACGGGTGTACCTGACCGGATATGCCTGATGAGAAACCGGGCTGTTTTCGTTGAGCTCAAAGCACCAGGCAAACAGCCACGCCCAATCCAACAGCATCGGATGAACCAACTGCGCGACCAGGGATTCCAGACCTTCGTTGTTGATTCGGTTGACGGCATACGGGAGGTGCTTGATGCATTATCAGCCGCATAACTACCAGTGGCAGGCGACCCAGTTCATCATCGACCACGACGAGGCCGCGATTCTCCTTGGCATGGGGTTGGGTAAGAGCGTCATCACGTTGACGGCGATCTGGCAGCTCATGCTCGACTACTTCACCATCTCCCGAGTGCTGGTTGTCGCGCCGCTACGAGTAGCACGCGATACGTGGCCTGCAGAAATCGCGAAGTGGGATCACCTTGATGGGCTCACGGTGGCGGTGGCTGTTGGAACCAAGCAAGACCGGCTGGCGGCGTTAGCCAAGTCTGCGATGGTAACCGTCATCAATCGTGAAAACATCCCATGGTTGGTGAACCAACTCGGGGGTAGCTGGCCGTTCGACATGGTCGTCATCGACGAACTCTCCAGCTTCAAAAATCATCGAGCCAAAAGGTTCACTGCGCTGGTGAAAATGCGGCCCTTCGTTAAGCGCTGGGTCGGGCTCACCGGCACGCCCGCGTCGAATGGGCTGATGGATGTGTGGGCGCAATTCCGGCTCCTCGACGGCGGCGAGCGTTTGGGTAGGTTCATTACCCGTTACCGCGAGCGCTGGTTCGTGCCCGATAAACGCAATGGGATGCAGGTGTTCAGCTACAAGCCCCGTGTGGGTGCTGAGGATGAGATCTATAGGGCGATTGGTGACATGACGTTGTCGATGAGAACCACCGACCACCTGCAGCTACCAGAGTTGACGGTGACGGCAACGCCTGTGGTGTTGGAGCCGA
>NZ_AUIB01000009.1:0-15562 GCF_000423485.1 Propionimicrobium lymphophilum DSM 4903 | reverse complement strand
GGTTTGTGCCGGATAAGCGTAATGGGATGCAGGTCTTTACCTATAAGCCACGCGTGGGTGCTGAGGATGAGATCTATGCGGCGATTGGTGACATGACGTTGTCGATGAGAACCACCGACCACCTGCAGCTACCAGAGTTGACGGTGACGGCAACGCCTGTGGTGTTGGAGCCGAAAGAGCGCAAGGTCTACGAGCAGCTTAAAGCTGACCTCGTCCTTCAACTCGGTGAGGCGACGATTGATGCCGCGAATGCTGCTGCGTTGTCGGGCAAGTTGCTGCAGTTAGCGTCGGGCGCGATCTACACCGGCGATGGCGACTGGGCTTCTGTGCATGATCGGAAGCTTGACGCTCTCGAAGACCTCATCGAGGCAGCCAACGGCAACCCACTGCTCGTGGCCTACTGGTTTACTCATGACCGCGAACGCATCACCGCGCGATTCCCACAGGCTCGGGAGCTGAAAACCTCGGTCGATATCGAGGCTTGGAACCAGGGCGAGATTGCGCTTGGGCTGATTCACCCCGCATCTGCGGGTCACGGTCTGAACCTCCAGTCAGGTGGGCATCTGCTGGTGTGGTTCTCGTTGACGTGGAGCCTGGAGCTTTACCAGCAGACGAATGCCCGGCTTTATCGGCAAGGGCAATCCGAACCTGTGACGATCACGCATCTTGTTGCGGAGGGGACGCTCGATGAAGTCGTGCTCAAAGCCCTTGATGCGAAGGACGCTACTCAGGCTGCGTTGATTGACGCGGTCGCACAAGAAATCCACACAACCACTGAAAGGACACGCTCATGCATGTGATGACGAAATACCTCGACACTCGTAAGGCGGCGATTGCGGCGTTGCAGGATTATGCGGTGATGGAACAGATCATCGAGAGTACCGACGAGCAGATCAAGGCGGCTTATGCTGATGCAGCTAGCCCCGCATCCCCACGCATGGACGGCACACCACCATCAGGCGACCTCCACGCTTCGGAGAACCGGATCGTCGCGAGCATTGAGCGAATAGATGCGTACAAGGCTCGCTACCTGCAGGCCCGCCAGTACATGGACTGGTTCTTGCCTGCGTGGGAAGTCATCGCTGAAGACGACCGATACATCCTCGAAGGCTTCTTCCTTAGCGAGGGGACGCAAGATGAGAAGGTGTCGATGATCGCCGATCATTTCTACGTCGAGCGTGACACGGTCTATCGGCGCAAGAACCGGGCCCTCGACAGGTTCGCCACCGCCTTATACGGACAGCTCTAGCGTTAGCGGGTATCCGAAACATGCGATAGAAAACCGCATATCAGTGTGAGAACATATAAGTGGTTGAAAACTAGGAGAAGCCCCAAGAACCCACACGGGAACTTGGGGCTTCACCATGTTCGGGAAGGAGCCAGCGATGCCAGTCAAACCCGCCTCCCCGTGCTCCCACCCCAGCTGCCCCGAGCTCACCCGCGAGCGCTACTGCGACGCCCACGCCAAGGCAGAGGACGCCCGGTATCGGAAGTATCAGCGGGATCCGAAGATCAACGCCCGCTACGGCGCGCGCTGGCGTAAAATCCGCGCCGCCTACGTCGCCGCCCACCCGCTCTGCGAAGACTGCCTAGAGGCCGGACGCTACACGCCAGTACAAGAGGTTCACCACATTCTCCCGCTCGAACACGGCGGCACCCACAACTTCGACAACCTCCGAAGCCTGTGCAAGCCTTGCCACTCCAGGCAGACAGCCTTGGATGACGACAGATGGAGGCAACCACCTCGGGTCTACACCTACTGACGAGCCCACACGTTGCCCGCTGGCGCGACGATCATCTGGAACCTCAAAGATTCCTACCCGCCTGGCGTTTTCCGAACACGAGCCAACGTCGAAAGCCTGACGAGGGGTAGGGGGCTCTAGATCTCTACAGCTCTTGGGAAGGTCAGCGGGCGGGGCCAACCGTACGCAAAAAGACCGAATCAAACAGGGTATTAACCCGCAAGCCCTCCATCACCGGGCTAACCGCCTGGAAGGAGGCGATATTTCATGGCGAAAGACGGAACTAATCGCGGTGGGCGGCGCGTGAGGGCTGGAGCGAAACCCGACCCACTGAGCGAGAAACTCGCTAAGGGTCTGCCTGCTACTCGCCTGGAAGATCCGCTAGCACTCCCTTTCGATTTCGAGGGCGCGGATATTGGCGCGGGCGCGGTGCTTGCTGGCGAGGTGATGCCAGAACCCTCTGAATACTTAAGCGATATTCAGCGTGATGGTAAACCTCTCGGTGCTGACCTTGTCTACAAAGAAACCTGGCGTTGGTTGGATGAGCGTGGCTGCACGAGGTTTGTTTCTAAGCGTCTGATTGAGGCCTACGCCCAGGCTTTCGCCCGGTATGTGCAGTGTGAGCAGGCGATCTCCAAGTTCGGTTTGCTCGGCAAGCACCCGACCACGGGTGCTGCGATAGCGTCGCCGTTCGTTGCGATGAGCCAGTCTTTTGGCAAGCAGGCAAACGTTTATTGGTATGAGATTTTTGAGATTGTGCGAGCTAACTGCACCACTGACTATTCGGGTGCGGCACCGGGTGATGAGGTTATGGAGCAGTTGTTGAAAGCACGGTCTTAGCAGACGGCAAAAGCTTCCGTCGTTACCGTTGAGCAATTTTGCTTGGTTGTGATTTCTGGTTTTTCTTCGCGTCCCCGCCTTGGGGGCGCGTTCTTTGTTTCCTGTATTTCCTCTCTATGAAAGGTGCGTGTTATGTCTGTGGTTAAAACTGCTGAAGCAGTGTGTATCGGTCACCCCGATAAACTGTGCGATTTAATTGCTGATCAGATTCTCGACGAAATTCTCTACAATGATCCCAACGCACATGTCGCGGTAGAGGTTATGGCTACTGGGCGACGCATTATTGTCACTGGTGAAATCAGCACTAATGCTCGTGTGGACTTGCGTGATTGCGTACGCACAGCACTGACTGCAGCTGGATATAAGCCGTGGAGATTTTTGGTGTATGTGTGGGTGCGGCGTCAATCTAGCGATATTAACGGCGGCGTGAGCACATCTTTAGAGGCTCGCCATGGCGATGAGTCCGCTTATTGTCTTCAGGGTGCTGGTGATCAAGGCACGGTCTACGGTTATGCCTGCACTGATACACCTGAGCGTTTACCATTGCCTCTTGTTTTAGCCCACGAGATTTGTAAGCGGCTAGATGACGCACGCAAGCAAGGAACCATCACTGGGATCTTCTCGGATGGTAAAGCACAAGTTTCAGTGCGCTACAACGACGCAGGAAAACCGCAAGCTGTTGAGACGGTGGTGGTTTCCGTCCAGCACGATGAATCCAAGGATTTTGAGGTGTTGCGCCGTGAAATCACCTCGATGATTATCGGTCCAGCTTGCTCTTCGTATCTTCCTGTCGATGAAAACACGACTATTTTGGTGAATCCTTCTGGACGGTTCGTGGAGGGCGGTCCTAAAGCTGACACCGGACTCACTGGCCGAAAACTTATGGTTGATACCTATGGCGGGCTGGCCGGGCATGGTGGTGGAGCGTTTTCCGGTAAGGATCCGTCGAAGGTCGACCGTAGCGGGGCTTATATGGCGCGGCTGATCGCCAAGACGGTGGTTGATGCGCACCTAGCTGAAGAGTGCCAAGTGAGCATTTCTTATGCGATTGGCAAAGCCGACCCGGTCGCTTTCCGCATTGACACCCTCGGCACCGGTGAACATCCTGATGAACTAATTACGGCTGCCGCGCGCGATGTCTTTAATCTTCGTCCGGCTGCGATCATCGACCAGTTACATCTCAAATCTCCCGGTTACGTGCGGTATTCGACGTATGGGCATTTCGGGGATTACACACGCAAGTGGGAAGACACCTGGACTACTAGCCGTGAGCTTGTTAAGGCGGTGAAAAACCATGCGCATCAAGCAAATAGCCATAAGTGATCTCACCCCAGCTGACTACAACCCCCGCAAAGACCTACAACCAGGCGATGCAGACTATGACAAACTCAAACGCTCCCTGACGGAGTTTGGGTATGTGGAGCCAGTCATCTGGAACAAAACCACCGGAAATATTGTGGGTGGGCATCAGCGTCTGAAAATACTAGCTGATCTGGGCTATAAAACCGTGGACTGCGTGGTCGTCGAAATAGACGAAACCCGCGAAAAAGCCTTAAATGTTGCTCTAAACAAGATCAGTGGCGATTGGGATGATTCCAAACTCGCCCTACTTATAGCCGACCTGGATGCTTCCGATTTCGACGTTGAACTCACCGGTTTCGACGAAACAGAAATCCAGTCCCTCATCGGCTCCCTCGACGAAGAGTCGATTGAGGATGACAACTTCGACCTGAACGCCGCCCTAGAAGCGGCAGCCTTCGTTGAAAAAGGCGATATCTGGAGGATTGGTAGGCATCGCCTAATGTGCGCGGATGCCACGAACCCCGCCGATGTCGAAACCTTGATGGATGGCAAACAGGCTAATCTGGTGGTCACAGACCCGCCTTACAACGTGGACTTCAAATCATCCAGCGGCCTGAAAATCGCAGGCGACAAACAAGACTCAGAGACCTTCTACCAGTTCTTGCTGGCTGCATTCACCAACATGGCGACATCCCTAGCTAAGGGAGGGTCAGCCTATGTTTTCCATGCCGACACCGAAGGATTGAACTTCCGTCGCGCTTTTCAAGATGCTGGCTTCTACCTGTCGGGCTGTTGTATTTGGGTCAAAGACTCCCTCGTACTTGGTCGTTCCCCATATCAGTGGTGTCACGAACCAGTGCTGTATGGGTGGAAGAAAGACGGCTCTCACGCTTGGTATGCGAATCGCAAACAAACCACGGTGTGGAATTTCGCCAAGCCCCGCAAAAACAGTGACCACCCGACTTCGAAGCCGTTGGATTTGCTCGCTTATCCGATTCGTAACTCCACCCAAGCAAACGCGATAGTGCTCGATTTGTTTGCTGGCTCTGGTTCCACGCTCATGGCTGCAGAAGCCACTGACAGGACGTGTTATGCGATGGAGCTGGATGAGAAATACGCTTCCGTGATTCTGCGCCGCTATGCCCAAGCAACCGGAGACGCAGCTGGCATCACCTGTACTCGTGGTAACAAACAGTACGCCTACCTGGATCTGGTGAAAGAAGTCGACCGCCCCAAGCAGAAAGGCTAACCCTTGACAAAAACTTTAAGGCTTGGCTCGCTTTTTGATGGCTCGGGAGGATTCCCACTAGCGGCAACCAAGGTTGGCATAGTGCCGGTGTGGGCGAGCGAGATTGAGCCCTTCCCGATCCTGGTCACCACCACGCGTTTTCCGCACATGCAACACCTGGGCGACATCTGCAATATTGACGGCAGTCAGCTAGAGCCGGTGGATGTGGTCACGTTTGGTTCTCCTTGCCAAGACCTGTCGGTAGCAGGTAAAAGGGCAGGTTTAGCTGGCGAACGCTCGGGTCTATTCCACCAAGCCGTCAGAGTCATCAAGGAAATGAGAAAGGAAAGTCATGGTCTATATCCAAGATTCGCTGTTTGGGAAAACGTGCCCGGAGCCTTCTCAAGCAATAAAGGCGCAGACTTCCACAGTGTCCTGCAAAACCTCATCTCGGTTGTCGACGAAACGGCAGCGGCTAACCTACCTCGAGTACAAAAGTGGCAAAAAGCCGGAGCGGTCGTGGCAGACCAATGGAGTATTGCGTGGCGAGTATTGGACGCGCAATTTTTCGGAGTACCCCAACGACGCAAAAGAATCTACCTTATCGCAGATTTTGCAGGCCAAGGTGCCGGACACATACTCTTTGAGCCCACGTGCCTGCGAGGGAATCTTACGCAGGGCTGCGGTAAGAGGCAAGCCGCTACCTCCAATCCTCGAGCAGTCACTCACGAGGCAAGCAAATCCTTAGATGTGTTCGCCTTGCGGATGCGCGCAGGTAAACCAGGTGGCGGTAAAGGCCCGCTCGTGCAAACAAATCTGTCAGGCACGCTCGGATGCAGTAACGACCAGAGTATTATTGAGCCGCTACTATTTGACCATCATCCTCAAGATGCCAGAGTGGGCGGACCATGCCAGATAGCGCCAACCGTGACCGCTCGTTACGGCACTGGCGGAGGCAATACTCCCATCATCGCTACCGCCTACGGTTTCAATGCGTTACATGAGGGACGCGGCGCGGCAGTGGGCAGGTACGGTTATTCAACCGAGGTATCCAAGACGCTCGATACGTCAGGGATAACTCCGACCTGTAACCAAGGCGGCATCGCCATCATACAACCCGACGTCATCTCGGCATCGAAAGCGGACTTCTTCTGCCGAGGCAACGTCAATATTGCTGGAGCATTGTTGGCTTCAGACTCAACTGAGCCGCCCCTGGTCACTGACCCTTGCGTGCCCGAATACCGCGTAAGGCGCTTAACCCCAACCGAATGCTCCCGCCTACAAGGATTCCCGGATACTTGGACAGACGGACTCGCCATCGAGAACCCGAGCGAAGACGTGCTGGATTATTGGTGGCAAGTCTGGGCCAGCTGGGGCAAGGTACAAAGATTGAAAAAACCTAAAACCCGCACGCAAGTACGCAAATGGCTGGCTAATCCAGTGACCGACAGGGCGCTCTACAAACTGTGGGGAAACGGGATAGCTTTGCCGTGCGCCAAACTCGTACTTTCCCAGATAGTCACCGAGACCACTAAAACTCCTGGATTTTAAGGAAAAATTACTGGATAAGCCCGCGAACCTATGGCTGTATATACATGACCAAACAACCAGCAAGAAAGAGAGGGCTTGGTGATGATAGGACAGCTATACGTCGATCTGGAAGAAATCAAAAACCTCGGAGTTGACCTCACCGATATTGGTGCGGTGTGGGATGTGGCCGAAGAGCACGGCTATGAGCACGTAGAAATGATTGTCTCCAACTTCCCAGACAACTACCTGCGCCTCATCAGTGCTTGGCTTGACGGTCAAAGCATCGAATTTGATGGTGAGGAGGATGAGCAATGGTGAACACCAAAAAGGCTGAAAACTACGGGCTCGTAGTCACCCTGCCAGCCACGCTTGATGAGACTGAGCTGGCACGGCTACATGAACTTATCGCAGCCAAGAAAGACTTGATCGCTAAAGCGCTCAGCGCGAGCCAGCTTAACATCACCACCAGTAGCGAGGGGCTGAGTTTCCCGTGGTGGGATGAGCTACCCGAGTTCGAGAAAATCACCGCCTACACCGAGTTTCTAACCAAGCTGGTCGCATACGCCAAACAGATCCACCGCACCGTTTCCCGCAATGCAAGCCGGGTAAGTAATGAGAAGTATGAGCTGCGCTCCCTGCTTTACCGCATAGGACTTAGCGGTAAAAAGTATGCTGAGGTTCGCAAAATCCTGCTTAAGCCACTCTCAGGTAATTCGGCATGGAAAAACCCGCCCGACAAAGCATCTGGGCAAGAGATGTGAATCTCTATTTTTCCTTGAAAATAAGCCCTTTTACGACTGGATATAAGCGGGAGTCTATGGCTGTATATACATACCGAAACGGTGCGCGAAGAAAGGAAATACAGCGATGGAAACGACAACGATGGAACGCCTGCAAATGGCCACCGATAGCTACGGTGCGGTGGTGCGCTACGGCAACCTGGTGATCGCCACCAGCTACAGTTGGCACAAGGGCGGGGTTTATGGCAACGACGCCCGCATCTACCGCCTGACCGAAACCCCCTCCGAGAACCCCTGGCAGGGTAAGTCCTTCATCGAATGCGGCCTCGAACTGATCAAGCAAGCCAACCAGATTTTCCCTGACGACGGTCACGCGCTCTCCTGGGCGCTCACCGCCGCCATGACCGCCGAATAAACAAGCCTGACTCGGGAGAACCCCTGCCACGCGCGGGGTTTTCCTTCTCACTGACGCCTTTTCGTTAGAGATGTTTATCGCTATTTTCCTTGCAAATAAGCCCAAAAACGACTGGATATAGTCGCACACCTATGGCTGTATATACATACCGAAACAACCACGGTAAGCGAAAGGACAAGGACGATGAACACGAAATTCGACAAAGACCTGAAACTGATCGAAACCGACCCAGGCGAAGGCACCATGATTCTACGCGAACGCAAAGCCGAACTCGAGCGCATCGAACGCGAAGGACGATCCTGCAAAAACCGGTTCCGCCTCGAATGCCTCGCCCAAGAATACAACCGACTCAAACGCGAATACGATGCCCTCGACGCCATGGTCTAATACCCGATTCTCCGATAAAGCCCAACCCACGCTGGTTGAGCTTTTCCTTTCTTTGTGATTGGAGGTGCCTTGATGGCAATGCGCCGCCTTGAACGCTACGAGCCAACCCGCTTTGCTCTGCCGACCTCGCATTACGATAAGCGGGCTGCGGACTATGCGGTCGCGTTCATTCAAGCGCTCACGCATACGAAAGGACGGTGGTCAGGAAAACCTTTTAAGTTGATTGATTGGCAAGAACAAATCATTCGCGACCTTTTCGGCACCCTCAAAGCCGATGGATACCGCCAGTTCACGACTGCTTATGTGGAGATTCCGAAGAAGCAAGGCAAGAGTGAGCTGGCTGCTGCCGTCGCATTGTTGCTCACGTGCGCCGATGGCGAGGAACGCGCTGAAGTTTATGGGTGTGCTGCCGATCGGCAACAAGCATCCATCGTGTTCGAAGTGGCAGCCGACATGGTGAGAATGTGTCCCCCACTAGCCAAGCGGGTAAAGATCCTTAGAAGCCAAAAACGTATCATCTACTCCCCCACCAATTCCTTCTACCAGGTACTATCCGCCGAGGCCTATTCCAAACACGGATTCAATATTTCCGGAGTGGTATTCGATGAGCTACACACCCAACCCAACCGGGCGCTCTTCGACGTGATGACCAAAGGCAGTGGAGATGCTCGCACCCAGCTACTGTACTTCCTGATCACAACCGCCGGCACCGACACCCACAGCATCTGCTACGAGCAACACCAAAAAGCCCAAGACATCCTCGCGGGCAAAAAGCACGACCCCACCTTTTATCCAGTCATATATGGGGCAGCGCAAGATGATGATTGGACCGATGAATCCGTGTGGCATAAAGCCAACCCATCCTTGGACGTGACGGTGCCAATCCAGAAAGTTAGGGACGCTTGTAATAGTGCCAAGCAGAATCCGGCTGAAGAAAACACCTTCAGACAGTTGCGTTTGAACCAGTGGGTCAAACAGTCTGTGCGGTGGATGCCTATGAATACCTGGAACAAAAACGATGGTCCAGTCCACTTGGATGAGTTAGAAGGCCGTGTTTGTTACGGCGGACTTGACCTGGCATCCACCACCGATATCACTGCTTTCGTACTGGTATTCCCACCCACGGATGACGATGACAAATACACGGTCGCGCCCTGGTTTTGGATACCCGAAGACAACCTGAAACTGAGGGTCGCCCGCGATCACGTCCCCTACGACCTATGGCATCAGCAAGGCCACCTACTCACGACTGAGGGCAACGTGGTGCACTACGGGTATATCGAGAAGTTCATTGAGGATCTGGGCACCCGGTTTAATATCCGAGAGATCGCTTTCGACCGGTGGGGCGCTGTCCAAATGTCACAGAATTTGGAGGATGCCGGGTTTACGGTGGTGCCTTTCGGGCAAGGCTTCAAAGACATGTCCCCACCATCCAAAGAACTCATGAAACTCGCCCTAGAAGGCAAGCTCGCGCACGGCGGGCACCCGGTGCTGGCCTGGATGGTCGACAACATTCACGTGCGCACCGACCCGGCAGGAAACATCAAACCCGACAAACAAAAATCCACCGAGAAGATCGACGGCGTAGTAGCCACCATCATGGCCCTCGACCGGGCCATCCGCTGCGGCACAGGATCATCAACAGGATCGGTCTACGATCAGCGCGGGTTATTGGTGTTGTAGCAGGTGGCGTGCGTCGTGGGGTTGTTTGCCTCGCCAATGGGTAAGCCCGCCGAACCCTGGATGCAGTGGATGTCCGCTCTTGGATAGGTTCGCCTGAACCTGGTGATCGGCAGGAATAAGCGAGTCGATTTCGGGTATTAGTTGTTTGAGCACTGTGCTTTTCCACGGGAAATTCTTGTCATTGGGGGTACCCCACATCAGATGAACACAGTGGCATTTCGGGAGAATCACTCTCAGTATCTGACGGGTAATGTCGATGGAATCTAGAATCTTCTGGCGGCCAGAATCGCTATCCCAATAAGGCAGATCACGAGGCTGCCCAATCAAAGGGAGTAGGTTCAGGATCGTCATTGATCGCCAGCCGAGCGGAGATCCATCTTCGCCGAGGTGGAAAGACTTCAGAACCATTTCGGTCGTTGGATCACCACCCAGTTTCTGAGCAGCAAATCGCGTCGCACTCGATGGGTTAATCCCAATGAACACAAGGTCTCGTCTATTCGCTGGATTCACCGGCGTACGTAGAAACCACCGTTGGCCAATTTGCGAAGGAGTCGCAGGAAATACCAACTCGCCACTCTGCCACGCCTGCCGAAACCCCTTATCCACCCCAACATTCTAAATCGAAAGTAGAAGGACACATGGGATTCCTGAACTGGCTACGCCCCAAACCCCGCCAAACCGAGAACCATACGATTTGCTCGTCGTATTCGTTCCTGTTCGGCCCCACTTCCTCTGGGCGTCCGGTGACCGAGCGAAGCGCGATGCAAATGAGCGCCGTGTATTCGTGCGTGAGGATCCTGGCTGAGGCGATAGCCGGGCTACCACTGCACGTATACCGTTACAAGGACGGCCGTGGTAAAGAAAAAGCGGTTGATCATAGTTTGTATCGGTTGTTGCATGATGAGCCGAACCCCGAGATGACGTCGTTTGTTTTCCGCGAAACTTTGATGACGCATTTGTTGTTGTGGGGTAACGCGTTCGCTCAGGTAGTGCGTAACGGTCTAGGCGAAGTCATTGGACTGTATCCGTTGCAACCGAATCGGATGAGCGTAGGCAGGGATCTAGACAGCAAGGCTTTGTATTACGAATACCAAACCAGCTGGGACGAACCCGCAGGACAATACCAAACCATTCGGCTTACCCCTAACGATGTGCTTCATGTTCCAGGTCTGGGTTTCGATGGGTTAGTTGGTTATTCCCCGATTGCGATGGCTCGTAATGCTATCGGCCTGGCACAAGCCACTGAGGATTATGGGGCTTCATTTTTTGCTAATGGGGCGGCACCGGGCGGTGTGTTGGAGCATCCGGGCACGATAAAAGATCCCTCCCGGGTGCGTGAGTCCTGGCAGGCAACCTTCGGGGGCGCGAAAAACGGCAATAAAGTCGCTGTTTTGGAAGAAGGGATGAAGTACACGCCGATTAGTGTGTCGCCTGAGCAGGCGCAGTTTCTTGAAACGAGAAAGTTTCAGCTCAACGAGATCGCCCGTATCTTCCGTATTCCGCCGCACATGATCGGCGACCTCGAAAAATCTAGCTTCAGCAATATTGAGCAGCAGAGTCTCGAATTTGTGAAATACACCCTCGACCCGTGGGTGATCCGCTGGGAACAAGCAATCACCAAAACACTGCTAAGCGCTCGTGAGAAACAGCAGTTGTTTGTGAAGTTCAATGTTGAGGGGCTGCTGCGCGGGGATTACCAGTCGCGTATGGAGGGCTATGCGGTAGCCCGCCAGAACGGCTGGATGAGCGCAAACGATATCCGCGAGCTAGAAAACCTTGACCGCATCGACCAGGACGATGGCGGTGATCTCTACCTGGTCAACGGCAACATGCTCCCGTTGCCCATGGCAGGCGCTTATGCAGCAACCAAACAAGCCGACGCTGTTGAAGCTAAAGATGAGCAGCTGGAAGAACAACCTGGAGAGAATCAAGTTTTGAGGAGGAGAATGTGAAGCGTTTTTGGAACTGGCTAACCCCAGAAACAACCAACCCGGACACCCAAGAGGATGTTCGGGTTTTGCGTATTAACGGGGCTATCGCAGAGGAATCTTGGCTCGACGATGACGTAACACCAGCTGTTTTCGAGTCTGAACTAAATGCTGGCTCGGGTCCGGTCACTGTTTGGCTTAACAGCCCTGGTGGTGATGTGGTTGCGGCAGCCAGGATTTACAACATGCTTCTGGACTACCCAGGCCAAGTGCGAGTCAATATTGACGGCATCGCAGCATCCGCAGCGAGCGTGATCGCCATGGCGGCAAGCCGGGTGGCGATGAGCCCGGTGTCGATGCTGATGATCCACAACCCAGCCACGCTGGCCATGGGCGACAAGACCGAGCTATCGAGGGCTCTTGACATGCTCGAGAGCGTTAAGGACTCGATTATCAATGCTTACCAGCTCAAGACTGGGTTGAGCAGGGCGAAGTTGTCGAAGTTGATGGATGCCGAGACCTGGATGGACGCAACTGCAGCCATCGAACTTGGGTTCGCCGACGAGCTGCTGACTGGTAAACGAGCACCAACCCCAGACAAAGAGGACGAAGAATCTGAAGAGCCGGGTGAAGACGAGCCGGATGAGGACGATTCCGGCGGGGATGACGAGCAAGGCCCTGCCCGTAAGAAGCCGCCGTTGCCGCCCAAAAACAAGGGTGGTGTGGTGTTTTCCAGAAAAGTAACCGAGCAACGGCTGGTCGCCCAACTAGCTATGCACGGTAAAAGTGCTGCCCCTCCCGGGCCGCCGCCTCCTGTAAGTGAACATCCTTGTCTAAAGCCCGCTGCCCCTTGTGGTCGGCGGGTTGTTGATTTATACGCCCAACTAACTGATCAACCCCACTAAACCCTTAAGAGAGGAACTTTTTACCATGACTACTGTTACTGATCTTTATGCCCGCCGTGCTGAAACCTGGAATAAGGCTAAGGCTTTTCTTGATGAGCGCCGCGACTCTGAGACCGGCTGCCTGAGCGCTGAGGACGATGCTGCTTACGCGAAGATGGAGGCTGAGATCGAGGCGCTTTCAAACGAGATTGCTCGCAGTGAGCGAGCCGAACGCCTCGAAAACTCTTTGGCTAAGGCGACTCGGGCACCCATCACAGCAACACCCGGCACCAACCCTGACGAGGAGAGCAAGGCGAAACCGGCCCGCGCCACCGCCTCCTACAAACGCGCATTCTGGGATGCGATGCGCATAAACACCTCTCCCATGGAAGTGCGAAACGCGCTGAGTGAGGGTGTGGATTCTGAGGGCGGGTATCTGGTGCCTGACGAGTTCGAGCGCACCCTCGTCCAGTCGCTGGCTGACCAAAACGTCATGCGCACCCTCGCCAAAGTTATTCAGACCACTAGCGGGGACCGCAAGATCCCGGTCGTCTCCACGCATGGCACCGCGACCTGGCTGGATGAGGGTAAACCCTATAGCGAGTCCGATGAAGCCTTCACCCAGATTTCCCTAAGCGCCTATAAGTTGGGTACGTTCCTCAAGATTTCTGAGGAGTTGCTCAACGACAGTGCTTTCAATGTGGAGCAGTACCTGGCATCGGAGTTTGCTCGCCGTATTGGTGCGGCTGAAGAAGAAGCATTCCTTGTAGGCGACGGGCAGGGTAAACCCACCGGCATCTTCAACACCACCGGTGGAGCCGAGGCTGGTGTGACAACCGCCAAGCCGACCGATATTAGCGCTGACGAACTCATCGACCTGCACTACAGCCTGCGTGCCCCGTACCGGGCGCGTGCAGTGTGGTTGATGAACGATGCAACCGTCAAGACTGTGCGCAAGCTCAAGGACGGTAATGGCCAGTACCTGTGGCAGCCCGCCCTGACTGCTGGCACACCAGACATGATTTTGGGTCGGCCGGTTCACACGAGCGTGTTTGTGCCCGAATTGAAGGCAGGGGCCAAGAGCGTGGCGTTCGGTGATCTTGGGTTTTATTGGATCGCTGACCGCCAGGGCCGCTCCTTCAAACGCCTCAACGAACTATTCGCCACCACTGGGCAGATTGGGTTTCTTGCCTCTCAGCGTCTTGACGGCAAGTTGATTTTGCCTGAAGCCGTCAAGGTATTGACCCAAAAGAACGCCGGATAAAGCAAGACAGTAGTTAGGAGGTGGCAGCAATGAACAACGACGAACTCGTGGCAGTAGTGAAGCAGAACCTCATCATCGATCATGATTCCGATGATGGGCTGATTGGTTCGTTTGTGGAGGCTGCCACCTCCTACGCCACCGGCTACCAACACCTCGATGCCGGCTTCTACGACAAGCAGCCGATGTCGGAGGCGACCCGGCAGGGTGTGGTTATGCTCGCCACCCACTTCTATGAGTCCCGCGACGGCGCAACAGCTGGGTTTTGGGCTGACAAACCAGAAGCCGCCCGGGCCGTCTGGGGTGCTGTCAATACGTTGTTGCGGCTGGATCGGGACTGGAAAATCTAGGGAGAACCGTTATGGCTTCGCTTGGGAGAATGACCGAACACGTCGACCTCATAGCACCAGTGGTTACGAAGGACGCTGCCGGGTTCGCTAGCGTCCACGACGAGATTGTCGCCTCGGTGCGGGCCTATATCGAGGTGCGTCACGCTTCTGGCGCGTGGGTGAACCGGGCGGCCTACTGCAAGGCTGACGTGCTCTTCCGCATTCGAGTAATACCGGGGCTGCGAGTTACTGAAGCCATGGAGGTCGCCTGCGCTAGCGGCCGGTACGTGATTGATGCGGTTGAGGTTATGGGTCGGTATATCGAGATTTTGGCACACCGTATTGAACCGGAAGGAAACAGCCATGGCTAGAGTCCAGATCCGTCTACCCAACACTTTCATCGACTCACTTGGCGCGGCCGGCAACGTTCTAGAGTCGTCGGCTGAGGAAGTCCTGCAAGCTGGTGCTGGCGTGGTGGAACCACGTATGCGCACCAACCTAGCTGACGCTATCGGCAGCTCAACGAAACAGCCGTCGCGCTCAACCGGCCAACTCCTCGCCGCACTCGGCACCACCAGCTTGGAAGTCAACAGTCGCGGTGACCATAACGTGAAGGTCGGCTTCGCTGAAAACCGCTCCGATGGCCGCTCCAACGCCTTGATCGCCAACGTCCTCGAACACGGCCGCTCCAACCAGCCAGCTCGTCCGTTTCTGGCACCGACGCGTTCACAAACCCGCAGGCCCGCAGTAGAAGCCATGAAACAAGTACTCGCGGCGCGTATCGAGGCGGTGAAACCATGACCACACCGTTGCTAGAGCAACTAAGCCGCATGGCCCAGAAACTTGAGCTGCCGTATGCAGTCGGGCTGTATGTGAACACTCCGGCACCAGACTCCTACCTGGTGTTCACGCCGCTGACCGACTCGTTGGGGGTTTTCGCTGACAACGAGCCTGGTGTTGAGGTCGAAGAAGTCCGCATCGCACTGTTCACGAAGACCAACTACCTGGGGCTGCGTAACCAGCTCACCCGAGCCCTAATTGATGCAGGGCTGACGGTGACCGCCCGCCGCTATATCGGATACGAGGCGGATACCGGTTTTCACCACTATTCCATCGATGTTTCGAGTTTTAGAGCCTGTCCTTAAGAGTTTGCAATGATCAGGAAAGTCAAAAATCCGATGAACAAGATCTCCAGGACTAACCCGATGACGTTAATGACTTTTTCGCTCTTTTCAGGCCAGAATCTGGCTAGCAGAGCAAAAACTACTAAGCCAGTAGCGGCTCCAGCAGTGT
>NZ_AUIB01000008.1 GCF_000423485.1 Propionimicrobium lymphophilum DSM 4903 | reverse complement strand
GGGCTTGATCGTCCACACTGATCAAGGTTTCCACTATCAACACTCTTCTTGGCGTCACCAACTAGAAAAACTCGGCGCGATTCAATCAATGTCTAGAAAAGGTAACTGCTATGACAACTCCATAGCAGAAAACTTCTTCTCACACCTCAAAGTGGAGTTCTACCACCAAGAAACCTTCAAAACTATTGACCAATTCATTCGTCAATTAGACGAATACATCACCTGGTACAACACCGCACGCATCCAAGAAAAACTAGAAGGCATGAGCCCGGCCCAATACCGAACTCATGCCCTAACAGCCTAAACCGGATACTATTTAAACCATCCAACAATCGGGGGACAGTTCATAATTGGCCGGCACTTTTATTTTGCCACAAGAACAATTAGTTCCCTTGGCTCGATTAGCTTTAAACCGCAGCTGACAACCAGCGCACGGTGTAGTCGTCTGCATACCTGAACGGTTCGAGCTCATCGTCCCAGGGCTCTCCGAGAAGATCTTGTAGACCGTGACGCAATTCGCCGTCTTTAGCGGTGTCGAGCAACGCGCGAAGCTGTTGCTCACCCAAAGCGATGTCGCCGTTTTCCATGGTTAAGGAGTGGAACATGCCTAGCCGAGGAGTGAACATGTAGCGCTCTCCGTGGCCGTCAACTGGGTCTTCAGTCACCTCGAACCTGATTTGCTTGCAGTGCCTGAGTGCGCTAGCCAGGCCGGCGCTCGTACCCGGCGCGGCGGTCCAAGATATTTCGGCGCGCGACATCCTCGGTTCGGCGGGCTGGCTGCTCCAGTCGATCTCGACGTCGTGCCCGAGAACCGCTTCGATTGCCCACTCGATATGAGGGCACAGCGCAGCAGGCGCGGAGTGAATAAAGATCGCGCCACTTGTATTCATCGGCCTCTCCAATCAACTCGGGTGTCTTCCCCAACAACCAAGCTGAATCAAGGCCTGTCCATATGCTACTTGCTATGAATTCAGATTTCACCTCTACACAGCATTTAAATAATGGGCGAGATTGTTAAATGACAAGTTTTTTTCTCACACCCAGTGATTAGGATCACTGATATGACTTCGACTGGCACTTGGTCTTCGACCTTCAGCATTGATGATGTTCTTTCCGCAAGCGTCAGCATCAGCAGCGTGGTGGCAGATAGCGGTTCGCTGTATTGGCTCGAGTCCCTCCCTATGCAGGATGGCAGAACTACGATCAAGCGCATGACGAGCGGCGAGGTTGCGGAGCTAACCCCGGATTTTGATGTTCGGTCGCGCTTGTACAGCTACGGCGGCGGAGCATACGACGTAGACGCAGGTCGAGTTGTATTCGTCTCCGACGAGACCCTATGGCTTTTAGACGGGGACGAGCTGACAAAACTAACCGATCAACCGATAAGGCTGGGCGGCGTAAAAATTTTTATGGATTGCGTCTACGCAGTGCAAGAGGATGAAGATGATAATTCTTCGATCATCGAAATAAATCTAAAGACGAAGAGACTAAAGCAAATTGTCTGCGACGCAGACTTTTACGCCAACCCGGCTCCTGGCCCGGATCGACTACTTGCTTGGACGCAGTGGCAGCAGCCAGCTATGCCCTGGGATTCCTCGTGCTTGTTTTTCTCTAAACTCCGCGAAACTGGCCGGCTACCGAAGCTGGTTGCGGGCAAACCCGGCAGCGGCCTGGACGGAGTAAGCGTGCAACACCCCAGGTGGCAATCGGACGGTTCGCTCGTTTATGTCAGCGACGAAAGTGGCTACTACAACCTTCATCGGATAGACGACGGCGGGCACGTTGAAGCGCTGCACAACGAGCCATACGACTTCGATATTCCTCAATGGATTGCGACAAATGCGGCCCACGCCCCACTTGGCGATGGTCAGTTAGTCAGTCTGCGAGTCGAGGGCAAAGCGTGGCTAGGCCTGCTTAAAAACGGCCAAACTACCAAGCTTTTGCAAGTTTCAGAAGTGGATTCCATCGATTCGGATGGCGACTTCGGCTACGCAATCGTGCATAGAAGCGATCTTGGGCCTGCAATCGTCAAGGTGTCTGCGTCGGGCAAAACAGAAATTATCTACGAGATAAAGATTTCTCACAGCAGCGACGAGATCTCGGTGGCCAAGTCGCTGATTTTCGAAGGCCCGAGAGGCCGAGCACAGGCATGGTTTTATGCCCCGCAGAACCCGAAGCATACCGCCGATCAGCTGCCTCCGGTGTTGGTTCTCGCCCACAGCGGGCCGACCTTGTTCCGCACAGACCAGTACGATCCACAGGTTCAGTTTTGGACGTCTAGAGGTTTCGCGGTGCTGGACGTCAACTACTCTGGCTCTGCGGGTTTCGGTCGTGAGTTCCGCAATAGGCTGCGCGAATCGTGGACGATCGCCGATCGCGATGACGTCATAGCCGGACTCGAAATGGCTGTTAACAAAGGTCTCGTCAACGGCAAGAAAGCTATCATCAGCGGATCATCGGCTGGCGGATTGACCGTTTTCTCCGCACTGGCGCATTCCGATGCGTTCGCAGGCGGAATCAGCAGATACGGCGTAGCAGACCTGAGCGCCATGGTTGGCGGGCCAAAGTTCGAGGCCAGATACTTAGACTCGTTGGTCGGGCAGTGGCCGGAAGAGAAGCAGCGCTACGAGCAGCGCTCCCCCATCAATTCGGTCTCTAGAATAAGTTGCCCGATGCTGATTCTCCAGGGCAGCGAAGATCCGATTGTGCCACTGAAACAATCAGAGGGTATGACCGAGGCCCTTCGTGATGCAGGCGTCGAGGTCGAGCTGATCGTCTTCGAAAACGAGAGCCACGGTTTCCGCGGCTCTCAAGCTCGAAAGGATTCGCTGGAAGCCCAATACCGCTTTGCGGTTAGAGTTCTTAAGCTCGATTAGGATACTCGCGGGCGCCGAAGATGGCGGATCCGACACGAACGCACGTCGATCCATGCTCGATCGCAAGTTCGAAGTCGCCGGACATGCCCATAGACAATTCATGCCATGAATGCGCAGGAATGTTCTTTTTGAGCTTCGCCTGAAGATCGCGGAGGGTCTCGAAGCAAGCAGCGACCTTGCCCATGTCCGGACCGGGAATCGCTACCGTCATTAGGCCTCGGGGGCAAAGCCTCGGGAACTCATCCAGCGCCTGCGCAAAATCCAATACGTCTCCGGGGTTCAGACCGTGTTTGGACTCTTCGCCTGAGGTATTAACCTCTATGAGCACGTCCAGGTCTTTGTCCAGTTCGTCTAGGCGACGATTGAGCATTCTCGCAACCTTGAGGCGTTCCAGCGCCTGGAATTCGTCTGCGATCTCAGCAGCGATACGACACTTGTTCGACTGCAGCGGACCGATAAGGGCCCAGTGCAAGTCAAGATCGCTCATTTCCGCGCGTTTCGTGTCGATTTCCTGGACGCGATTTTCGCCGAATTCACGAACCCCAGCGGCGACGGCATCACGAAGAACCCCGCTCGGGTGGGTTTTACTGACAGGCAAAAGCCTGACTTCCGAGAGATCCCTGCCGGCGCGCTCACAGGCAGCCTGGATCCTGGCCTTAACTTGTACCAAATTCGAAGAGATAGTATCGCTGCTCATAGCTTCTAGCCTAGCCAGTTAGGGCCACCGTGCAGCCAGAGAGATGACGCCCGCCGCGGCTAACAGCGCGAAGATTGCTGCTATGCCCGCGTAGCGTTCGGTGATCTCCACTTTTTCCTCGTCGTAGCCGAGAGAAATCGCCAAGGTTTCATAGACGCTCTTAAGATCGCTGCTGGACTCTGCGGAGTACTTTTTGCCGCCGGAAATATTCGCCACAGTGGCTAATTCGGCATGGTCGACTGGCACCGGCAGACGTTGACCGTTTTCACGAACGTAGCCACCCGGTGTACCGAAAGCGATGGTGTATACGGGCACCCCCTGGCTCTTTGCGGCTGCGGCAGCGTCAGCAGACTTTCGTCCAACATTCGTATAACCGTCAGATAGGAGCACAATTGCCGCTGGCACAGGCTCTTCCGGATCGTCCGGGTTGGGCGGAGCGAATCGGAGCGAATCTAACGCGGAATAAATACCTTCGCCGATCGCCGTGGAGGGCGCCATCTGGGCCGCGTCGATAGATGCTTTCACACTCGACCGGTCCGTTGTCGGCACGGTCTGAAGCTCAATGTCGCCGGCAAAAAGGACTAGAGAAACGTTGAACTCTTGCGGCAGCAGATCGACGAATTCTTTTGCCGAGCTCTTCGCAGATTCGATTCTGCTGGGCGTCACGTCCTGGGCGCGCATCGAATGCGACACATCGATCGCAACGACAACCGTCGCTCTCTGCCTTGGCACCTGGTGCACTCCTAGCGGCTGAGCCCAGGCGATCACGAGGGTCGCTACGGAAAGAAGGCATGCAATCACGCTCAGATGTCTTTTAACCCCGGATTGCCTGGGCACTGCTCCGCCGAAGCTCTCCCTGGATTTTCGACCGCTCTTGACGCTGACCAACAAATAGGCCATCGCGAGGACAGCCACCAGCGCCAGCCAGCCCAGCCGGGAGGGATTCAAGAACTCCATTTACTACCCCCTAGCCGCGATTCTGATGCCGCCAATGCAGGCAATGGTGGCGAATAGCAAGGCGTAGAAGGCCCACCTGGCGGTGATCTCTTTGTTGACCTCTTCGTAGCTAATCGCGCTGTTCATTTTCTCGTAGGCTTCTTTGAGTTTTTCTGGGCTCTTTGCCCCGATAGTTTCTCCGCCAGTTTGGGAGGCGATCTGAGACATGAGTTCTGTGTCTGGGGCGACGTTGAAGCGTTCGCCGTCCACGTCGACGAAGCCATTCATAGTGCCGTAGGCGATGGTGTAGACGGGTATTTCTAGTTCTTTTGCCTTTTCTAACGCGGTCTTCGTGCCTGGTGACATCGATTCGCCGGGAACCGCGCCGCCGTCGCCGCCGTCGGAGAGCAAAACGATCATGCCCGGAACATGAGTTTCGGATTCGCCGGGAGCAGACTGGATAGTGCTGATCGCCTGGTCAAGAGCCTTGCCAATATTCGTGCCCTCTGCCGGCTCCATGAGCTCGATGGCGCGCCTGGCCGCTCCCCTGTCTTTGGACGCCGGGATGAGCGTGTTGGGCTGACCAGCAAGTTTGATGACAGAAAGGTTGTATTTGGCAGGCAAACCATCCAGAAAGTTAATCGCCGCGTTTTTTGATGCGTCGAATCTATTCGGAGAGATATCCGTCGCCTGCATGGAGATAGAGGAATCCAGGACGAGAGCAACTGTGGCCCGCTCGCGGGGCACCTTTTCCTTGCCCGCGGGCCGAGCCCAAGCGAAAATGACGGCAGCCAAAGCCAGCAGAGCTGTTAGCACTATCAGGTGGCGGCGCCACTGGCTTTGTCTGGGTAGAACAGCCCCGACTATCGCGGTTTGCGTATACCGGATGCCTCGGTTCCTTCGCAGCCCAAGTAGCGCAATGTATGCAACTACTAGCAGTAAAACCAGGATGAGCGCCCAGAGTCGTTCAGGTGCGAGGAAATCCCAGAACAGAAAACGAATGGTTTCCTCGTTCACTTCGCCACCCCCTTAGGAGGCTGGTGAATTACTCCCGCTGTGCGCCGGTAGGTGAGCACGAATCTTGCGATATCAGCTACCCAATCTGAATCGGTGCGAAGTACCAAGTGACCGACGCTGGCTCGTCTCATCGCCGCTGCGGTCCTGCGTCTTTGGGCGGCGTTTGCATAGTCAATGGCCCTACGCGCCCTCGCCTCGGAGGTGTTTACAAACCTGGAGAAATTAGTCTCCGGATCTCGTATCAACTGCTCCCCAGCGTCTGGAAAATTGATTTCTGCGGGGTCGATCACCTCGATGCAAAGCACCTGGTTACGCACTGCGAGACGCCTCAGGGGCCTCTCCCAAGCTGGCGGTGAATTCGGATCTACGTCTTCGTCTCCGGCGGTGAGGAAATCGGAGACCACTATTCTCATTCCCCTGCGTCTCTGAGTGCGGACTAGGGCCTCGATGCCATCGACGAGACTTAGATTTGGTGACGGATCGTCTTTTTCGATCGGGTCTTCCAAAAGTTTTCTGAGCAACCCGTATAGCGCCTGTCTGCCTGATCTTGCCGGGTAACGGCGAACCTCGTCCGAATGCAACACCAGCCCACCGAACCTGTCGCCCATCTTCTGACTGACGAAACCGAGGGTGGCGATGGCGGCGATGCCGAGGTCCCGTTTTGTGACGGATGCAGTTCCCCAGTTCATCGAGGGAGTCGAATCCAGCAGCGCGTAAATTTCTAGCTCGCGGTCAGCAATTGTGTCTCGCACGTGAGGCACCATGGTTCGAGCCGTGACTGCCCAATCCATCTTTCTGACGTCGTCTTGACCCGGAACGTATGGACGGGCGTCGTTCAGGTCTGAACCTGTTCCTGGGATCAGCCCCAAGTGGTCGCCTTGCAAAAATCCTTCCAGCCTGCGGACGATCTTTAGTTCGAGTCGGTTTAATGCCGCCTCGGGGGCAAGATCGTGAACGCCGATGGTCGGCCCGCTGGGCTCGCTGATTACGCTGGCGGAGGCGAGCTGCTTTTGGAACTTGGGAGGCTCGAAGTCAATCGGAGGCATCCGTTTCTACCTTCTGCTACCCGGATTGGGCGGAGGGAAGTTCAGGTTGCCGCTATTTGGATTGACAGGGCGGCGACGAATGATTCTCTGTGAGCTTTGCTGCGCAGGTGGCGTCTTTTGCAGTTGGGGATTCTGCACAACGTTGGGAACCGCAGGTGCAGGCGTCTGGGCGTTAGGGACCGGCGGAGTGTTTGCTGCGCGGGCAGCTATTCCAGCGGAATTTTTCTTGTCACCCTTCCACACTGGTGTAGGTGCCGGCACAGTTTTAATAATTTTGTCGACGACGTCCAGCGCGGACACGTCGTCGGCTATCGCATCGAAGCTTAGGGTGAGTCTGTGCGCCATGACGTCTGGGGCGATCTCCTGAACATCGCTTGGTAACACGTAGTCGCGACCCTTAATCAGCGCCAGCGCCCTGGCAGCGGCCGAAAGGCCTAACGTTGCACGAGAAGAGTTGCCGATCTGAATGATCGGTTTCAGGTCTTCCAGCCCGAAGTCGGCGGGGTTCCTAGTCGCCAGCACTAACCTGACGATGTACTCGTTGACCAGCTGATGCACGGAGATGCTCGCCGCCTTTTCCTGAAGAGCGAGAGTTATCTTTGGGTCTAGAAGCTGGGTTGCCTGCGGGGGCTTAACAGCCATCCGCTGCAGGATCTCCAACTCTTCGTCGCCCTTGGGATAGGGCACGTCGACCTTAAGCAGGAAGCGGTCTCGCTGAGCCTCAGGAAGAGGATAGACGCCCTCGGATTCGACGGGGTTTTGGGTGGCAATCACGGTGAATGGATCCGGCAGCGGATACGTCTTGCCGGCGATGGTCACCTGCTTTTCTGCCATCAGCTCGAGCATCGCGGACTGCACCTTTGCAGGTGCGCGGTTGATTTCGTCTGCTAGAACGAAGTTCACAAAAACAGGCCCGAGCTCAACGTCAAAGGTCTCTTTGGAGGCCGAGTAAACGCGGGTGCCGACTATATCGCTGGGCACCAGGTCGGGGGTGAATTGAACGCGCGCGAAGTCGCCGCCAACAACCTTGGAGAAAGTGCGCACCGCGAGAGTCTTCGCGGTTCCGGGAACGCCTTCTAGAAGGATGTGGCCTTTAGCTAGCAAGCCAACCATCAGCTGCTGAACCATATGGTCTTGCCCGACGATTACTTGCTGGATGGCGGCGATGGCTTCCTTCAACAGTGCTGAAGCCGCTTTGGTGTCCTGCACGTCAGTGATGGTCACAATTCTCCTAGATTGCTTGGACTTGATTACAAGGGTACTAACCCAACCTGTGAGTAGTCGAAGAACTTAGACGGTGGGGCTAGGATTGCTAACGATGCATCAGCCAAGCTCTCTACCCGGCAGCGGGCCACAAGCGTATCCGCTGCTTGCTAGCGACCCTCCGAAAATCGGCAGCTTCTGGTTGGACGCAAGAATGACTGCAAGCCGAGGAGCGGTTGTTTATTTTGGGCACTCCAGCTTCGGTTCAGAAGTGTTGTTGCTTCGCTTAAACGCAGGAGCAGCCGGCGACGCCGCCGTTCGAGATCGCTTAAGCGGCGAAATCAACAAGATGCACAAGCAGACCGTCATAGCGATGGGCGGCGAAGGTCAGAACCGAGGCCGACTCAGCGATAAATATGACCACGAATACGACGACCCCTACTTGTCCGGCGAAGAGGTGGCGCCCTGGGTCGCATTGGCATACGACGGAAGCGAACGGTCGATCGCCGAGGCTAACCGCCTGCTTCGAACTATCGACCTTTCGATCCCCGTCAGTCAAGATGCCGGACCCGACTATTTACTTCCTTGGGAGAAGGACGCGTCAACGGGCCGGTGGCGAGTTTGGCCGCTTCCTTGGCCAGGACGTCACGATCGTGCGGGTGTCTTGCCCATCCTCGCCGCCTGGCTAATGACGATAGTTCTAGCAGGTCTTGGGCTACTCATAGCGGTGCTGCTTTTCCAGAACACGCCCCCGGAGCAACCACAGCCTCCTGTCCCGACTCAAAATCAGAGCCAAAGCTCCAACGATCCGAGCCAGGGCGAGTCTGAATCGTCAGCCGACCAAAAAAGCTCTACCCCCGATCAGGGAGAGTCCGGAGAAAGCCAGTCCGCGAGCCCTCAGGATAGTCAATCGGCTTCCCCAGGCGAGGGGGAAACCGCTCGAGAGTCTGAGGATCCAAACGCAGATCCGTCTAAGCAGCCCTCGATGAACGACGAGGGCGAGAGCTCGCCGAAACCGACCAACGGGCGCACCAAGCTTTAACTATTTTTTGGCTTCCTATATAATGAAACTTCGGCAAGTCCGTTTCGGGACCTTAGCTCAGCAGGTTAGAGCAGGGGACTCATAATCCCTTTGTCGCGGGTTCGAGCCCCGCAGGTCCTACTATCCTCCTCAAAATCCACTTTTTGAAGCAGCTTTTGTTGCTTTTTATAAGATTTGCGATATTTTGTTCCTGATTCGTTTAGCTGAAACCGGAACCGCAGTGCCGAGCTGTTGCGCAAAGAATTGCACGCGCAACTCCTCGATCATGAAGGCGATATCGTCCACCTCATCGGGAATCGGCCCGGCGGGCAGGCGGTCACAAAGCGCATCGTATTCGTCTAGTAACGAATAGATGACATTCGAATTTTGCACATCCCTATTCGGGTTCACAGTATACGAACTCATCCGCGAAAGCATCGCTTGAAGATACTTAGGCAGCTGCCGATACCAGGGATCTCTAATGAACGAGATAAACCCAGGAAAGTACAGGTCCTGAAGCTGCTGTAATATCTCGTCACCGATTGAACTCTCCGCAGCTTGAACGCGAACCTGAGCGGCCAACTCGCAGACCTTCGCAGCCACGTCCACCACTCTGACCATCTGGTCCGCCTGTTCCTTGCGAACTTCTAAGGCCAGCCTGTCGAAATCCTTCTCGTTCCAGACCAACAACCCGCCGTGCGCCTCCGCCGCCTGCCCAGCCGCCTTCAACCAGGCGTCCGTCAGCAGATCCTGCATCGAGTCGTACGGGCTGGACGGCAGCGCCAGCTTCTGGTCGTTACGCATCCTTGAAACCGCCCAGCGTGTCGGGTCCGGATTGACCAGCTGAAGAAGACGCCGCACTCCCCTAGAGTGAGTCGTCCGCTGTCGCTCCTCAGTCTCCTCGAGCACCTGCCCAACGTTAGAGCCGAAGTCGCGAAGCGCAGGATATCCAATCGCGGTGATGCCCGAACGCTTGACCTTTTTGGTTTGGGGAATATCGCCGAAAGTCCAACTATCCGACTTCTGTGACTTAGGTGCCACCTTGTTAATCGTTTTTGCAACCTGAACGGCAAGATCTTTGCGCAGCTCGCCCAGATCGTTACTGTAGACGGCGTCTCGTCCGGGCCTGGTCACCTCGAACCCGACCTGCAGGTGGTCGGGCACCTTGGACGGGTTCCAATCATTAGAGTCGACTGCAACACCGTTCAGTGCAAATAGCGCGCGTCCCAGCTCGTCGCAAAAACGTTTGGTTCTATCCGCCCCGTTCTCCTCGAGCCAAGTTAATGCGGCACGCGCATGATCTGGTGCAGGAACAAATTGCGTGCGAACCTGCTTAGGCAAATGCCTGATCAGTTCCGTCGCCAGCTCTAGGCGAAGCCCAGGCACCTGCCACGAGAACGGTTCCGGAGAGATCTGGTTCAACTGCGCGAGTGGCATTTTTACCGAGACGCCATCCCTGCCGGCTCCAGGAGCGAACTCGTAGCTGACCGGCAAATTAAGGGCGCCGAACTGCCACCTGTCCGGGAACTGCTCGCGAGCGGACGCAATGTCTTCCTCTTCTGCGAACAGGTCGATATCAAACTCGAGGAATGTCTTATCGGGATACTTCTTCCACCACTTGTCGAAAGTGGACTGGGAGTTGACGTCGCTTGGCAAGCGCACGTCGTAGAACTCGAAAATATCTCGATCGTCGACGAAAATTCCGCTGCCACGAGTCCGGTCGACGATCTCATCCGCTTCCGCAAGCACGGCTCGATTGTGCCTAAGGAAGTCGTGGTTAGCGTATCGATCGTCCGGGCGCCACTCACCCTCTACGATGCCAGTCTGGATGAAAATCTTTCGCGCCTCTGCAGGGTCTATCCGACCGAAATTCACCAATCTGTCGGCGAAAATCGGCACACCAAGCAGGGTTGCACGTTCCCTTGCCACGACGTTATTGCGGCTAGCGGCGAAATGCGGTTCCGTGTAATTTCGCTTCAACAAGTGCCCGCCGATCTGCTCAACCCACTCAGGCTGAATCTCTTCGACCGTCCTCGCCCACAACCTAGAAGTCTCAACCAACTCCACAGCCACCACCAACTGCGGAGGATTCTTGGCCAGAGCTGAGCCCGGCTGGATGGCGAACTTGGCTCCCCTCGCGCCCTGGAATTCAGTTAATGGACGTCTGAGCCGCTTTCCGGTTTTTGGTTTTTCAGGCCGGGGCAGCTGGAATCCGATATTTCCCAGCAGTCCCGAAAGAGCGCTGATGATCACCTTGTCGTAAGAGGCTGGTTTATCGTTCTTCTTCATCTTCAGCGACTTGCAGATCTGACCAAGTTGAGTGTGCAGGTCTTGCCACTCTCGGGTGCGCATAAAGTTCAAGAATTCGTTGCGGCAAAGTTTACGAAACTGATTTCCGGAAAGCTCCTTGCGTTTGACCTTCAAGTAGCCCCACATGCGAAGGATCGCGATTATGTCTCCTCCGCTGTCGCCGCCGGGTTGGGCCTTAGCTTTCACCTTTTTTGCGTTCATCGCCCGGGCGCGCTCAGTCTTAGAAGTGTGCACGGTGAAGCGCAGCGGCTCACCTGCTTTCGCCTGACCGTAATCGACGTGCTCTTTTTGTTTTTTGTCGCCCGCAAGAGGCTGATCCATTGCCGCATCGGAAAAGAACCTGGCGTGAAGCTGATCTGCTTGCTCGCGCTGCTCCGCCGGCCGTTCACGAATGTCCTGAATGCCCAAGAAAGAAACCACTATCAGTACTTCCTTTAGGCAATCGCGCCTGGACGCCTCGATTAGCATCCTGCCCAGCTTCGGGTCGATCGGAAGTTCGGCGAGCGCGTGTCCGACACGAGTCAGCCTGGTCGGCTTGCGCTTAGCAAGGGCTCCGAGTTCGTCGAGCAGTCGAACGCCGTCGGCGATTTGAGAGGAATCCGGAGCCTCAACGAACGGGAAATTCTCAATGTCTCCCAACCTGGCCTTGGCCATCTGGAGGATTACCGAAGCAAGATTAGTGCGAAGGATCTCCGGCTCGGTGAATTCGTCACGAGCCGCAAAATCCTCTTCGCTGTATAGCCGAATTGCCACGCCGGGTGCGACACGGCCGCAGCGGCCTGCCCGCTGATTCGCGGACGCCTGGCTAATCGGCTCGATTGGCAGGCGCTGCACCTTGGTCCTTGCGGAATAGCGGGAGATACGCGCAGTTCCGGCATCAATGACGTATCTAATTCCCGGCACCGTCAGGGAGGTTTCTGCGATGTTCGTAGATATCACGATTCGCCGTCCCCTGTGGGACTGGAAAATCCGATGCTGTTCCACGGCGGAGAGCCTGGAGTGAAGCGGCAAAACTTCCATCGGAGCAAGCCGTTTAGCGGTGATCGCGTCATCAATCGCATCTTGCGCGTCGCGAATCTCGCGCTCCCCCGAACAGAAAACCAGGATGTCGCCACGGCCAACGCCGATGAGTTCGCGGACCGCCTCGACTATGCCCTCGGACTGCTCAATTTCTTGGCCATCACGAGCCAGCGGACGGTAACGAATTTCGACCGGATAACCGCGTCCGGAAACCTCAACGATCGGGGCGTCACCAAAATGTTTCGAAAACCGAGCTGTGTCGATTGTCGCCGATGTGATGATCACCTTTAGATCGTCACGCCTAGCCAAAAGCTGTTTTAGGTATCCGAGTAGGAAATCGATGTTCAGGCTTCGCTCGTGCGCCTCGTCAATGATTATCGTGTCGTATTTTCGAAGATCTCGATCGTGGGTGATCTCGTTTAACAAGATTCCGTCGGTCATGAGCTTGATCCGGGTATCGGCACCGGTCTGGCGAGTGAACCTTACCTGATAGCCAACTAGCTGCCCCAGGTTCGTGCCGGTTTCTTCAGCGATTCGCTCGGCAACGCTCCTAGCGGCTATCCGCCTGGGCTGAGTGTGCCCGATGCTCTGCCTGCCAGCGAGCAAACACATCTTTGGCAGCTGAGTGGTTTTACCCGAACCGGTCTCACCGGCCACAACGATGACGGGATGCTCCCTCAACAGCCCCACTATCTCGTCAACGTGGGAACTGATCGGCAGTGCCGGAAAATCGATTGTTGGCTCAGACATATCCCATCTAGCCTAAACCAACAGGCAACACGTTCGTTCCATATGCGCCATACCACCTGTAATGTGGGCTTCTATGCAGGTCAAAGACACCACGGTCAAGGTTAGGGTCCCAGCCACGACGGCAAACATGGGTCCCGGTTTCGACTCGTTCGGAATGGCATTTCGCTATTACGACGAGGTAACCGCGCGTCCCATTTCCGGACACACCCGTGTCTACGCCAAGGACGAAGGCGCAGGAGCCAGCGTCCCCGGCGACGACGGAAACCTGATCGTGCGCACTCTGCGAGTCGGCCTAGAAACAGCTGGACTGCACCAGAGCGGCTTCGAGCTGCACTGCACCAACCGAATCCCGCAGGGAGGGGGGCTCGGTTCTTCGGCTGCGGCGATCGTCGCGGGCCTGATGCTTGCCCGCGGCTTCGCGGAAGACGAATCCAGCCTTGACGACCACACGATCTTCTCCATCGCCACCGCATTCGAAGGACATCCTGACAACGTGGCGCCTGCAGTTTTCGGCGGCGCGACGGTTGCCTGGATGGACGACAAGGGTAAGCCCCAATCCGCACCCATGCCCGTCGATGCCACGCAGCCCGTGACGCTCTTCGCACCCCCTATCGGATTGCGTCTGGCAACGGAAAAAGCTCGTGCGGTGCTGCCGAACTCGATTCCCCGAGAGGACGCGGTTTTCAATACTTGCCGGGCCGCGGTGCTGATGCTCGCGCTAAATGGGCGACGCGACCTGCTTATGGAAGGCACCGAGGACAGGCTGCACCAGGACTACCGTCGTGGCGTGCTGCCCGAAACCATGAAACTGATCGACCGGCTCCGCGCCGGGGGCCACCCGGCCGTCATCTCCGGGGCCGGCCCCACCGTGTTGGTGCTCGGCGAGGTCGACGAGGACGCCGCGAAAGCTGCAAGCGCGGACGGCTGGCGGATGCTTACCCCAGGGATCGACACTGAGGGCGCAAAAATTCAGTAACTTGATTTTTCTGCCAAACTCACCTGAATAGATTCTCAACA
Source organism: Propionimicrobium lymphophilum DSM 4903 (assembly GCF_000423485.1). Classification (GTDB taxonomy): domain Bacteria; phylum Actinomycetota; class Actinomycetes; order Propionibacteriales; family Propionibacteriaceae; genus Propionimicrobium; species Propionimicrobium lymphophilum. Next base: position 77,859 of record NZ_AUIB01000008.1, on the reverse strand, counting down.
CCCTTGAGATTTCGCGAATGCCCCAGTCAGAGCCTTATTCATCATTTTGAAAGACAAGCTCCGGAATTTGAGCGTTGAGTTTGGCAAATTTTTTTGGCTAGACGTGAGAAGTGGAGCCCCTCGAGGCCCCACTTATCACGCTTCTTTCTAGCGGTCAGGCAGCGGAGGACGCGCTACGTGCGCCTCGCTATGGTTCGGGTTGGCATCCAGATCAGGAGCCTCAAAACTGCCGAGTTTCCAGTTTCGGACCTCGGGCATATCCTCCAGATGCTCCACGATGTACTCCTGGTGACGAGCAAGCTGCGACTCGCACCAGCGGTACAGCTTGATCGCGTTATCAGGCACCCTCTTAGCGTTATTGAGGATGTCCATCACCAAGTGGTAACGATCGATTTCGTTACGAACCACCATGTCGAACGGTGTCGTCGTGGTGCCCTGCTCCTTGAAGCCACGAGCGCGGAAGCGATCCGCATCGGGACGGCCATGCACCAGCTGGTGGATAGCGCCCGGATAACCGTGGAAGGCGAAGATTACATCGACGTCGTCGGTGAACAGATCCTTAAAGTGCTGGGTACTCATGCCGCTAGGGTGGTCCTTAGGCCTGTAGAGACTGGTCAGGTTAACGACGTTAACGAACCTGATCTTGATCTGCGGGCACACGGTCTTAACAATCTCAGCCGCAGCAACCGCTTCCATGGTCACAACATCGCCTGCGCAGGCAACGACGATGTCAGGATCCTCGTCGCCGAGCCCCTCGCTGCCAGCCCAATCCCAGATACCGTAGCCACGGTTGCAATGCTCGATGGCATCGTCCATGCTCAACCACTGCGGCTGAGGCTGCTTATCTTGGACGATCAAGTTAACCAAGTTCTTAGTGCGGAACACGTGGTCGCTGACGGCAAGCAGGCTGTTGGCGTCCGGCGGCAAGTAAATCCTGCCCACCTCACCGCGCATGTTCAACACGATCTGCAGAAGTTCCGGAGCTTGATGGCTGAAACCGTTGTGGTCGTTACGCCAGCAGGTTGAGCTGAGCAAAATATTGGTGCTCGGCACCTTGGCTCGCCAGTCGAGAGCGTTGGCCTCTTGCAGCCACTTAGCGGCCTGCATAGTCATGGACGCGGAAACCATTCCGAATGCCTCGTAGCTGGCGAACATTCCGTGCCGGCCAGTCAAGTTGTAGCCATCGAGCCAACCGTGGCAGTTGTGCTCAGAAAGCACTTCCATTACGCGGCCCTGCGGGCTGAGCTTCTCGTCGATGACGTTTACGCGCTCCATGAAGGTGCGGTCGGACACGTCAAATACTGCTCCAAGACGGTTCGAATTTGTCTCATCCGGGCAAAACAGCCTGAAGTTATCAGGATTGTCCCGGTAGATATCGCGCAGGAACTCTCCGAGCTTTCGAGTCGATTCGAGTCGGTCACTCGCCCTAGTCTCCGGCGTCACCTCAACGGCGTACTGCTTGAAGTCAGGCAGGTTGAGGTCCTTCGTCAACAATCCACCGTTAGCGTGCGGATTTGCGGACATCCGAAGATCACCCTCGGGGTTGTTCGATTCGACAAGCTCGCTGGGCGACCCATCTTCATTAAACAATTCCTCGATCTTGTACGAGCGCATCCACTCCTCGAGGAGCTTTAGATGATCGGGATCCTGCTTGACACCTGACAGCGGTACCTGGTGAGCACGCCACGTGCCCTCAACCGTTTTACCGTCCACCTGGTGCGGACCCGTCCAGCCCTTAGGCGTACGCAGAATGATCATCGGCCAAATCGGACGAGATCCGTCCCAGTTACCTTGGCGAGCAGATTCCTGAATGTCCTTAATCCGGTCGTAGCAGTAAGCCAACGCCGCCGCAAACCTCTCGTGCATCCACGGCAGGTCGTCGCCCTCTACCCAGACGACTTCGTATCCGTGACCCTCGAACAGGCTCGTCACCTCGTCGGGATCTTTTCGCGAAAGAACGCTCGGGCTAGCGATCTTTGCGCCATTGAGATGCAGGATCGGCAGCACCGCACCATCGTGTACGGGATTTAGGAAGCTAATGCCCTTCCAGCTGCCCTCTAGCGGACCGGTTTCCGCCTCGCCGTCTCCGACGACGGCAGCCACCAGAAGGTCCGGATTGTCGAACACTGCACCGAATGCGTGCGATAACGCATATCCGAGCTCACCGCCTTCGTGAATCGAACCGGGGGTCGTAACGGAACAGTGCGACGGAATGCCTCCGGGCGCGCTGAACTGCCTGAACAGTCGACGCATCCCGCTAAAGTCTTGAGTCACTTTAGGGAAGCAGTCGGAATACGTACCCTCGAGATAAGAGGCACCAACCAATGCGGGGCCGCCGTGGCCTGGCCCGGCGATGTATATCGTTGACTGGCCTGTCTTCTTTATCAGTCGATTCAAGTGGGCATAAATAAAGCCGAGACCGGCACTGGTTCCCCAGTGACCAAGCAACCTCGGCTTAATATCATCGGCGCTAAGCGGGCGCCGCAGAAGCGGGTTTTCTTGCAGATAAATCTGCCCCACGCTCAGGTACATGTTTGCCCGCCACCAAGCATCGACAGCGAGCAATTCTTGCTTTGTGAATTTTTCAACCCTTGACATATCTTCAGGCTATTACTGATCACAATTCAATAACAGTGCCTGCGGTAAAGGATTGCATTAATTGCCAAAATCAAGATCCGAGTCTTATCTCAGTACACGGCATGTAGCACCGTTGCGAAGATTGTGATCACGGGTATACAGGCGAATGAGGTGATGAAAATCGCGTCGCGAGCCATGGTCACGGACTCTTTGCCGCGCATGGCGAAAACAAACACGTTCTGGGCACACGGTAGACCTGCCATGACCGTCACAGCAAGAGTTGTTACAGAGTCGAGCTTGAACACAAAGATTGACAAAAGTGCCGCCACCAAAGGCATGACAACTGTCTTTAGTGTCGCGATGAACCAGGTCTCGCCAGCATTTTGCCTTCCTGGGATGGGACCTATCCGCAGGGAGACACCAAAAGCAATCAGCATCGCTGGCACGGAGAAATCTCCTAAGATCTCGACGGTTCTCAGCAATGCGCTGGGGTACTCGATCTTGACGATATTGCTCAAAATCCCTAAAAGCACACCGATCGTCATCGGATTCTTGAACGGCAGGCTCAGGTAGCTCAGTTTAGAAACTTCGCGACCGCTCTTCTTCACCAGTTGAGCATCCAAGATGGAAAGTCCGAGAGGCTGGAGTAGGAGCACCTGAACCAGAAGCACGGGCGCCACCCAGCTGGAATCACCAATCACCGCAAGCGTTATAGGCACGCCCATATTGTTCGCATTCACGTAGCTAGACGCAAACGTGCCGATGACAGCGTGGCCGAGATTCGGCTTCCAGATCAATCGCGATACGACCACATAGATGAGCGCTGTCAGCACTATCGCGCTTGCCGATGCCAAGACATTGAAGGAAAAGATTCGCCCCAGATCGGCTCGATACATAGAAGCGAAAAGAAGGCATGGCAGACCCGCACGAAACGACGTCTTGGCTAGCGCCTCCTGAGCAGACCTGTCGAGGATGCCGATGTGAGCCAAAACCCAACCGACACCGGCAATCGCCCAAATAGTAGCGAACCCGCTCAATGCGCTTAACACGCCGCAAGTATATGGCACGGCCAGATTCATCCATCAATTATTTTCGTCTCGGCTTTAGCAATTGGTTAAGGTGTGCCTTATTCAGAGGAGGTTTTGTGAACCCTTTCGACTGGGATGCGCCCTGGGCTGTGTTGTTCGCCGCGCTCTTTGTCATCGTCTTCTTCCGATCTAACCTATTCCACCTGATCGGTCGGGGTCTGGTTTCCGGTTTTGCAAAAACCGAGCTGTTATCGAGCTACCTCGAGTCTGCGGGATATAGAAGAGCCCAAGATCTAATCTGCCGATATGGCGCTCCGATCGTCGCTTTGTGCTTTGCGACGGTAGGTTTTCAAACGCTCGTTCTTCTTGCATCTGGAGCAGCGAAGATGCCCATGAGACGATACCTGCCTGCCAACATCCTCGGTTGCCTTCTGTGGGCGATTATCTATTCCACTGTAGGAATGGTTGGATTCAGGCTGATCGGCTGGGCCTGGGACAAGTCACCCGCAGTGACGATTACCATTGCCGTTGCCGTTGCTGGGCTCATTTATCTTTTCGTAAGAAGAAATCGCAAAGTAGCCGAACAAGAGCATCTTGCCCAGAACTAAGAAAATCGCCGCCCTTAATCAGGCGGCGATTTTCATATTTGCAAATAGTTTTTTAAAGAACCTTGCTGAAGAACTCTTTGGTCCTCGGCTGGGTCGGATTATCGATCACGTCACGGGGCTTACCTCGTTCGACGATCAAGCCCTGATCCATGAAGATCAACTGGTCTCCGACCTCTCGAGCGAAACCGATCTCATGGGTAACGACGATCATAGTCATGCCATCCTCAGCTAGCTCACGCATAACGCCGAGGACCTCCCCCACCAGCTCAGGGTCCAGAGCGGAAGTCGGCTCGTCGAAGAGCATCAGCTCAGGCTCCATAGCGAGAGCTCGCGCAATAGCAACGCGCTGCTGCTGACCACCGGAAAGTTGCGACGGATAGTGATCGACGCGATCACCGAGGCCGACCCTCTCCAGCTGTTTGATTGCCAGCTCCTTGGCCTTATCCTTCGACATTTTCTTAACGTGGACGGGCGCCTCCATGACGTTGCCGAGGGCGGTCATGTGTGGGAACAGGTTGAATTTCTGGAAGACCATGCCGATCCGGGAGCGCTGCTTGGCGATATCCTCATCACGAAGACGGTAAAGAACCTTTTCACCGTTCTTTTCCTCTTCGCGATAGCCCATCAACTCACCATCAACCCAAATGCGGCCGGCGTCGATCTGTTCCATCTCGTTGATGCAACGGATCAGCGTGGACTTGCCGGAACCCGAAGGCCCTAGCACCACGCAGACCTCGCCGTGAGCAACATCAAGGTCGATGCCTTTTAGAACGTGGAGGTCACCGAAAAACTTGTGAACCTCGCTTACCTTTACCATTTCGCTCATGGCGTCACATCCAAATTGATTTGATCCTTAACAGTGCCCGACGCCGCAATCATCTGCTGGCGGGACCCAAACTTAGACTTTTTTGTCGAAGCGTCCTGATCATCGTCGAAGCCACGTCCATAGTACTTCTCGAGCTGAGTCTGGCCTACCATCAAGATGGAGGTAATGATCAGGTAGTAGATCATGGCGACCATCAGCAGAGGAACCGGAAGGAAGGTCTGACTACCAATCGCGTTGGTAACGAATGTTAGCTCCAGCGTGAACGGAACTGCGGTAACCAGCGAAGTCGTCTTAAGCATGGAGATGGTCTCGTTACCGGTCGGAGGAACGATAACGCGCATCGCCTGCGGAATGATGATCCTGCGCAGCACCTGCCCAGGCTTCATACCCAAAGCCGTTGCAGCTTCAGTCTGCCCCTTATCGACAGAATTAAAACCGGTACGGATAATCTCTGACAGATAAGCGCCCTCGTTCAGGCCCAGACCAAGCGTTGCGGCGACGCCCGCGTTGATGACGTCCTGAGTGGTGAACACGAAGAACTCAGGACCGAACGGAATGCCCAGTGAAAGCCTCGGATACAGAACCGGCAGCAGACCCCAGAACACCAACTGCGTGTAAACAGGGGTGCCACGGAACAACCAGATGTAGCCCCATGCCACGGCGCGCAGAATCGGATTCGTACCCATCCTCATGATTGCGGTCGTCACGGCAAGCGTTATGCCGATGATCATTGCGCCCAGCGTCAAGAGCAGCGTCCAGCCAACACCCATCAGAATCCGGGAATCGAACAAGTATTCCCAGACCACATCCCAGCGATAGTTGGGGTTGGTGATCAGGCCATGCACGAACATGGCCATGAGCACCAGAACGATAGCCGCCCACACCCACAAGCTCGGTTTAAAAACCGGCTTGGCGTTAATTAGTTCGACTTTTTCCTTCGACACTTAGTCAACCTTCGGGTTCAGTTCAGCGGTAGTCACCGCAGCCTCGGTGCTAACGCCCCAAGACTCAAGGATCTTGTTCCAGGTGCCGTCGTCAATAAGCTTTTGCATAGCTTCCTGGACGGCCTCGGTCAGTTGCTCGTCGGACTTGTCAACGACGATGCCCTGCGGAGCAGAATCACGGATTCCACCGATCACCTCAAGCTGACCGTTGGTCATTGCCACTGAGTAGTCCGCGACGGTGGAGTCGGCGAACATCGCATCGATCTTGCCGCCGGCGAGGTTGGTGGTGACGTCAGTCTGCTTTCCGTAGCTAGCGACGTTGATCTCAGGTTTGCCTGCGGCCATGCATTCCTTAGTCATCTCGCGCAGCTGATCTTCCTGAGAAGTGCCGGTCTGGACGCCAATGTGTTTGCCGCAAACATCATCCGGGTTAAGTTCCTTCGGATTTCCCTTCTGGACAGCGTAGGAAGAGCCCACTTTGATGTAAGCGATCATGTTATAGGCATCTGTACGCTCCTGCGAAACAGTGAAGGAGGAAATACCCAGGTCGTACTTGGTGCCCATACCGGGAAGCAGGCTAGCGAATTCAGCAGCGCTAAGTTCTGTCTCAACGCCTAGGACCTTGCCCAATGCTTTGCCTAAATCGACGTCGTAACCAATACCGGTTTGCAGATCGTCAGCGCGGAATTCGGCTGGTGCGTAATCAATGGCAGCACCGATTACCAGCTTTCCGTTGTTCTTAATCTTTTCGGGAAGTTTAGCCGCGATCGTTTCGTCCTTTTGAATTGCGGAAACGTCGTAGCTTCGGTCCTTATCGGACTTTGCAGCGCCATTTTCGCTACCAGCACCACCACAAGCGCTCAGCGTCAGTGCCAAGGTCAACAGTCCAGCGGAGATGATCTTCTTGTTCACGATTTTGCCCTTCGTCCTTCGGTCCGAACCGAAGCTGTAGATCGGCTCGTTCATCTTTAATGGAATAATTATTAGTTATACAGCATGTTTAACACATTTGGAAGACCAAGGCCTAAATTCGAGACGTTCCTTTCCAATTTCCTCTCCACACTCGTCACATTTTCCGTACGTGCCCTCCGCCAACTTTTGCTTCGCACGACGAACTTGAGCGAGCAGATCTGAGAGATTCTGCGCACTGAACGAGTCGTTAAACGCCTGCACAGCCTGGATAGTTCCATCCCCGATGCGCTTACCAAAGCCGATTGCACCATCTAGATCCACGGGCTTGGCCAGTTCAGCCAGCTGAGCCTTCAGATCTTCCTCGCGTTCATTCAGCCTTGCGAGTATTTCATCGTTATCCACAATGCCTCCTAAATGCCTAAGGCCGGACGGGAAAACCCGCCCGGCCAAAAAGCTAATCACTTGAGTTTAGCTGCAACCGCTAGTAGAACCGCAGCCCTCGCAGACATAGCAGCTTCCAGAAGGACGCATCTTCGTACCGCAGATCATGCACAGCGGAGCGTCGACCTCCATTCCGGTGATTTCCTCGAGAAGCTCGCTAGTGGTGTGCGCATGCGATTCCTCTCGACCATCCGAGATTAGGCTGGGTTGAACCGGACCGGCCTCATCGGTGCGGATGTCGTCACCGGCGTCGTTCTTCAGCTGCTCATACTCCGGCATCTGAGCTTCATCCTCTTCGCTCATGTAACGCCCAGTTTCGACGTAGTGGGCACGCTCCGCAGCGGTGTAGATACCGAGCTCGGAACGCTCATCGAAAGTCAAGTAGTCGAGCGCAAGCCTGCGGAAAATGTAGTCCATGACGGACTGCGCGATGCGGATATCCGGGTCGTCAGTCATGCCAGCGGGCTCGAACTTCAGGTTCGTGAACTTCTGGACGAAAGTGGTCAGCGGAACACCGTACTGCAAACCGATCGAGACGGCGATGGAGAATGCATCCATGACGCCCGACAGAGTCGACCCCTGCTTACCCAGCTTCAGGAAGACCTCACCCAGCTTGCCAGAATCGTATGCTCCAGAGGTCATGTAGCCCTCTGCACCACCAACAGAGAAGCGGGTGGTGCGACCCGCGCGAGACTTCGGCAGTCGAGTACGCTTCGGGCGGTACTCGATGCGGACCTCAGTGGCCGGAGATTCCTTCTTCTCCTCTTTCTTCTTGACGGCAGACAGCGGCTGACCAACCTTGCAATTGTCACGGTAGACAGCGACTGCCTTAAGACCCATCTTCCAACCGGCCATGTAAACGTTGGCGATATCCTCGACGGTCGCCGATTCCGGTAGGTTTACGGTCTTACTAATGGCGCCCGAAAGGAACGGCTGAACGGCAGCCATCATGCGCACGTGCCCCATCGGCTCGATGGAACGAACACCCATGGCGGTGTCGAAAACCTCGTAATGCTCGAGCTTCAGATACGGCGCATCAACCACATTGCCCTTCTCAGAGATGTAGTCGACAATTTCGTCAGCCTGCTCCTTGGAGTAGCCAAGGTTCTTCAAAGCGCGCGGTACGGTCTGGTTGACCATCTGCATGGAACTGCCATCAATCAACTTCTTGAACTTAACCAGCGAAAAGTCCGGCTCGATACCGGTGGTATCGCAGTCCATCATGAAGCCAATAGTGCCGGTAGGCGCGAGAACCGAAACCTGAGCGTTGCGGTATCCGTTACGCTCACCAACTTCGACGACCTGACTCCACTGGTCGGCAGCCGCTGCCTTTACCTCGTAGTCGACCTGGTTCAAAGTGTTAATCTTGGCGTTCGCCTCGGCATGCATACGCATGACATTTTTATGCGGCTCGGCGTTCTTCTCGTAGCAAGCGTAGGGGCCAACGATCCCAGCGATTTCGGCGCTGCGGCGGTATGCAGTACCGGTCATCAAAGAGGTGATCGCCGCTGCCAGAGAGCGGCCTCCCTCACTGTCGTAGCCCTTGCCGAGGGCCATCAGCAAGGCGCCGAGGTTCGCATAGCCGATGCCAAGCTGGCGGAAGTTGCGAGTGGTTTCGGCGATGGGCTCGGTCGGGAAGTCCGCGAACACGATGGAGATCTCCATGGCGGTGATGACCAGCTCGACGGCCTCGATGAAGCGCTTCACGTCGAATGTGTCGTCCTCACGAAGGAACTTCAACAAGTTGAGGCTAGCCAAGTTGCACGAGGAATTGTCCAGGCTCATGTATTCCGAGCACGGGTTCGAGGCATTGATTCGACCAGAGTTCGGGTCGGTGTGCCACCGGTTAATAGTGTCGTCGTACTGAATGCCAGGGTCAGCACACTCCCAGGCAGCCTTCGCTATCTTGTCGAAAAGATCCCGCGCATCTACGGTTTCAATGGCTTCGCCAGTCGTCCTCGAGATCAGATCAAAGGGCTTGCTGTCCTCGACAGCCTGCATGAACTTGTCGGAGACACGAACCGAGTTGTTTGCGTTCTGATACTGAACACTGACGATGTCTTTGCCACCAAGATCCATGTCGAAGCCAGCATCGCGAAGGGCACGAATCTTGTCTTCTTCACGAGCCTTGGTCTCAACGAACTCTTCAATATCGGGGTGATCGACGTCGAGCACAACCATCTTCGCCGCGCGACGAGTGGCGCCACCAGACTTGATGGTGCCCGCGGAGGAATCGGCGCCTCGCATGAAGCTAACCGGGCCGGAAGCAGTGCCACCTGAAGAACGCAGCAGCTCCTTCGAGGAGCGAATGCGCGAGAGGTTCAGGCCCGCACCAGATCCGCCTTTGAAGATCATTCCTTCTTCGCGATACCAATTAAGAATCGACTCCATCGAGTCGTCGACCGAGAGGATGAAGCAGGCGCTAACCTGCTGCTTGGCATTCGTGCCAACGTTAAACCAAACCGGAGAGTTGAAGCTGAAGTACTGATGCAGAAGTAGCCAGGTCAGATCGTCGGCAAAGGCCTGAGCGTCTTCAGAGTTAGCGAAGTAACCATTCTCTTCGCCAGTCTGACGATACTTGTTGACAACGCGATCGATCAGGGTCTTCAGGCTGGTTTCACGTTCTGGGCTGCCCTTGGCGCCACGGAAATACTTCGTGGTAACGATGGTAGCCGCGTTCTGGCTCCAAAAGTCGGGGAATTCAACGCCCTTTTGGCTGAAAACTTCCTCGCCGGTTTTCCAGTTCGTCTGCACCACATCACGCAACTGCCAGGTGACCTCGTCATAAGGATGCACGCCGGGGGTTGCAAATTTTCTCTCAATGCGTAGCCCTGGCTGCCTGCCTTCGGCAGTCTGAGTGTCAGTCATTATCTACCTCTCGATTAGATTCCACTGGTTTGATTTTGAGCGCACAAAACCCAATGGATTTAGTGCAAGTTTTTATTCGACGCCGACTCTACGGGACTTCAGCCCCTCTATTTCGGAAAGAAAATCGTCAACGCTTTGATAGTCCTTATAGACGCTTGCGAATCGCAGATACGCCACGTCGTCAAGTTCGCTAAGCGGGCCGAGTATGGCCAATCCAACATCGCCGCTTTTGACCTCGGCTTGGCCAGTTGCACGCAACTTGTCTTCGACCTGCTGCCCGAGATGAGCCAGTTGCTCTTCAGTCACAGGTCTTGACTCACAGGCTTTACGAACCCCGTTAACTACTTTTTCTCGGTTGAAAGGCTCAACAACCCCACTTCTTTTCACAACGACCAGTTGAGTCTGCTCGATTGTAGTGAAGCGACGTTCGCATTTTTGACACTGCCTACGCCGACGAATGCTCGCGCCTTCGTCTGCATTACGCGAATCCAACACCCTGGATTCTCCATGGTGACAGTACGGACAGTGCATGTTTGCGGTTCCCTTCATCCCCTAGCGGAAATCGCTGTTTCAGCCTTAAAACAAAATGTCTGTTGTAGCACTTTTAAGAGCAATGATCAACTCGATAAAAGCTCGAAAACCACAACAATTAGTTAGCTAACCAGGCGTCAACCACTAGATGTTGACAACATTACACCATACCGAAAACCGTTCAACACCGCCCCACGCTCAAGGCAAAAAATCATCTTTCCACCCAGCATAGAGCGCCTGAGCAAAGCTCAGCGAACAGACATCACCACTGAAGACTGCTGAGAAGCAGCGGAATCAGTACCCAAATATTGCCCCACAGCAACGCCAGCACCGAGTAAAACCGCAACGACGAAACTGGCAATAATTGCACCCATGCAACGATTGCTCAACTGCTCCTGTTCGAGCGACTCCTCCGAAGGCAACGCCAACACCATAGGCTCAGAAGTTCTAAGCGGAGCTGAAGGCTGAACAGGCCTACACCCAGGTGCGCTCAGCCGAGCACCTCGCTCCACGCGAACACCACGAGCCCTCGTAGGCATCTCAACGACCAAGGCTTCCTGACCGGATTCCCTCAACATGATGCTCATTTCGACTTCCTCCCATACCGCGAGACAAAACTTTCGCTTCAACCGGTCGACCAAAGCTTAAGCTTACTCGAACATGTGTTCGATTAAAGATTAAGCTATTTTACTTCACGCTTCAAGCTTGAAAACAAGTCAACCAGCCGGGTCTGACAAAAAATGCGCTTATCCACACTCGAACGGGTGTTTGATTATTTATTCCGCTTAAAGTAAATTGAAAACATGGCTGGAAACCCTAGGAAAAACTCGAAATTGGGCGCCGCAACGGCTGCTCGAAAAAAAACTGGCGCTGGCAAAAAAGCCGGTCGACCGAGCGAGTCTTCTCTAGATGCGACTTTGAAAAGTCAGATTCCAGAGTTCTTCTTTGCCGACTCCCGATTCGAGGGGCTCACCAAACGACAGCTGCTCCTGCTCAGCGTCATAGACTCCAGCATCAAGGAGCGGGGATACCCGCCTTCGATCCGAGAAATGGCTAGGGCCGTGGGGCTCGCTAGCCCATCGAGTGTTTCCCATCAGCTAAAAACATTAGAAAACGGGGGCTTTCTAGTGCGTCAGCCCAACCGCTCAAGAGCTTTGGAAGTTGTAGGTCTGCAGCAAGAAGCGCACGAAAGGGAACCGCGGATGCCATCGGACGCCGTAGAGGTTCCGTTAGTCGGCCAGATCGCAGCCGGAGCTCCAATCCTTGCTGAGCAACACGTCGAAGACGTCATGCCGCTGCCCCAACAGCTTGTCGGCCACGGCCAAACATTCATGCTAGAGGTCCGCGGCGACTCGATGATCGACGCGGCAATCTGCGATGGAGACTACGTAGTAGTACGCAGCCAGCCCGATGCGTCCAATGGAGAAATCGTCGCCGCGATGATAGACGGAGAGGCCACCGTCAAAACTTTGAAAAAGACACCCAGCCAGGTCTGGCTGTTGCCGCACAACGAGTTTTTCGAACCGATCAACGGCAACAACGCAACCATCCTGGGCAAGGTGGTAGCAGTCCTCCGAAAGATCTAAATTTCTGCCGATTTAGCCAGTCTTTGTAGCGCCGAAACCACTGTTTCGTGGTCTCTCGTTCGCCAAAACGGCGGCAATGACCTCAACAGGAACGAGCCGTATCTGGCGGTTACCATTCTGCTGTCTAGAACTGCGACGACTCCCCTGTCGCTTTGCCTGCGGATCAGACGTCCTGCGCCCTGAGCCATCAATAGCCCCGCATGCGAAGCAGCAACTGACATGAAACCATTGCCGCCAGCCCTGTCGACGGCATCTTTTCTGGCCTGCATGAGGGGATCATCGGGCCTGGGGAAGGGGATTTTTTCGATCACAACCAGCTGGCAAGAGTCTCCCGGCACATCGATACCTTGCCACAGGCTCAAAGTTCCGAATAGCGCGGTGTTCGGTTCCGCTGCGAACCTTTTAGTGAGTTCCGAGATCTGAGCCTCGCCCTGACACAGCACCGTCATGGCAGGCAGCTGAGCCCGAACGAATTCTGCGGCCGCGGTCGCAGAGCGCTGGGAGGCGAAAAGCCCCAAAGCGCGTCCGCCAGAGGCCCAGACCAGTTCAGTTATCTCTTTGAGCACTTCTTCGCTAAGACCGTCGCGAGACGGCTTGGGCATGTGCGAAGGCAGGTAAAGGATGCCCTGTTTTGCGTATTCGAACGGCGATCCCACGTCCAGACTGGACCAGACGCTTCCTTCGTCCGACTTGGCAAGCCCAACAGATCCGGCAGCCGAGTTGAACTTACCGCCGACCGCGAGCGTCGCAGAGGTCATGATCGTGGTGACCTGGTCCAAAACCTTTTCACGCATCAATCCGGAAACAGAAAGGGGTGCCACGTTAATACTTGACCCGAATCTGTCGCTAACCGTCAGCCAAACCACATCGTGGCTGGAAAGCTCGGAGATCCTCTTAGCAACCTCGTGCACCTCATATGCCATGGCCGCAGACTGCGCTTTTTCGGGTGCCTGAGTGGCGTTGCCGCCGCTCATCGCAGAAATAACGTTCCTCATCAGTTGCCGAACAACGTCCGCAGCCAAGACGGGGCTAGCTCCTGGCTCGGTCAACCTGCCGGGTTCGCAATCTGAAATAGCAGCAGAAAAATCCTCTGCGGCATCTGTCAACTGTTCAGCTAGCTCGTCGCTAACCCAAGGAGAGCAACTTTTCGCGGCGCGAGCAATCAGAGCAGCCGTTAGTTCCGCGCTCGCGGCTCCTGTGACCCGATCTGTAAGTTCGTGCGCCTCGTCAATGATCACCGCGGAATGGTCCGGAAGAACGTTATTGTCCGCCATCGCGTCGATGGCAAGCAGAGCGTGGTTAGTTATCACCAGATCTGCCTCACCGGCTTTAGTTCGGGCGCGCTCCGCGAAACATTTATCGGCGAAACTGCACGCCTGAGCGCCGATACACTCTCTGGAATTAACTGAGACCTGCTTCCAAGCCAGATCGGTGTGAGCGGGTGCATCTTCGCGCTCTCCAGAACCTTCGTCGATCTCGTCATTAGCCCACTCGCGAAGTTCGACAACTTGTTTACCCAGCGAACTAGTTGAGCCGGAATCGCTTGGTTGCCCGATCAGCGCGTCCTGCTCAGCCACAACCTCATTAACCCGCATCAGGCATGCGTAGTTAGAGCGTCCTTTCAGAACCGCAACCTTTGGTTTCGTGCCGGTGACATCTTCGATCGCAGAAAGAATAAGCGGAATATCCTTCTTAGCCAGCTGCGATTGCAGTGCGAGCGTTGCCGTTGCTACTACTACCGGATCGTTGTCGCATGCCCACACCATTGCAGGGGCTAGGTAAGCCAGAGATTTACCAGTTCCTGTCCCGGCCTGCACGAGCAGGTGCCGCCCACTATTTAAACTCGCCTCCACGGCCTGAGCCATCTTCCGTTGGCCATCGCGAGGATGCCCGGACAGCTTTTCGACAGCTGCGTCCAAGCAGTTGAGTGAATCAGACACCTTAAGGTCCTAACTAGTCGCAGAGAAAATCGGTTAATTCGGCAGCCAAACCGCCATGCACCCGCGCCCTTATCTCGGTGCCTTCGGGCAGATACTCGCTAAAGATTAACTCCCCCTGCTTGTGCACCTTATCGACCAATTCACCATGGTTCCAAGGCACGATCGCATGAATCTCCACCTCCGGACGTGGCAGCAGCTGTTCGATTCGTTCGCGGAGCTCGCTAACTCCTTGCCCAGTGCGAGCCGAGCAGAAAATGGCATCCGGATAGTGCCTGCGCAAAATCATCATTTGATCAGAATCGGCCAGGTCGCACTTGTTTATGACGAGCTGTTCCCTAATATCTCCTGCACCAATGTCGTTCAGCACCTGACGCACAGCGGTGATCTGGCCCTGTGGGTCCGGATCGGCGCCATCGACGACATGCATCAGCAAGTCGGCCTGGTTGGTCTCCTCAAGAGTCGACCTGAAAGCCTCCACAAGATCAGTCGGCAAATGCCTAACGAACCCAACTGTGTCGGTAAGCGTGTAGACCCTACCATCGGCGGTTTGAGCGCGCCTGGTCGTCGGATCCAAAGTCGCGAACAGCGCGTTTTCCACCAACACACCGGCATCGGTGAGTTTATTCAGCAGCGAAGATTTGCCGGCGTTAGTGTATCCAACAATCGCTACCGAAGGCACCTGGCGACGGTGACGTTCTGCTCGTTTGATCTCTCGTGTGCTATCTAGTTCACGAAGCTTTTTTCGCAGGATCGCGATTCTGCTGTTGATTCTTCTTCGGTCGGTCTCAATCCGGGTTTCGCCAGGTCCCCTACCACCGATGCCGACGCCACCAGCAGCCCGACCACCGACCTGGCGGGAAAGGTTGCCGCCCCAGCCCCTCAAGCGCTGTTTTAGGTAGTTCAGCTGGGCCAGCTCGACTTGTGTTTTGCCCTCCGCGCTTTTTGCATGCTGGGCGAAGATGTCAAGGATGAGCGCGGTTCGGTCAACCACCTTTACCCCGACCCTGTCCTCGAGGTTACGGAGCTGAGCAGGAGCCAATTCGCCATCGCAGATGACGGTGTCCGCACCATTAGCAATAACTGAGTCTCGGAGCTCTCCTACCTTGCCCCTGCCAATGTAGGTCGCAGGATCTGGACGCTGCCGTCGCTGAATTAGCCCATCCAAGACTTGGGAACCTGCAGTTTCTGCGAGCGCTTTCAACTCAAAAAGCGCGTTTTGTGCGTCGGCCTTGCTTCCGGTAGTCCAAACAGAAACGAGCACTACTCGCTCCAGACGAAGTTTTCGGTACTCGACGTCGCTGACGTCCTCGAGTTCCGTCGAAAGCCCAGGAACGCGACGAAGTGACAAGCGCTCGGCTAGATCGAGCTGGTCTTCCTCTGGGAGCTCCAGCTGGGCTTCGGGGTCTTCACCATCGGCGGAAATGTCTTCGAATTCTTGCGTCATTTGGCTTCTAGCCTAGTTGGCTGCACCAAAAGAATTACCGAGGCCCGTGCCGAGCTGCATCAAAACCTTGGAGACGTTCTCGGGGTCACCCGCATATAGCCAGGTGATTCTTGGGTCTCTCCTAAACCAACCGAGTTGCTTTCGAGAGAACTTCCTGGTGCCGACGATAGTTTGTTCCTTAGCTTCTTCCTCGCTGATCTCACCGTTCAGCATCGCTAGCACCTGCTGATAGCCCAGGCCCCGCGACGCGGTTAAGCCTTTCCTTAAACCTTTCGGAACCAGGCCGCGAACCTCGTCGACTAAACCGTCTTGCCACATCTTTTCGACGCGATCGGCGATCCTTTTGTCTAGAACCGACCTTGCGATCCTGATGCCGAACTGATGAACATTTTCAAGTTCGTATCTTGGCTCAGGCAGCTTCCCTGACACGGAACCGGTCAATTCGAATATTTCTAGGGCCCGCACTATTCTCCTGCCGTTACCTGGCTCGATGCGATCTGCAGCCTCAGGGGCTTTTTCCCCAAGCACCTCATGTAGCGCGTGCGGGCCGATTTCGTCACACTTAGCCTGCCATTTGGCCCTTACCGAGGGATCGGTTCCCGGGAAGTCAAACTTGTCTACAACGGCACGGACGTACAAGTTCGAGCCACCAACTAAAATCGGTACCGCGGATCTAGACCTCACCTCGGCGATAGCTGTGCGCGCCATGCGCTGAAAATCAGCTACCGCAGCAGTCTCAGTCACGTTCAGCACATCGACCAGGTGATGCGGAATCTCCGCGCGTTCTTCCTCGGAGGGCTTAGCCGTGCCGATGTCCATGCCTCGATAGACCAGCATCGAATCGCCGTTTATCACCTCGGCCTTGCCGATCTGCTTCGCCAGCTCGATAGCAAGGGAGGACTTGCCGCTTGCGGTCGGGCCCACCAGAACGATGAGTGGAGGTACCTGCTGGCTCATTATTTGCGCACTAATTTGGGCATTCCGATGGCTACGCCAGGTGCTGGAGCTTCGTTCCTCGCCTGCCAAGCGTCTCCACCACGAGTCCTCTCGAGGCGTTCGATCGGGCTGTCAGCTATCAGGTGGTGTGGTGCTGCGTGAGTAACCTTCACCCAGCCAATATCTCCAGGACGCGGCATTGGCTCGCCTGCGCTCGGAGCTGCAACGTGGACCAGACGATTATCCGGGCAGCGACCGGAGATGCGATCCTGCGATCCGTCCTTTCGGCCCTCGCCAACGGCAAACATGACCTCGACGAGCTGCCCCTCCAGCTTCCTGTTCTCTTCCCAGGCGATGTCGTCGACCAGTTCCACTAGTCTTTCGTAGCGATCTTGGACAACGTCACCGGGTACTTGTTCCATTTCGCCTGCGGGAGTTCCGGGACGAATCGAGTACTGGAACGTGTAGGCGGCGGAGAACTTGGCCCGGCGCACGACGTCCATTGTCTGTTGGAAATCATCCTCAGTCTCGCCTGGGAACCCGACGATAATGTCGGTAGTGATGGCCGCATTTGGCAGCTTCTCTCGCACCTCGTCAAGAATGCGAAGGAACTTTTTAGAGCGATAGCTGCGACGCATGTCCTTGAGCACCTTGTCCGAGCCAGACTGAAGAGGCATGTGCAAGCTGGGCATCACATTAGGTGTTTCGGCCATCGCATCTATCACATCAGACGTGAAAGAAGCCGGATGCGGACTGGTGAACCTGACCCGACGAAGTCCCTCGATCTCGCCACAGGCTCGCAGCAGCTTGGCAAACGCCTGACGATCGCCAAACTCGACGCCGTAAGTGTTCACGTTTTGCCCTAGCAGCGTGATCTCTTGGACGCCTTGCGCAACCAACATCTCGATTTCCGCGAGGATTTCTCCTGGCCTGCGGTCCGTCTCCTTGCCTCGCAGGCTCGGCACGATGCAGAAAGTGCAGGTGTTGTTACAACCGACGCTGATTGCCACCCAAGCCGAGTAGGCGGAATCGCGGTGAGTAGGAAGGTTAGACGGGAATGTCTGCAGCGCTTCCTTGATCTCCACCTGAGCTTTTTCTTCTACTTCTGCACGCTTCAGAAGCATGGGAAGAGAACCCAGGTTGTTTGTGCCGAAAACGACGTCCACCCAGGGCGCCTTCTTCGTGATCAGATCACGATCTTTTTGCGCCATGCACCCGCCGACGGCAATCTGCATTCCGCCCAAACGGGTCTCCTTGACCTTCTTCATGTGGCCGAGGTTGCCATAGAGACGGTTATCCGCATTCTCACGAACGGCACAAGTGTTGAACACGACGACGTCGGCATCCGCCATCTCCCCGACGGGTTCAGGGGCCCTGACCATGCCGGCCTCTTCAAGAAGCCCGCTGATCCGCTCGGAATCGTGTACGTTCATCTGGCACCCGTAGGTAATCACCTGGTAGGTGCGCGGTTTTTCAGCTTCAACAGTCATAACTCATGGGAGTCTAGACGATCAACGTGAGCTTTTTAGCTTTAGGACGCGGTAGCGGTTGCCCTAGATTCCCTCACGACCACCACTTTGACGTTTCCGGGATAGGTCAACTCGCTCTGGATCTCGTCTGCAATCTGATCGGCAAGCAGCTGCGTCTTATTGTCGGGCACCCTATCTGGGAGAACCATGACACGAACTTCACGACCGGATTGCATAGCATAGACACGCTCAACACCGTCATGCTGACGCCCGATCTCTTCGATGCGCTCTAAACGGTGGACGTAGCTTTCCAAGCTCTCTCGACGAGCACCCGGCCTTGACCCAGAGATGGCATCAGCAGCCTGAGCAAGTGCCGCCTCGACACACATCATAGGGACTTCTCCGTGGTGGGAAGCGATTGCGTTTACGACTTCCTCGGACTCGCCATATCGCTTGGCGAGTTCAGCCCCCTCGAGTGCGTGAGAACCATCGCCGGAGGTAACAACTGCCTTGCCGATGTCGTGCATGAAAGCGGCCCGCTTGCAGCTTGCAACGTCCAGGCCAAGCTCCGCGGCCATCGCGCCACCGAGCCGTCCACACTCGACCATGTGCTGAAGAACATTCTGCCCATAGCTGGTGCGATACTGAAGCGCACCGATTACGGGCAAAAGCTGCTCCGCCACATCGCCAATGTTGAGACTGTTCAGGGCCTCTACGGCTGCACGACGACAGCTCTCCGCAACCAGTTCTTCGCTTCGCTTATGCATCTCCTCGATGCGTGAGGGGTTTATCCGACCGTCGGCGATTAGCTCGGTGAGAGTCAACCGAGCAGCTTCCCTGCGAACGGGGTCGAAGCAACTCAGCAAAACAACACCCGGCGTGTCATCGATGATGACGTTTACTCCAGTTATCTGCTCGAGGACACGAATATTTCTTCCTTCGCGGCCGATGATTCGGCCCTTCATGTCGTCCGAAGGAAGATCTACCGTTGTGACGACCGATTCAGACGTCTGTTCTGCAGCTACACGCTGTATCGCGGTGACTAAGATTTTCTTAGCTCTGCGCTGCGCTTCGTCGATAATTTCGTCGTTGATTTGCTTGGCCCGTTTGCTCGCCTTGATCTTCGCGTCGGCCTCAACTTTAGCAATGATTTCAGCCCTAGCCTCATCGTGAGTTAGGCCACTAATTCTTTCCAGTTCCGTTCGGGCTAGCTCCTGGTGCTTCGCTAACTCTTCGCTTGCAGATTCGACCTCGTCCCTGCGCTGACGCACCGACGCCAGTTCATCGCTAATTCTGGACGATTCTTCCCGCAGTCTCTTGCCTTCGGCAGCAAGGTTATCTTCTCGCTCGGTCAGCTTAATTTGATGTTCAGCCAGAGCTTCACGTTGCTTTTCGAGCGCTTGCGATTTTTGCTTATCCGCTTCGTTCTCTCGTGAACCGCGAATCGAGAACAAAACAAGAACAATCAAGTTAACGAAGAGGAGCCCAAGAGCAACCCACATCATGATGATGGGCATGTCACACTCCTCGTCTATTTTCGGGCGAGCAGAAAGAAAACTCGCCATTGATATGCAATATCTTCGAGCATATCCTTTAACACCTAATTGGATTCTTTGATCCTCAGATGTCAGAACGAAAAGATTAGAGCAAAATCAGTCGCCGCACCACTCATCTAAAACAGCGGAAACCACGTCGCTGACCAGAGACGAAGAATAACCTCTCCTGGCGAGCACACCGGCAACTCGTCGATACGCGGTTCTTCTGTCTACGTTTCCAAGACTTCTGGCCTTTTTAACGGCCAGCTGCCTAGCCGCCTCGTATTCCTGGTCGACATCAATCGCCTGCAAAGCGTCATTGATGAGGTGCTCAGCCACTCCCTTGCGTCTCAGCTCGATTGAGATTGCACGCTTAGAAAGCTTCCTGTTCTCGTGTCGATACCTAACCCACATCTCGGCATAGGCCCTGTCATTTATCAGGCCGACTTCTTCAAATCGGTCCATGACCTCTTTAACAGCTGATTCACCCACCTCCTTGCCAAGCAAGTATTCGGTGAGTTCAGCGCGGCTATACGATCTGCGATCTAAACGCCGCAACGCCAGCTTTCTAGCCATCGCTACAGCCTCAAGATGAGAATCGGACGAAGACTCTAGAATTCGATCTCACCAGTTTCAGGATCGACGCCTTCCGGAACTTCTTCCGCCTCTTCCTCAGGCTTCTTAGGAGACAGCTCTTCGCGAATTCGGGCGTCTATCTCGTTAGCCATCTCGGTGTTTTCCATCAGGTACTTACGGGCGTTCTCCTTACCCTGCCCCAGCTGGATGTCACCATATGTGAACCAGGAGCCGGCCTTGCGGATGATGCCGGTGTCCACACCCATATCGATCAGGCTGCCCTCGCGGCTGATGCCCATTCCATACATGATGTCGAATTCAGCCTGCTTGAACGGCGGCGCAACCTTGTTCTTAACGACCTTCACTCGGGTGCGGTTACCGACCATGTCGGTGCCGTTCTTCAAGGTTTCTATGCGTCGAACGTCCAGACGCACGGACGAGTAAAACTTCAACGCGCGGCCACCAGTGGTTGTTTCTGGACTGCCGAACATAACGCCGATCTTCTCGCGAAGCTGGTTGATGAAGATCGCGGTGGTGTTACTCGCTTTTAGCGGACCCGTCATCTTTCGCAGCGCCTGGCTCATCAGTCGCGCCTGCAGACCGACGTGGCTGTCGCCCATCTCGCCTTCGATCTCAGCCTTCGGGGTCAGCGCGGCGACGGAGTCGATGACAACCAATGTAATCGCGCCGGAACGAACCAGCATGTCGGCGATCTCTAGCGCCTGCTCACCGTTGTCTGGCTGGCTAACCAAAAGCTGCTCTACGTCTACGCCAAGGGCCGCAGCATAAGTCGGGTCGAGCGCGTGCTCCGCATCGACGAAGGCGCAGATCCCGCCCTGTTTTTGCGCACTAGCGATTGCGTGCAGTGCAACGGTGGTCTTACCGCTGGACTCGGGACCATAGATCTCGACGATCCTGCCCCGAGGAAGACCCCCAACGCCGAGGGCCATATCGAGGGCAATTGAGCCCGTCGGGATGACCTCGATCTGTGTGTTGACCTGGTCCCCCATCCTCATGACCGAGCCCTTACCGAATTGTTTTTCGATTTGCGCCAGGGCCTGGTCTAACGCTTTTTGACGATTTGAAGCAGCAGCCATCTTAAGCCTTACCTTCCTATCCAAAGTCCGGCACGCAAGCCGGTAAAACCTTTTTCTCTACGACGGTTATCACTGTAGTTAACGGCACTGACAAAAATTCACAGCGACAACACTCCAGCCGCCTTGGTCAACACTCGCGTCGAGCAACAATTAAACTTTAGCCGAACACTTGTTCGATTTAAAAGTTTGAGGCAAACTCATTTCTCTTTTTCGTCGAGTTCCAGGAAGCTCCAGACCGCTCTCCAGATTTTCTTGCAGTTGAGGCCAGAGTCCAATGCCTGGCGGACCGTCTTGGAATCCAGCCCGGGCACGCAGGCCTGCTCTGTCCAGACCAGGTAGTACGGATCCCCCAGGGCCTTCTTCAGCTTGGCCCATAACTCTTGTTCGCGCACTTGACTAGGTTACGACATACGCAAAAGGGCCCACGCTTAAAAGCGTGGGCCCATGCAGCATAATTTTACTTCTTGAGCACCTTCGTCAAAGAGGTGTCTTCGCTCGAAGTGCCTACGTACAAGGTGTAGTCGCCTGGCTTGATATCGAAATCCCCCAATGCGTTGCACCACACGCTGAACGGGTGGTTTGTCGCATTCGGGTCGATAACTATCTTTGCCGTCTTAGATTCGCCCGGCTCCAAGTAAACCTTGTCGAAGCCAACGAGGCGCTTAGGCGGCTGACCGTCGACGGGAATTCCGAGGTACGCCTGGACGACTTCCGCACCAGCACGCGAACCGGTATTTGTCACCTTGACGGTTGCAGTAACCGGCGAATCGCCTACCTTGTCCGTGTTCACGGTGAAATCCGACAGCTCGAAGCTCGTGTACGACAAACCGTGACCAAAAGCAAACAACGGTTTGATGTCTTGAGCCTGGAACCAGCGGTAGCCCACCTGTAGGCCCTCGGAGTAGCGAATGACCGGGTAACCTGCGCCCTCGTCGGTACCTGGGTAGCGCTCCGGGTGTCCGGCATAAAAAACATCGTCCTCGCTTACCGGATAGGTGGTTGGCACCTTGCCCGACGGGTTGATACGCCCGAAGATGAGATCGGCAACCACGTGGCCATCCTCGGTGCCCTGATTCCAGACCTCCAAGATAGTCGGTGCCTTATCGACCCAAGGCATCAGAACTGGTGCGGAGTCCTTCATCACCAAAATCGTCTTGGGATTAACTCCTAGCAGCTCATCGAGCATCGTGTTCTGATCGTTGAACATGTTGGCATCCGGCATATCTGCACCCTCTGTGGCCACCAAGCCAGCCATCAGAACTACGATGTCGGCGTCTTCTGCGGCCTTCTTGGCATCGCCCAGGTTAGACAGGTCGTCGGCTACGACAAATAGCTCCGCAGTGGCGTCTGCGCCCATCTCCTTCAGGATGTCCTGCATGCCAGGAAGCGGATCGACCGTGTACAGCGGGTCGACCTTAGAGGAGCCACCGCCGCCCTGACATGCTTTGCCTGCGAACGTTTTCTGCCCAATAATGACGATCTTGCCGCTCGGCTCGATCGGCAGCAGGCCCTCGTCGTTCTTAAGCAGGACTGCCATCTGGGCCCCAAGCTTTCGCGAGATTTCACCGTGCGCCTTGGCGTCGATTTCTCCCGGATCGTATGGCCGATCGAATTGGTTGAAACGGAACATCTGTGTGTAGCGCCTGATCAGTGCTCGATCGATGGTCTTTTCTTCCAGGCTGGTATCTGACAAGGCGGCCTTGACGTTTTCTTCGTTAAGCCACTTAGCATCCGGCATCTCGTGATCAAGACCCGCGTTCAAAGACGGAGCTGCAGACCTGGTCGACCAGAAGTCGGACTGAACATAGCCCTCAAAGCCCCATTCGTCACGCAAAATCTTGGTCAGCGTGTAGTAGTACTCTGTAGCGTAGACGCCACGGATCCTGTTGTAAGCGCTCATCACCGCGGCGCACTCGCCGTCCTTGATGACCATTTCGAAGGGCAACAAATAAAGCTCGCGCATAACGTTTTCGTCGACCTCAACGCTGTTTCGGAAGCGCTCTGTCTCCTGATCGTTGAGCACGTAGTGCTTTACCATCGCGATGATGTCGTGGGACTGAATCGCCTTAGTCACTTCGACGCCCATCACGCCCGACAGGAAAGGATCTTCGGAAAAATACTCGAAGTTACGGCCCGCGATAGTTGTGCGGTGCAGGCAGACCGCAGGCCCCTCAAGCACGTGCTGGCCTAGCGTGGCGGTCTCAGAGCCAATTACGTCGCCGTATTCCTTCGCTACTTCACGGTCAAAAGAGGCTGCTACACCGATGGTCATCGGCAATGCGGTGGCCGGCGGGCTGGGGGTGCCATCGCCCATACCGACGCCGACAGGACCGTTAGTTATCCTGAAGCGGGGAATGCCGAGTTCGTCGATGGCGGCTACGTGACGCTCCACCCGGATTTGAGCGGCTAGTTGTTCCATCTCCTCGGCTGTAGTTGCCTGATTGCTGACTGCATAGATATCGATAGTTTCCATCGCGCCATGAAGCTGTGCGATCTTTTGTTCAATAGTCATTGCCGAAACGAGCAACTCTGCCCGTTCCCGCGGCGACTTAGTGGAATCTTGCCACGGATAAGTTTGTCTCATATAAAGACTCTAGCTAGCATGCAGCAACGATTAGCTTGTTGCCAGAGCTTGCAACAGAGTTTCTAAAGCTGCCTCGACGGTCTGATTACGGATCTCTTCCCTAGTCCCGTTAAGCGAAAGCAGAACCGCATCTGTTTTTCCGGGAACGACGTAGCCAACCCAGACGGTACCGGGCGCGCTGCCGTCCTGCGGATCGGGGCCGGCGACCCCTGTCACCGCGACGCAGGCATCAGCGCCACAGAGTTTCGCAGCGCCTTCAGCCATCTGCTGTGCCGTGTACAAGTTGATCACGCCGTACTTTGCGACGTGATCACCATCAACACCGACGAGAGAAGTTTTTAGGTCGCTGGCATATGCCACCAGTCCTCCCCGATACACCCTCGATGCCCCGGGTACGGAAGTAATCGTGGCGCCTATTAGGCCTCCGGTAAGCGACTCGCAGGTGGCCAGAGTCATGCTCCTGGCGGCCAACTCGTCTAGAAGATGACTGGCGAGGCTCACTTGTTGCCCTTGAAAATTCGCTTGATAAACGGTTCCTGCTCAACAGTCGAAATGTCTACCGGATGGCCAGCTTTTAACGCTGCTTTTCGCAGCCTTGCGGCCTCGAAAATGTATTCGGCGCCGGTGTAAACGGTTAGCAAGAAGGCAATCCACATTGCGATCCACTTGGGCGCGCACCACCAAGCCCCAAGAGCAGGAAGCCCGAGCAGGAACATGATCAGTGCGACCGACTGGATGACAGTTTTGAGCTTGCCGCCACGGTTTGCCGCCATCACTCCGTACTTGAGAATCACAAACCGCATGGCGGTGATCCCCCATTCGCGGAGAAGAATGATCACGGTCATCCACCAGGGCAGCTCGTCGACAATCGAGAGAACGATGAACCCGACACCGGTCAGCGCCTTATCTGCGATCGAATCCCAAATTTTGCCGAAATTGGTGATCAAGTTGTACTTGCGGGCGATCTTTCCGTCGAAAAGGTCGGTGAGGATAGCCACCGCGAAAACGACCGTAGACCAGAATCGCCAAACTTGATCGTGCGGATGAGCCAAGAAGACAATCAGAAAAACAGGAACTAACGCTATTCGCAAAAGAGTTAGAATGTTTGGCACATTCCACTTAAAGCCGAGCTTCGGCCTGCTCTCATTCTGATCAGAAATTTTACCCACCACCCTAGAGCGCCAAAGTTAGCCCTGCTTGGCCACTAGGTCGGCCCCAAAGCTATCTACTACTTTTGCTATAACAATATCGCCAACCCGAAGCTCCTGCGGATCAGCGTCTTCTATTCTAGTTTCTCCATCTACCTCGGGCCCCTGGTGCTCGGCGCGCCCGACAACGCTGTTTTCGTCTAACGATTCGATTAAGACGCTAACCTCTTCGCCCACCCTCTCGGCTGCTCGTTGATCCATCATTTGGGTCACTAGGTCTGTGAGAATTCGAGTTCGGTCGGCGATGACATCGTCGGGAAGGTGGCCCTCTAGTTTTTCGCCTTCTGTGCCTTCTTCATCTGAGTATGCAAACACGCCCATTACGTCCAGGCGGGCCTCTTGGACGAAGTCGCAGAGCGTCTCGAAGTCTTCCTCGGTTTCACCCGGAAAACCCACGATGAAGTTGCTCCTAGCTCCTGATTGAGGATCTAGTTGACGGACCGTTTCCAGCAGCTTGAGGAAGTTCTCTTCGTCACCAAATCGACGCATCCTGCGAAGCACGGAAGCAGAAGCGTGCTGGAACGAGATGTCGAAGTAGGACATCACGTGTTCTAAGGAGGCCATCGTCTCGAGCAGACCCGGATAGATTTCTGCGGGTTGCAGGTAGCTGACCCTGACGCGCTCAAGACCCGGCACGTCGTTCAGCTCGCGGAGCAGCTTAATGAGACCTCGCCTATCCCCCAGGTCCTTTCCGTAGCTGGAGGTATTCTCGCTGACCAGCATGACCTCTTTGACGCCCTCTTGGACCAGCCATTCGGCCTCCTCTATGACCTCCTCGACCGGACGAGAGATATAAGAGCCGCGGAAGGCAGGAATCGCGCAGAATGCGCATCGGCGGTCGCAGCCAGAAGCAATCTTGAGCGGAGAATATGGGCCGCTAGTGAGCCTGCGACGTCTGGTGCTCTTGACCCGTTTGGCCGAACGTTTGATCGGAGCCAACGGCAACAGTGTTCGGCGGTCTTGGGGCTTATGGGCCTCTATGTGGCCGCCAGCGAGAATGCTGCGCAGCCGCTTAGAGATATCTGGATAGTCGTCGAAGCTGAGCACCGCGTCGGCCTCAGGAAGCGCTTCGGCCAGTTCATCACCGTAGCGTTCTGCCATGCAGCCAACGGCTACCACGGCCTGCGCCCTACCGTTTGCTTTCTGATCGCTGGCTTCAAGGAGCGTATCGATTGAATCCTTCTTCGCCTGATCGATAAAGCCACAGGTATTGACCACGATTACGTCAGCATCGGTTGCGTCTGGGACGAGTTGGAACCCGCCGGCGTCCAGCCGTGCGGCGAGTTCCTCTGAATCGACGTCGTTACGAGCACAGCCGAGGGTCACCATGGCCACCGAGGTACGCGGGGATTGCTTCAAAGTTTTCATACGTCTTCTAGTATCCCTCACGCCCAGAAAAATGATTAACTTTGCTTCCCTGGCTTAGCAAATCCATACCTTCATGGCTGGAGACGTACAGCGATATTTACAGACCCGGCAGGGCCAAACGGCATTTTCTGGCAGCACTCCGCAAAGGCAGTTTTCCAGAGCAATCCCCAGATATTGAGATGCTAAGCCCCGGTCTTCAGGCTTTCCAGCACATCGTCCAGGCCGTCCGGACCAACCAACACCTCGCGGGGTTTGCTGCCTTGGCTTGGACCGACGATGCCGCGGCTCTCCAAAATGTCCATCATCCTGCCAGCTTTGGCGAAACCGATGCGCAGCTTTCGCTGCAACATGGACGTAGAACCGAGCTGCAATTCGATGACCAGCTGAGCCGCTTCAAGAACGGTGTCCAAGTCGTCGCCGATGTCTTCGGCAGGCTTTTGCTTGTCTGCGACAGCAGCTTGAACGTCATCGCGGTACTGGGGCTCTAGCTGCTCCTTCAAGTAATCTGCGACGTCACGGATTTCCGCCTCGGTGACCCAGGAACCCTGGACACGCATCGGCTTGGAAGCGCCCATCGGCAGGAACAATCCATCACCCTGGCCAACCAGCTTCTCTGCACCTGGCTGGTCGAGAATAACGCGCGAATCTGTCATCGAGCTGGTGGCGAAGGCTAAACGGCTTGGAACGTTCGCCTTGATCAAGCCGGTTACCACGTCGATAGACGGACGCTGGGTTGCCAGCACCAGGTGGATGCCTGCGGCTCGGGCGAGCTGAGTGATACGAACGATCGAATCCTCGACGTCGCGCGGAGCAACCATCATCAGATCCGCCAACTCGTCCACGACTACTAGCAGGTACGGGTACGGCGTCAGCTTGCGCTCGGAGCCTTCCGGCACCTTGACCTGGCCGGCCTTTACGGCCTTGTTGAAGTCATCGATGTGCCTGAATCCGAAAGCCGCGAGATCGTCGTAGCGATGATCCATCTCGGAAACGACCCACTCCAGTGCCTCCGCAGCTTTCTTAGCGCTGGTGATGATCGGCGTGACGAGGTGCGGAATGCCCTCGTAGTGATTCAGCTCTACGCGCTTCGGGTCGACCAACAGCATGCGTACTTCATCTGGGGTTGCACGCATCATCACAGAAGTGATCAGCGAGTTGATGAAGCTGGACTTACCGGAACCGGTCGCGCCGGCGACCAGAAGATGCGGCATCTTAGCCACATTGGCGATCACGTAGCCGCCCTCGATGTCCTTACCAAGGCCGACCACCAACGGGTGATGATCGTTTTGAGCCTTCTGGCTGCGCAGCACATCACCCAAAGAAACGACCTCTTTATCGCGGTTAGGAATCTCGACGCCGATCGCGGACTTGCCAGGAATCGGAGCCAAGATGCGCACGTCGGCTGAACCGACCGCGTAAGCGATGTTCTTTGAGAGATTCGTGACCTTCTCGACCTTCGTGCCTGCCCCGACCTCAACCTGGTAGAGGGTAACCGTCGGGCCACGCGTATAGCCAGTTACGTTTGCGTCAATGTTGAACTCAGTGAAGACGTCCTGAAGCCTGTGCACGATCTCATCGTTAGCTTCGGTGCGCGCCCTAGGAACCGTGCCGGCCTTAAGCATTTCGGACGAAGGTAACGTGTACTGCACGTCTCCCGACAGCTCCAGCTGCTCGGAACGAACCGGGGCGGGTGTGTGCTCGGGAGCGATCAGTTCGGGCTGAACCGGTTCGGCGACCTCGGCCTTCTTTGACTTCGCTTTAGCCTCGGTTTCGGCTTCGGGGTCCGGCTCTTCTTCCACGACATCCGCAAAATAGTCTTCGGAGATATCCGAGTAGAGGTCCTCGGCCTCCTCAACCAGCGGAGAATCGTATGCTTTATCTACGCCGTACTCGAGTTTCTCCTCCGCCAGTTCCGGGCGGCCAAAGAAGAATTCCATGACGCTCGTGTAGATTTTTCGGCCGTCCTCGACAAGCTCGCTGACGGGGCGACCAATGACTATCAAAGTCCCGAATATGGCTACGAGCGCAAGCAGAAATGCCGAAATCCAAACCGGCATTAGCTGCACTAGCATGGAGCTGGAAATGTATCCCACGAAACCGCCAGCCGCGCGCATGGCGATCTGATCAGAGGGTTTCGGCAGCGGAGTGTGCATGAGATTGATCACGCCCAGTGCACCGAAGAAAATAAGAGACCAACCGATCAGCTGACGGCCTCCCGGACCGTTAGCAAGCGGATCCCTGAGGGTTCGCCAGGTCATGACGATTAGCAGAAGAGGCAGAGCGTAGCTAGCGATGCCGAAAACCGTGCTGATGCCGATTCTTAACCATTCACCGAGCAACCCGGGCATCGAGAACCAGAAAATTGCCGCTACGATTACGGCCAAGAAAAGCAGCGTCAGGCCTACCCCATCGCTTCGCACCGCGGGATCTACATCGCGGGCTCCTCGTCCGATCTTGCGCACACCGCTACCGAGGGCCTTCGAAAGGCCACGGAAAATTCGGGGCAGGATTCCGTTCTGGTTGCTACCCGTCCTTTTTGCGGTGGCTTTAGATACAGTCTTTCTGCCGCGCGACGAAGAGGCCTTCTTGCTGCCGCCCGAAGGACGGCGTGCAGTAGCCTTCTTGGTCGCCGGCCGCGAGGGGGAAGACATGCGGGACGCCATATGTCTTACAGTAGCGGGCGAGGGAAAATGAGCGACGTCTCCACGCCGTCGATACCGAACTTTGCTCAGAAATGGGTCCAACCGGAATATTCGGTTTCCCATTCCTCGCCGTCGACCAGGACATTCGCGCTGCCTTCGACTGGATCCAGGACCCGACCGATCTGCGCCCAACCCTGTGGCACGTAATCGGCAAACGTGGCCACCAAGGGATGATCCTCGCCACCGGTGAGCACAAAATTTAAGGGATCACTATTAAGCGCAGCGCCGACGTTTTGCAGCGGGCCAGGAATCTCGAGGCTTGAAGAATCAATGTCGATTAAGACGTTACTCTTTTCGGCGATGTGCCCCAGATCAGCGATCAGACCGTCCGAGACGTCGATCATCGCGTTCGCGCCAGCAGCAGCGGCAATCCTGCCAGCCCCGTAAGGAACCTCGGGGCATCGATAAGCGTCGACCGCGGCACGGGGTGAGCGGAAACCACGGCTCAGCGTCGCCCATCCTGCTGCAGCCCATCCTTGCCTACCGCAAAGAGCAACCACGTCTCCTGGTTTAGCCCCGCTGCGCAAAACTGGTGCCCGACCCTCCATCTGACCAAAAACTGTAGCGGTAGCGACAATTTTTTCTCCGCTTGTAATATCGCCACCAACGAGAACTGCTCGCGCCTTAGCGACCTCCGCAGAGACTCCCTGGAAGAAATCTTTGAACCATTCTGCCTGCAGTTCTTCGGGCATCGAAATAGCCACCACACAGCCTCGGCTGGTGGCCCCCATCGCCTCGAGATCGGCGAAACTTCTAGCGATTAGCTTGCAGCCGACGTCGAATCCTGAGCACCAATCCCGGCGAAAGTGGACGTCCTCAACCATCATGTCGGTCGAAACTACGGCGTCGCCGTCTACGGAGAAAACCGCAGAGTCGTCGCCTGGGCCGACAGAAACCGATGCTGGCATTGAAAGCTGGCCTGTAATGCGCTCGATCAGGCCGAATTCGCCGACCTCTTTAATGGTTTCCTCGTTAGCCACCCGTATCACCTGTTCACGTTCACTGGGCGTGCTAGCGCCTGCTCGATCAGATCGGTCAGCAACTCGCGATAGCTAAGACCAGAGGCCTCCCAAAGGCTTGGAAACATCGACAGCTTGGTGAATCCGGGCATGGTGTTTACTTCATTAACATAAACCTCACCCTGCGCGGTTACGAAGGTGTCTGCCCTAGCCAGCCCCTCACAATCCAGCGCCAGGAAGCTATCGACGGCAAGCTTTCGCACAACCTTAGATGTCTCCTCATCGATTTTTGCCGGAATGTTGAGGTCAACCTGGCCCTCGGTGGGCAGGTATTTAGCCTGATAATCGTAAAACTCGGCGTCCTTGTTGACGACGATCTCACCAGGACAGGATACTCTCGGGCGCTCTCCTAGCTTTGCAGGGCCCAGCACCGCGCACTCCACTTCGCGAGCCCCGATGAATCCCTGCTCGACGATCACCTTGGGATCAAACTTGCGAGCTTCTTCCACCGCTTCCTCGAGACCAGTAAGCTCGTCGACTCGAGAGATACCAACCGACGAACCGCCTCGAGCCGGCTTGACGAACACCGGGAATTCGAGCCGATCTGCGATGCGCTTGATCGTCGTTTCTTTTTCGTTCAGCCACTGTGCCGAGCTGACAAGCTCGAATGGTCCGATCGGCACGTCGGCGGCCTGCAGCGCCAACTTCATGAAGTGCTTATCCATGCCGATTGCGCTTGCGGTGACGCCCGAGCCAACGTAAGAGACGCCGAACATCTCGAGCATTCCCTGCAGCGTACCGTCTTCGCCATATGTGCCGTGCAGCAAAGAGAATACGCAATCGATCTTCACCTGATCCGTGAGGCTATCGCCAACATGTGTCGCGATCCGCAGGCCGTCCCCATCGCGGATAGCGACGGCTACGGGACCGTCTTCGCCAAGGCGTGGCAGCTTGTTGTCTTCGACATGCAGGCCTGCTACTTCTTCTACGCCGTAACGATGCCAAATACCCTCGGGCGAGATGCCGACACAAACCATCTCGTACTTGCTCGGGTCGAGTTCCTTCACGACCTCGCTAGCCGTTAAGCACGAGATCTCGTGTTCGGTGCTCTGACCGCCAAAAATTACCGCTATCGTTTTACGTTTTTGCATCAGTTTCCTAAATAAAATTGTGAACGGCTAACGCACGGGCTCGACTGGAGACACACGCTGCTTTTTCCTATGATTCCACACGGTTTCGGGGATGAGCTCCCGTCTCGCATCAGCAGTTTTAGCAAGAATCGCTTTGAATATTCTGCGGCTCGCCTCACCGACGCTTTCCCTGTCCGGGGAATCTGAGAATAGATCTGAAAGGTCAACCGGTTGGCCAGCGACGACCCTAATCTCCCGGCGCTTGAGACTCGGCTTTCTAATCTTTCTAGGCGGAAGCAGATAATTAGCACCCCACTGCCCCACGGGAACAACGTTCTGCTTAGCCATAAGCGCCAGTTTTGCGACTCCGACATGAATCGCCATTGGCCATTCCAGCGGGTCAAAAGTGATAGTGCCTTCCGGATAGATGATCACGGCATTACCTTTAACTAGTGACTTCTCTGCTTCCGCAAGCGATTCGATGGCCTTGGCTGTTGCGCGATGAACGGGAATCTGCCCGCTGTTTACAAGAATCTTCTTAAGCAGCTTGTTTTCCCATAGATTCGCGCGGGCCAGATAGTGCGGCCACCGGCCCTGATGGGCTAAGAATAGGCCGAGCAGGACAGGATCGAGCGAGGAGATGTGGTTCGCTGCGATAATCACGGGCCCCGTCTTAGGGATGTTCTCACCGCCCTGCCACGAGAACTTCGCCACCGGGCTAAATAGCGGTTTTAGAAGCGGAGAGATCGAGGCCAGGGCGAACGAATCGGTCGATTCGTCGTTTAGTCTTCGCAGTTTGCCCCAGGTCTTGAACCTTGCCGACTCGCACATGTTAACCAAGCTTAATCTTTGGTTGGTCAAAGCATGAAAAACCGTCCCAGCCAAAATTGTTTTGGTTGGGACGGTCTTTTCAGATTAGCTAAACCAGCTTCGGCAGCGTGCGCGGCTTCCAGCTGGGACGATTCTTCTCGAATGCGGCGATATCGTCCTCGTGGGTTAGCGTGATAGCGATATCGTCAAGCCCATTAAGCAGCCGGTGCTTGGTGTACTCGTCAATTTCAAACCCGTAGCTATCCTCGCCTGCGGTGATGGTTTGGCTAGGCAAGTCGACGCTGATCTGCGCGCCTGGATTAGCCTTGGTGTACTCCCAAAGCGCATCTACGGTTTCCTGCGGCACGAGGGCAATCAGCAGGCCGGCTTTACCCGCGTTGTTGCGGAAGATCTCGCCGAAGCAGGAGCCGATGACCACCTTGAAGCCATAGTTCTGCAGGGCCCAAACGGCGTGCTCACGCGAGCTGCCAGTGCCGAAGTCTGGGCCGACGACCAGAACAGATCCGTCTTTGTACTCGGGCTGGTTAAGAATGAAATCTTCGTCCTTTCGCCAAGAAGCGAACAGGCCGTCCTCGAAGCCGGTGCGCGCGATGCGCTTCAGGTAGACGGCAGGGATGATTTGATCGGTATCTACGTTGCTGCGCTGTAGCGGAACACCGATGCCAGTGTGCGAAGTGAACTTTTCCATGGTTTTCCTTTACAGATCGGCGGGGCTGGACAAATGACCCGTGATGGCGGTGGCTGCCGCCACGAGTGGGCTAACCAGGTGGGTCCTGCCCTTGGGGCCCTGTCGTCCTTCGAAGTTTCGGTTGCTTGTGGAGGCGGAACGCTCCCCCGGTGTCAGCTTGTCCGGGTTCATGCCCAGACACATGGAGCAGCCGGCGAAGCGCCACTCGGCACCGAAGTCGGTGAAAACCTTGTCTAGGCCCTCCTCCATCGCCTGGTTGCGAATTGCAGCCGACCCGGGGACGACAAGCATGCGGACACCATCCTTGATCTTCTTGCCACAGACGACGTCCGCTGCCATGCGCAGGTCCTCAATTCGTCCGTTAGTGCACGAGCCCAAGAACACAGTGTCAATCTTGATATCGCGCATCGGCGTGCCCGCGCGCAGATCCATGTATTCCAGCGCACGCTTTGCGGCGGCGCGGTCCGTGGAGTTCTCGAACTGCTCGGGATCGGGGACCCGATCGCCCAGTTCGATGCCCTGCCCAGGGTTCGTTCCCCAGGTGACGAACGGAGTCAGCTTGGTCGCATCGATGTAAACCTCGCGGTCGAATTCAGCATCGTCATCGCTGTACAAGCTCTTCCAGTAGTCGAGAGCCTCGTCCCAATCGGCGCCCTTGGGCGCGTATGGCTTGTCCTTCAGGTAATCGAAAGTGGTCTGGTCCGGAGCCATCATGCCGGCCTTAGCTCCCCACTCGATGGACATGTTGCAGATCGTCATGCGCGCATCCATGGATAGGCTGCGGATGGTGGAGCCGCGATACTCCGCGACGTACCCCGCGCCACCGCCGGTGCCAACCATAGAAATCAATTTCAAAATGATGTCCTTTGACACAACGCCCTCGGGCAGCTCGCCCTCGACGTTCACTGCCATGGTCTTCAGCTTCTTTTGCTGCAGGGTCTGGGTGGCGAGCACGTGCTCCACCTCGGAGGTGCCAATTCCAAACGCCAACGCACCGAACGCGCCATGAGTCGAAGTGTGCGAGTCGCCGCACACGATTGTCATTCCAGGCTGGGTCAGGCCAAGCTGAGGTCCGATTGCGTGGACGATGCCCTGGTTGTCATTGCCCAAAGGAAATGCAGGAACACCGAATTCCTTGACGTTTTTGCGAAGCGTTTCGATCTGATTCCTGCTCGTGGGATCCGCGATTGGTGAAAAAATGTCGAGCGTAGGAGTGTTGTGGTCTTCGGTGGCCTGAGTCAGATCTGGCCTGCGCACTTTGCGACCAGCCATGCGTAGCCCTTCGAAGGCCTGCGGGCTTGTTACCTCGTGCAGCAGTTGAAGGTCGATGTAAAGCAAATCGGGTTGTCCTGCAGATCGCCTGACAACGTGATCATCCCATACCTTCTGGCTAAGCGTTTTTCCCATGTTTCCATTATCCGGTAGCCATCCAGCTAATGAGATGCTAATCTCAAACTATGGGACAATCTTCTGGCGTAGGCGTACTAGACAAGGCAGCCTCAGTGCTGACGGCCCTCGAATCGGGCCCAATGACACTTGCTACTCTAGTACAGGCCACAGGCTTAGCACGACCCACCGCGCATCGACTTGCAGTGGCGCTCGAATTTCATCGCCTAGTCTCCAGAGATCTTCAAGGCAGGTTCGTGCTCGGACCACGCCTAGTTGAGCTCGCGGTGGCAGCCGGAGACGACAAGTTACTCGTGAAAGCGGACCCCGTCTTGGAACGCCTGCGCGACATCACAGGAGAATCCGCACAGCTTTATAGGCGTCAGGGCGAAACCAGGGTGTGTGTTTCTGCCGCAGACCGACCCAGCGGCCTTCGCGATTCAATCCCTGTCGGAAGCCAGCTGTCCCTGACGGCAGGATCCGCCGCACAAGTGTTGTTGGCCTGGGAAGAACCAGAGAGGCTCTCTCGCGGATTGACGGAATCAAACTTTTCCGCAGTCGGACTAAGCAACGTACGCAAGCGCGGCTGGGCACAATCCGTCGCAGAACGCGAAGCGGGCGTCGCCTCGGTTAGCGCTCCGGTGCGTTCTCCGCAGGGCAAGGTGATCGCCGCCATCTCAGTTTCAGGCCCGATCGAGCGCCTGACCCGCCAGCCCGGACGCCTCCACGCGCCGGCGGTGATCGCGGCAGCCGAGCACCTGTCAGAGATGCTCGCCCGCGACGATGACTAGAGAGACTAGAAAATCTGCCAAACTCAACTCACTAAAAGTTCTTGAGCGCTAGCCGAAAGCATAACGCCTAGTCAACAAGGCGCCAGAAAAGGTGACTAGTAAAACCAAGGTTTAGCGCGTTGAGTTTGGCAGATATTTATAAGTCACGAAGCGAAAAGCGCTCGGCTAAAAATCGACAGCTCGCTTTCTCTGCGACCGGAAGCGCAGTCAACTACCATTATTACAACCGCGCATTTTCTAGCGGCTGAGTCGCAGGTGCCATTTGACGAGGTCACGCGAAAGGTCTCTTTGTTGTATTGCTCGTATAGCGTGCGATAGGTAGAAACAACGTCGGGCATCTTGCTGTCCGGCATGAGCAAGTAATCCATCGCGGGATCGACGTATTCAGCTCCACAAGCAAAAGGGACACTCACATCGGTGAGCCCATCGTTTGCAGAAAAGAACTTTTGCAAAGTGCAGCCGTCCTTAGTCACAGGTCCGACAGCGTTGAGCTGATATTTATTTTCGTCCCCGGAGAGCACCATTATCGTCATTCCGTCAGAATCACCAATTTTGGTCGGGATGAAGCGCTGTAGCGAGTTCTGGCCATCGTCAGTGAATGGGGAGAAATCGTCGCTCATGCCGGCAATCAGACGAGTGGAGAGCCACAAATGGGAACAACTGTCTCACCGTAAAGAAGTTGCACGCTAGATGCACGCGCCGGTTGGAGGGGGTCTAATCTCACCCTTTTTGCTACGCATTCCCTAGTCAGATAGGGTTTTGCTTTGTAGCCCCGAGCGGATTCGAACCGCCGTTTCAGCCTTGAGAGGGCTGCGTGCTAGGCCTCTGCACCACGGGGCCATGTTTAGTTTTTCTTGCTAGAAACTCTTGGTTGGGGTACTAGGACTCGAACCTAGACTAACGGAACCAGAAACCGTCGGGCTACCATTACCCCATACCCCAGTTCAGCGTTTCAACTAGCAAACTATTTTGTTGTCTCGCTTAACGCGCGGAATGAAACATTACACGGTCTTTGCCCCAGATACAAAATTGGGGGTTTTACGGGCAACATTCATTTTCTTTCCCACAAACCAGCAGCCTGCGAACGTGATCGCGTAGGCGGCCAAATCCCATCCGGTAGTCGTCCATGAGGAGACCGAGATTGCGTGTGCTTGTGTCAGAGTTCCGGTAAGCGTCGCGTAGCCAAACGAAAATACGTTATTAATGACGTGAGCCGCGATCGCCGCCTCAAGCCCACCGGTTAGCACGACGAGGCCGCCGGCCAACAACCCGAACCCGAGCCTATCGACGAAGAGTGGCAGATTCTGGCTGCCATGCATCATCGCGAAAATAGCCGCGGAGAAGGCGACGGAAACCCACGGACTTCTTGCGAATGTGCCAACGGACTGCATGAGATACCCGCGGAACACGA
Organism: Propionimicrobium lymphophilum DSM 4903; assembly: GCF_000423485.1. Lineage (GTDB taxonomy): Bacteria > Actinomycetota > Actinomycetes > Propionibacteriales > Propionibacteriaceae > Propionimicrobium > Propionimicrobium lymphophilum. Next base: position 41,483 of record NZ_AUIB01000008.1, on the reverse strand, counting down.
ACTCCTCCCCGGCTGCCTGTAACGGGCTAGCGATAAGGATAGAAGCAAACCACAAGCTGGCATTTGAGGGCAGGTCAGGCTGGAATGGCTGGCCGATTCGGCTTAGCCAGTAGATGGCGTTCAATGCCACGCATGCAACTAGCAGGCACGCAAGAAGATAGCGCCACCGCATTCCAGGCTGCACCGAGACTAGCCAACGCGGTCGAACCCGATGTATCCAATACACGACTCCGAAACAGATCAGCGTCATAGTCGCGAGGCCAAGGTGGCTGCCCAGCAGACCCTCCGGGTACTCATAATGCATGGCGTAGGAGGCGAACTCGGCAAGGGTCCCAGGGCGGCCGCGCAGCAGCCAACCGAGGCTTACCACCACATAAGCGACCGCCATGACCACGACTAGGTAGCCGAAGAAGACACATAGCAACCCGACCAAAGATTTGTTGGTGACGCCGGCGTCGTCATCGCGTGCCAAAACGCGCGTGTAATTGACGCCCGGTTCTGGCGTCTGCAGCGGAGCAGTAAAAATCACTTCTCGTCCATAACCGGGTTGGTCAAGGTACCAATCCCCTCGATTTCGACGCTAACCTGCTGGCCAGATTCCATCGGACCGACTCCAGCCGGAGTTCCGGTGAGGATGACGTCTCCGGGCAGCAGCGTCGTGAACTGGCTTATGTAGCTGACCAGGTGGGCAACATCGAACGCCATGGACTTCGTCGTGTCCTCTTGACGAATCTCTCTGTCCAGGGTGGTCTTTATGGCCAAATCGCCCGCCGCATTGAGGTCCAGGTGAGTCGAAATCCATGGCCCAAGCGGGCAGAAGGTGTCGAAACCCTTAGCCCTGGTCCACTGCTGTTCCGCGTTTTGGATGTCACGGGCAGTTACGTCGTTAGCGGCCGTGTAGCCGAAAATGACTTCCTGCGAGCGTTCCAGCGGAACCCTTCGGCAGATCCTGCCGATAACGACGGCGAGCTCGCCTTCGTAGTGCAGGTCCTGCGTCTCTGCGGGCTTGACGATCGGTTCATTCGGTCCGATCACCGAAGTATTCGGCTTAATGAAAAGCAGCGGATTCTCGGGCACCTGCGAACCGAACTCGGCTGCGTGCTGAGGATAGTTTTTCCCAACCGCGACGATCTTCGAACGCGGAATCACGGGGGCAAGTAGACGCACGTCCGCCAGATCGACTCGCTCGCCGGTGTAGTTGACCGGCCCAGCTAGCGGGTCGCGATTGATAACGGCGATAGTCTGCGGGTGCGAGCCCTGGTCCTCTTCGAGTTCGACCAGCCCATATTGGGGCTGGTCGTCAAGCACAAATCGAGCGATTCTCATGCGTTAAAGCCTAATCGCTTATCGCTCACTTATTCGAACCGTAGCCCTTCATCAGGCCGTAGTGATAAGCGTCAGCCAATGCTTCCCAACTCGCCTCGATGACGTCGGTGCCAACGCCGAGCGTTGTCCAGGTGGTTTCGCCGTCCGTTGTGACGATCATCACCCTCACGACGGCGTCAGTTCCGGCTTCCATGTCGAGGATGCGAACCTTGTAGTCGGTGAGGCTATAGCTTTTGACGAACGGATACTCACCACTCAGGGCCTGAATAAGAGCCTGGCCGAGCGCATTAACAGGCCCATTGCCAACGCTAATCACGCCTTCTCGCAAACCATTAGCGATCAGCTTCACGCTCGCCTCGGAAACCGAGTTTTCTTCGGAACCATCGTCCTCAGACACGACCTTCCAGCTAACCACTTGGAAAGGCAATTCTAGCTGATCGAGATAGTCAAGGACCAGCAATTCGAACGAAGCGTCCGCGAGGTCGTAGGAATAGCCCTTGGACTCGCGCTGCTTGACCAGCTCAGCGATCTGATCGGCGACTTTGCGGTCGGAGAGATCCAACCCGAGTTCTTCGCCCTTGACCTGAACACTTGCCCTGCTAGCCATTTCGCTGATAACCATGTGGGTGCTGTTACCCACGGCCCTAGGATCCACGTGCTGATAGAGATTCTCGTTGATCTGCACCGCCTTGGCGTGCAGCCCAGCCTTGTGGGCGAATGCCGAATGCCCGACGAACGGTTGCCTCGGGTTGAGCGGCTGATGGGCGATCTCTGCGATGGAATTACTAATGGACGTCAGCGTCCCGAGTTGTCCGGGGCTGATCACCTGCCACTTGTACTTAAGCTGCAGATTGGCGATCACCGTGGTCAGGTCGACGTTGCCGGAACGCTCACCGTAGCCATTAATCGTGCCCTGCACATGCATCACGCCGGCATCAAGGGCAGACATGGAGTTGGCCACCGCACAGCCGGAATCGTTCTGACAGTGCACACCGAGGTCGACGCCAACCTGGGTGGCAGCAGACACGATGTCGCCCATGTCGTGCGGCAGCATCCCGCCGTTGGTGTCACACAGCACCACCACTTCCGCCCCAGCTTCTGCCGCCTTGCGCAGCACCGCCATCGCGTAGGTGGGATTTGCCTTATAGCCGTCGAAGAAGTGTTCCAGGTCTACGAACACTCTCTTCCCCAAGCCCACCAGATAGCGCACGGTCTCGTCGACCATCGCCAAATTCTCTTCGAGCGTCGTGCGGAGCGCGTCGTAGACGTGAACATCGTGGGCCTTCGCTACCAGGCAAACTACCTCGGTATTAGCCTCGACGAGTTTGGCTAGCGCCGGATCGTTCTCGCAGGTAAGTCCGGGCTCACGGGTGCGGCCATATGCGACGAGCTTCGCATTGCGCAGCTCGAGCTCTGTGGCAGCAGACTTAAAGAAGTCCTCGTCTCCAGCGACCATTGCCGGCCAGCCACCCTCGATGAAATTGACGCCAAGTTCATCCAGCAGTCTTGCTATCCGCAACTTGTCGGTAACCGAAAGGTGCATTCCTTCCTGTTGGTTACCGTCGCGCAGAGTCGTGTCGTAAATGTGGAACACATCTGGCATCGCCAGTGGGCTACTCATCTGTTTGCTACTACCTCTCGAAATTAAACAACCCGGTGCATCCAGCCACGGGTGTCCTCGACGCGCCCGTACTGGATATCGATCAGGTGATTACGCAGCTCAAGAGATTTCTTGGGCTCGCCCTTGAAGGCGTAAACGCCGTCTGCATCCTGCAGCGACGCGATCGGGGTGATGACTGCAGCAGTGCCACAGGCAAACGCCTCTACGAACGCGCCGGATTCGATCCCGTTAAGGACTTCTTCGTAGCTGACCGGACGTTCGATCGGAGTCAGACCGAGATCGGGGGCTAGCTGCAGAAGCGAGTCGCGGGTCACACCCGGAAGAATATTTCCGTTTAGCTCCGGAGTGACCAGTTCGTCGTTGTTCGTGATCAGGCAGATGTTCATTCCGCCAAGCTCCTCGAGCCAGCGGTGCTCTGCTGCGTCAAGGAACAGCACCTGGCTGCAACCTTTCTTCTCAGCGAGCTTTTGCGGCAGCAGCGAAGCCGCATAGTTTCCGCCACACTTAGCGGAACCAGTTCCGCCCACTGCGACGCGGGCGTACTGCGACTCGACCCAGATGTCTACCGCATGAACACCACCGGTGAAATAGGCGCCAACCGGGGAGCAGATGACCACGAAAACCACGGTCTCTGCAGGACGAACACCTAGGAAATCCTCATTAGCCATCTCGAACGGACGAATATAGAGGCTCTGTTCTTCACCGCCCGGCACCCAGCGCTCATCGAGCTTAACTAGGTTTTCGACAGCTTTCAGGTAGTCTTCCACCGGAAGCGCGGGCAGGGCCAGACGCTTTGCGGAATCCGCCATCCTCGCGGCGTTGCGCTCGGGACGGAACAGCCAAACGGAGCCGTCAGCATGACGGTAGGCCTTCATCCCCTCGAACACTTCCTGCGCGTAGTGGTATACGGCGCCGGCCGGATCCATCGCAACGGGAGAATACGGAACAAGCCTGTCGTTCTTCCAACCGTCTTCATGATTCCAATCGGCAACAGCCATGTGATCTGTAAAGAACTTCCCGAAACCGGGGTTCTCGTGGATCGTAGCTATCGCATCATCGGCTAAGAAACTCGGGTTTTCTGGTAATTCAAATTTCAGCGACATGCAAGTAAGGCTAACCCTATTAAGAAGCAGAGAAATTCATAGTCCAATCAGTAAACGCTTGGCCTTTTATATACTTGAAAACGTAACTTACCTGAACCATTAATTAGGAGTAACCATGGGCAGGAAAAAGAAGGAGCCCCAGTACGTATTCATCGATCGTCCCTTAGACCAGAACATTGGTCAGGCAGATCGTGCACTTCGCGGATTGCTGTCCGCAATCTTCTTCACGAGGTCTGGCTCCCATCATGGCCTAAGGCGGATCATCAACACGCTTCTCGGCTGCTCCATGGGCATCTCCGCACTGACCGGACGATCGTCGCTGTACAAGAACCTGGAAATCGACACCACCGATTGCGCCAGCTGGAAGAGCGTGCGCGAGTGGCTCAATAAGGCCAATTAAAACTGTCTGCTGAGACTAAACAGTTGACCGCTTGAGCTTTCATTAAGCTAGCCGGCATGACTTCTAAGCAGGCGAGAATTGCAGTTATCCGAGGCGACGGAATCGGACCGGAGGTAGTCGACGAGGCACTCAAGGTACTAAAGGCGACGGTGGGCGAAAACACTTTCGAATTTGTCGATTTCGACCTCGGTGCTCAGCACTGGCTTGCCACCCAAGAGGTACTTAACGACGACACTCTGGAGGAGCTTAAGAAGACTGATGCGATCATCTTCGGTGCCGTCGGCGCCGCCCCCGGTTCGACCACCATCCCTAGCGGCTTGCTCGAGCGCGGGCTGCTGCTGAAGCTTCGGTTTGCCCTAGACCAGGACGTCAATCTTCGTCCTTCCAAGGTCTACCCCAACCAGCAGATCCCGCTGGCCGAATGGGTGACCAACGGCGAGCCGATCGACTTTGTCGTTGTCCGCGAGGGAACCGAGGGACTCTACTGCGGAAACGGCGGCAAGCTTCGCGCTGGAACCGACCAGGAGGTAGCCACAGAGGTAAGCGTAAACACCGCTCACGGGGTGAAGCGAGTTGTTCGTTACGCTTTCGAGCTGTCCACCCGCAGATCCAACCACGTCACCCTGCTGCACAAGCACAATGTGCTGGTGAACGCGGGCGGGCTCTGGAACCGAATCTTCAACGAGATCGGCGAGGAATTCCCGCAGGTGAAGCGTGACTACCTGCACATCGACGCGGCCACGATCAAGATGATCACAAATCCTCAGGATTTTGACGTCATAGTCACCGATAACCTCTTTGGTGATATCATCACCGACGAGGCGGCTGCCGTCACTGGCGGAATCGGGCTCGCTCCTTCGGCAAACATCAACTCGTCGCGCGAATTCCCCTCTATGTTTGAGCCCGTGCACGGCTCCGCCCCAGACATCGCTGGTAGGGGAATCGCCGACCCGGTCGCCGCGATCAGCTCGATGGCGCTGCTGCTGGATCACCTGGAGCGACCGCAAGATGCGGAACGGATCAGAACGGCCGTCAGCGAGTTCATGGCCAACCGCGGAGACGAATCTCTATCCACCTCCCAGATCGGCGACAAGGTAGCAAAACTGGTTTAATCGGGATCGTTTGCAGGCCACACGTTCGGCTTGCAAACATCAACCGACATGCTCTGCTGCTGCATCACCGGGGCCGGAATGCCCTGCCCCGGGCAGCTCAGGTGCCCCCTACCGAGGTAGTGACCGATCTCGTGGTTGACCAGGTAGGAACGATATTCCTCGATACTCAGATCAGAAAACGATGTCGTACCGTACATCCACCGATCTGCGTTCAGGTTAACTGCCTCACCCGCCCGGCAGCTCCAGCAGCTTTGAGTGTCCAAAGGTCTGCAAAACTCGTTTACAGTAGCAGGAGTGGCCAAAGTCACGATCAGTTCGGCGTCATCGGGATCGGGAACGAGCCGGAAGGAAACCTTATCGATCGGCGCCCAGCCCCTATCGTCATCCAGAGTCTCTTGGATCTTCTTAGCAACCTCTTCGGGATCAAGACCAAGGCTATCCTCCACCCGGACCGCATAGACGATCTTTCTACCTTCCCTGGCAGAATCCGCGGAGCTTTTATTGATCAGGAACGATCCTGTTGATTTGGCGTCCGAGTGCACGATTCCCTTGGAATCCATGCTCGTGGAAAAGGTCGGCTGTGGGCTAGCCGAAGGCTCAACGCTGCTAGGGCTCCCGGGAGTGGTTTTCGCAACCGGAGAAAGGCCATAGCTGCCCGGCGAAACAGTCATTGAACCACATGCGCAAAACACGACACAGCACAATGCGAATAAAAGCGCTAGTGGTCGGTTCACAGAAACCACATTAGCGACAATTCGCAGGTAACCAATCATTCGCACTTACGCTGTTCTCCAGAAACAAAAACTGGCCTGGTCAAAAATGACCAGGCCAGTTATCCGATTAGCAACGGTTAGCGTGCAGCGGTGCCTTCGGTGTAGTCGTCGTCGGTGTTCTCGATCCAGCTGAACATCTTGCGCAGTTCCTTACCGGTGGCCTCGATCTGGTGACCGGCCTCCTCCTCGCGCAGCCTCTTGAACTCAGGAGCGCCAGCATCCTGGTCGTCGATGAAGCGCTTCGCGAACGCGCCGTTCTGGATGTCGTCCAGGACAGCCTTCATATTGTCCTTGACGTGCTGATCGATGACGCGACGGCCAGAGACGTAATCGCCGTACTCAGCGGTGTCGGAGATGGACCAGCGCTGCTTGCTGATGCCACCCTCGATCATGAGGTCGACGATCATCTTCAGTTCGTGCAGGCACTCGAAGTAGGCCATCTCGGGCTGGTAGCCAGCCTCGACCAGGGTGTCGAAGCCAGCCTGGACCAAGTGAGACATGCCGCCACACAGCACGGCCTGCTCGCCAAACAGGTCGGTCTCGGTCTCTTCCGCGAAGGTGGTCTTGATGCCACCAGCGCGCAGGCCGCCGATCGCCTTCGCGTAGGACTTAGCCAGATCCCAGGCCTTGCCCGAAGCGTCCTGCTCGACGCAAACCAGAACCGGAACGCCACGGCCGTCGGAGTATTCGCGGCGAACGATGTGACCCGGGCCCTTCGGTGCAACCATGCAGACGTCAACGCCCTCAGGAGCCTGAATGTAGCCGTAACGGATGTTGAAGCCGTGGGCGAAGAATAGCGCGTCGCCGTCCTTCAGGTTCGGGGCGATCTCGTCGCGGTAGACGTTGCGCTGAACCTGGTCGGGAACCAGGATCATGATGACGTCTGCTTCCTTAACGGCATCAGCGACGCTGAGTACGCGCAGACCCTGGGCCTCGGCCTTGGCGCGAGACTTGGAGCCCTCCGCCAGGCCGACGCGAACGTCAACACCGGAATCGCGCAGGTTGAGCGCGTGTGCGTGGCCCTGAGAACCATATCCGATGACGGCGACGGAACGATCCTGGATTACTGCCAAATCTGCGTCGTCGTTGTAGTAAATTTCAGCCATTTTTGCCTTCCTTATTTTTTTCGAGCACGCTAGGCGCGAGCCCGTTTTTCATTGATTGATTTCTGGCCGCGACCTAGCGCAACCTGCCCGGATTTAACCAGCTCGATGACGCCGTAAGGCTCAAGCATGGTCAGCAACGCCTCTAGTTTGTCGTGACTTCCAGTGGCTTCGATAGTCACTGAGGTCAGTCCAACGTCAACTGCTTTGCCCCTAAACAGGCTAACCACGTCGATGACGGAGCTGCGATTGGTGTTATCGCAGCGCACCTTCACCAGGATCATTTCGCGACACACGGAGGACTCCGGAAGCTCTAAAACTTTCAAGACTTCCACGAGCTTGTTCAGCTGTTTCACGAGCTGCTCGACGAACCTTTCGTCGTCGACAACCGTGACCAGCGTCATTCGCGAAACCCCTTCTTTTTCTGTCGGCCCGACCGCCAGGGATTCGATGTTGAACCCGCGCCTGCTGAAAAGAGAAGCGACCCTCGTCAAAACACCTGGGTGATCTTGCACCAAAACGCTAAGTGTGTGCGTGGTCATTAGTCCTCCCAATCTGGCGCCATTTCGCGGGCCACCTTGATCTCGTCGTTACTCGTGCCTGCGGCAACCATCGGCCAAACCATCGAGTCCTTCTTGCAGACAAACTCGACGACTACCGGACGATCGTTGATCTCCATCGCCTTGTTGATCACCTCGTCGACTTCCTCTACAGAGGTTGCCCTCAGACCCGCGCAACCCATCGCTTGCGCGAGCATCGGGAAGTTCGGCAGCGAATCGGTCCTGATGTCGGTGTTCGAATAGTGCTGGTTGTAGAACAGTGTCTGCCACTGCCGCACCATGCCGAGCGTATTGTTGTTGATGATCGCGATCTTGATCGGAATCCCGTTCAAAGCACAGGTAACGAGTTCCTGGTTGGTCATCTGGAAGCTGCCATCACCGTCAATGCCCCACACGACCTTGTCCGGCTGTCCCACCTTCGCTCCCATGGCTGCCGGAACGCAGTAGCCCATTGTGCCCAGACCCGCGCTCGTCATCCACTGTGCAGGCTTTTTGAACGGCAGGAAGTGGGCCGACCACATCTGGTGCTGGCCAACTCCGGTGACGAAGATTGAATCCGGTCCGGAAATCTCGCCGATCCGTTTAATCACCTGTTGCGGGCTCAGGCCGGTCCCACCTTCGTCACCGGCCTCCCATGACAGCGGGTAGCGCTTCTTCATGACCTGCAGTTTGGCGGTCCACTCCGAGTAATCGGGGATCCGCTTGTGTCGCATTTCGTCGAGCAGCTGCCCGAGGAACATCTTTGCGTCGCCCACGACCGGGACATCGACGGCACGGTTCTTACCGATCTCGGCTGGGTCGATATCGGCGTGAATGATTTTCGCGTTCGGAGCGAACGTGTCCAACGCGCCGGTGACGCGATCATCGAACCTGGTGCCAACAGCAATCAGAAGGTCCGAGCGCTGCATAGCTCCGACGGCTTGAATTGTGCCATGCATGCCAGGCATACCCAGGCACAGCGGGTGATCGTCGGGGAAAACGCCGCGCGCAGGAAGCGTGGTAACCACCGGAATACCGGCTAGCTCAGCCAAGTCCTTCAGCTCCTGCCAAGCACGAGCGCGAACCACGCCGCCACCGACGTATAAAACGGGCTTGACGGACTCACAGATGAGGTCCGCTGCGGCCTCAACCTGGCGGTTGTGCGGACGAACCGTCGGCTTATATCCGGGCAGCTTCACCTCGTCGGTGAAGTCGAATGGCACGGTGTCGTTCTGCGCATTCTTAGTGATATCTACCAGAACGGGGCCGGGACGCCCAGTGGAGGCGATGTGGAATGCAGCCTTGATGATCTCCGGAACGTTGCGCGCGTCTTTAACCAAAAAGTTGTGTTTCGTGATCGGCATCGTAATGCCCCTGATATCGGCCTCTTGGAAGGCGTCGGTGCCGATTGACTCGGAGGAAACCTGACCGGTGATCATGACCAAAGGCACCGAATCCATGTATGCATCGGCCAGCGCTGTGACACCGTTGGTGGCGCCTGGGCCACTGGTCAGGATTGCGACGCCTACGCGTCCAGTAGCCAAAGCGTAGCCCTCTGCAGCGTGGCCCGCACCTTGTTCATGACGAACCAAAACCTGCTTAAGAGAGGATTCGTATAGCGCATCGTAAATAGGCAGCGCGGCGCCACCGGGAAGACCGAAAACTACTTCTACGCCTACTTTTTCCAAAGAAGTAATAAGCGCCTGGGCGCCTGTCAGCATCGGTAGCTGCTTTTCGGACTGGTCTGCCATCTTGCTCCTCCATATTTTCGACGCGCAACCGCTAGATAATAAAAAACCCTCGATGCCTTTGGGCATTCGAGGGAGCGCTTCTGAGCTTCACTACCTTGCAGACCAACCGGCCGGCAAGATTCTGCCGAGAAGCGCTAAACGATTACTAGCTCGTTGCTACGCATGAATGAAAATATATCGGCAAGTTTTACCGTTTCACAATGCGTCTCAAATGGTGGATAAGGTTATTTTCTTACTTCTATCCCAGCGTTTGCCAAACCCTGTTTGACTTCGGCAATCGTAATGGTTTCGTAATGGAAAACTGATGCCGCCAAAAGCGCATCTGCGCCGGCCTTTGCGGCATCGATGAAATGCTGAACCGTGCCTGCTCCGCCCGAAGCGATGATCGGGACGTCGACGACCTCGCGTACTGCCTTGATCATCTCGATGTCGAAACCGCTAGTCGTGCCGTCGGCATCCATTGATGTCAACAGGATCTCGCCAACTCCCCTGTCTTGTGCTTCCTTGGCCCACTCGATTGCGTCCAAATTCGCCGGGCGCTTGCCACCGTGAGTGGTGACGCCAAAGCCGGAAGGCTGATCGTCCTGGCGACGGGCATCAAGACTGAGCACGACGACCTGCTTACCGAACCTATTGCTTACGTCCGTTAGCAGCTGCGGATTAGCGATCGCTGCCGTGTTGATGCCGACCTTGTCGGCTCCACAACGCAGCAGATCATCGACGTCCTCAACCGAGCGCACCCCTCCGCCTACGGTTAGCGGAATGAAGACGGTCTCGGCGCACCTACGCACCATGTCGCGGGTCGTCGCCCTGCCCTCGTTGGTCGCGGAAATGTCTAGGAAAGTCAGCTCGTCGGCGCCTTGCTCGTTGTAGCGTGCTGCCAGTTCAACCGGATCGCCGGCGTCCCGCAGGTTCTCAAAGTTGACGCCTTTGACCACACGTCCGGCGTTGACGTCGAGGCACGGAATGACACGGATAGCTAAACTCATGAGCTAAAGCTTAACTGCCCAACAAGAGTTTTCCAGGTTTCGTCCAAAGGAACTATTCGGCGCCGAAGTCGACTATGTCACGACGCATGGAGTTGACCACACCCCGGCAGGTTTCCCGAATCGGTTGCGCTCCAGGAGCGTTTGATAGCTGGCTTGCTAGATCGATAACCTGACGCACCCAGCGCACGAAGTCGCCGGCAGGCATGTCGGAGTCATCCAGCAAGTCGGCAAGCCCTTCGCCAGCAGCCCATCGATAGGCCAGCTCAGCGAACCCGATCTCTGGCGAACGGCTACGCTCCACTCTCGCGTCGCGCTCAACCTTGTTGATGTCTCGCCAGATTCGACGAACCTGCGTCTGCACGGCCTCGGAATCGCGGTCTGGCATAGAGAAGAACCTGCCCGAATCAGCGCGTCGAGCCTCATAAACGAGGGTCGAAAGCACTGCCGCCAAGGAGGGCACGTCAAGATCAACAAAGACGTTCTGCCGCACGCACTCTGCAACAACAAGATCTAGTTCGGAATAGATGCGCTGCAGCATCTTTCCGTCGTCGGTAACCACATCGCCGTCTAGATAACCGAGAGAGTCAAGCACTAGGCAAATTCGATCGAACTGTGCGGAAATAGAATTTCGGCTCTTCGGCTTAGGAGCAACCTTGCGCTCGATACGAATAGCCTGCTCTGCGCTGCGCGCATGGGCCTCCCGATCTGGACAAGAATGGCAACGGTGCTCTCGGAGCTGGGCGCGCATCTCGTCTATCTCGGCCGCAAGCTGCTTATCTCTGCCTGGCTTCGATGCCGGAGGTGGAGTCCGGTCGATAGTCTCTAGCCGAGCATCAAGCGATCTCGCGAACGCCTTCCTGTCGGCTGCCGAGCGTTGGTCGAACTTCTTCGGCACCCGAACCCTTGAGCGCACAACACCCGGAACTGGAAAGTCACCGTCGGTCAGCCTCAAAGCAATGTGCTTCTGCGTCATCACCAGTGGATGTGGCACTGGCGGACGTCCAGGATCGGCGACCGCAGCCCAACCCTTGTGTTTGCCTGCAGGAACCCAGATGACGTCTCCAGGCTCCAGTCCGAAGAGGAAGTCCAACACCTCGGCACGCTTGTCGCCCTTACGCAGCTTCGCAACCTCATTTTCGAGCTGGCTGATCTGCACACGAAGGTTCGCGTATTCGCGGAAGTCACCTTTAGAACAAGTGGCTTGTTCCCAAAGCTCTTTGGCCCGGTTAGCTTCGGTGGCGTGCAGTCTGGCTGCCTTCACTACCTTTCGATCTGCCTGGAACTGGGCAAAGCTCTGCTCCAGAAGTGCTCGCGCTCGGTCTCTACCTATAGTCCCGACCAAGTTAACGGCCATGTTGTAGTTGGGAGTGAAGCTGGAACGAAGCGGGTAGGTTCGCTTCGACGCCAGGCCAGCGACAGCACGCGGATCGATGCCAGGCTGCCATGCGACGACTGCATGTCCCTCGGTGTCGATCCCCCGTCTGCCCGCACGTCCAGTTAGCTGGGTGTATTCGCCGGGCGTGATGTCGACGTGCGCCTCACCGTTGTATTTCACCAGCCGTTCAATGAGGACGGTCCTGGCAGGCATGTTGATTCCCAACGCTAGGGTTTCGGTTGCGAATACCACCTTGATCAGGCCCCTGGTGAAGCCCTCCTCGATGATCGCCTTGAATGCCGGCAGCAATCCTGCGTGGTGAGCCGCGATACCGCGCCCAAGAGCCTCGATGAAATTGTCCCAACCAAGCGCCAGCTTGTCATCGTAGGTCAACTGTGCGGAGTACTTTTCAGCGATCCGCATTAGCTCGGAGCGCTCTGCTGAATTCGTCAGCACGATGTTGGTGCCAAGTAGTTGCTGAACCGCGCCATCGCATCCAGCACGGCTGAACACGAAAACGATCGCGGGCAGCAGGTTCTCTTTCGCCAAGCCCCGAACCATCTGTCCCCTAGACGGCCGGAGGGTTTTTCTTCTATCGTCGCCGCGATCGCGATAGCGGCTAGCGGCTGCACCGCCGTACCTTCCGGAACCAAAGCTGACGTTGCGCTTGCCCTTACCCGAGCGCCCTCTGGGCCTCCTGGAATCGTCGCGTTGGTTTCTGGCTTCGCCGCGCTCCAGCTTGAGCAGCTTCTGATTCACCTTGCCATTAACGAACAGGTCGATCACTTGTTCGTTGACCAGCATGTGCTGGGCTAAATCAACTGGGCGTTTTTCGCTGACGACAACCGCGACGTCTCCTCGCACCTCGTCTAGCCACTCGCCGAATTCCTCCGCGTTGCTGACCGTGGCGGATAGGCAGATCAGGTCGACGTCTGGCGCCAGGCCAAGAATAACCTCTTCCCAGACGGCGCCGCGGAATCGATCGGCCAGGTAGTGAACCTCGTCCATCACCACGTAGCCAAGACCCTGCAGCGTACGATAACCCGCGTAGAGCATGTTTCGCAACACTTCGGTAGTCATGACGACGACGTCGGCCTCGGAGTTAACTGACTGATCGCCGGTGAGCAGGCCAACCGAATCGGCTCCGTAGCGGGCAACCAAGTCGTGATATTTCTGGTTGCTAAGCGCCTTAATCGGTGTGGTGTAGAAGCATTTTTTGCCGGTCTGCAAAGCAAGCCAGCAGCCAAATTCTCCAACCACTGTTTTGCCCGAACCTGTGGGAGCTGCGACCAAAACGCCGGAGCCATCCAAGACTCGCTGGCATGCCTTGATCTGGAAATCGTCGAATTTAAAGCCGTAGCCAGCCGAGAACTCGGCCAGCATCTCAGTGTCAGTCATTGTTTCTCGATCTGGTCGTACATCTTCAGTGTTTGTTGCGCGGCGTGCACGGCATCCTTCGCTAGAGATTCGTCTTCGACGCGGGCGCCGTCGCCAAGACGCAAAAGAATCGACGTGAGCCAGGCGTCGCTCGCCACTTTGAATCGGGCGCGCACCGAGCCATCAGTTTTGCGCTCGAGAACTTCGCACGGGTGGTATTCGCAAACCCATGCGGCATCCGGAGCGAGGACGATCACGACATCCTTCTCCTTTTCGAACCACTGGCCGCTCGGCGCCTCGCCGTGGTCTTCGGCGCTCTGCCCGGTGTATTCCACGCTGATTATTCGATCGAACCTGTAGACCCGCCAATCTTTGGCGTCCAAGCTCCAAGCGTTCAGATATGCCACTCCATGTCTGACCTCGATGAGAACCGGGTCGATGACAGGTTGTGTCGTGACGGCCCGTGACGCGCCATCGTAGACGAGTTTGACTCTGTTGTTATTAGAGATTGCGGCGGCTAACCGATCGCGCACTTCGTCAGAACCCGTCGAAATATCGAAATGGACCCCGCTTCCGGCGCCCGTGATTTCTTCAAGCTTCGCTATCGCAGAATTCGCGGTTTTCGCTTGTTCTCCGGTGGCCGCCTCGCGAACAACTTCAAGCGCTGCGAGCAGGCTCATAGCCTCGTCCTGCGTCAGACGCAGCGGCCTGTTCAGGTACTCGGCATTGCTGATCTGGATCACGCCATCGTCGATGGCCGCGTCCATATCGACGTCGATCAAATCGTCCGGATATCCGCCCGGCAAACCACACATGAATAACGTCGAAAGATCGTTTATAACCTGGCGTTTGGTTATGCCAAACATCTTTGCCAACGACTTGGTTGTCAGGCTCTCTCCGCTCTGGGCAAGAGGAAGAATCGCCAACATTCTGCAGAGCTGGTCTTCATTCTTCATGCTCACCCCCGTGGGCACCTACCACTTGCTTTAATCGCTTGATCACCTGGTTTTTCAGTTGGTCCGGTTCGAGCACAAGCACCTGCGAGCCAAAGCTTGCGATTTCGACCACGGGATTGTACGGCAGCCTAACCCGCCAGGCCTGAAAGCCTTCAGGAAGCTCACCTCTCCATTGGATGCGTTGGCCGCGGCGACGAAGAGCGGGCGCGTGAGACTTCCGAATGGCCAAAACGGCCTCGCCGTTGTCACCGCTAGGGGCGATCGAAGCAGCCATGTCGTTTAAAGTTTGCGAATCAGGAATTTCATAATCGGCGACCTCGCCAATCTTAACGTTCGACGTTATGCGGTTAAGCCTGAAGATTCGCGACGATTCCTTCGTGACGTCGTAGCCCAGCAGGTACCAGATGTTTGAGCGCATAACTAGACGCCACGGCTGAACGATCCTCGTGGCCGGAGAGTTGCGATACTCGAAAGAGACTACGCGCTTTTCAGCGAGCGCCTCCCAGATCGGCTCGAATGACGGGTCCTCAACACTCACCCGAGTTTCCAGCACTCCATCCTCGCGATCGGATTCGATTTCGACTCCACCTGCTCGCAGCTTTAGCAGGGCCTTCCTAGCCTGGTCTGAAGTGCTTGCCTGCTGCCAGACGCTCGATGCTAGCGAAAGTAGAGCCGTCTCATCCTTGCTGAACTGGACTTCAGGGAGTTCATAATCGCTTCGTTTGATCATGTAGCCGGTCTCGTCACTGAAAAGTGCCGAGTTGCTGCCGGTCTCGATTGGGACGCCTCTGGCGCGCAGCTCGTCCTTGTCGCGTTCAAATGTGCGCTCAAAGTTGGAATCGTTCAGGTCTCTATAACCCTCTATGCGGGCTCGGATCTCGTCACGGGAGACGTATTTGTTGGCGGAAAGCAGCATGATCGTTAAATTCATCAACCGCTCTGATTTCTTCTGCGCCACGAAATCAAATCTAGCAGCCAACTGAATCACTATGATAGGCAGCTCAATACGATTTGGACAGCAGGTGTTTTGTTTCGTCCGAGCCGAAAGTCTCGACTTTCTGTGGCCAGTAAAAACTAGCCCTTCCAGAACAGGCGTTTTTTCTTCTTTTCTTTAATTTCGGCCGCTGTCGCATTAACCACTATCTCCAGGACGTCATAAATAGCTGAAACCAAAATGGCGGATGGGAGCTCAGAAACTTCGACTATCCCAGGCTGAGGCATGATTGCCTCCCAGAGCGCTCCGCCCCGATCACGAGCAAATCTGATGGAAGTAGAAAAGAAGCCAACTAACACCTCTTGCCAGGGCACTTCAGCTCCGATGCGCTCTTCGTATTCTTCGAGCGAAAGTCGCTCTGGAGCTGAATTCACGAAACCGGGTTTAACGTCCATCCAGTTAAAGACATCGGCTAGCAGCTGTTCTTCGGTCATCATGTAGGCCGTGTATTTTCCGGCCTCATAGTTGAAGGCATTCTCACCGGCTGATCTGATGACAAAAACACCTTCCGCCAGCAGAAACGCCGTATACATATTGCGCTGCTCAGCGCCAGTTAAAAATACTCGTGCCAGCGACGGGCTTTCTGTGCTTATTTTGTATTGCCCTAAGACGGTAGAAAGTCCTTCTTCGCCAAAGATCCGCTCTCCTCGAACATTCGCAGAACTGAATCCTGCCACGTTTTCAAGAGGAAAGCCGAGTTCTGGGCTTCTGGGATCAATCGGGATATTGCACTGGGTGGATCGCTCCGCGCTGGCAACGAGTTCAGCCTGGGAGGCTTTGAACCGCAGATGATCGGCCATTCAATCGAAGGCCCCCTCGATCATGGCGGCCTGGGAGGGCAGGAACGAAGCCGAAAAGTGCAGGTGCGTATGGCCGGTGGCGAAAACCCACTTTTTGACAATCACATCCTGGAATCTGTCGCGTCGATAGACGAATCTAAACACTCGCCCAATAGGAGTACCTTCTTCGTCCTCGACTGGAACGAGATCAGTTGAGAGCAGTCTCGCGTCCGAATGCTGATCCAAAGCGGCCTCGTAAGCTGCGTAGGCTGCATCTACCAGTGGATAGGCGCTGGGATCGGAAGTGACAACCATGTTGGGCCTAAAGACAAGACCTTCCTGCTCAACAGTCGCCAGGATCGCATCTACGTTCTCTTCACCAGAAAGGTCTATTTCTGCAGGATCGAGCGGCGTCAATATATCCGGATAGTGGATATGCACATATGGCGTTTCAATCTTGAACGATTCGGAATAAAACTCGTTTTTGATGATCATTCCATTTTCTTTTCAAACCAACAACGGCGGGACGCTTTTCAAATTTTTTGCGCTCATCGGACAAATACTCCAAAAGCCTCTTATTCGCCCGAAAAGCATCACGATCAGCCACATACCACTTAGGTAACGCCCAACGCGGAACCCAGAAAATTGCGATCCCAGACACGCCTAGAAGAAGACAAATGGTCACACCATGAATTTTTACCAGCCAGTGACCGTTCCAAGAATCTGGGAAATAAAACATGGGGCCTGAAAGAACTAAGGCTATTCCCGCAGTAACATGAGCGGGCAATGAATGGAAAACATAATTCTCTCGATACACCCACCAACGCTTAATTTTCCCCCTGTAACCAGCAAAGCCTGACCCCAACAACACAACGCCGAACAGAAAGATTGTTACTGGATTTATTAAAGCATCAAGCATAAATGGTTTCTTTATTTTCTTTCTAGAAAGTTTTAACCTTTTCAGCGATTTTTTCTGAAGCTACCTCACCAATTTTTCCTCCAACAAACCCTCCGACCAGTCCCCCAATAAGACCTCCGACAAGAGTTCCGGGACCAGGAAAAACTGACCCTATCGCCGCCCCAAGAGCGGCACCGCCTCTAGCCCCAGCCCAGTTACCAACAGCAGAGCCTCATGCAACACCTAAGCCTTCTATGCTACTGGCAGTCATTTTTTGAAACTCTGTCCACTCAGGGTGTTTAAGCGTGTTCTCGTTATAGCTCTCCGCATATTCGTCGTAATAGGTTAACCCCGCAGACAACCATCCGAGCCCTCTACCGGTATTCTTCGCCCAGGTTGGAAGCTTACCAATACTTTTATCGAGTGTTATGTGCGGATCTTTGATCTCAGCTTTGCCTAAGAAAGTAGCAATTTTTTCCTATTCTAAATATCTTGTCCGAGGTGTCCCCGAATGTATTCAAATTAAAGCCGAACGTTTGTTTTTTAAATAATTGCCAAGATGGCTATATTTTTGTTGTTAAACTAGATCTAGAAAGAGGCCTAATTGATTACCGAAATAGTCGCGGCATACAAATCTATGCGCTCAGGCTTGAATGAATAATAAAAATTTTAAAACACCTAGGAAGCTTTGCGAATCGGCAAGCCGGGAACGCCTTCAATGAGACATGAAACAATGTACCCCGAAAGCCAGCAAAATAAAATAACAATGATTGCCGAAGGATTGCGAATGGTTAAACTTATGAACGCTGGAGCAATAAATAATACAATCAACCACCTATACTTCCCACACATAAAACTTAATAAGCTTCCAACGATGGAGCCGAATAAGATAAACGCTAACAACGTTTTGATTGACTGATTGCTCGTTAAAGGAAGCGCAATCGCATATAAAGATGCAAGCACTAAAAGCATCACCCACGAAAACAGATGAAACCTGACAATTTCTTTCTTTGAGACCAACTTTTTAGTATGTATTTTTTTTGCAAAAATGGCTAAACCTTTTTTATTATGAGAAACTACGATATCTGCCCATGTCAAAAATAGTGCAGCCCCCGATAGCAACCATAAAAGTGGTGGTATGGGTTGAGAAAATAATTTTGAGATGCGAAATCCTAGTACTAGCGTTAAAATTAGTGGAAATGCGAACCAAGCTCTCGAAGTACGAGCCAATATTGCCATTAAAAACAAGAAAAAAGCTGCCATTTGTAAATGTGCGATTAGTGCAGAAATGTCTCCACTTATCAAAGGCAAAAATATTAGCGCCACAAAAACGCATATCGTAAAAACCGAACGAAGCCCTAGCCCCTTAGCTAAGAAATTATTGTTTTCAATCACTTACTTTACAACCTCGATTAAATTGTCAGCTCCGACTTCCATTACAGCACCTTCAGCAGCCCCCTGCAACAAGCGCTTCGCATTCGGGCCGCTCGGATTGACTAGTCATTTAAAAGTACGCACACTAAGATGTGAAGCTTGTTTTAATGTTGTGGTTCCTCGCTGGTCCGGCAATATCTTCCCGAAAAGTGTCGACGATAATCCAGAAGAAGCGCCGGAATATAAAGCATCGTTTAGCGATATTTCTTCGCCAGAAAGAATGTCTTTCGTTACAGAACCCGCACTTGATCCCAAAGTGTTTATCGCAGCAGTGCAGCCCGATGCCCAAACCGAAGTAGCTTTCTTGTTAAAAACAGTTTTTGCTACTGTTCCACCGGCAGGGCCGGCAGCACCAGAAATGGCTCCAGTTAAAATTCCTGACGTCAAAGCTGCAAAGTATCTTTGAGTGTTTTTGTCCCCTGGAGATAATGCGTAGCTAGCTGAAGAGGTGACTCCACCAATTCCCGCATTAACGCCAGATATTGTTGATATTCCTTTTATGCCTTCCCCAGCCATAGACGCTGTTTTTACCCAGCCGCCGAATCCGCCTGTTGCTGCACCGATAAGAGCTGATACTCCGACTTGTTTCCAATTAACTTTTCCATTAAATGTTTTCTGGGTAGCAATAGTGAGCCCGCCACTAAAAGCTGCTCCTCCGGCAGCTGCGGCAGCGATAGCCGGTGGTGTGGCGTTGATGGCTACCGGGGTTGGCGGACCAGCAGGAATAGCGCTTATGGCAGCATCGGGAGCTTTGCTTAGTGGAGGTGTCTCGATCGGAGTGCAAAAGTATTCCACCGGAAACGTGGACTGGACAAGAGTAGGCCAAGATAGCGCTGTGGGTGCTGTTACTGGCCTGATCGGCGAATCAGGTTTTGCTGCAGGTAAAGCCGCGTATGTGGCGAATAGTGCTGCAGGCAATACTTCGAAAGCTTTGTTGACTAGTTTTTCTATTAATGCGGCATCCGGTGCTGCTTCTTCGGAGGCAGCGTATTTGTTGAACAGTAGGATTTATGGCACACCGATTACTGCGTCTGGGATGCTGGGTGCTGCGGCAGGTGGCTCTGTAGCGAATGGGCTTGGTGGTTTTGCTGGCCCCGCAGGAAATACTCTGGCGAAGGATCTTGGGGGTGTTAGTTCTAGAGTTTATTCGACTGGATTATCGACGGGAAGTGATTTTTTGGGTAGCGCTGTTGATGACTATATTTCAGAGGGCCAGGTAGATATTAGGCGTGCAGCAACAACCTCACTTATTGGAACCGCGATTGATAACACAGGTCAGTACTTTGCTCGAAATGCTGGGTTGGCGAACAAAATAGAATTGCGGGGATTAAATTCTATGAGTCAATACGGGATAGCTCACCCACGTACGCTCAAAGGGATTACAAATTTCTCGGCACCAAACACCCAACGCTTGTGGTATGGCACAGCCTATGATTCCTTAATTGGTTTTGGTGCAGACATAGCTACAGGGGTAATTGATAATGTACTCTCGAAATAAGAAAATAGAGCCTGTAGACTTACTGAAAAACATAATTACAACTTTTCTCTATCCTGCTTTTTTTATTATTTTTCCCTGGTTTGGAAATTTGCATAGAGCTGTAATATCTGTTGGGGATGCCATCTTATTCACTCTTGCTGGGACAGTTATTTCTGTTTTTCTTCTCCGGACTAAGAAATGGTATTTCATTTGGATTTTACGTCTTATTCAGTTCGCAGGATTTGCCGCTATCGGCTTTTCGACTCCTCGTAAATATGACTTGGGTGTCATTTGGTTTTTCTCGATGTGGTATGGATTGTGGATTGCTGGCCATCTGCCTGATTCTTGGCTTTCTTCGAAGCCGGATCGTGAGCTTTTGCATATTAAAGAGTTTTCTTTTATTCATGGTGTTAGGTTGCGTGCTTGGGTTAAGAATGGGAATTTGGATCGGCCTCAGGCTCGTTTTACGTACCGTGCACTCAATAAGTTAGATGGTAAAGACCTTCAGTTCTTGGAATACACGATAAACGGTACAGCCCTTCGAGTAGGCGGGGGCACAAACGGTTACGTAATGGTGCAGTATTCCGATAATCCTAATGACTGGTGGTCTTGGAGATCCCTGTGCCGGGTACCACCCAGCAACAAAAAATTTAACAAAGAAACACAAGACATCACCGTTTGCGAATGGGTCTACAGCGCCCCATACGAAATCTTGTTCAACACCCAAGAAATTAAACACATAGTCAAAGCATTCGA
The DNA here is from genome assembly GCF_000423485.1 of Propionimicrobium lymphophilum DSM 4903. Lineage (GTDB taxonomy): Bacteria > Actinomycetota > Actinomycetes > Propionibacteriales > Propionibacteriaceae > Propionimicrobium > Propionimicrobium lymphophilum. The sequence continues at coordinate 20,720 of NZ_AUIB01000008.1, read as the reverse complement.
AAACGAAGGCAACCTTGACCCATCCCCCTACCATTGGCTATCGAAGCGAGCCTCAGAAGCATTCAACCTGATACTCCCCGACGCCCTACAAACAACCAATCCTCTCGAAGATGGCAAGAAGAACTCCTGAAACACCACCGATAGTGCTACCGAAGGGCAAAGCAATACCGTGGTGAAGTTACTACAAGATTCGGTTTTAGATTCTCTGACTGCCTCATGCATCGACCTTTGGTTGGAGGAAAGTAACAGCAGCTAACCTTGTATAGGTGAATGTCATTGGTCGCTTTGCCCCTAGCCCAACCTCTGATCTGCACGTCGGTAATTTACGTACCGCACTGCTCGCTTGGCTCTTCGCTAACGCTGACGGTGGCCAGATGCTGCTGCGCGTGGAGGATCTGGATCAGCAGCGCGTGGCGGCAGCACCCGGCGTGGCTCGCAGGCAGATCGAAGACCTTCGTAGTCTCGGGCTCAGCTGGCCAGAACCGGTATGGCGCCAGTCCGAACGTATCGAGGTTTACCGTGAGGCGGCGTCGAAGCTCGAAACCTACGAGTGTTTCTGCACTAGACGCGAAATCGCAGCAGCATCGCAGGCACCGCACGGCGACTACCGCCCATATCCCGGAACGTGCGCGATCCTTACCCAAGCCCAGCGGGACGAAAAACGGCAGAACCGCAAACCAGCGATCCGCGTTCGCGCCGAACAAGCAACTTTCACGGTCCACGACATCCATGCGGGAGACGTCACCGGCGTTGTCGACGACTTTGTACTATTCCGCGCCGACGGCACGCCCGCATATAACCTAGCGGCCGTGGTTGACGACGGGCTCGGCGGAGTGAACCAGGTCGTTCGTGGCCGCGACCTACTCGACTCCTCGCCCCGCCAAGCATGGCTTGCCTCAAAACTCGGCTTCGTGGTGCCCACTTACGTCCACGTTGGTCTTGCCGTTAACGAAAACGGAGACAGGCTTGCAAAACGCGACGGCGGTTACACGCTTCGAGATCTTGAGGCAGGACCTCGGGAGTTTTTCGCGAAGCTTTGCGAGTCCGCCGGCCTGCCCCCGGCAAATACGCCAAAAGAACTAAAAGATCGCCTCGCCGGCACCGATTGGCGCCAAAGCGAGGCGATCTGGAACGACTGGGTCATTTCCGGAAGCCTGTTTTAGACTCCGTTTTTAGCCCTGCTTAGGAATGGGCTGAGTGAAGAGGATGTCCACCACGCAAGCAACCGAAGTGTTCGGCTCTAGCGGCGGATTCGGGTTGCCCTTCGGGTAAGCAACAGAACCGGGAAGAGAGACCAGCACGCGGCTGCCCTCCTTCTTCCCAACCAACTGCTGCCAGAGGGGCTCCAGCGGCTTCTGTTGAGACGCCTTGGCATCGATCACGGCCTTGTTGCCGAAGTCGCTGTAGTACTGCTTTCCATCCCAGGTGGTGCACACGGAATGCGACTTCAGGATGTCGCCGTCTGCCAGCGCACGTCCCTTGCCTTCGACCAGAACCGCAGAGGCTGCCTCTTTCGGCGCAGCCACTCCTGCTATGTCAATAACGGGCTTGCCGTCCTGGTCACTAACTTTTGGGAAGCCTGCCGGGCTGGACATTTTGCCGGAAACTGCCGGCTGCTCGGTGCGAACAACATCAACCACGAAGAACAAGGTGTCGCCGGGGTTGATCTTCGCCTGCGGCATGCCCATCGGGTCGTAGCCGTCGGAGCTGGCGGCTGCGATCAGAACGCGGCTGCCCTCCTTCTTGCCGACCAGGCCCTTCTGGAATCCCTTGATGACGCCGTCAAGCGGGAAATAGGTGGAGCTACCGCGGTTGTAACTATCGTCGAAGGTCTCGCCGGTGGTGCCGTTAATGCCCATGTAGTGCACCTCGACGGTGGCGTTATCGTTGGGTACCTCGGCACCGTCGCCCTCGACGATCACCTTAGACATCGTTTCTTCTACCTCGACCGGGTAGTCGATGCCCTCGACGGTCGGCTTTTCGCCGAAGTTATCCGATACCTTGACGTCGTCAAGCGAGCCGAGCTTCTTCTTCTGGACCGAGGCGGTGGCCGACGGGCTGCCCGAAGGGGCTGCGGAGCTGTCGGCGTTATCTGCGTTACCGCCCGAGCAACCAGTCAGCATCAAAGCTGAGATTGCAGCAGCGGATAGAACTTTTACAAAACGTTTCTGCACGCTATGAAACATTACCTGTTACATCTTTACTAGGTCTAAAAGCTCGCCGAGTTCGTTGCGGGTCAGTTCCCTACTCTCGCCTACTTTCAGCCTGCCGAGCTTGACCGGCCCGATCTTGATGCGCGACAACCTGCGGACGGGGTGGCCGATCGTGTCGAACATTCGGCGAACGATTCGGTTGCGGCCCTCATGCAAAGTGACCTCGACCATGGAGCGAGATTCCGTGCGCGAAACCAGCTTCACATTATCTGCTCGCGCGGGGCCATCTTCCAGCGTTACGCCCTTCTTCAGCCGCTTTAGCGCGTGGTTCTCGATCCTGCCTTCGCATTCCACTAGGTATACTTTCGACACCTCGTAACTGGGGTGCGTCATGCGGTGGGTGAACTCACCGTCATTGGTGAGCAGAATCAGGCCTTCGGTATCCGTGTCAAGACGTCCTACATGGAACAGCCTTGTGCGCGAATCCACGTAGTCGAGCAGCGTCTCGCGGCCCTGGGGGTCGTCCATAGTGGAAACCACGCCGCGAGGCTTGTTCAACACGACGTAAACATGCCTGCGCGCGGTCGGAATTCGGGAGCCGTCCACCCTGATCTCGTCCTTGTCCGGATCTACCCGTAAACCTTGGCGCAGCACGATTTCGCCATTGACCTCGACACGGCCCTCGGCAATCATTTCTTCACTTGCTCTGCGGCTAGCGACGCCCGCCTGAGCGAGCACCTTCTGCAGCCGAATCTTGTCGTCATCACTCATTTTCTTCTCCTGACGTTTCGTCGGCGTTTTCTTCTGGTTCGCCAGCCAGCCCGGCTAGTTCCTGCTCCAACAGGTTCGCATCCGGCAGCAGCGGCGCGATAGGTGGTAGATCTGCGAGGCTAGCCAAGCCTAGCCGTTCGAGAAAATACTCGGTGGTTCTGAGCATCGTGGCGCCGGTCTGTTCGTCGTTTCCTTCTTGCTCGACGAGCCCACGAGCGATGAGCGTGCGCACCACGCCGTCAACGTTCACTCCCCTGACCGCGGAGACTCTCGACCGTGAGACGGGTTGCATGTAAGCGATGACGGCGAGCGTCTCGAGGCTAGCTTGCGTAAGTTTGTTCTGCTGGCCCTCGATGATCCAAGTTTTAATTACTTCCTCGTGCTCAGGACGAGTAGCGTAACGCCAACCGCCGGCAACATTTCGGAGCTGGAATCCCCTGCCAGTTTCGTTATAGAACTCAGAAAGCGCCTCTAGGGCTTCCCTGACGACGGATTCCTCCGCGCTTACTGCATGCGCTAGTTCTTCGACGCTGAGGGCCTCGGTGGCCATGATCAGGATCGCCTCGAGTTCTCCCGAGATCTCCTGCGGGGTTCGGTCAAGCTCAGTTTCTTCGATCATTCTTCACTCGTTTCGTCGAATTCTCCGCTGAATTGAATTTCGCCGTTGTCTCTTCCGGACCAATGCACGGTCAACTCGCCGAGAGGTGTTAGTTGTTCAAAAGTCACTTGCTTCTGACGGAATAGCTCCAGCAAAGAAAGGAACCTAACCACTGTGTGTAGCTTGTCGGCGTCGGCACATAGCGCCCGAAATGTCATTGTTTTCGCCGCCCGCAGCTTTTTTACCACCTTGGTACCCTCTTCCTGCACGCTCACCTGCACGATGTGCAGCTGACTCAGCGGCATCTCCGGCATTTCCTGTGGCGTGAAAACCTTCACCGCAACTTTTGTGAAGCGTTCCAGTCCGCCTGGGAATTGCACCTCCGGCAGCACGTCGGCGAATTTACTTTCTAGCCCGCCGGGCCTGTAGTGAATATGCTCCGCAGCCTCTAGCGAAGAAGCGAACCACTTAGAAATTTCCTTGTACGCCCGATACTGCAAGAGCCTTGCGAACAGGAGGTCGCGGGCCGCGAGAATTTCCAGGTCCTCCTCGTCTTCCACTTCCCCCTTCGGCAGCAGTCGAGCAGCCTTAAGGTCCAGAAGCGTGGCGGCAACGAGCAGAAACTGGCTGGTCGTCGCTAGATCCCAGATCTTCGTCCCGGCCTTCGCATGCGCAACGAATTCGTCGGTGACTTCGCTCAGCGCGATCTCTGTCACGTCTAGGCGCCGCTTCGAGATTAGTTGCAGCAAGAGGTCGAAGGGGCCCTCGAAATTGTCCAGGCTAACGGTAAACGGGTTGCCCTCGACGTCGACGAAGCTGTGTTCGTCCGAGGCGGCAGCCATGTCTAGCCCTCTTGCTCAAGCATCTTGACAACATTGGCCTCGCCACCGCGCTCATCCAGATCGTTGGTCGCTAGCGCGACTGCGGCACGCACCAGCTTGCCTCGATCGACCCGAAGACCAAACTCCGCCTTGAGCCTCAGCCTCGCCTGTTCTAAGGCCATCAGCTGTTCGCTGGAGATGTAGACGGTGATTTTTTCGTCATGCTTCGGACGAGCCTGGTCCTGCTGCTTCGGAGCTGGCGTTTTTTTGGTCTGCTCCTGCGCAGGCTGGCCCATCGTCTTACGAAAGAGTTCGTTCGCTCCCGGCAGATCCGAAGTCTTGGCCTCGAGATTAGCTGCTATCGAGCTGCGATCTACTCGCATCGTGCGAGCACCTCCCTGGCCAGCTGGCGATATGCGTCAGCTCCAGGAGAAGAGGGAGCGTAGCTGGTGATTGGTTCGCCAGCCACGGTCGTCTCCGGGAACCTGACGGTGCGCTTGATTATGGTGTGGAAGACCTTGTCTCCGAAAGCCTCGATGATTCGCTCGAAGACCTCCCTAGTGTGGATCGTTCGGGTGTCCACCATCGTCGGCAGGATGCCCAGCAGATCGAGCTCGGGGTTAAGCCTGTCCTTCACCTTGTTGATCGTGTCGTAGAGCAGAGCGACGCCACGAAGCGCGAAGAATTCGCACTCGAGAGGCACCAGGGCCCAATTCGACGCCGTCAAAGCGTTGACCGTAAGCAGGCCGAGCGAAGGCGCGCAGTCGATGATGATGTAGTCGTAGCGATCGCGAACCTTGTAAAGCAGCCTCTTGAGCGTCAACTCGCGAGCAACCTCGCTGACGAGCTGGATCTCTGCGGCTGACAGGTCAATGTTTGCGGGCAGCAGATCGCAGCCTGGCGCCGCGTCGGGAATAACCACGTCGTCGAAGCTGTATTGATCCGAGAGTAAAAGGTTGTACACGCTCAGTTCGAGAGTGTGCGGGTTTACTCCCAACCCAACGGAAAGAGAACCCTGCGGGTCGAAGTCGACGAGCAGCACCTTGCGTCCGGTCTCTGCGATCGTTGCGCCGAGATTAATGCTGCTAGTGGTCTTACCGACCCCGCCCTTTTGGTTCGTCATAGAGATGACGATGGCGTTCTTTGGGCCCGGGGCCGGGGGCTGAGGCTCGGGATAGTCCGGAATGGGACGGCCAGCTAAATCGACGTTTTCCTCGTCTTGTTCTGGCAATTCAAAGAGCTCATCGCTCATCACACGCTCCTATCGTTCGAAAACAACAATAGTCGACAAGTCTGCTTTTTAGAACTGGCGCATTACCTTGCCCTGGGGTGTGCGGTTATATAGACCTCACGCAACTTTTCGATCGTCACTTCGGTGTAGATCTGAGTCGTTGTTACCGACGAGTGACCTAGCAGTTCTTGGACGACCCTGATGTCGGCTCCGCCTTCGAGAAGGTGGGTGGCGAAGCTGTGCCGAAGGCTGTGCGGGCTTATCTCCTTAGTGATGCCAGCACCGGCCGCACGCTCACGCAGGATGGCCCAAGCGGATTGCCTGGAAAGCCTGCGACCTAGCGTGTTCAGGAAAAGCGCAGCAGTAGATTTTCTAGCCTTTCCCAGCAGAGCGGGACGCCCACGAACCAGCCACGCATCTAGCGCTTTCCGGGCGTATGAACCAAGCGGGACGATCCTCTGTTTACTGCCTTTGCCTAATAGCCTCAGCCCCGAATCGGGATCTTCCAGCACAGGAGTGACGTCATCTACGTCTAAATCAAGAACCTCACTGATTCGGGCTCCGGTGCCGTATAAAAGTTCTAGGAGGCAAGAGTCTCTGAGCCCTAGCGGTTCAGAGGTGTCGATAGAGCCCAGCAGCCTTTGCACCTCGTCGATATCTAGCGCCTTCGGCAGCCTCTTTCCCAGTTTCGGGACGGCTATCGACTTACCGACGTCCTCTTTCGTCAGCCCCTCCTGGGCGGCGAAAGAGTGCAGGTTCCTGATGGCCACCATCGACCTCGCGACGGAAGATTTCGCTAGTGCCGGATGCTCGCTGTCTCCAGTCGACAATTGCGTTTGATACGCGTTGATCGTCTCTGAATCGACGACGTCTATATCGTCTACGGCCCTAGCTTTTAGCCAGTCTATGTACCTGCCTAGATCTCTGCGATACGCGGCGACAGTGTTTATAGATAGCCCTCGTTCGACGATTACGTGATCGAGATAGCCCTGTAACAGCCGGTCTAGCCCCATTAAGACTGCGACCTGCGTTCGACCAGACGCTCACGTGCAGGCCAAGGCGAATCGGCTGGGCGCAGATCTTCGACGCGGCCCTGTTCCAGCGCAAGCTTGAGGCTAAGCACGCCGTTGACCATGGTCGGGCTCTGGATCTTACCCGCGTAGACGTTTTCGACTAATTCGTCCAGATCTATCCAGTGCACGCTCATTTCGGCTTCTTCGTCCTCCACGACGAAGCCTTCCGGACGAGGCGCGGGTTTGAGATCGCGGGCCAAGTAGACACGGATGGGCTCGGCAAGACCACCAGGCGAAGTGAAGATATCGACCAAGACAGACCACTTGCCGGCAGAAAGCATCGCTTCCTCGGCAAGCTCGCGCTTGGCAGCCACTAGCGGATCTTCGTGTGCGACGTCCATCAGCCCTGCGGGGGGCTCGATCAGCCTCATCCGAACCGGGTGCCGGTATTGATCGACGACCGCGATTCGCCCTTTGTCATCCAGCGCGATGATGCTCACCGCTCCGGGGTGATCGGCGTATTGACGAACCATTGACCCACCGGAGGGAAGCTCAACCTCGTCCTCGATGAAGTCTTGAACCCTGCCCTCGGCCTTAACCGTGTGCCGGATTACCTTCCACGACTCCTGTTGATCGATCATGTCTACAACATTAGGCGATCGAGAGAACAGAGGAACCTATTTTACGTCCCAATCCAGCTTCGCGTGCCACGGACGCTGCTTAAGCGTGGCCTTCACCGAGTCCACGGAGCACCCCAGAACGGTCAGGAAGATTGCCATCCTGATTCGTAGGCCATTGTCGGTCTGACGGAAGATAGACAGGCCAGGCAGGTCATCGACGTCGTCAGACAGGTCGAAGCTTGCCGAACGCGAATCCCTTGGCAGCGGGTGCATGATGATGATGTCGAGCGCGTCTGCTTCGCGGAGCATCTGCTTGTCCAGCAGCCTGCCGCGGAATTTGTCGCCACGCTTAACCTCGTCGGTCATGCGCTCGCGCTGGACACGTGTGCAGTAAACAACATCCGAACCGGATACGGCTTCAATGACGCTGTCGCAATCAACTACCTCATGGCCGCGCGCTCTAGCGTATTCAGCAATCGGCTCGGGCAGTTCGAGGCTGGACGGGCTGTACACCTTGAAGGTGAGGCCCTTGTGCAAGCTGAGCAGCTTCATCAGAGAGTGAACGGTCCTGCCGTATTTCAGGTCGCCAATGATCGCGATGGTCCTGCTATCGACGCCGAGATCGCGCTTCTTCAGCTCACGGCTGAGGGTGTAAACGTCAAGAAGCGCCTGGCTTGGGTGCTCCCCTGCCCCGTCTCCAGCGTTAACAACTGGAACAAGCGAAGCGTTGGCGAATTCTTGTACAGAGCCCTCATCCGGGTGGCGAACGACCAACACATCGGAATATCCGGAAACTACTCGAGCGGTGTCGTGAATCGACTCCCCCTTAGCCATTGACGAGAAGGTGAACCCGGTAGTGGTCGTTACTTCGCCGCCGAGCCTGAGGAATGCGGACTCAAAGCTTAGGCGAGTTCGCGTGCTGGGCTCGAAGAACAACGAGCCAAGGATTGCACCGTCAAGGACCGTGCAAACCGCTTCGCCGGCAGCGATCGGATCGACTGCATCCGCCAGGGCAAAAAGATTGCTCAGATTTTCGTCGTTGAACTGTTGGGTAGATAGCAAGTGCCTGCCGTGACCAAATAATGGCAGCTGATTCATCGATACCTCCGAGGTGTTTTCTAGCAGAATACCGCTGAAGCGTTACCCATTGAAAGACGAGATTTAAAGGTGAGAAAAGGCGCCGAAGACTCTCGCACTTTAAGCGTTTTCGCCATCTCCTCAAGCCCACTCGTCGAGACTAAATAGTCTCATTAGAGATTGTGACCAGTGTCGCTAATCAATTTGGGCTAGCTCGCTTAGGAATTGGGCACGATTCCTCTAAATATCTTCAGCCTGCTGCCTGAGTTCTTTGGCGTGGGCAAGAGCGGTCTTCGTATCGGAACCGCCCATCATTCTTGCCAACTCGGTAAGCCTGGCTTCGTCGTCGAGCCGCGTCACTCCACTGGTTGTAACCTCGCCGTCGCTTGATTTCGCGATCATGTAATGTGCGTCGCCGAAGGCTGCTACTTGGGCCAAGTGGGTTACGACGATCACCTGGGAATGCTTAGCTAGCATGGCCAAGCGGCGACCAATCTCGGTCGCCACCGCACCGCCGACGCCGGCATCGACCTCGTCGAACACGAAGACGTGGCCCTCGTCTCCTGCCGCCAATACCACTTCAAGTGCCAGCCTGACTCGGGACAGCTCACCGCCAGATGCGACCTTGGCTAGCGGCGCAGGTTTGCTCCCTGGATTGGCGGAAAACAGTAGCTGAACCTTTTCCAAACCCCAAGGGCCGGGTTCGTCTAAAGGGTCTAGGTGGAAAATCAACCTGGCATGCGGCATGGCGAGCGCGGTCAGCTCCCCCATCGCCTTCTCAGCCAGCCTGTCCGCTGCGTTTTTTCTGCTCGTGCTGAGTCTCTTGCCGACCTCAAGCAGCTTTGCCTCGATTTTGGCTAACTGCTCCGATAGTTTGGCTATCTTCGAGTCATCGTCGCTTAGCTCTAGAACGCGTTTGCTGGCGTTCTGCGCCCAGGCAATCACGTCATCAATAGAATCACCGTACTTGCGGGTCAGCTCCTGCAGCTTTGCCCTGCGTTGGCCAATAGCCTCCAGCCTCAGAGGGTCGCCCTCCAGGTTGGCGAGATAGCTTGCGACGCTCGAAGACAGATCTTCGACAGCAAAACTCGCCTGCCGAGCAGCTTCGGCAAGCTGGGCACCAGAATCATCAAGGTCGGCAACCTGCTCGAGAGCTTTCACGGTTTCGAATAACAGCCCAGATGCGCCAGGCTCGTCTATATCGCCGCTCGGAGATCCAGACAGTGCACGGTTAGCTCGTGCCGCCAGGGTCCTTAAATCATCGACTGCCTGGAGCCTTGCGGCCTCTGCGGCGAGTTCCTTATCCTCGCCGGGCTGGGGATCCACCTTTTCGATCTCGTCTAAGCCGTAAGCAAGAACGTCGTGTTCCCTGGCCCTGGCCTGAGCGTTGTTTCGGACCTCCGTCAATTCATCCCTGGTCTGGGCCCGCAACGCATATAGCTCTCGGTATTCCTCGAGCAGTTGCTCATGTGCTGCAGCATGATCTAGCACCTGCCTCTGACGCTCCGAAGTGCCCAACCGAATCTGCTCGGATTGCCCGTGCAAAGTTGCAAGCTCTCCGGTCAGAGCTCCTAGCTTGCCAAGCGGAATCTGCACACCACCCGCGAAAGATCTAGATCTGCCAGTTTTGCTTATTTGTCTAGCGAAAAGAACCTCGCCGTCATCGATCTCGGCACCGCACTGGCTTAGCTCGTCAACTATTTTGTCTGCATCAAAAGTTCCCTCGACCAGGCACTTTTGGGAACCTAGACGGACAAGCCCAGAGTCGCTTCTCGCTCCGAGCAGCAGCCCGAGGCCGCTAACAATCATCGTTTTACCGGCTCCGGTTTCGCCCGTGAGCACAGTCATTCCTGACTCAAAATCCAGGGTTGACGACGAGATGACGCCTAAATCTTTAATGCGAAGACTAGTGAGCATTAGTGCCTAAATCCTTCGACATTTAGTTTGAATTTTTTAACTAGCCTGGAAGTAAAAGGCTGCTCCGAAAGGCGCGCCACGAGCATTTTCTTAGCGTTCTGCTTGACGTTAATTTTCGCGCTCGGCGGCATGTCGACGGTTCTACGTCCATCGCACCACAAGACAAGCTGGGACCCAGTGTCGTCGGCAACGCAGACATCCACCTGCGAGTCAGGGGCAAGCACCAGTGGACGCGCGAACAGCGCGTGGGCAGCCATCGGAACAACCAAAAAGGCCTCGACGTCAGGCCACACAACCGGCCCAGAAAGCGAAAAAGCGTAAGCGGTAGACCCCGTTGGAGTTGAGACTAGCAACCCGTCACACCCGAACCGATATAGCGGTAGCCCGTCGACCTCGATAAGCAGATCCAGCATCTTCGTCTTGGCATGTTTCTCGATCGTCACCTCATTGACGGCGAAAGAATGCCAGACTTCTTCTCCGTTGTCGTTGACGCTGACGTCGAGAGTCAAGCGCTCCTCGACATCGTAGTGCCTAGAAATAACCTGTTCGATTAGTTCTGGAATGTTCGAGGGGTCGAGTTCCGCGAGAAATCCGACGTGTCCAAGGTTAACACCCAGCAGAGGTATGCCATGTGGCACGGCCATCTCTGCCGCGGCGAGAATTGTGCCGTCGCCACCGAAAACGACCATCACCTCGACATCGTTGGTGAGGTCTTCAGGCCGACAAATCTGTACGTTCGCGCACTTATCTGCAACTAATTCGGCGCGCTGCCCCAATCCCAGGCACTCAATCGCTTTCTCGCTCATCCCTTGAGCGAATTCCAATGCGGCATCTACCGCCTCAGGCTTGGCAGGATGCACCACGAACGCGACTTTTCGACTCATACCTTCGAGCTTATCTGCTAGTTCTAGGCTGCCTAAGCCAGCCCATTCAATTGTTCTGCCCGGTCGCGCTGAAGCAGACAAAAATCTCGCGATTCCCAGATGGTCCAGGCAGCTTGCTGTCTGCGCTCCAGATGGGATTCCATCCGACCCCTCTTGCCTCCTCTATTACTGCGGTTACGCTTTCACGACGAAGCTCATCGCTTCGCACGACACCGCCAGCTCCGAGCTGATCCTTGCCAACTTCGAACTGTGGCTTAACTAGTAATAGCGCCAATCCATCTGGTTTGAGGACACCCGCTAGCGGTTTCAATAGCAGTTTTAACGAGATGAATGACACATCCCCGACAATCAAGTCGACTGGCTCGGAATCCAAATCTGAAAGCACTAAATCGCGCAGGTTGAGACCTTCCCTGACCTCTACTCGCTCGTGTGAGCGGATTGTCTCATCGAGTTGATCGTGGCCGACATCAACCGCATAGATCCGACGGGCACCCGCATCAAGCATCACCTGAGTGAAGCCACCTGTCGATGCACCTGCGTCAAGCACCCTCGGGCTTTCCGGAAGTTGGATGCCAGCTTCCTGAAGCCCCTCAAGCGCGCCAAGAAGTTTGTAGGCTGCCCTGGAAACCCAGCGATCGTTTTCAACCTCAATTACGTCGTATTCGCCGACTCCAAATGAGGGTTTAAGGACGGTTTTACCGTTAACCTGAACCTTGCCCGACCTGATCAGTTTCTGCGCCCGAGTGCGCGACCTGACCTGGGCCTGGACCGCCTTGTCTAGCCGAATCAATTTTTCGGTTTCGGCATAGGAATTGATTCCCGAGACCTTTCGAGGACCCTAGTCAGGCCGTCTTGGGCCTTAGCAAGCTTGGCTAGTCGATCGCTCGGAGAGAACTCCGATATATCGCCCAACTCTTCTAAGACCCTGTCGACCGCGTGATTGCCCGTAACGGGAATCCGTCCAGCGTCACTCATCGGAGCATCATCAGTGGACGTCATCTAGTGCCACCAGAAAGTCTTCCGCGTCTACATCGTTAGCCCAAGAAAGCTGGCTACCCGCCCAGAGGGCATCGAGCTGGCCCTCGTAGTCGGAAGGCATTGCATCCGCGACTAATCTGCCGTTCTCGATCCGAACGGTGGTCCCGTTGCATGTGGCGACGTGCCCATCCACGGTTGCAGTGCGTGCGGGTTCGCTCATGGAACGAATATCGGCGCCGATGTAAGTGGGACGCTGGTGCTCTGCTGCGTAAATCAGATCGCGTTTGCCATGAGCTCCGGTAAACACCATGAACGAGTCGATGCCCACGTTGTATGCACCCTCGATATCGGTGTCCAGCCTGTCACCCACGAAAATCGGAGCGGAAACGCCCATTCGTTCGATCGTGTAGTCCAGTAACGGCCGGTACGGCTTACCGGCAATCACGGGCTTGTGACCAGGAGCGCAAAGCTCGATCAACATCAGCACACCGCCAGCGCCCGGCACGATTCCTCGATCGGTGGGACGTGTCGCGTCCGGGTTAGAGGCGTACCAGGGCACGCCATTCTGCACCGCCAGAGCCGCCTCGTCGATAAGTTCCCAAGGCATCTTGGGGTTGTAACCGCAAATCACTGCTTCGGGAGAATCAGCGTAGGTTTTGACGACCTCAAAACCCGCCTCGCGAACCTTGTCGTCGAAGGCTTCTGCTCCGCAGACGAGCACCTTAGCGCCCGGCTTTAGGTCCTTGCGCAGCATATCTTGGGATGCCTGGCCGCTTGTGGCGACGTCTTCGAGTTCGCAATAGACGCCCATGCCATTTAGCTGGTCCCTGACGGTCTCGGGCAGCCTGCCGGAGTTATTAGTCACGAACCCGATCTTCTTGTCCAGCTCTCTGAGCTTGCCGATGCCTTCGGGGGCACCAACTACCGGTTCGGGGCCCAGATATACGACCCCGTCGAGGTCGAAAAGGGCGCAGTCGTACGGATCAATTAGACGATTCATCTTCCTCTTTCTCGTCCTGCTCGAGCTCATCAGCGTCTTCTTCGGGCTGTTCGTCTTCCTCGGAAGTCTCGTCCTGAACCATTTCTTCTTCGCTGCCATCGAGGCTATCGTCATGGATTGGTTCTTCCTCGAAGTCGACATCGAGAACCTCGAACTCCTCAGTAGCTTCTTCAACGATTTCCTCACCCGTTATCGCAGAGATGCGCGCTGCGGTATCTAGTTCGTTATTGTCGTCATACTTAGCAGCTGACGTGAACCACTCTTCCGCCTGCCTGGTCTGACCCGCTAGTTCCAAGAGGTTCGCATAGGCGTATCGCAGTCTGGCCTGCTCGTATCGGCCGCCCAGCCCGCTAGAAATCTGATTCTTGAGAACTCGAAGGGCCTCTTCGCGCTGTCCCATGTCTTCGCGAGCGCCTGATTCGACAAGAACGGCCTCAGCCTGCTGCTCAACGTCAAGATCCTTGGCATTCCTAAGAGTGCGGAGTGCAGCTTCAGGCTTACCGCCGGCTCGCTCACAGTCAGCGATCACGGGAAGATAGTTCTGATTACCGGTCATCCTCAAGACGGCTCGATAATCGCTGAGTGCCTTATCGAAGTTTCCAGCCTGGTACTCAACCTCACCAGCGATGCTACGAATTACTGGCAGACGGGCAGCTAGGCGCCGAGCTGCCCGAGCATGCCCCAGAGCAAGTTCCATGTCAGTTTCAATGCTTGCCATCGCGCCGGCGATGTGGCCCTGGATCTGTTCAGAAAGATCCTTGGGAAGACCGCGAAGTTCAGCCCGCACAGTGAACGGAATGGACTTCTCGTCGAAATCTACTAGCGGTTCGGGCTCGTTTTCCGGCCTCTGCAGGCCAGGATTTAGACGCTCGTTGCGAACTTCACGGAAGCTCCTGTGATCTCGCTTGACCTCGTGACGGTCTTCACGCGATCGCCTGTCTTCGTCACGACGATCGAATTTACCGGGCTCGCGATCCCACGAACGGTTATTTGGCCTGTCATCGCGACGAGAGTCTCTGTCATAATTCTTGAAGCCACTGCGATCGCCCCAGCGCTTTTCGCCGCCGTGATCGTCACGTCGATCATTCCAACGCTTCTGGCCGCGTCTATCATCATGCCTGTCAAAGCCACGTTCCTCACGTCGGTCATTCCAACGACGTTCTCTTGGCTGCCTGTCCTTACGCTCTTCCCAGCGATTTTCACCGCCCCGATCGTCCCAGCGACGATCATTACGGTTGTTGTTCCAACGCTTTTCGCCACGCGCGCCATCTCGCCTATCGTCGTGACGATCGTTTCGCTTATTTCCCCAAGGCTTGCGATCGAAATCCCGGGACTTGTTCCAAGACCCACGACGATCATCGCGACGCTCGCCACGGTCAAAACCACGATTATTACGATCTTCTGAATCGCTCCAGCGGTTATCGAAATTACGCTTGCGTCCCTTGTTATCGTCGCGGCCGAAATTGCGTTTGTCAGTGGAACGGTTCTTGTTCCAACTGCGTTTGTCTTCTCGGTCACCGCCCCACGAATGCCCGTTACGATTGTCGCCGTCCCTGCGATCATTCCAACTGTTACGACGATTTCTGTCTTCGGAGCCCTTGCGGTTCCAGTTGCTGCCTTCGCCTCGAGAATCGAAACGCTTACGATCCCTGCGTTCTGAACGGTCTTCGAAGTTGCGATCGTCCCGACGATTGTCGAACTTTCCGTATGGACGCCCCTGCTTGTGATCAAGATCAAATCGTTTCTTTCCTCCGAAGCTGCGTCCAGAAGAATAGTTTGAGCGTTCGGATTTGGAACTGTTGCCCCATGAACCTCCGCCGGAGCGCCCGCGCCCTCTAGATCCCCAGTTCTGCTTTCGTCCACCGGCTCGATCTGCGCGTTGTTCGTAATTACGACGGTCTCTTCCGTCGTTTGAGCGTGAATCCATGAAACTCTTTCCAGTTGATATAGAGGCGTTCGACCAATCATAACCATTTAGTGATGGTTACAGATAATGCACTAAACATGATTTGTCAATGAGCAAGGGAGAATAACAACTCATTAACCCCATAGCAATGGAGATCTCTTGCACCAACAAAAAATTTTTGTGTGTGAAAAGTTAATGCCCTCCAAACAAAAGCCTGGAGGGCATTAAAAAGTCCGGCAACTACCTAGTCTCCCACAGGCTCCCGCCTGCAGTACCATCGGCGCTAGAAGGCTTAACTTCTGGGTTCGGAATGGAACCAGGTGTTTCACTTCCGCTATCATCACCGAAACACTATCGAGTTAGGACCAACCCCCAAAAGGGTTGCCGTCCGTACCCCAAGAACAACACAGTGGACGCGTACATCTTTGTAGAAAAAACAAGCCCTCAACCTATTAGTAACAGTCAGCTCCATGTATTACTACACTTCCACATCTGTCCTATCAACCCGGTAGTCTACCGGAGGTCTTACCCCACAAAGGGCGGGAGTCCTCATCTTGAAGCGTGCTTCCCACTTAGATGCTTTCAGCGGTTATCACTTCCCAACGTAGCCAACCAGCCGTGCTCTTGGCAGAACAACTGGCACACCAGAGGTTAGTCCGTCTCGGTCCTCTCGTACTAAAGACAGCCCTTCTCAAGACTCCTACGCGCGTAGCGGATAGGGACCGAACTGTCTCACGACGTTCTGAACCCAGCTCGCGTGCCGCTTTAATGGGCGAACAGCCCAACCCTTGGGACCGACTCCAGCCCCAGGATGCGACGAGCCGACATCGAGGTGCCAAACCATGCCGTCGCTATGAGCGCTCGGGCAAGATCAGCCTGTTATCCCCGGGGTACCTTTTATCCGTTGAGTTACGGCGCTTCCATACGCCACCGTAAGATCACTAGTCCCAACTTTCGTTCCTGCTCGACTTGTCAGTCTCACAGTCAAGCTCCCTTGTGCACTTACACTCGACACCTGATTGCCAACCAGGCTGAGGGAACCTTTGGGCGCCTCCGTTACCTTTTAGGAGGCGACCGCCCCAGTCAAACTACCCATCAGGCAATGTCCCTGATCCAGATAATGGACCTAGGTTAGATAACCAGAACGACCAGAGTGGTATTTCAACAATGACTCCACCCAAACTAGCGTCTGAGCTTCAAAGTCTCCCACCTATCCTACACAAGTCGTTCCGATCACCAATACCAAACTATAGTAAAGGTCCCGGGGTCTTTCCGTCCTGCTACGCGTAACGAGCATCTTTACTCGTAATGCAATTTCGCCGAGTTCATGGTGGAGACAGTGCCCAAATCGTTACTCCATTCGTGCAGGTCGGAACTTACCCGACAAGGAATTTCGCTACCTTAGGATGGTTATAGTTACCACCGCCGTTTACTGGGGCTTAAGTTCAGTGCTTCACAAAAGTTGACACTTCCCCTTAACCTTCCAGCACCGGGCAGGAGTCAGTCCGTATACATCCTCTTTCAAGTTGGCACGGACCTGTGTTTTTGATAAACAGTCGTTTGGGCGTGGTCTCTGCGGCCATCAAGGCTATAAACCTCTCCGGCCCCCCTTATTCCGAAGTTACGGGGGTATTTTGCCGAGTTCCTTCACCACGATTCTCTCGAACGCCTTAGTATTCTCTACTCATCCACCTGAGTCGGTTTAGGGTACTGGCGGACATGACAACTCGCTAACGAAGATTTTCTAGGCAGCATAGGATCACCGATTTCGACCATACGGTCTACCCGTCAAGCCTCAGGATAAACGCCTAGCGGATTTACCTACTAGACACCCTCGAACTCTTAGCCCGGGACTACCATCGCCCGGTACGGCTACCTTCCTGCGTCCCTCCGTAGCTTGCCTAAAAGAGACTTGGGTCACAGACTCGGAAACAATCAAACACCCGAAGGTGAAAAAAAGTCCCTTGCATGCTTAGCATTATCTCGTTCAGCAGGATCGCTGACACGCCGGTACGGGAATATCAACCCGTTATCCATCGACTACGCCTGTCGGCCTCGCCTTAGGTCCAGACTTACCCAGGGAAGATTAGCTTGACCCTGGAACCCTTGGATATTCGGCGGACGGGTTTCTCACCCGTCATTCGCTACTCATGCCTGCATTCTCACTCGTGTGCACTCCACGGTCAGGTCACCCCACCACTTCAACACACACACGACGCTCCCCTACCCATCCACACACCTGGATCAAAGATCAAGTACATGTGTAAATGCCATAGCTTCGGCGAATAACTTGAGCCCCGCTAAATTGTCGGCGCAGAATCACTTGACCAGTGAGCTATTACGCACTCTTTCAAGGGTGGCTGCTTCCAAGCCAACCTCCTGGTTGTCTCCGCAACTCCACATCCTTTTCCACTTAGTTATCTCTTAGGGGCCTTAGCTGATGATCTGGGCTGTTTCCCTTTCGACTACGAAGCTTATCCCCCGCAGTCTCACTGCTACGCTCTAACTTTCCGGCATTCGGAGTTTGGTTGATTTCGGTAAGCTTATAGACCCCCTAGACCATCCAGTGCTCTACCTCCGGAAAGAAACACGTAACGCTGCACCTATATGCATTTCGGGGAGAACCAGCTATCACGTTGTTTGATTGGCCTTTCACCCCTATCCACAGCTCATCCGCTCAATTTTCAACTTAAGTCGGTTCGGTCCTCCACGACGTCTTACCGTCGCTTCAACCTGGCCATGGATAGATCACAACGCTTCGGGTCTAGAGTATGCGACTAAAACGCCCTATTCGGACTCGCTTTCGCTACGGCTACCCCACACAGGTTAACCTCGCCACACACCACTAACTCGCAGGCTCATTCTTCAAAAGGCACGCCGTCACCCTCTCGGGCTCCGACGGATTGTATGCAAACGGTTTCAGGTACTATTTCACTCCCCTCCCGGGGTACTTTTCACCTTTCCCTCACGGTACTAGTCCGCTATCGGTCACCAAGGAGTATTTAGGCTTAGCGGATGGTCCCGCCAGATTCACACGGAATTTCAGGGGTTCCGTGTTACTTGGGAAAAAGCATTAAAAGAGTCACTAGCTTACGCATACAGGGGTCTCACCTTCTATGCCGCAACTTTCCAGCACGCTTCTACTTAACTAATGATTTCTAACTCTCCGACCAATCAACAGCTTGATCAAAACACTTCCCACAACCCCACACCTGCAACGCCTGTCAACTATCACACAGATGCGGTTTAGCCTACTTCCGCTTTCGCTCGCCACTACTAACGGAATCACAATTGTTTTCTTTTCCTGTGAGTACTGAGATGTTTCACTTCCCCACGTTCCCTCCAAACACCCTATAAATTCAGGTGCAGGCCGCCGGACACAACTCCGGTAACTTCGAGGTTTCCCTATTCGGAGACCCCCGGATCAAAGCTCGTTTACCAGCTCCCCAGGGATTATCGCAGGTTACTACGTCCTTCGTCGGCTCTTGGTGCCAAGGCATCCACCGATTGCACTTAGTAGCTTGTTGTTTAAATCTACAAAGATGCTCGCGTCCACTGTGTAATTCTCAAAATACGGGCGAAACCAAACCACACAAAACAAACAAAACGTTCCATGCGCGCTTGACCGCACGAAGCCAAAATCCGAGGCTTCAAAACCCAACAGCGTGCAAAAAACCAACCAAACCAAACCAGCGCGTTCCACACTCACAAAAGCAAGCAGTACTAAACAACCAGAAAAACCTGATCAGTCAAAAGTCAATGTTCCACAAAACCACCAACCAAACGGTTGAAAATGGCTCCTTAGAAAGGAGGTGATCCAGCCGCACCTTCCGGTACGGCTACCTTGTTACGACTTAGTCCTAATTATCAGCCCCACCTTCGACAGCTCCCCCCCCACAAGGGTTAGGCCACTGGCTTCGGGTGTTGCCAACTTTCATGACTTGACGGGCGGTGTGTACAAGCCCCGGGAACGTATTCACCGCAGCGTTGCTGATCTGCGATTACTAGCGACTCCGACTTCATGGGGTCGAGTTGCAGACCCCAATCCGAACTGAGGCCGGCTTTTACAGATTCGCTAACCCTTACAGGCTCGCAACTGACTGTACCGACCATTGTAGCATGCGTGAAGCCCTGGACATAAGGGGCATGATGACTTGACGTCGTCCTCACCTTCCTCCGAGTTGACCTCGGCGGTCTCTAACGAGTCCCCAACATAACTTGCTGGCAACATTAGACGAGGGTTGCGCTCGTTGCGGGACTTAACCCAACATCTCACGACACGAGCTGACGACAGCCATGCACCACCTGTATACCGACCTTACGGGGCGCCTATCTCTAGACGTTTCCGGTATATTTCAAACCCAGGTAAGGTTCTTCGCGTTGCATCGAATTAATCCGCATGCTCCGCCGCTTGTGCGGGGCCCCGTCAATTCCTTTGAGTTTTAGCCTTGCGGCCGTACTCCCCAGGCGGGGTACTTAATGCGTTAGCTACGGCACAGAGAACGTGGAATGTCCCCCACACCTAGTACCCACCGTTTACGGCGTGGACTACCAGGGTATCTAAGCCTGTTTGCTACCCACGCTTTCGCTTCTCAGCGTCAGGAAAGGTCCAGAGAACCGCCTTCGCCACTGGTGTTCCTCCCGATATCTGCGCATTCCACCGCTCCACCGGGAATTCCATTCTCCCCTACCTTCCTCTAGTCAGCCCGTATCGAAAGCAGGCTCAGCGTTAAGCACTGAGTTTACACTTTCGACGCGACAAACCGCCTACAAGCTCTTTACGCCCAATAATTCCGGACAACGCTCGCACCCTACGTATCACCGCGGCTGCTGGCACGTAGTTAGCCGGTGCTTCTTCTGCCACTACCGTCACAAAAGCTTCGTCATGGCTGAAAGCGGTTTACAACCCGAAGGCCGTCATCCCGCACGCGGCGTTGCTGCATCAGGGTTTCCCCCATTGTGCAATATTCCCCACTGCTGCCTCCCGTAGGAGTTTGGGCCGTATCTCAGTCCCAATGTGGCCGGTCGCCCTCTCAGGCCGGCTACCCGTCGTCGCCTTGGTAGGCCACTACCCCACCAACAAGCTGATAGGACGCGAGTCCATCCCCCACCGCCAGAACTTTCCAAACCAAAAGATGCCTAAAGGTCTGAATATCCGGTATTAGCAGCCGTTTCCAACTGTTATCCCAGAGAGGGGGGCAGGTTACTCACGCGTTACTCACCCGTTCGCCGCTCGTGTACCCCCGAAAGGGCCTTACCGCTCGACTTGCATGTGTTAAGCACGCCGCCAGCGTTCGTCCTGAGCCAGGATCAAACTCTCCGTCAAAAAAATATCGGCAAAACAGGCAACCAAACAAAAGGAAGCCTGCAAAAAACCGTCAACAGAAAATTCGACAACTGACAAAAGACCAAAAACTGGTCAAATCATTAGTAATCAAAGGAATCTCGAACCATCCAAAAAGAATGGCACGGGATTAAAAACAAAATGCAAAAATGCATTGGCATTGACTAAAAAGCACGCTGTTGAGTTCTCAAACATCGGACGCACAAAACCAAACCCCACAAAAAGCAGGACCCAGAAAAGGCAGCTCCAAAACTCTACCAAACAACCAGAACCCTTGTCAAATCCCTAAATCGTTTGATACACACCAGACCAGACCAACAAGAACCATCAAAGCCCTGCAAGGTCACAACCCAGCAGAAACAGTCTAACAGACAATCCCCAAAAAGTCAAGCCCACTGTGGAATTTT
>NZ_AUIB01000007.1 GCF_000423485.1 Propionimicrobium lymphophilum DSM 4903 | reverse complement strand
TGTGAAAAGTTAATGCCCTCCAAACAAAAGCCTGGAGGGCATTAAAAAGTCCGGCAACTACCTAGTCTCCCACAGGCTCCCGCCTGCAGTACCATCGGCGCTAGAAGGCTTAACTTCTGGGTTCGGAATGGAACCAGGTGTTTCACTTCCGCTATCATCACCGAAACACTATCGAGTTAGGACCAACCCCCAAAAGGGTTGCCGTCCGTACCCCAAGAACAACACAGTGGACGCGTACATCTTTGTAGAAAAAACAAGCCCTCAACCTATTAGTAACAGTCAGCTCCATGTATTACTACACTTCCACATCTGTCCTATCAACCCGGTAGTCTACCGGAGGTCTTACCCCACAAAGGGCGGGAGTCCTCATCTTGAAGCGTGCTTCCCACTTAGATGCTTTCAGCGGTTATCACTTCCCAACGTAGCCAACCAGCCGTGCTCTTGGCAGAACAACTGGCACACCAGAGGTTAGTCCGTCTCGGTCCTCTCGTACTAAAGACAGCCCTTCTCAAGACTCCTACGCGCGTAGCGGATAGGGACCGAACTGTCTCACGACGTTCTGAACCCAGCTCGCGTGCCGCTTTAATGGGCGAACAGCCCAACCCTTGGGACCGACTCCAGCCCCAGGATGCGACGAGCCGACATCGAGGTGCCAAACCATGCCGTCGCTATGAGCGCTCGGGCAAGATCAGCCTGTTATCCCCGGGGTACCTTTTATCCGTTGAGTTACGGCGCTTCCATACGCCACCGTAAGATCACTAGTCCCAACTTTCGTTCCTGCTCGACTTGTCAGTCTCACAGTCAAGCTCCCTTGTGCACTTACACTCGACACCTGATTGCCAACCAGGCTGAGGGAACCTTTGGGCGCCTCCGTTACCTTTTAGGAGGCGACCGCCCCAGTCAAACTACCCATCAGGCAATGTCCCTGATCCAGATAATGGACCTAGGTTAGATAACCAGAACGACCAGAGTGGTATTTCAACAATGACTCCACCCAAACTAGCGTCTGAGCTTCAAAGTCTCCCACCTATCCTACACAAGTCGTTCCGATCACCAATACCAAACTATAGTAAAGGTCCCGGGGTCTTTCCGTCCTGCTACGCGTAACGAGCATCTTTACTCGTAATGCAATTTCGCCGAGTTCATGGTGGAGACAGTGCCCAAATCGTTACTCCATTCGTGCAGGTCGGAACTTACCCGACAAGGAATTTCGCTACCTTAGGATGGTTATAGTTACCACCGCCGTTTACTGGGGCTTAAGTTCAGTGCTTCACAAAAGTTGACACTTCCCCTTAACCTTCCAGCACCGGGCAGGAGTCAGTCCGTATACATCCTCTTTCAAGTTGGCACGGACCTGTGTTTTTGATAAACAGTCGTTTGGGCGTGGTCTCTGCGGCCATCAAGGCTATAAACCTCTCCGGCCCCCCTTATTCCGAAGTTACGGGGGTATTTTGCCGAGTTCCTTCACCACGATTCTCTCGAACGCCTTAGTATTCTCTACTCATCCACCTGAGTCGGTTTAGGGTACTGGCGGACATGACAACTCGCTAACGAAGATTTTCTAGGCAGCATAGGATCACCGATTTCGACCATACGGTCTACCCGTCAAGCCTCAGGATAAACGCCTAGCGGATTTACCTACTAGACACCCTCGAACTCTTAGCCCGGGACTACCATCGCCCGGTACGGCTACCTTCCTGCGTCCCTCCGTAGCTTGCCTAAAAGAGACTTGGGTCACAGACTCGGAAACAATCAAACACCCGAAGGTGAAAAAAAGTCCCTTGCATGCTTAGCATTATCTCGTTCAGCAGGATCGCTGACACGCCGGTACGGGAATATCAACCCGTTATCCATCGACTACGCCTGTCGGCCTCGCCTTAGGTCCAGACTTACCCAGGGAAGATTAGCTTGACCCTGGAACCCTTGGATATTCGGCGGACGGGTTTCTCACCCGTCATTCGCTACTCATGCCTGCATTCTCACTCGTGTGCACTCCACGGTCAGGTCACCCCACCACTTCAACACACACACGACGCTCCCCTACCCATCCACACACCTGGATCAAAGATCAAGTACATGTGTAAATGCCATAGCTTCGGCGAATAACTTGAGCCCCGCTAAATTGTCGGCGCAGAATCACTTGACCAGTGAGCTATTACGCACTCTTTCAAGGGTGGCTGCTTCCAAGCCAACCTCCTGGTTGTCTCCGCAACTCCACATCCTTTTCCACTTAGTTATCTCTTAGGGGCCTTAGCTGATGATCTGGGCTGTTTCCCTTTCGACTACGAAGCTTATCCCCCGCAGTCTCACTGCTACGCTCTAACTTTCCGGCATTCGGAGTTTGGTTGATTTCGGTAAGCTTATAGACCCCCTAGACCATCCAGTGCTCTACCTCCGGAAAGAAACACGTAACGCTGCACCTATATGCATTTCGGGGAGAACCAGCTATCACGTTGTTTGATTGGCCTTTCACCCCTATCCACAGCTCATCCGCTCAATTTTCAACTTAAGTCGGTTCGGTCCTCCACGACGTCTTACCGTCGCTTCAACCTGGCCATGGATAGATCACAACGCTTCGGGTCTAGAGTATGCGACTAAAACGCCCTATTCGGACTCGCTTTCGCTACGGCTACCCCACACAGGTTAACCTCGCCACACACCACTAACTCGCAGGCTCATTCTTCAAAAGGCACGCCGTCACCCTCTCGGGCTCCGACGGATTGTATGCAAACGGTTTCAGGTACTATTTCACTCCCCTCCCGGGGTACTTTTCACCTTTCCCTCACGGTACTAGTCCGCTATCGGTCACCAAGGAGTATTTAGGCTTAGCGGATGGTCCCGCCAGATTCACACGGAATTTCAGGGGTTCCGTGTTACTTGGGAAAAAGCATTAAAAGAGTCACTAGCTTACGCATACAGGGGTCTCACCTTCTATGCCGCAACTTTCCAGCACGCTTCTACTTAACTAATGATTTCTAACTCTCCGACCAATCAACAGCTTGATCAAAACACTTCCCACAACCCCACACCTGCAACGCCTGTCAACTATCACACAGATGCGGTTTAGCCTACTTCCGCTTTCGCTCGCCACTACTAACGGAATCACAATTGTTTTCTTTTCCTGTGAGTACTGAGATGTTTCACTTCCCCACGTTCCCTCCAAACACCCTATAAATTCAGGTGCAGGCCGCCGGACACAACTCCGGTAACTTCGAGGTTTCCCTATTCGGAGACCCCCGGATCAAAGCTCGTTTACCAGCTCCCCAGGGATTATCGCAGGTTACTACGTCCTTCGTCGGCTCTTGGTGCCAAGGCATCCACCGATTGCACTTAGTAGCTTGTTGTTTAAATCTACAAAGATGCTCGCGTCCACTGTGTAATTCTCAAAATACGGGCGAAACCAAACCACACAAAACAAACAAAACGTTCCATGCGCGCTTGACCGCACGAAGCCAAAATCCGAGGCTTCAAAACCCAACAGCGTGCAAAAAACCAACCAAACCAAACCAGCGCGTTCCACACTCACAAAAGCAAGCAGTACTAAACAACCAGAAAAACCTGATCAGTCAAAAGTCAATGTTCCACAAAACCACCAACCAAACGGTTGAAAATGGCTCCTTAGAAAGGAGGTGATCCAGCCGCACCTTCCGGTACGGCTACCTTGTTACGACTTAGTCCTAATTATCAGCCCCACCTTCGACAGCTCCCCCCCCACAAGGGTTAGGCCACTGGCTTCGGGTGTTGCCAACTTTCATGACTTGACGGGCGGTGTGTACAAGCCCCGGGAACGTATTCACCGCAGCGTTGCTGATCTGCGATTACTAGCGACTCCGACTTCATGGGGTCGAGTTGCAGACCCCAATCCGAACTGAGGCCGGCTTTTACAGATTCGCTAACCCTTACAGGCTCGCAACTGACTGTACCGACCATTGTAGCATGCGTGAAGCCCTGGACATAAGGGGCATGATGACTTGACGTCGTCCTCACCTTCCTCCGAGTTGACCTCGGCGGTCTCTAACGAGTCCCCAACATAACTTGCTGGCAACATTAGACGAGGGTTGCGCTCGTTGCGGGACTTAACCCAACATCTCACGACACGAGCTGACGACAGCCATGCACCACCTGTATACCGACCTTACGGGGCGCCTATCTCTAGACGTTTCCGGTATATTTCAAACCCAGGTAAGGTTCTTCGCGTTGCATCGAATTAATCCGCATGCTCCGCCGCTTGTGCGGGGCCCCGTCAATTCCTTTGAGTTTTAGCCTTGCGGCCGTACTCCCCAGGCGGGGTACTTAATGCGTTAGCTACGGCACAGAGAACGTGGAATGTCCCCCACACCTAGTACCCACCGTTTACGGCGTGGACTACCAGGGTATCTAAGCCTGTTTGCTACCCACGCTTTCGCTTCTCAGCGTCAGGAAAGGTCCAGAGAACCGCCTTCGCCACTGGTGTTCCTCCCGATATCTGCGCATTCCACCGCTCCACCGGGAATTCCATTCTCCCCTACCTTCCTCTAGTCAGCCCGTATCGAAAGCAGGCTCAGCGTTAAGCACTGAGTTTACACTTTCGACGCGACAAACCGCCTACAAGCTCTTTACGCCCAATAATTCCGGACAACGCTCGCACCCTACGTATCACCGCGGCTGCTGGCACGTAGTTAGCCGGTGCTTCTTCTGCCACTACCGTCACAAAAGCTTCGTCATGGCTGAAAGCGGTTTACAACCCGAAGGCCGTCATCCCGCACGCGGCGTTGCTGCATCAGGGTTTCCCCCATTGTGCAATATTCCCCACTGCTGCCTCCCGTAGGAGTTTGGGCCGTATCTCAGTCCCAATGTGGCCGGTCGCCCTCTCAGGCCGGCTACCCGTCGTCGCCTTGGTAGGCCACTACCCCACCAACAAGCTGATAGGACGCGAGTCCATCCCCCACCGCCAGAACTTTCCAAACCAAAAGATGCCTAAAGGTCTGAATATCCGGTATTAGCAGCCGTTTCCAACTGTTATCCCAGAGAGGGGGGCAGGTTACTCACGCGTTACTCACCCGTTCGCCGCTCGTGTACCCCCGAAAGGGCCTTACCGCTCGACTTGCATGTGTTAAGCACGCCGCCAGCGTTCGTCCTGAGCCAGGATCAAACTCTCCGTCAAAAAAATATCGGCAAAACAGGCAACCAAACAAAAGGAAGCCTGCAAAAAACCGTCAACAGAAAATTCGACAACTGACAAAAGACCAAAAACTGGTCAAATCATTAGTAATCAAAGGAATCTCGAACCATCCAAAAAGAATGGCACGGGATTAAAAACAAAATGCAAAAATGCATTGGCATTGACTAAAAAGCACGCTGTTGAGTTCTCAAACATCGGACGCACAAAACCAAACCCCACAAAAAGCAGGACCCAGAAAAGGCAGCTCCAAAACTCTACCAAACAACCAGAACCCTTGTCAAATCCCTAAATCGTTTGATACACACCAGACCAGACCAACAAGAACCATCAAAGCCCTGCAAGGTCACAACCCAGCAGAAACAGTCTAACAGACAATCCCCAAAAAGTCAAGCCCACTGTGGAATTTTATTTTTACCCAACCTTGTCCTTTTGGACATGTCTCAATCCCTTTTCAAACCTTTTGGATCCATGGCGGGCCCTATTTTGGACGCACACCGTTCCCCAAAATTTTTAGAGGTAACTGAAACGGTTAGGTGATCTTCAATTTTATTAAGAAGATCAAACTCGAAGTCGGAAACTATCTCTTCGTTCGAGCCGGAGATCAACCTTAAAACAATCTCGAGCAGATTTCAAATCGAAGTTTTATCTTGATTCTTCAATCAGCACTCTTGAGTTTTAAGTATCTCACTGCCCTCGTCGGTGTCCCTTCTCAGGCAGCTCGAAGAACATTACTGCAATGAAGCCAAGATGCAAAATCGCCGGTGCGAAAGCTGTTGCAAGCCATTTCGCACCGGCGATTTAACGACATAAAACGCCTAGTCAGAGTATTACTTGACTATTTCTACGCCGCCAACAGTCTTCTTGCCCCTACGAAGCAATATGTACTTGCCGGCTAACAGATCTTCTTCGGAAATCTTTGCCTCGGCGTCCTCAACCTTGCGGTTGTTGACGTAAGCGCCACCCTCGCTAATGGTCCTGCGGGCCTGTCCCTTACTAGGAACTACCCCACTGGCAGCCAGTGCGTCCACGACGGAAGGAAGCTCCGAGCCACATTCCATCTTCTGTGTCTGTACCTCACCCATAACTGCGTCGAGTGTGGATTCGTCCAGCTCAGCTAACTCTCCGCGTCCGAACAGGGCGGCTGCAGCCTTCTCAGCGGACTTCCTCAGATCCTCGCCATGAACCAGATCGGTGACGTCGTTAGCAAGAGTTCGCTGTGCAACCCTCTTATAGGGGGCCTCCTCAACCTCCCTGGCAAGCTCCTCGATCTCTTCCTTGCCACGCGGACTAAAGACCTTGAGCATCTCGATAACCTTCGAGTCCTCGGTATTCAACCAGAACTGATGGAAGGCATACGGGCTGGTTAGCTTGGGATCGATCCAGACAGTGCCGGACTCGGTCTTGCCGAACTTGGTGCCGTCCGCCTTGGTGAGCAACGGCGTCACAAGACCGTGGACTGTTGCCTGTTCGGTTCGTTTAATAAAGTTCGCACCGGCGGTGATGTTGCCCCACTGATCTTGGGCGCCGGTCTGAAGTGTTACACCATATCGCCTGTATAGCTCGCGATAGTCCATCGACTGCAGCAAGACGTAAGCGAATTCGGTAAAGCTGATGCCGCTTTCTAGCCTGCGGGCAACGACGTCTCGAGCAAGCATTCGGCTAACCGAGAAGTGCTTGCCGACGTCGCGCAAAAACTCAAGCATCGGGATCTTAGAAACCCAGTCGTAGTTATTAACGACTATGGCTGCGTTGCTGCCCGAGAAATCTACGTACTTCTTAACCTGCTCGCTTAGGCCTGCGGTCCATTCTTCAACCACCTCGGCGGGATTCATGGTGCGCTCGCCCGTTTGCTTCGGGTCGCCGATCATGCCAGTTGCACCGCCCACCAGCAAGATGGGGCGGTTTCCGGCTTCCTGGATCTTGCGAGCGACTAACAGCTGAACGAGGTGACCGATATGCAAACTAGCAGCGGTCGGATCGAAGCCCACATAAGAACTGATTGGCCCCGAATCCAGATGCGCTGCTAGCGCATCAATATCGGTGGAATCGGCGATGAGCCCTCGCCAGGTCAATTCATCCAGTAGTGCATTCACCTAGCCGAGCCTAGCGCAATTTGAATAATGAGCTAAGCCCCGATAGCAAGTTTCAACGGCGACGAGGCCCATTGTGCGTGATTCGCGACAACTTCAGATAGCTCAGCGAGCTGTGCCTTGACTGCCTCGGGAGCGGTTCCGCCTCTTCCGTTTCGGCTAGCCACGCTGCCTTGGATGTTGAGCACCTCGAGAACACCGTCATCGAGCTCGTCGGCGATCTCTCCCAGATCCTGCGGGGTGAGGTCTGACAATTCAATGTTCTTGGACTCGCAGTACTTAACGGTTAGGCCGGCGATGTCGTGAGCGCGAGCGAACGGAATTCCCTGCCGAACTAGGTGATCGGCGACATCGGTTGCCAGCGAGAATCCGCGAGGCGCGGCCTGCTCCATGCGTTCCGTGTCGAACTTCAGGGTCGAGACCAATCCTGTGATTGCAGGAAGCAAAATCTTCAGCTGATCGATGCTGTCGAAAACAGGCTCTTTGTCCTCCTGTAGATCGCGATCGTAGGCCAGCGGAAGACCCTTCAGCGTGGACAACAGACCGGTAAGGTTACCGATCAAACGTCCGGCCTTGCCCCTAGCCAGTTCAGCCACGTCCGGGTTCTTCTTCTGCGGCATGATGGAGGAACCAGTAGACCAACGATCGTCCAACTTAGCGAAGCCAAATTCTGGGGTCACCCAGAAGATGATGTCTTCGCTCAACCTAGAAAGATCGACGCCAACCTGAGCGAGAACCCAGGCTGCCTCGGCCGTCAGGTCGCGAGACGAAGTGCCATCGATAGAGTTAGCAACCGAATTCTCGAAACCGAGCTGGGTGGCGACATAAACCGGGTCCAGACCCAGAGACGTGCCCGCCAAGGCAGCAGAACCATACGGGCTCTCGGCTAGACGAGCATCCAAGTCACGAAGCCTGGAGACGTCTCGAAGCAGCGGCCAGGCGTGGGCCAGAAGCGAGTGGCTCAGCAGAACCGGCTGAGCAGGCTGCATGTGTGTGCGTCCAGGCATGATTGCGCCAAAGTGCTTTTCGGACTGCCCCTTAAGCGCATCCACTACGTCCAGAATTTCCTGGCTTAAAACCCGAATCTGCTGACGCAAGTAAATTCTGATCAAAGTGGCGATCTGGTCATTACGAGAACGACCGGCACGCAGCCTGCCACCCAATTCGTCACCGACCCGCTCGATCAGAATTCGCTCGAGTGCACCGTGTACGTCCTCATCGGTATCTGCGGGACGCAACTTTCCGGCGGCTAGATCATCGAGCATAGAATCGAGGGCATCTTCCATCCGTTCCAGCTCGACCTGCTTAAGCAGGCCGGCTTTGGCGAGTGCGTGTGCGTGCGCCTTGGAAGCTGTGATGTCTAGATCCGCCAGCCGCCAGTCGAACTGGGTGGAAACGCTCAGCGCGAACATCGCCTCGGTCGGGCCACCCTCAAAGCGGCCACCCCACAAAAAACCTTCTTGGTGATCAGCGTTCACTATCGTCCTTTCGTAAAATTTGCGTTAGCGCGCCGCTAGTTCAACGAACCATTGCACGAGTTCCTGACCGCCGTCAGGTTTTTTAGAAATGACCATCACTGTGTCATCGCCAGCGATGCTGCCAAGGATCATCGGGTTAGCCACCCTATCGATTGCCGACGCGAAATACTGAGCGGCACCCGGCGGTGTCTTCAAGACAACCAGATTCGCCGAAGCGTCGGCGTAGATCAAAACCTCGGCACAGATCCTCGCCAGCCTGCTTTCCAACGCCGCGTGATCCGACGCCATTTCAGACCCCGGGCGGGCATAGATCAAAAGACCATTATCCGACCTGACGCGAACCGCGCCGATCTCCAATAGATCCTTGCTGAGCGTACTTTGCGAGACCTCGATGCCCTGTTCAGCCAGTAAATTGGATAGCTCGGCCTGAGAGCTGATTTTGTGGTTTGTGATCAGCTCCAGAATTATCCCGTGCCGCGCAGTCCGCGAGACAGCTTTACGTTTCATACTCAAGTTAGTGTGCTCTCAAAGTTAGATTGACAGGCAGTCCAAAATAATAAAGACCTACGCTTAACTATCTTAGACGCCGAGTTTTGCAGTACCGGCAACGAGCAAAGAAACACCCGACTCGAAGCCCGAATCGTCGATAGTTATCGAGTTTTTAGGCAGCACGGATAACTGCACGGCCTGTTGCCTAGCCTGCTCTTGACCAACATGGCCGAGGATAAAACTCAAGAAAGCTTTTGCGGCAGAATCGGGGGCGGGCAGACTGGTTTCGTCCTCTAGCAAGTCGATCGCCTCGCTTAGAAGCCCCTTTGCGCCTAAGCCAACCGGCAGTGTCGCCGCGAGAAGATCCGCAGCGTCACGATGCCGCAGCAACGCGCGGCGAAGATTGAAGCACCATTCGCTGATAGTTACCGAGCTTTGCCTCTCTGCGAGGATCTGGTCTGCGACGCCCGCTAACAGCTCTTGCTTGTTGGCGAAGTGCCAATAAATTGAGGCCGCCTGGATACCGACGGCGTCCGCAACCCTGCGCATGGATAAGTCAGCGAGCCCATACGAATCGAGAATCTCGACCGCAGCATCCACAATTGCCGTTCGGGTGTCTGCCATGGCCTAGATACTACTAAGGTGTGCAATATGAAATTTCAGCAGGCTAGCCGGCTCCAAGGCGTGCGATATGACGTCCGTGGCCGGAACATGGTCGCCGCTCAGGAAATGGAAGCCCGCGGCGAAAAAATCATGCACCTAAACATCGGAAACCTGAAACCGTTCGGTTTCGACACCCCAGCCAGCGTCCGTCGCAGCGTCATCGCTCACATGGAGCAGGCAGAAGGCTATTCCGATTCACAAGGCGTATACAGCGCTCGTACCGCAGTCGCGAACTACTACCAAACCAAGGGTCTCGACGTTGACGTCGACCAGGTTCTGTTGGGTAACGGCGTCAGCGAACTCATCTCGATCACCCTCCAGGCAATGGTTAACCCCGGCGACGAGATCCTCATCCCCGCACCCGATTATCCGTTGTGGACAGCCCAAACCACCTTGACCGGCGGCGTGGCAGTTCACTACCGCTGTGACGAGGAGAACGGCTGGAATCCCAACATCGATGACATTCGCTCTAAAGTTACCAACCGCACTAGAGCAATCGTCCTGATCAACCCGAATAACCCGACCGGCGCCGTTTACAGCAAGGAAGCAGTAGACGCCATCATCCAGGTGGCTCGTGAAAACGATCTGGTGGTTCTTTCCGACGAGATCTACGAAAAAATCATCTACTCCGGACAGCACACCTACGCTGCTAAGAGCGCGGGTAAAGACGTGCTGTGCATAACCTATTCCGGGCTGTCCAAGGCGTATCGCGCATGCGGCTACCGAGCCGGATGGATGGTCGCCACCGGACCGCTAGCCGACGCAAAGAGCCTTTTCGAGGGCATCAACCTGCTTGCAAACATGCGCATGTGCGCCAACGTCATGGGCCAGCACGCTATCCAGACTTGTCTGGGCGGAGTTCAGTCCATCGAAGACCTGGTTAAACCAGGCGGACGTTTCTACGATCAGACGAAACTATCCGCGCAGCTACTCAACGAAATACCAGGAGTTAGCTGCGTACCTGCGAAAGGCGCCCTGTATCTGTTCCCCAAGCTCGACCCGGAACGCTACCCCATCGAGGATGACGAGGACTGGGCGCTTGGTTTGCTGCAGTCCAAGAAGATCTTGGTCAGCCACGGACGCGGCTTCAACTGGCCAGAACCCGATCACTTCAGGCTGGTCGCGCTTCTAGAAGAAGAGAAACTTCGAGATGCTATCGAGCGAATAGCTGACTACTGCGAAGAAACTCGCAGGGATTAAAACATAAAAAATAGCGGGCACGATCGGGCCCGCTATTTTTTTGCCTTACAACTTAGGCGCGTTGAACCGCTCCGAGTTTATTTGCGGCCAGCTTCACTGCCCTGTTAAGGGCTTCCACGGCCTCGGACTCCTTAAGCGTGCGCTCTGGATGGCGGAAGCCTAGCGCGAACGCCAGAGACTTCTTGTTCTCGCCGAGCTGCTCGCCGCGGAAGACGTCGAAGAGACGAATGCTTTCTAACCACTCGCCTGCGCCCTCGGTCAGCACCTCCTGAACCTTGGCCACGGGGACGTCCTCGTCTACGACAAGGGCGACGTCCTCCTTAGTCATCGGGAAGGCAGAGAGCGCGGAAACCTCGCCACCGTCGGGAGCGACGGCGATCAAGGCATCTAGATTGATTTCCAGCGCGCAAGCACGAGGAGGAAGTTCGTAGGCCTTGACCACATTCGGATGCAGCTCGCCGGCATAGCCGATTACCTCTCCGCCTGCCAGCAGTTCCGCACAACGGCCGGGGTGCCATGGCGCGCGCTGGGCGTTTCGGCGTTCGAGCTTTAGCCCGACAGCAGCCACCACATTCTGGGCGAGGGCTACCGCGTGCGCCCAATCGGCCGGCACAGCGGGGCCACGCCAACTGGCAGGAACCCAGTTACCGGTCAAAAGCGCGCCTAGATACTTAGGCTGAGTCGGCACCGAGCTAAATAGCTCGTCAATTTCCTCATCGCTGGGGCGCTGACGCACCTTCGGCATCGGAGCGGCGTGCTCTTGACCACCAGGGAACACCGAGCCGACCTCGAAAATCGCCAGGTCTGTTTGGCTACGAGAAACGTTCCTTGCTGCTGCCGCACACAGCCCCGGCAAGAGTGTCGTGCGAACATACGGCTGCGTATCAGAAAGCGGGTTAGCGAGCTTAACCATCTTGCGGCGCTCGTCTTCGGGCTCGACACCAAGCTTGTCCAGGTCAGCATCGCTGACGAATGGCAGCGAAAGCACCTCGACGAAACCACTGTCGGCCGCCGTTCGAATTATCGAGCGACGGGCCTTCTGCTCCTTAGTCAGCCCCCTGCCGGCGGTTGCCCTGGGCACGCGTGACTGCAGGGTGTCCATGCCAACCTTGCGGGCAATCTCCTCGACATAGTCGAACTTGTCGACCAAGTCGGCTCGCCAGGACGGCGGGGTCAGGGTTAATTCGTCACCCTCCTGCACGTCAACGCACGCTGTGCGAAGCAGATCTGCCACCTTCTGAGCGGACACCTCGGTGCCGAGAATACGACCGGGCAGATCCGCTGCCATGGTCTGCTGCGGCATCTCTTTTGCCTTGCCGGCCACGGTCAATTTATCCGTTATTGTTGCACCGCCAAACTCCGCCAGAAGCTCAGCTGCGCGGCGAACGGCCGCGTATCCGAGCTGCGGGTCCACACTGCGCGCAAAACGAGTCGAGGCTTCGCTGGGCAGCTTGTGATAGCGGAATGTGCGGCCGATCGAAACCGGGCTGAAGTACGCTCCTTCGAGAACAATGTTCGTGGTGTCGTCCTCGACCTCGGTGGTCTGGCCGCCCATGACGCCTGCCAGCCCGATGGGGCCAGAGTCGTCGGTGATGAGAACGTCATCAGCGGTTAGCTTGCGCTCCTGATCGTCCAAGGTGACCAGTTTCTCGCCGTCCTTAGCCTGCCGGACTACGATGGCTCCGCTAAGGCGGTCGGCATCGTAAGCGTGTAGCGGCTGACCGGACTCGATCATGACGTAGTTTGTGACGTCCACCGCCAAGGAGATGGAACGCATCCCGGCGGCAGCCAGCCGCGAAGCCATCCAAGTCGGAGAAGACGCCTTGGGGTCTAGCCCCTCGACAGTTAGCGCAACGAAGCTGGAGCAATTCTCGGTCTCGATACGGACCTGCTGACCAGTGTTCTGCTCGGAAGGAAGCTTCTCTGCGTAAGGATCCTTGAAGTCGACGCCGAAAGCCTGCGCCACCTCGCGAGCCATACCCCTCATGGACAGCGCGTAGCAGCCAAGATCGGGGGTAACGTCGATCTCGAAGACCTCGTCGGACGCGTCCAAAACGGCCATAGCATCGTCACCGGGCTTGGCGCCGAGCTCCGGATCCAGAACGAGAATACCGGTGTGGTCCTCGCCGATTCCCAGTTCGTCGACAGCGCAGATCATGCCGTCGGAAATGTGGCCGTAGGTTTTGCGAGCGGTGATCTCGAAACCTCCGGGCAGAACCGCCCCGGGCAGCGAGACGACAACCAAATCGCCAGGAGCAAAGTTGTGCGCACCGCAGATAATTCCGCGCGGCTCGTCCTCGCCGACATCAACCTGACACCAGCGAATTACCTTGCCGTTCTTCTGTTCCTTCTCACTGAACTCGAGCACCCTACCGACGACGATCGGGCCAGAAACATCGCCGATCTTTTCGATGCGCTCCACCTGCAGGCCAATGCGAGTCAAAGCCGCACCGAGCTGTTCGGTCGTGATGTCTTCTGGAAGATCAACCAAGCTGTGTAGCCATTTAAGCGAAACCCTCATCGGGCGCCTCCAATCAGCGAACGAGAGAATCTGACATCGCCCTCGACGAAATCGCGAAGGTCGGGGGCGTTGTTCCTGAACATGACCGTGCGGTCGATGCCCATGCCGAACGCGAAACCGGTGTAGACGCTCGGGTCGATGCCTGCGGTCTCGAGAACGCGCGGGTTGACGATTCCACAGCCACCCCACTCGATCCAGCCCTCAGACTTACAAGTGCGGCACGGCTTTTCCGGGTTCCCAACGGATTCGCCGTGGCAGACGAAGCACTCAAGATCCATCTCAGCGCTGGGCTCGGTGAACGGGAAATAGTGCGGACGCAGCCTGGTCTTAATGTCGCCAAACATGGCTCGAGCCAGGTGGTCGAGCGTGCCCTTAAGATCTGCAAGGGTGATTCCCTTGTCGATCGCTAGGCCTTCGAGCTGGTGGAAAACGGGCAGATGCGTGGCGTCATATTCGTCCGCGCGGTAGACCTGACCGGGGCTGACGATATATAGGGGGACATCACGGGTCAGCATGGTGCGCATCTGAACCGGCGAGGTCTGGGTGCGCATCAGCAGGTGATTTTCGAGCGGCTCGACGAACAGCGTGTCCGAAAGAGCGCGTGCAGGGTGATGCGGGCCCGTGTTGAGGGCATCGAAGTTCAGCCACTCCGCCTCGAACTCGGGGCCTTCAACGACCTCCCAACCCATAGCCAAGAAGACATCGCACATGTCGTCTATCAAAGCGGTAATCGGGTGGATCGCACCAACCGGCGAAAGCTCAACCGGAAGAGTAACGTCGACATGCTCGGAAGCCAACTGAGCCTCAAGCTCTGCAGCCGCGAGCGCCTTAGCTCGCGCGGCGAGGGCCTGATTGACCGCTCCCCTGGACTGACCGATCAGCTTGCCGGCGGCCTTGCGCTGGCCAGGCTCCAGCTTTCCAATTTCCCTGTTGGCTAAAGCCAGCGGAGACTTATCTCCCGCATGATCGGCTCGAGCCTTCTTGAGTTCTTCAGTCGAATTTGCGGCTTCGATTGCGCTCAGAGCCTCTTCGACGCACTTACCGATGAAGTCTGCATCCAGCGGTGAACCGGGAGCAGGAGTCGGCTTTGCATTCGGAAGATCAGGCGTCTGGAGCGGCACACTATTGCCTTTTTCTTGCCCGGACATGGGCGCTCCTTACAAAATTTTGAAACCTATAAAACGCTAGCTGGCAGGCCTAGACCTGCACGGTAAAGAATTCCCCTAGAAGCAGCTGCGCAAAGATTCGAGTCATGAGAACAACCTTAGCAGAACGAAATCTTGCGAATTTTTCACGAAAAATGCTGGACCTCACGACTGAGCGGATTGGGACGAAAATAGGCAGACCGCAGCAGCCGTACTCAAGTTAAGGCTCTCCGCCTTGCCCCTCATCGGGATGGAAGCTACCGCGTCGCATTGCGCTGAGATGTCTGCCGTAAGGCCCCAAGCCTCGTTACCGAAAACCCAAGCGGTTGGTTTAGACAAATCAAGACTATTGATTGATTCGCCCCCAGCATCGGCCGCTAAAACGTTTAGGCCTCGTTTATGTGCCCAATCGATCGCATCTGCAAATTCCACGTCGACGGCGATCGGAAGATGGAATATGCTGCCCACACTCGCTCGGACCGTCTTCGCGTTGGTCAACTCAACGGAATCGTTAGTGAAAATGACCGCATCCGCACCGAACGCATCGGCGCAGCGCACGACGGTACCGGCATTGCCAGGGTCACGAATCTGCGAGCAAATGACCACGAGTTTGGCTTGACCGATAGCCCCCAGCCCAACAGCAGGGTTGCGGCAAATCGCGAACACATCCTGCGTATTCACCGTCTGGGAGAAACCGGCAAGCTGTTGACGGGTGCCGACCAGCACCTCTAGGCCCTCGAAGTCGCCCGCAAAGCGCTCTATGTCATCGACAATTAGCGTCTCGACGAAACCATAATTCATCGCCTCGGAAACGGCCTGCATGCCCTCAGCAAGGAACAGGCCTGTGGCTGCCCGCTCCTTTTTGCGCAACAAAGCACGAACCGAGCGTGCCCGCGTCTTGGAAAGCGGGGTCACGCTCGGTTCGTTAAAAGCCTCAGAAGAGCTCAATTAAGCAGCCTTCGGCTGGTTATTGCGGGCAACCTCAACCAGCTTCGCGAAAGCGGCTGAGTCCTCGACTGCCAGCTGAGCCAGAACCTTGCGGTCGACCTCAACCTGGGCGTTGCGCAGACCGTTGATGAAGCGGTTGTAGGTCATGTCGTTAGCGCGGCAAGCAGCGTTGATGCGCTGAATCCACAGACGACGGAAATCGCCCTTCTTCTTGCGACGATCGCGGAATGCGTAAGTCGCAGAGTGCAGCATCTGCTCCTTAGCCTTGCGGTAGAGCCTCGAACGCTGACCACGGTAGCCAGATGCGGACTCCAGAACCTCGCGGCGCTTCTTCTTCGCGTTAACCGCGCGCTTTACGCGTGCCATATGTACTCCTTAAAACTTAAAATATTTGTTGGAATGCCTAGCAGCGCTTATGCGCGCTTCGACTTGGGCTTGTAACCGCCGAGCAGCTTCTTGGCCTTCTTCTGATCGCCAATGTTGTGCAGCGGGGCGTCAACATTCAGCGCGCGCTTGCGACGGCTGGACTTGTGCTCGTTCAAGTGGCCCTTGCCGGCGCGCTTGTGCATAACCTTGCCGTTAGCGGAAATCTTGAACCGCTTCTTGGCGCCAGAATGCGTCTTCATCTTAGGCATTGTTGCTCCTTTACCTTGAGGCGCTTGCGCGCCCACTTATTGGTCTTTCTAGGTATCTAGCGATCTACAACTGGATATCGGGATCCAAGTTGTCCGCCGGACCACGCTTCTTCTTGGGTTGGCCTGCAGCCTTAGCGCGCTGGGCGGCCTCGTACTGCTTGTCCGCTTCAGCGGCAGCCTTACGCTCGGCAGCCTTACGGTCGCGCTCCTCGTTGGTCTTCTTGCGAGCCTCGCTCTTCTTACGCGTGGGAGCCAGCACCATGTGCATGTTGCGGCCCTCCTGGCGAGGTTTCTGCTCGATGGTTCCCAAATCGACAACGTCTTCAGCCAGGCGCTGAAGCAGTTCCCTGCCGAGCTCCGGACGAGACTGCTCGCGTCCGCGGAACATGATCGTGATCTTTACCTTGTCGCCGCCCTTTAGGAAGCGCTCAACGTGACCCTTTTTAGTGTTGTAATCATGCTCGTCGATCTTCGGCCTCAGCTTCATCTCTTTGATGACAGTATTAGACCGATTACGACGGGATTCCCGAGCCTTCTGCGCGTTCTCGTACTTGAACTTGCCATAGTCCATAAGACGGCAGACCGGCGGCTTAGCCTGCGGGGCTACCTCGACCAAATCGAGGTTTGCCTCCTCGGCGAGATCAAGCGCCTGCTGCGTACGGACGATGCCAACCTGTTCACCGCTTGGCCCAACCAAGCGAACTTCCGGAACCCTGATTCGCTCGTTAACCCGAAACTCGTTGCTGATATTTCCTCCATCGTTCAGGCGCCCAGGCTAGGGGCACCTTATATCTTGCGAATTAACCCTCTTGCGTAAATTCTTTGAACAAAAAGAAAAGCCCCGCGCAAGCGAGGCTAACAAGGGTGCGTCGAAACGACGCTTCCTACGTTCGACCCAGCGACCGAAAGATCACTCAGGTGGAGTTTCCTCACTTGCTAAAAGCTGATCCTTTTTGAATCAACCCGTAGAGAATAACAAATTTCTTCCGCAGCCTCAAGATTGGCAAGCTGAACTTGCGTTAGCCGAACTACGGAGAAGATCAGTCAGGCTGATCTGAAATATTTTGTGCCCTCGATGGGATTCGAACCCATACTGGAGCGGGTTTAAGCCGCTTGCCTCTGCCGTTGGGCTACGAGGGCGATCTTTAAGAAAGCATAGCCAATGCTAGACCATCTAGCAGATCAGATTCACTTGCGATCAAAGGTTTGCCTACTTTGCGGGCAAGCTGGGCAACAATCAAGGAGCCCGCGCCTAGCACCTTCGCACGTTGCGGCGCGACCGGGCCGAGCGCCGCAATCTGGTCTGAGGTCATCTCGTTTAGCTCCTTCGAGATCCTCAACAAATTATCGACTTCGTGAGATGAACGATGAACTCTGGAACGATCGTAGGATTGGAGCCCCAGATCCAACGCCGCCATCGAAGTCACTGTACCCGCGACACCGATGAATGTGTTCACATCAGTTAGCCACGAAAGGTCATCTAGCTGTCGGTAGATTTCCTCATTTGCCGCATCCAGCTGCTCTTTAGTCGGACGATCGCTGTGCAGAAAACGCTCACGAATTCGTCGTGAACCGATATTCAAGCTGATCTTCTCGAATATTTTTCCGCTTGCGTCGCCTAGGACGAGCTCGGTTGAGCCGCCGCCAGAATCAACCACCAGCACAGGGTCGACGCATTCTTTCACGCTGGAGAGAACGCCGTTAAAAGATAGCTGAGCTTCTTCTTCGCCACTGATAAGTTCGGGAGCAAAACCCAGAATCCGTTCGGCAGGTACAAAAAAATCGTCGCGGTTTTCGGCGTCCCTAGAGGCGGAGGTGGCGACGAACCTAGCTTTTGTACAGCCATACTCACGGATCATCGGGGCGAATTCCCTCAGTGCGTCCAGCCCCCGCTCAATTGCGCCTTGATCGAATCTGCGGGTCTCATCTACGCCCTGACCAAGACCGACGAAACGCAGTTGCTTGACATGCTCTTTCAGGCAGCCCGCATCGTCAATGCTCGCGATGAAAATCCTGAAGGTATTCGTTCCAGCGTCCAATGCCGCAACAGTCTCATTCATCGATTGCTTCCGTCCTGCACGGATGCTCGCAAACGTCCCCGATCATTTCCAAGGCCATGTCTCCGATTGGGTTTACGCCCGGCCCCTTAGCAAGCGCGTGACCGACCAAAGCATGTAGGCACTTGACCCGATCCGGCATTCCGCCAGCCGTAATGTTTGCTATCTCCAGCACTTTGTCGCCGATCTCAGCGCCGAGTTTCGCGCGATCTTCTAGATAGGACTTGTGAGCTAGATTGTAAGCCTTAGCCAGCTCTTTATCGGTCTTCAGCAATTCAGTCCATTCGGCCATTATTCCACTGGCTTCCAGACGAGAACATTCCCTGACCATTCCAGGATGGCTCAGATAGTAGGTAGTCGGGAAAGGCGGTCCGCCATTGGGCAGACGAGGGTAAGTCACCAGGACGCCCGGAACGCCACACTTACAGCGCCAGGCTACGCCCGCTACCCCACGCACTGGCCTACCTAGCTGAATAGTCGCGATCCGCATGTCCTCGTCAGTTGCGGGTTCGTAATCAGCCATTGCCTTCCTCTCCTGGAGCTGGAACAGTCTTGATCTCTGGTTCTGCAGGGCTTGGATCGTCGGCCACCTCCACAGAAGTCCAAAGCTTAGCGAACCATGCACTGCCAATCCGCTCATTCTGCGGCAAAGACTCATCCTTTTGGATCTGAGCAACCGACCCGTAGGGCTGGCCATCGGGCCCAACCACCCTATAGCCTCGCTCACCCGGCAGCACCCATCCAAGCCTCTCGCGAGCCTGGGTTTTGACGTATTCCGGGTCTTCCCAGCGCTTAAGTTGATCCTCAAGGCTTTCGATGCGCTTTTGCGTGGTCACTATCTCTTGCTTAGCGTCTGCGATGTCTCGCCTAATTGCCAGAAAAACGCGTAGCGTATTCAAACCGCTAAACAGAAGCGCCGCGACGACGACAATCACCACGCCCATTCTGAACGTGAAGTGCCAGCCACGCCGAGTTTTTGCCTCGCCATTCTCCTGAACTTGTGCGGCAGGAGCGCTGACGGATCTCTTAGTGCGTGCAGAGCGTTCGGCGACTCGCCTAGCCGTTCGCACGGCAGGAGAGTCGGGACGTCTTGAACCGCTCGCATTTGTCACCTGATCAGCCTAACCCTAGACGTAAAACTGCCGGGCACCCCACACAGGGCACCCGGCAGTTTTTGAGCTTACTTTGGCTCAGTGCTTACCACTTGTCAGCGTCGAAACGCGGGAAAGCGCCGGCACCTGCGTAAAGTGCAACCTCTTCGCCGAGCTCCTGCTCGATGCGAAGCAGCTGGTTGTACTTAGCGATGCGCTCGCCACGAGCCGGAGCACCCGACTTGATCTGGCCACAACCAAGAGCAACAGCCAGGTCGGCGATGGTGGTGTCCTCGGTCTCGCCGGAGCGGTGGCTCATCATGGTGCGGAAGCCATTGCGGTGGGCCAGGTTGACGGCGTCGATGGTCTCGGTCAGCGAGCCAATCTGGTTGACCTTAACCAGCAGAGCGTTAGCCGACTTCTCCTTGATGCCGCGGGACAGACGCTCAACGTTGGTGACGAAAAGGTCGTCGCCAACGATCTGAACCTTGTCGCCCAGGCGCTCGTTCATGGCGGCCCAGCCTTCCCAGTCTTCCTCATCCAGCGGGTCCTCGATGGAAACCAGCGGGTAATCGACAACCAGCTTCTCGTAGTACTCGATCATTTCGGCGCTGGAGAGCTTCTTGCCCTCGAAGTTGTACTTGCCATCCTCGTAGAGCTCCGTGGCGGCGACGTCGAGAGCCAGGGCTACATCCTTGCCGGGCTTGTAGCCTGCAGCCTTAATCGCCTCTTCGATAAGGTCGAGAGCCTCGCGGTTAGTGTCGAGGTTCGGTGCGAAACCGCCCTCGTCGCCCAGACCTGTGTTCAGGCCCTTCTCCTTGAGGACACTCTTCAGCGCGTGGTATACCTCAGCGCCAATGCGGTAGGCCTCGGCGAAGGATTTGGCACCGATCGGAGCAATCATGAACTCCTGAATGTCAACGTTGGTGTCAGCGTGCTCGCCACCGTTGAGAATGTTCATCATCGGGACAGGAAGCAGGTTGGCGGTGGGGCCACCCAGGTACTCGTAAAGACGCAGATCTGCAGACTCGGCAGCAGCCTTGGCGACGGCAAGCGAAACACCGAGGATAGCGTTGGCACCCAACTTGGCCTTGTTATCGGTGCCGTCGAGCGCGAGCATAGCCTGATCGAGGCCACGCTGATCGGTAGCCTCGAAGCCGATGACCTCTTCGAGGATCTGGTTGTTGACGTTCTCAACAGCCTTAAGAACACCCTTGCCGCCGTAGCGGGACTTGTCGCCATCGCGAAGCTCGACTGCCTCGAAAGCACCAGTCGAAGCGCCGGACGGAACCTGTGCGATGGCGTAAGCGCCATCCTCCAGGACAACCTCCACCTCGACGGTCGGGTTGCCGCGAGAGTCAAGGATCTCACGTCCGTTAATCATTTCAATCTGAGCCATAGGTTTTGCCTTCCTTTTGTTTGGCTTAATTTAGATGGACCTTAAAAATCTTGTCTGTGCCCAGCCTAGCCGTCAGCTAAGACAACCCTTACTGATTAGGCGGCCTTTAGGCACTCTTTCTTGTTAGGGCTGCTGCACCGGAACTTGTTGCATCCGCTGCGCGAGATCACGCAGGTAGCTCTCCGGTGGCCCAGCTAGCACACCGGGGTTGTCGATGATCATGTTGCGGTTGGCGTCCCACTTTCCGAACCGGGGATTAACCTTCACCTCAATGTTGGGGACGACGGCCCTCTGACCGCTGGCTTGCAGCTTCGTCATCACCTGACTGAAGTATGCGACATCCATCAGGCCAGAACGGCACTGATCGTTATTCATCAGCACCTGAACGGCAGGATTCTGGGCGCGCAAGAAATCAAGCTGTTCCGATTCGCTGACAGAAATGTCGTTGACCTTGGCGACTTCCTGCCCGATCTTTGCGGACACCAGCCAGTTGATCATTTCATATTTGGAAACGCCGGACCGTTCGCCAGCCTCTTGGCTAGCCTGTTCGCAACCCTGTTGAAGTTTAGTCACGTCGGAGGCGTCAATTTTGTTGTCGCCTACCTGAGCAGCCATGCCGGATGCGCCAGCGCATCCAGTAAGCAAACTAGCCAAAGAAACTAAACAGATTGTGGCTCGAAAGCGTAACTTCATGATTCCAGCATAGCGGCATGAAGTTACCAAGCAGAAACATTTGCCAAGCCTTAAGAAAGCTAATCCGCCTTCTTGCCATGATTCTTCGGCAACAGGATGCCCTTAACGAAATCGCTCGCCCAGGAGAGAATATCGTCATTCTCGTCTGGCTTGGGAACTAGCATCAGGTTGGTGGCTTCCTTAATCACTGTGCCCGGATAGAGCCGATCGAGACGCATCTTTCGGGAATCCGGCAGCCCCATCTTTTTACCGTCGCAGACCCGATCGAAAACTGGGGCGACTCTAACGGACCTCCCCTGCATGACGACCTCATGCAGGCCTGCGCTCTGGCAAAGTAGCCTGAATTTAGCGGTTTGCAGCAACCGCTTCGTCACGTCCGGCAGCGAACCGTAACGGTCCGCCATCTCGTCAGCCAAGGCATCCACTTCTGCGTCATTCCTGACCGCGGCTATTCTGCGATACATCTCCAGACGCAGGCGCTCAGATTCGACGTAGTTCTCGGGAAGGTGAGCGTCGATAGGCAGCTCGATGCGAACTGGGGCTGCTTCCTCTTCGGCGCCCTCGCTCTTGAAGTTAGCCACTGCATCGCCGACCAGCCGCAGGTAAAGATCGAAGCCGACGTCTGCGATATGACCAGACTGCTGCGCGCCAAGCAGGTTTCCGGCGCCGCGAATCTCTAGGTCTTTCATGGCGATTGCCATGCCAGCGCCAAGATCCGTGTTGGTGGCGAGTGCGTTCAGCCTTTCATGGGCGGTGGTAGTCAGCGGCTTGGACGGCGGGTACATGAGGTATGCATAACCGCGCTCCCTGCCTCGACCGACACGTCCCCTGAGCTGATGCAGCTGAGACAAACCCATCTGGTCTGCCCTATCCACGATGAGCGTATTTGCAGTTGAAATATCGATGCCGGCTTCAACGATCGTCGTCGCGACCAGCACGTCCGCCCGGCGTTCCCAGAAATCGACCATGACCTGTTCGAGCTGACGCTCGCTCATCTGACCGTGCGCGACGAGGATCCTCGCCTCCGGGATGGCTTTGCTTACCTCCGAGGCGACCTTTTCGATGTCCTGCACGCGGTTGTGAACATAGAACACCTGCCCTTCCCTGGCTAACTCGCGGCGAATCGCCGCTCCGACCTGGGCCCGGTCGTATGGTCCCACGAAGGTCAACACCGGATGGCGTTCCTCCGGCGGCGTGGCAATGGTGGACATCTCACGAATGCCGGTGATCGCCATCTCTAGCGTTCGCGGAATCGGCGTCGCGGACATTGCGAGCACGTCCACATTCACACGCAGCTTCTTCAACTTTTCCTTGTGCTCGACGCCGAATCGCTGCTCCTCGTCGATGATCACGAGTCCCAAATCTTTAACTTTTACCTTGTCGGAAAGGAGACGGTGAG
This sequence comes from Propionimicrobium lymphophilum DSM 4903, assembly GCF_000423485.1. Lineage (GTDB taxonomy): Bacteria > Actinomycetota > Actinomycetes > Propionibacteriales > Propionibacteriaceae > Propionimicrobium > Propionimicrobium lymphophilum. The sequence goes on along the minus strand of NZ_AUIB01000007.1, from coordinate 96,345 downwards.
TGCCGATAACCACGTCCACGGTTCCTGCGGCGAGGCCGTCCAAGGTCGCCTGAATTTCCTTCTCACTTTGAAACCGGCTCATCGCCTCTACGGTCACGGGGAAGCCCGCGTAGCGATTCGCGAAAGTCGAATAGTGCTGCTGAACCAAAAGCGTCGTCGGCACCAGAACCAACACCTGCTTGTTGTCTTGGACGGCCTTGAAAGCAGCCCGGACGGCAATTTCTGTTTTGCCGTAGCCGACATCTCCCGAAATCAGCCGGTCCATCGGGACCTCTCGCTCCATGTCTCGCTTGACTTCTTCGATGGCGGATAGCTGATCTGGGGTCTCCACATAGCTGAATGCGTCCTCAAGCTCATGCTGCCAGGGCGTATCAGGAGCGAAGGCGTGTCCCCTAGTCGCCTGTCTTGCCGCATAGAGTTTGATCAGGCCTGCAGCGATCTGTTTGACCGCCTTCTTAGCCTTAACCTTGCGCTTCTTCCAATCTGCGCCGCCCATCTTGTCCAGCTGAGGTGATTCGCCACCGACATATTTCGTGATCTGGTCGAGTTGATCCATCGGCACGAACAGCCTGTCGCCCGGTTGGCCTCGCTTGCTGGGGGCGTACTCGAGCACCAGGTATTCCCTGGTGGCACCACCAATCGTGCGAGCAGCCAGTTCGACAAAACGTCCAACACCATGTTGCTCGTGAACAAGCAGCTCCCCTGCCTTTAGGTCCTCTACAACGACCTGATTCTTCCGCCTGCTCGGCATCTTGCGCCGAGACTTGTCAACGGATCTTGTCTCGGTCATGTCGCCGCTGGCGTGCACTACAAGATTGGCATCGGGCAATCTGAAGCCTCGATGCAACTGGCTGCAGAAAATCGTGACGATGTTCTTTTCAGGGGTTTCAGGCAACTCCTCGACGAGCTTTGAGCCCACCTCGTGCCCACTGAGCAGCTCAGATATCCTCGAACCGAGGCCCTTACCCTCGACGCTAAACAGCGTGGTCACACCCGAGCGAACCTCGTCGGCAATCGACTCGATCGCCTTGTCCACCTCGCCTCGCCAATTGGGCAACTCTTCGATTTCTAGGTGCTTTTCCGTCTCGGTTTCCTCGGCATCTGCGGCGAACGGGCTTAGCGTCCACCAGCCGAGGCCTCGGGAAAGAGCATGAGCGCGCACATCCGCTAACTCCTGATATGCACTCGCAGAAAGATCGATCGGCGCCTTGCCACCATCTGCCGCCGCTGCCCAACCTGCATGTAAAAATTCCTGGCTTGTCCGAACCAGATCCTCTGCCCTAGTGCGAACCAGTTCCGGGTCGGCAACCAAGACGAGTGTGTCCTTAGGCACAACGTCCACGAGCAATTCGAGCTTGTCAACCAGCGCTGGAAGCAGAGACTCCATGCCCTCGGCCACCTGCCCCTCGGCAATCTTGCCGAGCATGTCGGAAAGCTCTGGCTGCGTCTCGATCAGATCCGCAGCGCGATTACGTACGTCATCAGTAATGAGCAGCTCGCGGCAAGGTGAAGCGACCACCTCGTCGATTGTTTCGTCGCTGGAGCGCTGATCGGCAACGGAGAAGAAAGTTATCGAGTCAATTTCGTCGCCGAAAAAATCGACACGAACCGGGTGCTCGAGAGTTGGCGGGAACACGTCGGCGATGCCACCACGAATCGCGAACTCACCACGGCGCTCAACCAGATCGACGCGCGCATATGAGGCGTTAACCAGGTCTTGGGCCAATTGATCCAGAGGATATTCCTGACCAACTTCGAACTTAACCGGAGAGATAGCGCCCAACCCGCTGACCTGGGGTTGCAGCATTGCGCGCACGGGCGCAACGACCACCTTCGGGACAGGCATCTCGTCGTTGCCGCAAAGCCGACGTAGCACCGCCAGGCGCTTACCCACGGTGTCCGAGCGTGGGCTGAGACGCTCGTGCGGCAAGGTTTCCCAAGCCGGGTAATAGCAAACATTATCCTCACCCAACAGCGAAGAGAGCTCGCCAGCCTGCTGCTCGGCCTCGCGGAACGTGGAAGTCACGTAAAGAATAGTTCTGTCAGTGTGTCCGTTCAGGGCGGTCGCTAAAACGGAACGCGCAGGGCGAACGCAAGTGAAATCGAGTGCAGGAACACCCGCCCTAGCATCCTCCAGGCAGGACGAAACGCTGCGGTGCGCGCAAAAAGATTTGATTAACCCACTAAGCCTGAGAGCAGAAGACACGAACCCAGTTTAAAACACGAGGCCAACAGGCCTAACTGTTGAACCTGTTCTGGGCCTGGGCCAGCCCATAGTTGATGATCGTCTCGCATGCGTCGACCGCCAGCGCGATCTGAATTTCTAGCTCGGTTCGTTCCCTAGCGGCGAACTTTCCGAGAACGTAGTCTGCACCGGACATTCGCCCAGGTGGACGACCGATGCCGAATCGGACACGGTAGAAGTCTCCGGTTGAAAGATGAGCACGAACGGACTTAAGCCCATTGTGGCCGTTGTCGGAACCACCCGACTTCATCTTGAGCCTACCAAGATCCAAGTCGAGCTCGTCGTGAACAACGATCACATGGTCTGCCGAAATGTTGTTAAACCTAGCCAACGAGCCCACGGCCTGACCGGACTCGTTCATGTATGTGAGTGGTTTAACTATGAGTAGGCTTTCGCCTGGAATAACGCCGAGGCCGCTGGGGGAAATAACCGTCTTAGCGACCTCAGCGCGAGAGTTCCTGGCCGCCGTGAAGCTCGCCCGAGCACGTCGGGCAAGCTCATCGGCAACCATGAAGCCAACATTGTGCCTGGTCGAATCGTACCTCGGGCCGGGGTTACCCAGCCCAGCAATCAACCAGATCATGATGCATAGCTCCTTAAGGAAATTACTCTTCGTCAGCGGACTCTTCGGCCTCGGCTTCTGCCTCAGCCTGTTCGCCCTCTTCCTCAGCCGGGGTCTCGGGAACTGCGTCCGGAACGCTGATCGAAACGACCAGAGTCTCGGGATCCTCTTCAAGCTGAACGCCTTCAGGCAGCTCGATGTCGCCTGCGACAACCTGGTTATCCAGGTTGAAGCCAGCAACGGAGATCTCGACGTCGCGAGGAATGTTGGTTGCCTCGGCGCTAACGGTCAACTCGCCGCGCTCGGTGTTAACAACCAGCGAAACGTCTTCCAGCTTGTCCTCGTCAACGATGATGATCGGAATTTCGACGGTGACGCGCTCGCCACGCTTAACCATAATCAGGTCTACGTGCTCGATTTCGTACGTAACCGGGTGACGCTGAATCTGACGCGGCAGAGCCAGCTGCTGCTCGCCATCTTCCAAGTTGAGGGTAAGCAGCGCGTTCGAGTTACGCAGAGCCAGCATGGTCTGGTGACCAGGCAGAGCTACGTGAACCGGATCAGAGCCGTGGCCGTACATAACGGCAGGAATCTTGTTTTCGCGACGGATACGACGCGCGGCACCTTTACCGAACTCGGTGCGAGTTTCGGCGTCGAGAAGAATTTCGTTAGCCATAGTTTCTCCTAAATAAGAATTTTCAAATGGGAGAAGCTGGAAGCCACAGTCATCGCGGCAAGATAAGAAATCCGCCAGTCGATAACGGGCGGCAAAGCCCCTCGCCAAGCAATAGGAAACGATAGCGTGCGAAAGCCGAGGCAACCAAATCTGGCACCTCGGCTTTCATGTTTAGTTCTAATCCTTAGCGAATTCCATCTGGGAAAAGAGATGCCACCGAACCGTCCTCGAAAACCTGTTGGATCGCCTTGGCGATCAGCGGTGCGATGGACAGAACAGTCAGGTTCGGGATATCGATGCCCTTGCGGATTGGCAGGGTGTTGCTGAAGATGATCTCATCGAAACCTGCTTCGCGAAGGCGCTGAGGAGCAGGATCGGAAAGAACAGCGTGCGTCGAAGCACAGAGCACTTTCGCAGCACCGTGCTCGCGAAGCGCCTGAGCCGCCTGGCAGATAGTTCCGGCGGTGTCGACCATGTCGTCGACGATCAGACATGTGCGTCCCTCAACCCGGCCGACGACCTCGTGCACCTTGACCTGGTTAGCAACGGTGGGATCGTGACGCTTGTGGATGATGGCCAGCGGCGCGTGCAGCCGATCGCTCCACTGATCGGCAAGACGCACACGGCCCGCGTCCGGGCTGACGATCGTCATGTTTTCGGTCTCGTAGTTCTCGGCAACGTAATCGGCCAGAACCGGCATCGCGGTCAGGTGGTCCAGCGGACCGTTGAAGAAGCCCTGAATCTGCGCAGTGTGCAAGTCGACGCTCATGATTCGGTCTGCACCAGCAGCCCAATAAAGGTCTGCAACGAGACGAGCAGAAATTGGTTCGCGACCTAGGTGCTTCTTATCTTGACGGGCGTAGGGATAGAACGGCGCAACCACGGTGATCCTCTTGGCAGATGCGCGCTTCAGCGCGTCCACCATGATCAACTGCTCCATCAGCCATTCGTTAATCGGCGCCTGATGAGACTGGATGACGAACGCGTCAGAGCCGCGAACCGACTCTTCGTAGCGCACGTAGATCTCAGAATTTGCGTATGTAATCAACCTAGAGGGCGTCAGCTCCACGCCCATCTCTTTTGCAATCTCTTCAGCTAACCCAGGATTCGATCGCCCCGAAAAAAGCATTAGATGCTTTTTCGTCGGTTTCTTTACTCCGGTCACGCCATGCTCCCTAATGTTCAAATTCCCCGGCAACGAAGCCGCTCTAAGCAGTCACTATTTTGGGTCTTCAACCCAGTGAGTGCCAACTTTTAATCTGCTTTTTCAGTTTTCGTCGATTTTTCTGCAGCTTTTGCTGCCTTACTTCCCGGCCTAGTGCGAGGCACCCAGCCTTCGGAGACGTGTTCCCTAGAGCGGGCAATGCCCAAAGCACCGGCGGGAATGTCATTGGTCACCGCTGATCCGGCTGCTACGAAAGCGCCGTCCCCGACGGTTACGGGGGCGACCAGCACCGAATTGGAGCCGATGAATACCTCATCTCCCAGGGTAGTCTTCGACTTGTTGAAGCCGTCGTAATTGGCAAAAATCGTTCCAGCTCCAATATTTACGCCAGAACCAATGTTGGCGTCTCCGCAGTAAGTAAGGTGCGGAACCTTGGAGCCTTCGCCAATGTGCGCGTTTTTGGTCTCGACGAACGAGCCGATCTTGCCACCGTTACCCAGGGTGGTGCCTGGACGCAGCCTACTGAATGGGCCGACCTCACAGTTTTCGCCAATCACAGCCAACTCGCCGTGTGTACGAATGACGTGCGAGCCTTTACCAATCTCTACGTCGCGCAGGGTGGTGTCTGGGCCGACAACTGCATCGGATTCAATCTTGGTAGCGCCAAGCAACTGAGTGTTCGGCAAAATCGTGACGTCCTCAGACAGCTCCACGCCAGTCTCGATCCAGGTGGTCAACGGATCGACGATTGTGACGCCCTCGCGCATCCAGCGCTCACAGATTCGTCGGTTTACCTCTGCGTTTATGGCCGCGAGCTGCACGCGGTCGTTCACGCCCTCGGTCTGCCAGACATCGTCGGTGACCAGCGCACCAACACGCTTGCCCTGACTGCGCGCGTAACCGATAACATCGGTTAGGTACAGCTCTCCTTGAGCGTTGTCTGCCTTCAAAGAGCCGAGACCATCGCGCAGCGTCGCTGCGTCGAAAACGTAGATACCGGAGTTGATCTCGTCGATCTTCAGCTCTTCCTCGGTGGCGTCCTTGTGCTCGACAATCTTCGCCACCTCTTCGCCAACGCGAACTACCCTGCCGTAGCCGGTTGGGTTAGGAACGCGCGCGGTCAACACGGTGACAGCGTTGTGCTGGGCACGGTGGGCGTCGACGAGGTCGGAAAGCGTGTCGGAATCGAGCATCGGAACATCGCCATAGGTGACGATGATCTCGCCGGTTGCGTCGCCCAAGCTAGTGATGCCACATTGCACCGCGCCACCCGTGCCGTTTCGCTCGGGCTGCAACGCAACTTCGACGTCAGGCCAGTCTTTCGACAGGATTTCTTCCACCTGCTCGCGGAGGTGACCGACCACGACCACCAGGTGCTGAGGAGACAGCGCCTTCGCCGCGGAAACCGCGTAATTGAGCATCGGTCGGCCGGCAACCTCGTGAAGAAGCTTAGATTTTGCTGATTTCATCCGAGTGCCACCGCCGGCAGCCAAGACGATAACCGCTGAAACCTGGTGATCTTGCATTCGTTCTCCCCTGTTAGGCGTATACCTTCAGTATTTTAGCTACCTGCACCGACAACAAAACCTGACAGCAGCAAATAGGGAAAATAAAGTAGCCAAAAGAATCTAGACATGAAGAGTTCCCCGGGCAGGAATCGAACCTGCGTCGCTAAATCCTGATTCAAAGTCAGGCGGGCCCTACCAGCAGACCAACCGGGGAATGCTTAGTGAACTATACGGCATATTAGTTAGATCGACCAATACGAAGTTGTGCCAAACTAGATGTCATGCCTGTAAGTGAGCCAAGCCGAGCCCGACGAACTAAGAAGCGAATGACCAGCGCGCAGCGCCGCGAACAGCTGATCGGCATCGCGCGAGGCGTGTTTGCGCAAAACGGCTTAGACGGAACCTCCGTCGAGGAAATCGCGGCTGCGGCAAACGTCAGCAAACCCGTGGTTTACGAGCACTTCGGCGGCAAAGAAGGTCTTTACGCCGTTGTAGTAGACCGCGAAGTGCAACGTTTAGAAAACGCCATTCACAGCGCGTTAGCCGAGGCAACAACCTACCGAGACACCATCGAAAAGGGCGCTCTGGCATTGCTGAGCTACATCGACGAACACACCGATGGCTTTAGGATCATCAACCGAGATTCGTTAGTCGCAGGAAACCACGGAGGCTTTGCGTCGATCCTCAACGACATCGTGGTCAGGGTCGAAGACTTGCTGATCGAACCGCTAGCCAGACACGGATACGACGAGCGACTCGGCCCCGTTTTCGCCCAGGGATTGGTCGGCCTGGTCGCGATGGCAGGCCAGCGCAGGCTAGAAGATCGCAGCTTGTCCAGGGAGGACCTTGCCAGGCAAGTGACGAACCTGGCCTGGAACGGACTCGCCAACCTGGAGAAAAACGACCTAGCTAAGCCAGATCAACCAGAAGCCGGCGAAGAAGACTGACCAGCTGTTCGCGCTCGGTTTCATCGAGGGTGGCCAGCATCTTCGACTCGAGTTTGGTCAGTTCTCGGATAGAGGCGTCGGCTAGGCGCATCCCCTCTTCGCTTAGCTGCACGTAGACCGTCCTTTTGTCCTGGCCCTTGGTTCGCACGACCAAGCCGCGTTCGCTAAGCCGGGTTATTCGATTAGTCATCGTTCCGCTGGTTACGTAAGTGGCGCTGACCAATTGTCCGGCCGTCATTCGATACGGTTCGCCTGCTCTTCTGAGCGCCGCCAACACGTCAAATTCCCACATCCCTAAGTCGTTAGACGCAAAGATCTTTCCACGCTCGTCCGCCAGCAGTTGACCTAACCTGGTGATTCTGGACCAGACATGCATCGCAGACGCGTCTGAACTCGGCAGTTGCTCATGCCAAGCGGCGACGATTTCGTCTACCTCATCGGATTCGGGTTTCAACCGTTCACCTACTCGCCGTCGGTGTTAATTCTTACGCTCGGCACTGCGGGGCCGCTGACGGCCAGTGCCGATGCCACGCCCATGCAGGAGCCAACGGCCGCACCTATCTTCCTGGCCGCCCAACGGTCATTAACCAGAAAAACACAGGTCGGGCCGGACCCGGAAACTAATCCGGACAATGCACCAGCCTCGATACCAGCCTTCAAAATATTTTTCAGATCGGGACGCATGCTCAACGCCGCCGGCTGCAAATCGTTTCTCAGCAACCCGGCTACGGCGTCCACATCAGGGCGTTTAAGCGCCTGGACAAGATCGTCGGGAGAACTCACGTCGCCGTTAGCTCCCATCGCGTCGAAAGTCTCAAAAACGCGTGGCGTGGACAGCCCCTGCCTGTTGGTGGCCAGGACCCAATTGAGTTTCCCAGAATGTGGCAGCTGCGTCAGCTCCTCTCCCCGCCCGAAGCCCAGCGCTGTGCCACCGGAAAGCATGAAAGGCACGTCCGAACCTAGTTCGAGGGCTAAGGCATGGAGTCGCTCGTCGCTGAGATCCAAGCCCCACAGTTTATTGCATGCCAGGAGAACACCAGCGGCGTTTCCGGAGCCTCCCGCCATTCCACCAGCGACCGGAATTTTCTTCGTAATTTCGATGTGCACGCCCATGTCAGGGCTGCCGTGGCGCAGCCGAAGCAGTTTTGCTGCCTTAACTGCTAAATTTTTGTCGCCCAACGGCAGGTTTTCTGACTCGGAACCCGGCATCGTCAAAGTGATGTCAGCTGCCTGCCTGACACTTATCTTGTCGTATAAATCAACCGCCTGGAACACCGTCGCTAGCTCGTGGAAACCGTCCCTGCGTCTGGGTCCGACGCCAAGGCACAGGTTGATCTTCGCCGGCATTCTTACCGTGCAGTTAGTCACCCTCATTATTAGCTCCGATCTGTTCGGCCAACGCAGCGAAGTCTTGCACACGCAATGCCTCACCACGAGCGGTTTCGGGGATACCAGCAGCTTGCAACGTCTCGGCCGCTCGCGCAGAAGAACCGAAGAACTTGTTTAGGCTCGAGCGCAACATTTTCCTTCTCTGGTTGAAAGCTGCGTCTACTAGGGCAAAGACCTGCTTTCTTTCTGCGGTTGTTGCCGGGGGTTCGCGACGAGTCAACCGAACCAGACCCGAGTCGACGTTCGGCACCGGCCAAAACACCTTGGGCGGCACCAGACCGGCAAGTTCGGCGTCGCAGTACCAGGCGAGTTTCACACTTGGCACACCGTAGATCTTTGAGCCGGGCTCGGCGACCAGGCGATTCGCGACTTCAAGCTGCACCATCACCAAGCCGCGATCCCAGCTAGGAAAGCGCTCCAGAAGCGTCAGCAAAACGGGAACCGAGACGTTATAGGGCAAGTTGGCAACCACAGCCGTAGGCTCGGGGCCGGGCAATTCGGTAACGTCCAGCGCGTCGGAGGTGACCACGCGAAGACGATCTTTCGCTTCCGGCTGCAGGCGCTCGACCGTTGCAGGCAGCAGCCCAGCCAACCGCTCATCGATCTCGATGGCTGTTACTTGAGCGCCGGTGCTAAGCAAACCTAGTGTCAGGGACCCCAGCCCGGGGCCGATCTCAAGGACGATGTCGTCTGGCCCGATCTGCGCCTTGCGCACAATCCTGCGAACGGTGTTAGCATCCGTGACGAAGTTCTGGCCGCGCTGCTTAGTTGGCCTCAGATCGATGCTCGCTGCCAGCTCGCGCACCAGTTTCGGGTCTAGAAGTTCGCTCATGTTTAATCCTGTTCGATTCCGATTCCCCACTCGCCGCCGTACGCCTCGACCGTGTTTGCGGTCAGCTGGGCGCAGGCCTGAGCTTCGTCCAGCCCCTTTGCTTGAGCCACGAAGCGCAGTGTGTGAGGCACCAAATAGGAAGCGTTCTTCCTGCCCCGCTCGGGCACCGGCGTGAGAAATGGCGCATCGGTTTCTACCATTATTCGATTATTCGGGGTAAGAAGCAGAGATTCATAAATGTGCTTGTTAGCGGGATACGTGACGTTGCCACTGAAACTCAGATAGGCCCCGGCCGCGAGCGCGCGTTTGGCAAATTCCGGGTCGCCGGTGAAGCAATGGAAGATCGTGCGTTCGGGCCAGCCGACCTCGTCGAGGATGTCAGCTACGTCCACCAACGCGTCCCCGAACTTCCTAGCCTTGCGGCTCTCGGCTCGTCTAGCGTGGATGGCAAGCGCCAGAGAATGTTTTTTAGCGATCGCGATGTGCCTGCGGAAGTTATCCTTCTGCCGTTCGATGGCCTCCGGACCACCATCGAGCGTGGGATCCGTGCGGAAATAGTCCAAGCCCGTCTCGCCTACCGCACGCACGTGATGGCCCGCCCCCGCTAAAGAATCGATGGTCGAGATCGAATTCTCGTAGTCCTCGTCGCTCAAACCAGGAGCGTCGTTTGGATGAATGGCGACTGCAGCGACAGCCTGCGGATGAGTCGAGGCAAAGCGGACCGCCCACTGCGAGCTATCCACATCGCAGCCAATCTGAACGATCCGATGGACGTTGACCTCAGCCGCAGCCCCTAAAGCGTCGACTGGGCGTAGCATGGAATATTCCTGAGTGGTGTCCAAGTGGGTGTGGGCGTCAATCAGCTCACCCGCAAGTGGAGCCGGCAGCTCCGGCAGCTCGAGCCTCTCTAGGGTCTTAGAGATTTCGCTCACTTAATTATCCTCTTTCTTAGCCGCCAAAGCGGCATCATATAGGCTCTTTCGACGCACGCCTGTTCTCCGCGCCACCTCCGTCACCGCGAAGCTGAGCTTATCGCCCCGCTCGACTAGCTCCATGACCTGTGCGAGTGCCGCTTCGGCATCCGGCGCCTTTTGCTGCGCACCGTGAACCACGATCGTGATTTCGCCTCGCACGTCTGCCTTTGCCCATTCGGCAAGCTCTTCGAGATTGCCCCGCTTGACTTCCTCGTAGGTCTTAGTGAGCTCCCGACAAACTGCAGCCTGCCGATCCGGCCCGAACGCATCGCGCATGTCGGCCAAAAAATCCGCCAGCCGGTGCACCGCTTCGAAAAAAATGAGCGTGCGCTGTTCATCCACCAGCTCGGAGAGTTTCCGACGCCTCTCCCCCGGTTTGCGCGGCAGAAAGCCCTCAAAACAGAATCTATCGCTGGGCAAACCGCTCAACGCAAGTGCTGTGAGCACCGCGGATGGGCCAGGAACCGCTGTAACACGAATCTCTTCCTCGATCGCAGCGTTTACCAGTCGATAACCGGGATCGCTGACCACAGGCATGCCCGCGTCTGTAATCAGCACCAGGCGTTTGCCCTGCCTGAGATCTCCCAAAAGCTCTGGGATTCTCTCGCGCTCATTACCCTCAAAACAGCTGATCAAAGGCGCATCGACGTGCAAATCCAAACGAGAAAATAGCCGCTGGGCGCGCCTGGTGTCCTCCGCAACGATCACATCGGCCTCACCGAGTGCCTTAAGCAGAGCAGGTGAGGCGTCGGCATCATCGCCAATTGGGGTGGCAGCGAGGACAAGGACGCCGGGAGAATTATCACTCATAACTTTCAGGATACGTTGCATACGGGTTGTGCCCCGAGATAAATCGCTTATTGCGCCTAGACAGGCCTGCGGAAAGACCGATTGTCCTCACTTAACCTAGACTGACCGGGTGGAGAAAAAATCGACACTGGCAGCGCTCGAAGAGTCGCTAGTCTTAGGAAAAGACCGAACGCTCAGCTGGATTCTGACGGGCCTAGTCGCCGCATTGTGTTTCATCATGCGCCTGGTTAGCCTCTCCAGGCCTTCGAACTTAATGTTCGACGAAACCTACTACGCCAAAGACGCGTGGACTTTGCTTCAGCGCGGCGCGGAGATGAGTTGGCCTGAAGACGCCAACTCACAGGTCGTGTCTGGCAACGTCGACATCTTCACTAACAACCCGAGTTTCATCGTTCACCCACAGCTTGGCAAATGGCTGATCGCCGCCGGCGAGCAAATCTTCGGCATGAATTCATTCGGATGGCGAATCAGCGCGTTGGTTTTCGGCACGATCATGGTGGTCGCGGTTATTCGACTAGCCCGCAGGCTCTCCCGCTCCACCCTGATTGGTTTGATCGCTGGGCTGCTGCTCACCTTCGACGGTCTGCACTTCGTCATGAGTCGAATCGCGCTGCTCGACATTTTCGAGGCGACTTTTACCGTTCTCGCGGTGGCCTGCGTAGCCGCAGATCGCGACTGGTTCCAACTCAGGTTGGCGACGTACCTGCGTCAGAAGAGGGCGGTGAACCTTAACGGAAAGTTTGGTCCGCTGATTTTCTGGCGGCCCTGGCGCCTGGCTGCCGGGCTGATGTTCGGCGCGGCTATCGCCTGCAAGTGGAACGCTGTCTACGTGTTGGCTGCGATGGGGCTGCTATCGGTCGCATTCGATTTTTCTTCTAGAAAGCTAGCGGGAGCGCGGGCCGAGGCGTCGAAGGCGTTGCTGATCGACGCTCCGATCGCATTCGTGAAAATGGTGGTAGTGTCGGCCATCGTTTATATCGCGTCCTGGGCTTCATGGTTGATGACTGACATCGGCTGGGGACGAGACTGGGGCGCCAAGAATCCCGACGATCCACTAGTCAGAGCGCTGGGCGCGCCGCTGGCATCGCTTTGGCAATATCACAAGCAAATTTACGACTTCCACACCGGCGACTTCATGGCCGGCCAGACGCACACCTACGAAGCCCACCCCGCAACCTGGCCCGTTATGGGTCGAACCATCGGAATCGACGCCGTCAACGGGATTAAGCCCGGCACGGACGGTTGTGAGGCTGACGTGGGCAGCACATGCCTGAGGGTTATCTCCGGAATGGGCACCCCCGTGCTCTGGTGGGTCGGGCTAGCGGCGATAATCGCCGGCCTGGTCTTCTGGCTAGCCGGACGAGATTGGCGCTTCGCAATTGTCGTCCTCGGTTGGGCCGTGCCCTGGCTGGCCTGGTTCCCCAACGCCGATCGCCCACTTTTCTTCTTCTACGCGATCATGATGGTGCCATTCACCTGCATCGCGCTGGCGCTCGTCGCGGGCAAAATAATTGGCTCGCCTTCGGCAAAACGAAGGAAAGTTGGCACCTCGATAGTCTTCGGATTCATCATCCTGGTTATTTTGAATTTCTGGTTCATCTATCCCGTTTTGACCGATGAATTGATGACGCGGGATGCCTGGAGCCTGCGAATGTGGTTTAAGAGTTGGATTTAGCGAACTCTTGATAGTTCTAAGGACCGTGACAAATCGCACTCACGTCGCCGATTTTCGGGTGAGATGCGGGGAAAATCTTCCTGACTAGGTGAAACGCTTTTCTGTCGTAGAAAAATCTAATTACCGACCACAATTTGTCGTGGGCTCGATCTGGGCGTCCCCAACTGCGCTTTCTTCGATTTGCCGACGCAAAATGTGAAGTTCCTATGAATGTGCCCTAAACTTTTGCGTCGGAAAGGTTAGAAAATGGCGATTTGGAAACTGCACAACAACGGAAAACTGCTGCCTGGCGCAGTAGTTCGCCCTGAGGAACGCCTCGGCTGGGGCAAAACAATCGGGCTAGGCGCCCAGCACGTGGTGGCGATGTTCGGAGCCACCTTCGTATTCCCGCTGCTAATGGGCTTGAACCCACAGCTTGCCGTCATGATGAGCGGTGTCGCAACCCTCATCTTCCTGCTGGTCGTCAAAAACCGCGTGCCCAGCTACCTGGGCAGCTCGGCTTCCTTCGTCGGTGTCGCAACCCTCATCTACCAGGGCGGAGGCAACCCGGCGCATGTTTCCGGATCGCTGTTCGCCGTCGGTCTGACGCTTTTCATCGTCGGCCTGATCATTCACTTCGCGGGTTCCCGACCAATTCACAGGCTGCTGCCCCCGGCCGTCACTGGCGCTGTTGTTATGCTCATCGGCTTCAATCTGGCACCCGTAGTCGCGGCGACCTATTGGCCGCAGGATCAATGGGTGGCTTTCACCGTGATGATCGTGGTAATCCTGCTTTCTGTCGGCGCCAGGGGCTTCATCGGCCGAATCGCCATCTTCCTGTCCTTGATCTTTGGCTACCTGCTCAGCTGGATACTTGACGTCATAGCCGGCCCGGTGGCCTCTCAAGACGGCACCTCCCACCTGCGCGTCGATTGGACGCAGGTCCAGCAGGCTGACTGGATCGGCCTACCCCCGGTAACAGACCTAGCCAACTGGACCTACGGCGCCACCGATAACGTCGTCGGCCTGCACATGCCGCAGTTCTCGATCGAGTTCATCCTCATCGCGCTTCCCGTCGTCATCGCGCTGATCGCCGAGAACACGGGGCACATCAAGGCCGTCGCCGAGATGACCGGCGAAGACCTGGACGACGTAATGGGCCGAGCAATCGCTGCCGACGGCCTAACCTCCATGCTGGCCACCACCGCAGGTGCCGGCCCCACGACCACCTACTCCGAAAACATCGGCGTAATGGCCGCAACCCGCGTCTATTCCACAGCCGCTTATGTCGTTGCCGCGATCGTCGCGATCCTCTTCGGCTTCAGCCCCAAGTTCGGAGCAGTAATTTCGGCCACTCCCGGCGGTGTACTGGGCGGCATCTGCGTCGTGCTGTACGGCATGATCGGCCTGCTGGGCGCGAAGATTTGGAAGGAAAACCGCGTCGACTTCGGTAACCCGATCAACCTGGTTCCGCTTTCGGCTGGCATCATCATCGGCGTCGGCAACGTTTCGCTTAACTTCGGCGAGCACTTCACCCTAGGAGGCATCGCGCTAGGCACCATCGTGACCGTGATTGGCTACCACCTGTCCAGGGCGATCGCTCCCCGCGAGATGATTCGTCAGGCAGACGGCGCAGCCATCATCGTTGACGCCCCGGGCGCCTACAAGACCAGCAGCGTGAAGGCTGTTTCCCAGCAAAAGAACGACAAGTAAAGTTAATTTTTAACTCACCCGGTTAGTCGGTCCTCCGTCTAACCGGGTATTCTTTGCGTCATGACGATCGTTGCATTAGTCCGACACGGCCAAACCGATTGGAACGCCACCGGAAAGTTTCAAGGCTCATCCGACATTCCGTTAAATGAGTTGGGCCGAGAGCAGGCCCAGATCGCCGTCCCGTTCTTGCGAGAATTCGCGGAAAAGACGAACAAGGATTGGGACACGCTGCGTTTCTCTCCGCTGCAGCGGGCCAGAGAGACCGGCTACATCATCGCCGACGCCCTAGGCATCGAAGATCGCCGCGTGCTACCGAGCATGGTCGAGCGCGACTGGGGCTGGGCCGAGGGTCGCACCCTCGAGGAGATCAACGCCGCGAACCCCGTACTGGCGGGGCTGCCGCAGCGCCAGGCCAGGGAGGGAATTCTCGGCGCCGAGCCGCGCCTACAGGTAATCAACAGGGGCGTTTACGCGTTGCGGTCGATGGCTACCATCGCACCGGATTCAAACATCGTGGCTGCCACCCACGGGTCCGTGCTGCGCTACACGGTTGAGCACCTGATCGCCGAGTCACTTGGCGAGGTGCCGAACCTCGGTGCTGTAGTCCTCAAGGTTGAGATTCGCGATGGCGTCATGTGCACCGAGCGAATCGCTCAGAACTTCTAGTAGATAGCCACCGACCCGCGGGGGCACTGGATGATGTCGATGTCCGTGTCGAAGATGCCGGACAGCACATCCGGCTTCATTACCTCCGCGGGCGGGTCGAACTTCACGATCTTGCCGCCCTTCATGGCGCAGATCTGGTCGGAGTAGGTGGCCGCGGAAATAACCGCGCCCAGCATGATGCCGATGATCGGCACAATTAGCGAAGAACGCAGCCGCACGCGACGCAGGAATCCGAAGAAAACCATCGTGCCGATGAAGGCGAAAATGATCGCAACTGTCATTCTGGCTACCATGGCCGGGCCGGGAAAAGAACGTAATTCACGGGGCCTCGACGTCGTTGCCCTTAGCGCCCTTTACCGCGACGGTTGCTTTATCGGTGTTTGCGGCGCTGCTATCCGCGCTAGGCGTGTTGGAAGTGCAGACGCTGAGCATCATGGCTATTGCCGCAATCAGGGCGACAATGCCAGCTAGTGGTTTACGCATATTGTCTTTCTGCCGGGCTCGTCCGCACAGACGAGCGAGGCGGATTAGACCAAAGCTTTGGCGCCCGTAGACACATTCGAAGAACAATTACAAAGGTCCCTGCGGGCAGACTTAACCTAGCGTGGCCTAAATAAAACCCAATATGCTATGTAAATTCGAGACAAACTCGTTACAAAAATAAAAACATTCAGCTTTGACAGCTACGACTAGCGAATCCTGACCAGATTCTCAGACATTTGACGCTCGTCCAGAACACCAACGTGGCTTTTCGCAATGGTGCCGTCAGCTGCTATGAAGAAGTGTGCGGGCACACCAGACACCCCGTAGGCCTTGGACAGTTTCCCGTTCTCGTCAGCGGCGTGGCCAAAGCTAAGGCCCATCCTGCTGACGAAGCCACGAACTGTATCTACGTCCTCGCCGACGTATATCGCCAGCACTCGCAAACCCGAGTCTTGAGCAGAATCCGACACCTTCTGCACGCTTTCTAGCTCTGCCTTACAACCGGAGCACCAGGTAGTCTGAAAAACTAACCAGACCGGCTCACCTTGATAATCACTCAGTTTGAAGGTGCTGCCGTCGATAAGTGTTGCCGTGAAATCTGGGGCAGGCTTGCCGACCTCTGCAACGCCCGGCACCTGAGTCTCCACAGACTGAGCGGATTCCTTAGAGGCCGAATTTGTCAACGTAAACGCGCTAATCGCCACCAGCGCAACCAAAAGAACGATGGAGACCGTCGCGATCTTGCTGTTTCGTAGTTTGGCGCGCCAGAGGGGTTCGTCGGCTGGATTCGTTTCACTCATCAGGCTTTCGAGTCTAGCAAGGCTCCCCTAAGATGGAAATCGCCTGAGTCTCATACGGGTAACAGCATGGAAGCAAATTTCTGCAGCACACCAAAGACCATGAGAAGCCCTACGCAGATAAGCAAAGCTCCGCTGATCAAAGAGATGGCGACAGAATGAGTCTTAAACCAACCAAATCTGTCGATCACGTTTACGGCACCCACCGCCACAAGGACAATGGGCACTCCGAGCCCCAGGCAGTAGGCGATCATCAGCGCCAGCCCGCTCAGCATCGTCTCGGAGGTGGCTGCAAGTGCGATTATCCCGCCCAGCACGGGCCCGACGCAGGGCGTCCATCCGGCGCCGAATACGACGCCCAACAATGCCGCGCGCCCGATGCCGGGCTTGCCCTTGCGCATGGGAGCGCGAACCACCCTATCGAGAAACGAAATGTTGATTAACCTAGCGACGTGCAACCCCATAAATATGAGGATCGCACCGCCTAATATCCGCAGCACGGTCGAATACTGCCCGAGCACGTTGCCTATCGCACCTATTCCGGCCCACAAACCGATGAAGACGAGGCTGAAGCCGCCAACGAAACCGAGCGAATTTGCCACGGCGTTACGGGTGGGGATCTTGTCGTCGGCCACCCCAACCAGCTGCCCGACGAATGCGGGCACGACTGGCAGGAAGCACGGCGACACGAATGAGACGAATCCGGCAAAAAGCGCCAGAGGAAGCGTCACGTTCATGTTAGGACTAGCGCCCGAATAGGCGGCTAGAGCCTGCAGGCTCGCAGATCAGTAACGATGATGGCGCGTGCGCCGAGATCGTAGAGATCGTCCATCAACTTCTGGGTCTTGGCCGACGGCACCATCGAGCGAACGGCTACCCAGCCGTCCTTGCTCAGCGGGGAAATGGTCGGCGCCTCGAGACCAGGGGTCAGTTTGATTGCGTCGTCTAGCAGACCCTCCGGAATGTCGTAATCCATTAGCGCGTAATCGCGAGCGACGAGCACGCCGGAAATTCGCTGCATCAGGTGCTCGAAGAAACCGTTGGCAGAATCAAGCTTTGAGTCGGAGGGCTTAATCAGGATGGCTTCGCTGAACAGAATCGGCTCACCAAAAACGTGCAGACCCGCTTTGCGCAGGGTCGTGCCGGTCTCGACGACGTCAGCGATCGCGTCGGCGACACCGAGCTGAATGGAGCTTTCGACTGCCCCGTCTAGGTGAATCAACCTGGCGGAGATACCCTTTTCTTCGAGGAACTTCTCCAGCAGACCGGGATAACTGGTGGCGATCCTTTTGCCATCGAGATCGGGGATGTCCATATCTGCGACAGGGCCAGCAAACCTGAATTTGCTGCGTCCGAAGCCAAGCTGCATGATTTCTTCGGCGTTTGCGCCCGAATCGATCAGCATGTCCCGCCCGGTAATGCCCAGGTCTAGCGTGCCCTCGCCTACGTAGACCGCGATATCGCGTGGGCGCAAGTAGTAAAATTCCACGCCTTCTTCGACGCACCTAAGAACGAGTTCTTTGGAGTCGCTGCGCTGCGGGTAGCCCGCCTCTTTAAAAAGAGTCGCTGCGGCGCCTGACAACGCTCCCTTGTTGGGGACGGCGATTTTAATCAATTTTTTGCTCATACTCTCTCTCGTCGTAGCGCAGTGACTTAACTAAAAAGTTAGAGGTACTTATACATATCTTCGAGGCTGATACCAAGCTTAATCATCATGGTCTGCAAGTGATAGATCAGCTGGCTGATTTCCTCTGCAGCGGCCTCTTTGCCCTCGTACTCGCTAGCCATCCACACTTCCGCGGCCTCTTCGACAATTTTTTTGCCAATCGCGTGGACGCCAGCGTCGAGCCTAGCTACTGTGCCAGAACCTTCGGGACGAGTTTTCGCGGTGTTGGTTAGTTCTTCAAACAGCTCTTCGAAACTTTTATTCACATCGACAGCCTAGACCAAGGTTGATGATCTAGAAATGTCGGTGACACAACATAAGATTGATTTGAAGCAATCAAGGAGACCGAATGACCAACCCCCAGCAGGGTGATAGAGCCAAGATAAACGGCAAGGCCACGAATAAAGACGAGTCCAGGCAGGCCAGCGAATACGAACGCAGCGGCAATGCCTCGACGTCACGGCCCGACTCCCCCTTAGAGTCACCGCGCCCGTGGCACACCGAGGGCCTGCCGAAAAACGACAAGAAGAAACCCAAGCGCTGGATCTTCTGGGTCTGTGCCGCAGCCTTGTTTGCGCTCATCTGGGGAATATTTAGCTGGCAGGACGCGCGCAACGCTCCTCCGTCGATCGCCTACACGGAATTTAGCGCCCAAGTAGAAGCCGGCAACGTCAAGGAAATCTACGCAAAAGGAGACACCATCCAGGGCGAGCTGAAGGCTGCCCGGCCGATCCCGAACGAGGACGGCAGCAAGTCGGACAGGAAATATGCCAAGTTCACCACCGAGCGGCCGACCTTCGCTAAGGACGATCCGCTCGCCAAGCTTGCTGCCAGCGACGGAATCGTCAAGGCAACCCCAGTCATAGATCAGCGCGGTCCGATCGTTAACTTCGTCGGCACCATGCTTATGTGGGGCATCCTGATCGGAATTGCGATCTGGTTCTTCCGCAGGATGAATCGCACAGGTCCGTTCGGCATGGGCCGCGAGGTCAAGCCCATCGAGCAGAGCAACGTTAGGGTCAATTTTGACGACGTGGCCGGCATCGACGAGGTCGAGGCCCAGGTCGGCGAAATCGTAGATTTCTTAAAGAACCCGTCTAAGTACGCCAAGCTGGGCGCGCGGGCACCTAAGGGCGTGCTGCTCGAAGGCGCGCCCGGCACTGGTAAAACACTGCTTGCTCGCGCAACAGCTGGCGAGGCCGAGGTGCCTTTCTTCAGCGCGTCGGCCAGCGAATTCATCGAGATGATCGTCGGTGTCGGCGCACAGCGCGTCCGTCAGCTCTTCGAAGAGGCCCGCAAAGTTGCGCCCGCGATCATCTTCATCGACGAAATCGACGCGATTGGCCGCAGCCGCGGTTCGGCCCGTGTGTCCGGCGGGAACGACGAGCGCGAGCAGACTCTTAACCAGATCCTCACGGAGATGGATGGCTTCGACGGCACGGAGGGCGTCATCGTCATCGGTGCTACAAACCGGGCGGACGTCTTAGATAATGCGCTGACCAGGCCGGGACGGTTCGACCGGGTCATCACCGTGAACGCACCGGACATGGGTGGTCGAGAGCAGATCCTCAAGGTCCACACCCGTAAGATTCCGCTTGCCGACGACGTGGATCTGCATCGCATCGCATCCGTAACGCCTGGAGCCACCGGCGCGGACCTAGCCAACCTTGCTAACGAGGCAGCCCTGCAGGCGGCTCGCCGCGAGGACGAGTCGGTGCGGCACACCGATTTCATGAATGCGCTAGAACAGATCCAGCTGGGCGTAGAGCGCAACGTTGTAATCCCCGAGGAGGAGCGCCGTCGCACCGCCTACCACGAATCCGGGCACGCCCTTCTCGGCATGTTGCGCAAGGGTGCAGACCCGGTGCGTAAGGTCTCGATCATCCCTAGAGGTCAGGCTTTGGGCGTCACGCTTTCCACCCCGGACGCTGACCGCTACGGCTACGACGAAGACTACCTGCGCGGGCGAATCATCGGCGCGCTCGGCGGCATGGCAGCAGAGAACGCTATCTACGGCGTGGTCACCACCGGCGCTGAATCCGATCTGCGACAGGCAACCGCCATCGCCCGTCAGATGGTCGGCAAGTGGGGCATGAGCGAAAAGGTCGGCCCCATGACAGTGTTAATCGATGACGCAGATCCCCGCACTATCGGAATCTCTGATGTTACGCTTCGCACGGTCGACGAAGAGGTCCGCAGGATTATCGCGGAATGCCAGGAGCAGGCGGTCCGGATGCTTGAGGATCACCGCGATCAGCTTTGCGCTATCGCGGAAGAGCTCATGGTCAAAGAGACCCTAAACGAGGAAGAGGTCTACGCAGTGGCGGGCATCGAGCGTCCCGCTAACCGTCCGGCCCGAGCGGAGGATTCCGCACAGTAGGCAGCCCTAGTCCCAACGGACACCCAGCAGGGCGTCGACCGCGTCAGCGACCTTGGCTGGGGCCTGGGTGTCTTCTCCGTCACCAGCTAAAACAGCGGACGTCCACTCGTCGATTACGCGGATCGCCTTAGGCGTGTCCAAGTTGTTGCGAACCGCCTTACGGAGTTCCTGGATGACTGGCTTGGCCGCGGTGCCCTTACCTGCGCAGAAAGCGGCCTTCCAGGCGTCGGCTCTGCGATTTGCCGCTTCCATGTCGCTGGCGAACCACTCCCAGTCGCTCTGGTAGTGGTGGTTGAGTAGGGCCAGACGGATGGCCATCGGGTCCTCTCCCCTAGCGCGCAGCCTGGAGACCAGTTCCAGATTACCCTTCGACTTGCTCATTTTTTCTCCGTCGAGGCCGACCATACCGGCGTAGACGAAGTCGTGAGCGAAATCCTCTCCGCTGACAGCGAGCGACTGCGCATTGCACATCTCGTGGTGTGGGAAGATCAGGTCGCTACCGCCGCCCTGAACGCACAGATTGGCGCCTAATCGGTTGAGCGCGATCGCGGTGCACTCGATGTGCCACCCCGGCCTGCCCTTACCAAGCGAGGATTCCCAGCTGGGCTCGCCCGGCCTCTCCAGTCGCCAGACTAGAGCGTCGAGGGGGTCTTCCTTGCCCGGGCGTTCTGGATCTCCGCCGTGCTCGGCGAATTCGGGTAGCATCTGGGCACGATTCAAATGGCTGATTTTTCCGAATCCTGGAACTTTAGAACAACGGAAATACCAGTCCGGGTATTCGTCGTCTAACTGATAGACCAAACCCTTCTCTTTGAGTTTGAGGATCATCTCCTCAACCTCGTCCATGGTCTCCGAAACCGGAACAAGGTGGTCTGGCGGCAGGACCCTCAAGGCCTCCATGTCCGTGCTGAAAAGCTGCATCTGATCGGTCGCAAGTTCTAGCCAGTCTTGGCCGGTGGCGTCCGCACGCTCAAGCAGCGGGTCGTCAACGTCCGTGATGTTCTGCACGTATTTGACGTCAAGGCCGGCATCGCGCCAGGCGCGATTCATTGTGTCGAAAGTCAGGTAGGTGAACGCGTGGCCCAGGTGGGTTGCGTCGTATGGGGTGATTCCACACACGTAGAGCTTGGCGGTGCCGGTTTCAGGGCCGACATTCTTAATCTTCAAGGATCTAGCGTCGAACGCGCTGACCCTCTCGGGGATCTGCTCGCAATCGATTAGGGGAACTTTTGGGGCAGGCCATGAGTGCATGTATTCAACCTATCTGATCGTAAAAACTTAGATTTCGGTCATGCGCCTGAAGCCGTTGGCGCTCGGGCAGACGTGGCCTCTAGCAGTCAGCGGCTGGCCACAAAACGGGCATACTTGCGTGTTCAGATCAACTATCTTCCTGACTCTGGCAGCAAATTCTCTTGCCTGCCTGAGCGTGATGAATGCCCGCAGCACACAGGCCACGCCGTGGTTTGCGTCGTCGAAGTGGCCGTATTCGAATAGCTCAACATGTAGGTATTGGTTGTCGGGTTGCCAGCTAATTGCCATGGTTCCTGCAATGAAATCGGCTTCTAGCGGCACGTCCAACGGGCGGTCGTCTTTGGGGCTCTTCTGCAGCACCGGCATGCCCTCGATAAGCCCGTACTCGTCTAATTTGTCGAGTACTGCGTCGATGTGGTCGCTCAGGCTAGCCAACTGTTGCGGCTGGCAAACCACATTCGTAACGCGGTTTCCTTTGCGTGCTTGAAGGTAGTAGACCCTGTGCCCGCGCTCGCCAACGAGCCCGGCGACGAACCTGTCCGGGTTTTCATAGCTGTGAGGATCCAGCGCGGATAACTCCATAAAATTTAGCGTAGGCCGAATATCGGCTTGCCGTAGTGATAAATCTAAACAGATCGAAAAACTAGTAGGCTAACCCAGGTTAAAGAGCTTTTTTATCTCGAAAGGACGCCAATGAGCTGGTTTGAGGCTATATGGCTAGGAATTATTCAAGGTCTGACGGAATTCCTGCCGATCAGTTCTAGCGCTCACCAATTCATCTTCGGTCAGTTGGCGATGGGCGGGCGAGACCCTGGAGCGGCGTTCACCGCCGTCACCCAGCTCGGCACCGAGACAGCGGTGATCGTCTACTTCTTCAGTGACATTGTCCGCATCATCAAGCACTGGGGAATGTCGCTGGTCGGAAAGATTGATCGCAGCGACCCGGACGCGCGAATGGGTTGGCTCGTCATCATTGGCACTTTACCTATCGGCATTCTGGGGATCATCTTCCAGGACGCAATCGACACTCACCTGCGCAACCTGTGGCTGACTGTCGCAGTGCTCGCCGGCGTCGGCATCGTTTTGGGCGTTGCAGACCGTTTCGCGATCGCTCACCAGACGAAAACCCTTGACCAGTTGAGCTTGAAAGACGGCATCATCTACGGGTTCTGTCAGGCATGCGCGTTAATTCCCGGCGTATCGCGTTCCGGTGGCACGATCTCCGGCGGTCTCTTCTTGGGCTACACACGCGAGGCTGCGACCCGCTACTCCTTCTTGCTTGCCATTCCCGCGATTTACGCGTCCGGCCTGTTCAAGCTCAAGGATATCGGTGACGACGCTTGCGTACGTTGGGGCCCGACGATCCTCGCGACGGTCATCTCGTTCGTCATCGGTTACGCCGTAATCGCGTGGCTGATCCGTTACATTACCACCCACAGCTTCAAGCCGTTCGTCATCTACCGCATCGGTCTGGCACTCGTTCTGGCGATTCTCTTGGCACTTGGAGTGCTAGATCCGGTTTCTACCCAGGTAGCCTGTGGTGCATGATGCGCAAACGCCAGGTGGGTAACAGCGGCCTAGTAGTTAGCGAGCTGGGCCTCGGCACTATGACATGGGGTTCTTCTGTCGACGCGGACGAAGCCGGCGACCTGGTTGCCGAGTTCGTTTCAAACGGCGGCAACCTCATCGACACCGCGCCCGCCTACGGCGGAGGATTCGCAGAGCAGACGCTAGGCCAAATAATGCGAGACGTCGTCAGCCGCGACGACATCGTGATCGCGACTAAGGCTGGTTTCGGCACGCACGGGACGTCTCAGACCATCGACACTTCTCGTCGCGCTTTGCTCGATGATCTTGCAGGTTCGCTTCGCCGCCTCGGCACCGACCACATCGATCTCTGGCAGATCCACGCCTGGGGTGACGCACCTCTCGAGGAGAGCCTGGCAGCAATCGATCACGCCGTGGGCACGGGCATGGCGTTATACGCCGGAATATGCAACTTCATCGGTTGGCAAACCAGCGCCGCGGCGATGTGGCAGAAGGCCGTGCCCGGAAGGGTCCCGCTGGTCAGTGGCCAAATTGAATACTCGCTTCTCGCACGAAGGGCCGAGATCGAGGTGCTGCCCGCATTGCGATATCACCAGATGGGGTTCTTCCCCTGGTCGCCGCTAGGCAGGGGCGTCCTGACCGGGAAGTACTCAAATGGCACTCCGAGGGATTCCCGAGGTGCCAAGGACAACCTGTCTTGGTTTGTCGAGCCTTACCTCGACCAGCGTTCTCGGGCAGTCGTAGAGGCCGTAAAGAAGGCCGGCAGCGGCCTAGACCTAACGCCTTCGCAGGTGGCTCTTTTGTGGGTTAGGGACGCCCCTGGCGTCACCGCTCCCCTGCTTGGCGCTAGGACGGTCGAGCAGCTCAGCGGACTTCTAGATGTTGCCGGAAAAACGCTTCCGGAACCGATCGTTTCTGCCCTCGACGACGTCACGGGTGGCCAAAACCAGCTCAGAAAATAGATTTCGGCATATTAGTTACGCAAAGGTTCTTCACCGGAGGTTCAAAGACTTAGCCTGCTTAGTGGTCCTCACGAAAGGAAACGTGATGACCACAGTACTATTGATGATCGCGGATTTCGTCTCGATCGCGATATGGGTGGCCGGCCAACCAAAGTTGGTGGCCAATCGCACCCAGCTCATCACTTTGGACCACCCAGTCACGAACGAAACGCGGGTGCAATTCGTTTCTTAACTGTCAGCCTCATTTCTATCGATCTGAAATCGACGGACATGTTAAACGGCATGACCAGGGTCGAGTTGACCTACCGATGAACGCGATTGCGGGTTAATGGGTATTAAATCCAAAGAGGAGAACGCACCAAAGCGGGCTATTGTCCTCCCATTCTCATCCTAGAGAGAAGTGTTCCGAACATTTACCCTTGTCAGAACGTTTATTATTGGTGTCCGGAAGAGGAGTTGAATTAATGCTAAACATGCATTTGACTAGGGGTTTTAGGCCATATAGTCAAACTTGTGCCCACTACGTGCCCAATAAATCAGCCCCAACGCGGGCAAGCCCACGTTGGCACGGTCGAGCGTGGGAGCGGTCAGCAGGTCAAAGTTCGATGTCGTAATCATCGGCTTTTTGTACTTGCGGTGGCCGGATTGCGTCGATCTGCTTAGCGGTTCTCGTGGGTTGTGAGGCAACGATTTTCGGCCAACTTTTAGCTAGCATTTCGGCCAGCCCGTTGTTACACGATAAAACAAAAGCAACCCCGGAAAAAAGTTTCGCCCAAGCAGGGTTAGACTCTTTTAGCTGTTTCGATATTGCCAAAAACTCAGACCCCAGCGCATCGACTTTCAGCCGCCCAGGGGTTAGCTCTCCGATGCTCAAAAGTTGCTGCTTAGCCTCTGCCTTAGCGTCGTCATAAGCCCGAATCTTTTCAGCTTCGATCTGCTCGGCTTTCTGGTCAAGAAACTTTTCACGCTTAGTCAGCTTTTCAGCCTTAGCCTTTCGCTTCGCAACGATATCTTTAGACTGCACATTAAACTTAGTAATCGCGCTACCGAGTTTTCGCTGATCCGCTATCAAGTCGGACTCTCGACGCTGCAAAACTTTCTGTTTCTCATCAAGCTCGCGTTCGTTTTGCATACGCTTCTTATAGGCATTGACTGAGACGCCTTTGGAACCCTCAGACACTCTTTCCATTGTGGCCTCGTACCCAGCAGCACGAAGATCATTTCTAATGCAATCGTGAACCTTTCGATAAGCAGCCTGAGCAGCCCCGCGCCCCTTATGACCATCAAAAAATTGTTTCTCTGAAAGCTGTCCATCTTCGGTTATAGGAACAAAGCCAATGTGAAATTGAGGATTAGTCTCGTCCCAATGCTCTGCTATATAAGCGATCTTGTCACGACCAACATAATCAATAAATGAGTTTCTCATGGCGTGCAAATACTTAACCGTCTTAGCCATTTGATCATCATCTAAGAACAACGTTGTTGGCAACGGTCTGCCCTTTTCATCTGACCGCTCTTCATATGGCGGTAAGTCATAGAAGTTTGGATCGAGCGCCAAAACAACTTCAACAACGACGTTCGCATCTTTGCGAATTTTGACATACTTCTTAATCACTTCACCCGCTTCATCTCTAAGCGGCTCTTTTGTGTCCGGATCGCGCTTAACTCGAAAGTTTCTAGCCCCATCAATCTTAAGATCAATAAAATCAAGAACTTCTCGACGATCTGCAATCTGACGAAAACCACCGTTCCCATCAGGAACATAAGAAGTGTTCATATCAGTCAATTCAGGAAAAATATTCTGATTAGAATGATTCACTTCCTCGCCATTTTGGCGATCGACATCTCGCACTAAGTGACGCAACGCCCCGCCAATTTTGTTTCTCTGATATCCAATCCATCTAATCGGTGTTGTATACATAAAGACTCCAGTAAATGTAAAAAATCAAACAAAAGGCCGCATCCGGGACCCCGAACCCGAATACGGCCATAAAACTGCAACTTTTGATACAAAGGGTAGCGCACTACCCTTTCTGCGAAAGGGTGCGCCCTCCGGGGGTACCCGTACGGCCAGCGAGTCCCGGCTAACCGGAACCCGCCGACCGCACGAACGCTGTCAGTAGCCATAACCGCTATCACTGTTGTAGTCATGGCCCTCTGCTGGCTGCTGCTCATCGGCAGAGCGCTTAGCAGCCTCTTCGGCTGCTTCGGCGCCCGCCTTAAATTTCGCTATCTGAGCTTTAATAGCTTCAACATCACCAGCGCCCGAATATGCAGCAACAGCTTCACCAAGTTCAAACAAAGCATCGCGCTTCAAACGCTCATTTTGCGCCTTAAAATCTTTGCGCAATTTTCGCAACTCAGCGGCTCGCTCGTTAATTTGCTCTTGCGTGATCAGTGACATTTCGACTCCTTAATTTGTATAAAAAAAGGGAACCTAAAAAGCGAGTTAATCGCTTCGGGTTCCCTTCGGTTAATAATTAAATTATAACTCTTAATTAACTAAATAGCTATGATGCGAGATCGCAATCTGGAGGTAGGTAATCAGAATAAAGATCTGAATAATCAACCTCGTCATCGTCATCAAAAAACTCTATATCTGAACCATCAATTTCCAGGGGCTTAAATCCCTCGTAATAGCCATTAAACGAAGGGTTGCTAGGTAATAGAACCCAACGATTTTTTTCACGCCAAATTCGTTCACGAAGTTCAGCATCATGTGAACTGCTTGACTGCTCAACTACCCGCGTAACTTCAACCCAATCAGATTCAGTCAAGTCAATAACATCGGGCGAGCTATTCGCTACATCTAAAGAAAGCCGAGCAATTATTTCCGGTTCATCACACTTAATCGAATCAACTACCCCGCGCGTCAGCTCGGGCGTTTTACCAAAAAAATCAGAATGTTTATGTACATTATCCCGATAGGCAACATCAACCCCCTGCCTATGCCTAACCAGTTCATCGCGCTCAGATAATAGCCCTAATCTCTTGTAGTAATAACGCGGCATCCCATCGGTATTGATAACGTTGACCGATGCCATTAACCGCCTAATAAACTGATCCAGAGCTTCATCAACGTCGCCCTTAGCGCGGGCATAATAGAAAAATGTAACTGGATCAATTGAGGCAGTAATAATGACTAATCTTGGCGCAACCGCCAGCTTGTTTTGATACCTGGCAGAAGCCGGATTTGGGTTATAGGGATCGAGTAGGGTCAGCCAATCAGAAGCGGACATTGCACTAGCCCGAACATCATCCATAAGAATAATTTCTTGGCCTTGCCAATCGTCTAACGAATGTCTTGAGGCTGCACGATATAACGACCAATTCGTTGATTCAATAAGCTGATCAACGAGGAGGTTCGCCAGTCTGGTTTTGCCAGAACCGGCAGCGCCATAAAGAAAGAATATGGCAGTGTGAAAATCGCCGTTTTTCATTGCCTCGGCTGCCCTGTACGCCTTACGTTCGCCAGCTACAACAAAGGCTCTATTGAACTTGTCGGATAATTCCGAATACACCCGAAACAGCTCATCCGACAAGAGAACGTTTTCTTTTGTGATGTTGCCGGAAAGAACCTGCTCAAGCAGTGCATCAACTGATAGAGCCGCCAGCTTGTGACGCTTTTTGCCACGACCCAAAAACCATTCGGCCTCGCGTTGTTTCTGAATCTCTAAATAATCCTGGCCAGCAACCGTTGCAACTTGCTCCGGCTCATATTGATACTTATCTTCATCCTTAGCGTGGATCAGATACGCAAGTTGAGCATCATGAGAACCAGACCGCCCACCCTGGGGAGGAATACGCCCATTCGGCTTTTCTACAAACTGGGTTTCAACGCCAAGAATCTTTGCTATCCGAGCGATTTTGAACGTCGGTTTATCAAACTTAACGGTTGCGTGTAGATGAGGGAACTTTGGTTCCATAACAGCCGGTTGGCCAATCTTGGCCGTGTTCTGCTCATCGCAATTGTGAATAATTCCGTGAGCCTCAACAATCTTCGGATAGCCACCACCCCAAAGCGTTGTTTGCTCCAAAAGAAGCACTAATAGGGAGAGCAATCTATTAGCCCTATCCCGGCAATCTTCGACAGAAACAGACGCTGCATCTTCGGGGAAGGAAACTAGATCAGACAATGGGCCATCAAAACCATCAAGCATCACCTCGGCTAACTCCTGCACCTTCGGATCATTAACCCAAGACCAAAGTTCAGGACGCAGCTGCTGAGTGATATGAAAAATCTGTAGCTTATTACCGCCACTCATAGCCGCACCCCCAAAAATGAAGCAACAACCAACCGAATAGATATTCGGTACGAGTGGTTAATATTCGACAGAAGTGGTGCAAATAGGGGTTTACCGGGTCCAGTCAACCCCCCAGTCAACCCCCCCCCAGTCAACCCCTCCAGTAAACCCCCTAGGCTCCCCATAGCGCACGCGACATTGACAAGCCCTGTCGCGCGCGCGTTAGTGCTAGTCAGAATGGGTTTCAGTGGTGTAAAGACAGTTTTTTTGTGAGGTTTACGAATGCAGCAAAACCGCAAAAAGTGACCCATTGGCTCAAAAAACTTTTTCAACCCCAAATATGGGGAATATTTATTACACATGCAAGAACTCCCTAAACTTAGAAATTCTTGCCACTGGGGTCATGAGCAAAGCCCGAACGATCTACGGGAACCATGAACTCTTCGAGGTCTTCAACCTTGAACCTAAGACCAGAACAGCCTTTTCCCCTATAGGCCAAGATATGGCCATCATGCACACGCCGCCGAAGCGTAGATTCAGAAATCCCAAGACTCTTAGCCGTCTCGGTTAGCGAGAGGTAGCGAACGCCATCAAATTTTGAATTTTTCACACTCAAGTCCTTCAACTCAGCGAAAAACAATTTTTGACTCCAAAAAATGTTCTTCTATGCGGACTAAAAGTGGCTTTTTATCTGATCGCTCAAATTTTTGAACAATCAATTTAGTGCGATCATACCATATGTGATCAAATCTTACCAACCAGCTTCATTTATAACTTTGTTCAACCGATCCACACGCTGCTTTTCACGCTCATCAGTAGCACGTTGATAAATCATCGCCACTTGCGGCGTAGTGTGACCCAACAAACGCATCAATTCGGCGATAGTGGCGCCCCCTTGAGCTGCCAACGTTGCGGAGGTACGACGCAAATCATGAAGTTTCATATCGTGCTTACCGATTGCGGCACTGCCCTTCCTATGAGCATCGTTGATAGTTGATGGCGACATAGGGCTAACCCGATCACGAGCGGGAAACAGAAAAGCATCTTCACCATATGAAGCCCGCTCTTGAAGCTGTTTTCGCAACGGCGCAATACACACATCAGGAATAGCAACACTCCTAATGCCGGCATCGGTCTTAGGAGGTGCAACACGCCACTGGTACACACCGTCATCACCCTTGATACGTGTCACGGCAACGTTGACATGAAGAAACCCTGCCTCAAGATCAACATCCTTAAGCCGCAACCCTCGCAACTCACCAGAACGCAACCCACAAAGACCACCAAGAGTCAAAATAAGACGATAATGCGGATTTACAGCGTCCAAATACTGTTTAAGTTCCTCAATGCTTAGAACGACACCTTTGGACTTAGTAGGCGGTTTTCCAGCACCCTTAACGGTGCAAGGATTACGCTTAATCAATTCATCATCAACAGCATCGTTGAACATCGAGCGCAGCATCTCATAAGCTTTGCCCTTTTGGTTCCAAGAATTACTCGGTTCGCTCCACCATTTTGAAATCATGGCCTTTGTTACAGAGTTAAGCGCAACCTGATCAAAAGTTTCTTTAAGTTCAAGACGGTACTGCTTACGGTACAGATCCACAGTTGTGGGAGATAAAGGCTTACGCTGCCTAGTCGAACGCTTAGAAAGCATTTGTTCAAAGTATTTACCGACAGTCACACCCTCAACACGTTGAGCAGCGGCCCGTTGCTCTGGAGGAGTCCACTTGCCCTCAAGAATCAGCGCCTGTTCCTTAACCAACCAGTTTCTAGCGTAGGTCTTGTTAATGAACGTGGTTGGTCCCTTATGCATATTGCGGTCAGGGCCGTAGTACCGAGCCTGATAATTACCACTTGGCAGTTTTCGGACATTGCCAAATCTCGCAGTCATGAAATTCCTCTTTCAACTGGGTCGTGCCAACAACGTGCCAACAACCATGATAAAAGATGGCTATTTATGACCACAGTTGAAAGAAATTGATTTCATAAAAACGGCTCTGGCTAGGCATTTCACCTAACCAGAGCCTATTAATTTGGTGTCCGGAAGAGGAGTTGAACCTCCACGCCCTATAATCGGGCACTAGCACCTCAAGCTAGCGCGTCTACCATTCCGCCACCCGGACAGGCGCTTCATTTGCAGCAGAACTGAACTGTAGCACCTGTTGGCTTTTTTGAAAAATCAACCCAACGGATCGGGGCAATCAACTGGCTTCGAGCATCTGGCACAGCCATTTTTGTTTACCGACTTGTTAGCAATAACGTATCTTGCTTTATTTTGTTGTTTTGGGGCAAATGGTAAATTTGAATTATGTCAATTATTAGTTGGATTTTGATTGGTCTGATCTGCGGCGCTATCGGTCGCGCGATCAGCGGTAAAGCTGGCACCGGTAACTGGCTGGGCAATCTGCTCCTGGGCATCCTGGGCGCGATTGTTGGCGGCTGGATTGGCGGCGCCCTGTTCAACGTCAACCTGAGCGGCTTCTTCTCGCTCAGCACCTGGGCGTTGGCTATCGTCGGTTCGATCATCGTTCTGTTCATCTACAACGCGATCACCGGCAAGAACAAGTAAAAAGACTATTTAAGGGCGGGTAGTTTTTTCTACCCGCCCTTATTTTTTGCCTTTTTAAGTTTTAGACCTCTAGCTGGCCAGCCGCGACTGCGGCTTCCTTCGCGTTCTCGAACGAGTCCGGGTCGTCGACCTGAATCAACGTGAGGCCCATCTTGTTCAGCGTGTTCATCATCGGAGGGCCCATGTGCTCGAATAGCACGCGCTCAACCTGGTTTTCCCTCATGAACTTAACGATTCGCGCGTGGTGCTCGCCGTGCTGGCTTTGATCGTGCAGGACATCCCAGTTGACGTCGTAGACCTGCCAATCCGGCAGCCCATCCCCGCAGACCTTTGCAACGGCCATCCTAGGCGCCTTGCCGAAACGACGCTCGATGCTTTCGTCCTCGGTGACGGGAACTGTCACGATCACGCACTGTGCGTCGCGCATAGCCTGAGCCGCTACACCGCTGGTGCCGACGACCTCTCCGATACTGATGACGTTTTCGCTGTTTCCGGCGCCACCGCCGCAGCCGCAACCGCCTCCGCAGCAGCCCTGATTCTCAGCCATATAAACTCCTTTTTCGTTCCTTTCCTCAATCCTCACATATCGATCAAGGCCGTCTAAACAACCAGGGGCGATTGCCCACCCGAGCCGGCTGGCGCCAGGCGCCATCTACCGGCAGAGTCCGTCTCCGCATGTCCCCGCAACTGAAGTTCTGCCAAGGAAGCCATTAGCTGCGGAACTGGGAACCCAACCTCTATCGAAAGTTCTTGCGTGCTTTTCCACTTTCTTGATGACAATTGCTCGCGAACGATCATTAACTTATTCGGCAACCTATCCAGGCTTCGGTCCATTCCCGTTTCCGCCAACTCGGGAGAGTTACCTAGCTCGTTAACAAGGGCGAGGACGTCGTTTGCCCCCGTGACTAGGGAAGCTTTACCGTCCCTGATCAACCGATTTGAGCCCACTGACATTGTCGAATTGACCGACCCCGGCACCGCCATGATTGGCCTGTTAAGTGTGTTTGCCCATGTCGCCGTATTCAACGCGCCAGACCGTGCAGCCGCCTCTACCACCACGGTTGCCTTGGTGAGTGCTGCGATGATCCTGTTACGAGCTAGGAAGCCCTGTCGCTTGGGTTCCACTCCAACCGGCGGCTCGGCGCAGATAACTCCATCACGCATTATCTCTTCGTAAACCGGGCGATTTGAACGCGGATAAAAATCGTCCAAACCACGTGCACAGACCGCAATGGTGCGCCCAGTCGATAACGCTCCGCGATGGGCGGCCGCGTCGATGCCGTATGCGCCCCCGGAGACCACTGCGTAGGAGCGGTACTCGTTGCGGGCCAGCCTCGCAGACATCTCCGCAGCTACGTTTACTCCGTACCTACTAGCCGCCCGAGAACCGACTACGGCGATCGAGCTAGCGGCCAACC
The DNA here is from genome assembly GCF_000423485.1 of Propionimicrobium lymphophilum DSM 4903. Lineage (GTDB taxonomy): Bacteria > Actinomycetota > Actinomycetes > Propionibacteriales > Propionibacteriaceae > Propionimicrobium > Propionimicrobium lymphophilum. The sequence continues at coordinate 63,883 of NZ_AUIB01000007.1, read as the reverse complement.
TTGCAAGATTTCCGTTGCCCTTCAGCCACAATCCGAACGGACTTCCTGACATTCCGACGACGTCTTCGCACTGGTCTAGGTCTGAGAGTTGTTCTGGCCACTCACTGTCGCAAGGGATAACGAACCTGATGCCTAGCTTTTCAGAATCACAGGCGATCTTTTCAGGATCTATAGCCTGGGCGCGTCTACCCCAAAATGATTCGTTGCCCTGACGGGCCAGGCCTTTCAAGACGTCAACCGCACCCTCGGAGGCCACGAGTTTCTGCAGTCGCCCATCACCTGGCATCACCACGTAGGTGAGCGCAGCTCGGGCCAGCCTTTCCTCATCCCATTCGCTCATGCAAAGACCAATTCCTCTCCCATTCGTAGTGATAGTGCCGCCATCAGGTGTTCGCGGGTGGGCAGATCCTTGCCATCCAGGTCCGCCAAGGTCCAGGTGACCCTCAACACCTTGTCCACTCCCCTGCTTGTGAGGGCACCAGTGGCGACAGCATCGTCTAGCATCTCTATGCCCTCGGGAACACTCATTTGCCGCAGGTAATAGCCAGGAATCTCGCTGTTTAGCCGCCAATCGGTCCGCCTCAGCCGTATCCGTTGCCGCTGTCTGGCCTCATGCACCCTCGACAAAATCTTTTCCGAGGAATCCGCCCTGGCCGCATCTTCTGAAAGCAGAGCCCCGACTGGTGGCTCCATGTGAATGTGAATATCGACTCGATCGAGGATCGGGCCCGACAACTTCTGCGAATACCTGCGGACGGCATTAGGGGCGCAGCTGCACATCTGGCCGCGCACTCCGTAATGACCGCACGGACACGGGTTAGCCGCAAGTACGAGCTGAAAACGTGCTGGGAAACTCACCTGACCTAAAGACCTAGCTATCGTCACGCTGCCCGATTCGAGGGGCTGTCTGAGGGCCTCCAGACAACGAGACGAGAACTCTGGAGCTTCGTCCAAAAACAGCACTCCGCGGTGCGCCAAGGAGATCGCGCCCGGCTTGGCTATCCGAGCGCCGCCACCGATCAGAGATGCCATGGAAGCGTTGTGGTGCGGATGCGCAAAGGGTGGCCGCTCGATTAACCCTGAGCTGAGGTCTCTGCCCAAAACGGAATGAATCGCCGATACCTCAAGCGATTCTTGCTCCGTCAGATCGGGAAGGATGCCGACCAGCCTCTCTGCAAGCATTGTCTTGCCCACTCCGGGTGGCCCCTGCATAAAAACATGATGACCGCCAGCTGCAGCCACCTCTAACGCCCACGCCGCCATCGGCTGGCCGATGACGTCGCTAAAATCTGGGCGAATATTGGTTTCTGGTTCTAACTGGGGCACATCCGGAATGTCGGGGTTTCCGGGGCGACCGTGCAACACTTCAATGAGGTCCGAAATGCTGCTGACAGGCCAGATGGTCATTCCGCTCACCAATTCGGCCTCGCGGGCTTGATTCGCCGGAACGATCGCCGTGGTCATACCGATCTCCCTGGCCCCGAGCAATGCCGGCAACAGGCCTGGAACCCGTCTAACCTTGCCGTCAAGGCCCAACTCACCCAGCATGATGGCTTTTGACGCGATCTCGGGTGGAAATAACTGCGAGGCGGCCAGGACAGCAGAGACAATCGCCAGATCGAAGTGCGAACCTGACTTTGGCAGATTCGCAGGAGTCAGATTGATGGTCAACAGTTGATTCGGCCAAGTTAACCCTGCGCCCGCGACAGCGGCCCTGCATCTGTCCCTGGCTTCGTAGAGGGCTGTATCTGGCAGCCCGACCATGATCGTCCTGGGCAGCCCAGGGGTAAGTGCTGCCTCAACCTCTACGGGCTTGGGCGTCACCCCAACTAATGCCATGGACCACGCACTGGTACTCATCAAAGCCCCATTACGTGATGGATTTCGACGGCCCTGCCCCGCCTCTTTAATACTCCGACGGCATCCAACCGAACGCCGTCGTGGCGAGCGTCCAAAGACCTAGCCCAGACAGCCGCGAGTTTGCGAAGCCTGGCGGTCTTCTCCCAGGTGATTGCTTCCAGTGGATCGCCGAATTTAAGCCCACTGCGGGTTTTGACCTCGACGGCGACGGCGGTAGGCGCACCAAATTCGTTCGGAGCTAGGGCGCAGATGTCTAGCTCTCCGATCGGGCAACGCCAGTTTCTCTCAACGATTTGCCAGCCAAGGTTGGAAAGATATTCAGCCGCCTCTTGCTCGCCCGCCCTGCCCAGGGCAATGGTCTTGTTAGGTACGTCTCGCATACCTGCATGATTGTTACGAGACGTGAGAAAATTCTTCTACCCGGCGGAATTTAGTTACTATCTGGCACCGAAAGTTCGCGGTGCTGGATCTCCTCGATCGAGACGTCACGGAAAGTAAGCACCTTGGCAGATTTAACAAATCGCGCCGGACGGTACATATCCCAAACCCAGGCATCCGCCATTGAGAGTTCGTAGTAGACATCCCCGCCCTCAGTGCGAACCTTCAGATCGACGGCATTGCACAGATAAAAACGGCGCTCAGTTTCGACAGCGTAAGTAAAAATGTCTACGACATCGCGGTATTCGCGATACAGATCAAGCTCCAGCTTGTTCTCGTATGCCTCTAAATCTTCTGCGCTCATCCTGTTAGCCTACTCGTTTAGTCTCCATAGCCTGCTGCACATTCCGATAACTAAATCGGTGGATCTCGCAGGGCCCAAGCTCCATAAGGTTTTCCTGGTGCGCTTTTGTGTCGTATCCCTTGTGCTTGGCGAAGCCGTAACCGGGGTATTTTTCATCCATTTTAATCATCAACCGGTCCCTGTGGACCTTAGCCACTACGGACGCCGCAGAGACACACGCCAAGATCGCGTCGCCCTTCCAAACAGCCAGCGAAGGCATAGAAAGACCGGGCACGAAGAAACCGTCAGTGAGCGCATAGGCCGGCTGCGGATCAAGCCGCAGGATCGCGCGACGCAGCCCCTGCAGGTCAGCCTCCTGCATGCCGAGTTTGTCGCACTCCTGTGGACCGACCTCAACACAGGAAACCGCTAGCGCCTTTGCCAAAATTTCGTCGTATAGCTGGTCTCGTTTACGGGCGGTCAGCTTTTTTGAGTCGTTTAGCCCTTCGATCTTTCGGGCCGGCTCATCAGACAAAATCACGGCTGCCGCAACCAGCGGCCCCGCGCAGGCTCCCCTGCCTGCCTCGTCTGCGCCGGCGATAGGCGAAAACCCGGCTCTTTTGAGTTCGAGTTCGTACTGGCTCAACGGCACGTGCCAGGCCCCAAAACAGGATCTTGCGGCGCCTCTTGTGCCGCGGGGACTGCATCGAACGTAGCTGGACGTTCGAAGCCCTGAATGCGGTTTAGCGGCAGCACGATTGCCTTGACGGGCCCGACCACCGCAGATTCCGGAATGAAACCGGCCGAACCGAACGGCTGTCCTTCGACTGTGCTGCACATGTGCAGGCGGGAATCCCCCGACCTGTCGCGGTGGTCGCCCATCACGAAAATATGACCTTGCGGGACCGTCACTTCGAACCTCGTCTCGGAGGGGGCAACCGGCACCCCAGATTCGGTCTGGTAAAGGTACGATTCCTCGTCCAGCGGCTGACCGTTGACCGTAAGGCGACCTTCGACGTCGCAGCACTTGACCTTGTCGCCAGCGGTGCCGATGACGCGCTTTACCAGGTAGTTTTTTTCTGAATCGGGAAGCAGCTTGACTTTCTCCAGCCCACGAAGGACGGGATTCTGCGTGATCTGTGGCTCACCCAGCCACCCGTTAGTGTCTTCAAAAACGACGATGTCCCCACGCTGCCAATCGGCCATTCGGATAGAGACGATCCGGTCGCGAGTCTCGAGCGTCTGTTCCATGGACCCAGAAGGCACACGGAACACCTGGAAAATGAAGACCCTGATCAACGCGGTAATGATTAGAGCAACCAGGACGGCCAGCAGAATCTGTCCGACGTTTATCGCGAACCTAGCCACTGGGCCCCGATGCTTACGTGCTTTAGGCGCCGAAACCGGCTTGGGACGCTCGCTGGCATCAAATTCTTCGTACCTGCCAGTAGTTTCCATATTGCTCACCCGCACAGAATATCCGAACAACCTGTGAACAAAATAGTCCACAAAAAGGAAGAAGCCGCCACCTAAGAATAGGTGACGGCCTCTTTATAAGATCAGCGCTTTTCCTTGATCTTGGCAGCCTTACCGCGCAGACCGCGCAGGTAGTAGAGCTTGGCGCGACGAACATCGCCACGACGCTCGACCTCGATCTTGTCGATGATCGGCGAGTGCAGCGGGAACGTACGCTCAACACCAGTGCCGTAAGAAACCTTGCGAACAGTGAAGGACTCCTGGAGGCCACCACCATTCTTCGCAATCACAACGCCGGTGAACAGCTGAATACGGGACTTGTTGCCCTCAACAACCTTCACGTGTACGCGAACGGTGTCGCCAGCGCGGAACTCAGGACGATCGGCCTTCAGCGAAGCCTGATCGATCTCACGAATCAGTTTGGTCTTCATAATTTTCCCTCGTCAGTGCCACAGGTCACCTCGATAAAATCAACAATTGTGAGCCTGGACTCGGACGATCCCCCCGTGGCAGGAGCCGAGAACAAACCCGAAAAGCCATTTTGTCATACTTCAACCGGCATGAGCAAAAAGCCCGAAAACACAAAGTTGGGGACGCATGCAGCGTCCCCAACTGAGTAGTTAGTTATTACTTGCCGTCAGCCTTGAACAGCGAGTGCATCAGGTCACGGTTGAGCTGGCTAATGGCCTCGAGCGAGATGCCCTTCGGGCAAACCGCGGCGCATTCGCCAATGTTGGAACAGTTACCGAAGCCCTCTGCCTGGTGCTGGCCGACCATGCCCTTGACGCGCAGCCAACGCTCCGGCTGGCCCTGCGGCAGCTGACCCAGATGGGTCACCTTAGCCGACATAAACAGCATCGCCGAAGAGTTCGGGCAGGCAGCAACACAGGCGCCACAGCCGATGCAGGTCGCGTTGTCGAAGGACTTGTCGGCCTTCAGCTTCGAGACTGCGTTGGCGTGTGCATCCGGGGCGGCACCCGTGTTGACCGAGACGAAGCCGCCGGCCTGGATGATGCGATCCAGAGCGGTGCGGTCGACGACCAGGTCTTTGATGATCGGGAAGCCACCGGCGCGCCAAGGCTCGATCGTGATGGTCTCGCCATCGCTGAAGGAGCGCATGTGCAGCTGGCAGGTGGTGGTGCGAACCGGGGAGCTGCCGCGGCCGTGAGCGGTACCGCTGATCACCATGCCACAGGTACCACAGATACCCTCGCGGCAGTCGGAGTCGAACGCTACCGGCTCGATGCCCTTCTCGGTCAGTTCCTCGTTTAGCTGATCGAGCATCTCGAGGAAGCTCATGTCCTCGCTGATGTTGTCGATCTCGTAATCTTCCAGACGGCCTTCAGATTCGCCTCGAGCCTGACGCCAGATCTTGAGTTTTACCCTCACTTGTAACTCCTCTGCTTGAGCTCGATTGCCTTGTAAATCAGCGGTTCCTTGTGGAGAACAGGCTTGCTATTCTCGCCAGTCCACTCCCAGGCTGCGACGTAGGTGAAGTTCTCGTCATCACGCATCGCCTCGCCTTCCTCGGTCTGGTGTTCCAGACGGAAGTGGCCACCACAAGATTCGCGACGGTGTAGAGCGTCGATGCACATCAGTTCGCCAAGCTCAAGGAAATCGGCGAGACGGAGAGCACGCTCCAGAGTCTGGTTGAAATCATCACGGGTACCAGTGACCTTGACGTTGCGCCAGAACTCGTCGCGCAGCTGACGGATCATACCGATCGCCTTCTTCAGGCCGGCCTCCTCGCGAGCCATGCCACAGTACTCCCACATGATGTGGCCGAGTTCCTTGTGGATGGAGTCTACGGTGCGGGTGCCCTGGATGGACATCAACTTGTCGATGCGAGCGTTAACCGAATCGAGTGCTTCGCGAACCGCGGGGTCGTTGTCGGCGAGCTTACCGTCGTGGTTCTTAGCCAAGTAGTCGTTGATGGTGTTCGGCAAAACGAAGTATCCATCGGACAAACCCTGCATCAGAGCGGAAGCACCGAGGCGGTTAGCGCCGTGGTCGGAGAAGTTGGCCTCGCCACCGACGAACAGACCAGGAATGGTCGTCTCTAGATCGTAATCAACCCAGATGCCGCCCATCGTGTAGTGAACAGCCGGGTAGATGCGCATCGGAACCTCATAGGGGTCATCAGCGGTGATCTGCTTGTACATGTCGAACAGGTTGCCGTACTTGGCTGAAACGCCGTCCTTGCCCATGCGCTCGATCGCGTCGGAGAAGTCCAGGTAGACGCCGCGACGAACCTCGCGCTGGACGCCGTCCGGGCCGACCTCCTTAACGGTCGGGCCAACGCCGCGACCCTCGTCGCAAACGTTCTTTGCCTGACGCGAAGCGATGTCTCGGGGAACCAGGTTACCGAAGGACGGGTAGATGCGCTCCAGGTAGTAGTCGCGATCTTCCTCGGGAATCTCGCGAGGATCCTTGTCGCAGTCCTCAGCCTTCTTCGGAACCCAGATACGACCGTCGTTACGCAGCGACTCACTCATCAGGGTGAGCTTGGACTGGTTGGTGCCGTGCTGCGGGATGCAGGTCGGGTGAATCTGGGTGAAGCACGGGTTACCGAAGTAGGCACCCTTGCGGTATGCACGCCAAGATGCGGTTGCGTTGCAGCCCATAGCGTTGGTGGAAAGGAAGAACACGTTTCCGTAGCCACCGGTCGCCAGGAATACGGCGTCTGCGGTGTGGGCGTTGACCTCGCCGGTCACCATGTCGCGAACAACGATGCCGCGAGCGTGACCGTCCTTGACGATCAGTTCGAGCATCTCGTGACGGGAGAACATTTCGACGGTGCCCTCGGCCACCTGACGCTCAAGAGCCTGGTAGGCGCCGATCAGCAGCTGCTGACCCGTTTGACCGCGAGCGTAGAAGGTGCGCTGCACCTGAACGCCACCGAACGAACGGTTGTCCAGCAGGCCGCCGTAGTCGCGGGCGAACGGGACGCCCTGGGCTACGCACTGGTCGATGATCGCCGCGCTGACCTCTGCCAGACGGTGTACGTTGGTTTCGCGTGCACGGTAGTCGCCACCCTTAACGGTGTCGTAGAACAGGCGGTATACCGAGTCGTTGTCGTTCTTGTAGTTCTTGGCAGCGTTGATACCACCCTGCGCAGCAATAGAGTGTGCACGACGCGGGCTGTCCTGGTAGCAGAAGCACTGGACGTGGTAGCCGGCCTCGCCGAGCGAAGCGGCAGCAGCGCCACCGGCAAGACCCGAACCGACGACGATGACCGTCATCTTGCGTCGGTTGGCCGGGTTGACCAGGGCCGCACGGAACTGGCGGTCCTTCCAGACCTGATCAATCGGCTTGGAGGTGTCAGCCTTGGTGTCGTGAATCTCGTCGCCGAGCGAGTAGTAGACCTCGTCGCCGGCAGGAATGTTGGTGACAGTCATCAGAAAATCACTCCAAACGTGATCAATGTCGGGGTCAGCATGAATCCGACGAACAAAGCGAGAGCGCAGATGAGAGCACAGACATGGATAACCTTCTCGCTAGTCGCACCCATGCGCAGACCCAGCGTGCAGAATGCACTGCTGAAGCCGTGCCAGATGTGGTAGCAGACGAGCCCAACCCAGATGGCGTAGGCGATCAGCATCCAGGGCTCCTGGAATGCGTTCACGACACGCAGGTGAGGAAGAATGCTCTCTTCGCCAGCAGGGTAGTTAACCTTGATTGTCTGGGTGGTGAACTGCAGCAGGTGGACTACAACACCGATGAGGATCAGGACGCCGGTCCAGATCATGGTGCGAGCCGCGAAGCTACCTTCGAGGTACTTGCGCTGGAGGTAACGCACACGGTTACCACCGGTGTAGCTGCGGAAGGTAAGCCTTACTGCCTCGTAGATGTGGATCAACGCGCAGGCCAGCAGCCCCAGGCGGAAGACCCAGAGGAAGAAACGCTCTGGCAGGATCGGGTAAAGCAGAGTGCGCAGCGAGTGTGAATACTCGTCGAACTCCGCACCGTTGTCGGGCACGAGCAGCTTCAAGTTGCCGAACACGTGCATTAGTAGGAACAGGATAAGGCAAAGGCCCGTGATAGCCATCAGCACCTTACGGGCGACGGACGAGTGCAGGGCAGCCTTATGGGGAGTCGTCTCCCCTGACTTCGTAATTAGTTTCGTGGCCACGGAAATACCATAGCCCATAGACCCCGCTTTTTCTTGCTCGGGTATGTCTTTCGGCATATTTTTTCAGGTTAAGCAGACCTAACTGAAACTGTAGCCACAACCGCGCAGCTACTACCTCAGTATGAGAGAGGGCGCTGTGGGGAAATTATTCTCCCTCCTCGAGCAATTCCGGTCGACGCAGACTAGTAATCATGCGAGATTGCTCACGACGCCACCGATCGATTTTGCCGTGATTGCCGCTCAACAGGATCTCGGGGACGTCTAATCCGCGCCAGGACGACGGCTTAGTGTAGATCGGGTATTCCAGCAGCCCCTCTTCGGCGTCGGAATAGGACTCCTCGACTAAAGACTGCGGATTACCGATCACGCCCGGAATCAGCCGGACTATCGCTTCGGTCATCACCATCGCGGCGACCTCTCCGCCGTTAAGAACGTAATCGCCGATACTGACCTCGCGAACGTCGAACTTTTCGTTCGCCCACTTGGCCACCCTGGCGTCGATGCCCTCATATCGTCCACAAGCGAATGCGATCGATTCCTTAGCCGACAGCTCCTCTGCGAGCTTCTGGTTAAAAACCTCACCCGAAGGACTGGTGAAAATCAGGGTCGGACGCTCGTCTGATTCGTAGCTTTCAGCTAGATCGTCCAGCGCCTCGCCCCACGGCTCTGGCTTCATGACCATCCCCGCTCCCCCGCCATAAGGAGTGTCGTCGACGGTGCGATGCCGATCGTGCGTCCAATCCCGCAGATCGTGAACGCGGATATCCAGCAGTCCAGCCTTCGCAGCCTTGCCGATCAGGCTCAACTCCAACCCAGAAAGGTATTCCGGAAAGATTGAAATGACGTCAATTCTCATCGGACAACTACCTGCGATCCTTTATCGGTCAGCACCGCACTCTTCGAGTCGAGATCGATACGCTCGACCAGCTCGGAGACGAATGGAACCGCGATTTCACCGGCAACCAAAATATCTTGAGCGGGGGCGTGCCAGACCTCTGTTATCTCGCCGAGATTCTCACCTTCCGAAGTTAGAAGTTGGAGCCCGATTAGCTGACGGTCGTAGAATTCTTCTGGGTCTGCGGGAGATTCGTCGCCGACCTCAGCAAATAGCAGTTTTCCGGTCAGCGCCTCAGAAAGATTGCGATCGTCGATACCTTGCAGGTGCAGGACCAGACGATTACCTTGCTTCCTATTCGCAGTGACCTCGCGGAAAATCTTTTCACCCTGAATCTTCAGCTTTTCGCCCACCTTGAACCGCAGTTCAGGCTCATCAGTGCGCAGGTCGATGAAAAAATCTCCCTTAATACCGTGCGCCCGGCCGATCTTCGCGACGATCACTTCAGTCATTTCAAAACCCATCTATAAAAAATCGGCGCCCCACACAAGTGGGACGCCGATTAACGCGTAAATTAGCGACGGCCTCGTGGCTTGCGGTCAACGTCCACAAAATCGATGCGGACCTGTTCACCGTCTGCCAGTGCGCCGATCACCTTGCGAATAGCAGTGGCCGTGCGGCCCTGGCGACCAATGACCTTGCCAACGTCGCTGGGGTGAACGCGCACCTCAAGCATTCGTCCGCCGCGAATCTGCTTGTCGCGAACGGAGACGTCGGCGGGGTTAGCGACGATGCCGCACACCAGGTGCTCAATAGCCTCAGCAAGCATTCGTTACGCCTCTTCGGACTCAGTCTTCTCGGCCGGCTCCTCAGCCTTTTCAGCCTCTTCGGCTTCCTCGGCCTTCTCTGCTGCCGGCTCCTGCGCCTTATCCTGCTTCTTGCTGATGGCCTCAGTGGTGGGCTCGTCATCAGCCTCGGCCAGAGCCTTGTTGAAGATCTCCAGCTTGTCAGCCTTAACGGGCTGCGGATCGATGCCGGAGGGGCTCTTGTCGCCAGTGAACTTCTGCCAGTCGCCCGTGCGCTTCAGCAGAGCAACAACGGCCTCGGTCGGCTGCGCGCCGACGCCGAGCCAGTACTGCACGCGCTCGGAGTTGATCTCGATAACCGAGGGCTCAGACTTCGGGTGGTACTGACCGATCTCCTCGATAGCAGTGCCATTGCGCTTAGCGCGCTCGTCGATGACGATGACGCGGTAGTGCGGCTGACGGATCTTGCCTAGTCTCTTCAGACGAATTTTCGTTGCCACTTGTGTGGAATCTCCTGTTACAAATCCAAGTTTTTGGTTTCGCTCACGTGTGGGGCACGTTGCGCTGAAACCGTCGGTCCTGCGTCGCCAGTGTTGAGAGGGCACCTGGACACAGACGCATTCATAGATTATGCCAGATTTAGCACTTCAGCAGAAATCTGACTGCAAACCCTTAACAGGCTTGCCGCGCAAAACGATGGCCTCCGGATCATGCAACACCGAGATGTTTTTGCGCGGATCTTCCCGATAGCAAACGAAATCTGCCGAATCCCCATCTTCCAACTGCATTGCGCCGAGCCATTCGCGAGCCCTCCAGCTGGCCGCGCCGGCAGCAAATTCAGCGCCGCCAAGCTTAGCAAGCAGGTCGGTTTCCTGAGCGATCCTGCCGTGGACAAGCCTGCCGCCGGCATCTGTTCCAGCATAAATCTGAACGCCGGCTTCCAGCGCCTTGCCCATGACGTCGAAGTGCTTTTTGTGCAGCGCCCGCATGTGAGCGGCCCAGGTCGGGTATTTCTCGTCGCCACCTGCGGCGAGCTCCGGGAAAGTTGCAAGCTGGGTCATGGTGGGAACCAGCGCGATGCCGGTCTCCGCCATCTCCTCGATGGCCTCGTCGCTCAGGCCGGTTCCGTGCTCGATACAGTCCGCACCAGCAGCAACGAAATCAGCCACCGCTTCCTCGCCAAAGGTGTGCACCTGGACTCGCTTGCCTAACTCGTGCACCTTGTCGACGGCCTTCTTGACGACGTCTGCTGGCCAAAGCGGAGCCAGATCACCAAGCTCGCGATCGATCCAGTCCCCCACGATCTTTACCCACTGGCCATCTTTAGAGGCCTGCCTGGCAACCTCGTCCACCAACTCTTCGGGCTCAACCTCCACCGCATAGTTGCGGATGTAGCGCTTGTACCTTGCGACGTGCTGGCCACTGCGGATGATTCGAGGCAGGTCTTCGCGTCGATCGACGAAGTGCGTATCGCGGGGAACGCCAGTGTCGCGGACCAACAACACGCCGGTATCGCGGTCTGTGATGGCCTGCTCGATAGTCTGCTCGTCGGTGGCTGGGCCCTTTGCCGCCAGTCCGATGTGGCAGTGAGCGTCGACCAGCCCAGGCATCACCCAAACATCCTTCAGCAGGATGGGCGAGCCCTTCGCCTCTTCGCTGATCTTTCCATCTGCAACCCACAGCGTCTTACGTTCACCGCTGGGTAGAACAGTAGCCTCGATACCGAACTTCACGATCTTCTCCTAGTTGCCAAGACCAGAGTCTTTAAGCATCTGCGCGACGTTGGGCGGCAGCTGGAAGTCCGAACCCTGCGTCTGCGGAATTCCGAACGGAGACTCTGCCGGTTTCTGGTCGGCCTGCGGCTTTCCGGACGCCTGCGCTGCGCGCTTGGCCGGGTTGCCGGAGACCTTCCGGCCGCCGCGACCCTTCTTTTTACGTTGCTGAGTGCGGGCCTGCTTGCGGTTGCCACCGCCCATGCCGGGCAGTCCGCCCATCATGGAGCCCATTCGGCTCATCATCTTCTTCGCCTCGGTGAAACGCTTAACCAGCTCGTTGACGTCCTTCACCTCGACACCGGAGCCGCGCGCAATTCGAGCGCGCCGGGAACCGTTGAGGATGCTGACGTCCGCGCGTTCCGCCGGGGTCATCGAGTAGATGATCGCCTCGATGCGGTCAATCTGCTTCTCGTCGATGTTGGCGATTGCGTCCTTCATCTGCCCCATGCCGGGCAGCATTCCGAAGATCTTAGACATCGGGCCCATGCGACGCATCTGCTGCATCTGAGCCAAGAAGTCGTCGAGGCCAAACTCGCCCTTGCCGGACAGCAGCTTAGCGGCCGCCTCCTCGGACTGCTTCTTGTCGAACGCCTTCTCTGCCTGCTCGATTAGCGTGAGCATGTCGCCCATGCCAAGGATTCGGCTGGCCATGCGGTCGGGGTGGAAGACGTCGAAATCTTCCAGCTTCTCGCCATTGGAGGCGAACATGATCGGCTTGCCAAGCACCTTAGCGATGGACAGCGCGGCACCGCCTCGGGCATCGCCGTCCAGCTTGGTAAGCACGACGCCGCTGACGCCAACGCCGTCTTCGAAAGCGCGGGCCGTGTTGACGGCGTCCTGACCGATCATCGCGTCGACAACGAAAAGTGTCTCGTCGGGGTTGGTTGCCTGCTTAATGTCGCGAGCTTGGGCGATCATCTCCTCGTCGACACCCAACCGGCCGGCGGTGTCGACGATCACCACGTCGTGCAGCTGCGTGCGGGCGTATTCGACGGAATCGCGAGCTACCTGGATCGGGTCGCCGACGCCGTTACCCGGCTGGGGCGCGTAAACGGATACGCCTGCGCGCTCGCCAACCACCTGCAGCTGCTGAACTGCGTTCGGACGCTGGAGGTCGGCCGCAACCAAAAGAGGGCTGTGCTTGCCCTCCTTGAGGTGCTTGGCCAGCTTTCCTGCGAGGGTCGTCTTACCGGCACCCTGCAGACCTGCCAGCATGATGACCGTGGGAGGATTCTTCGCAAACTGGATAGTGCGGGTCGCCCCACCGAGGATCTCGATTAGCTCCTCGTTGACGATCTTGACGATCTGCTGCGTCGGGTTCAAAGCCTTGGATAGTTCTTCGCCATGGGCGCGCTGCTTCAGCGCGGCGATGAACTCCTTCACCACCGACAGGTTGACGTCGGCCTCGAGCAGCGCGATGCGAATCTCGCGCGCGGTCGAGTCGATGTCGGCGTCGGTCAGTCTGCCCTTGTTGCGCAGATTCTTAAAAGTCGCGGCAAGGCGATCTTGCAGGGTGTCAAACACGCGTTCCTCCGTAAGTTTTCGGCTTATAGCCTAGCCCGAATGCTGGATTACTCGCCCAGTAGTCCCGCAACGAAGCCGTCTGCCTCGAACGGAGCCAGGTCGTCGGCGCCTTCGCCAAGCCCAATGAACTTGACCGGAACACCTAGTTCACGTTGAACCTGCACGACGATGCCGCCCTTGGCGGAACCGTCCAGCTTAGTGAGTACGATGCCAGTAACGTCTACGACCTCTGCGAAAATTCGTGCCTGGGTCAGGCCATTCTGGCCGGTGGTGGCGTCGAGAACCAGAAGCACCTCGCTGACTGGCGCCTTCTTCTCTACGACTCGCTTCACCTTGCCGAGCTCGTCCATCAGGCCGGTCTTGGTGTGCAGACGGCCAGCGGTGTCTACCAACACGACGTCGACACCCTGTTCGATGCCGGCGTCAACGGCATTGAATGCGATCGAGGCAGGATCGGTGCCCTCCTCACCGCGAATGGTCTGGACGCCGACGCGATCGCCCCAAGTGGTGAGCTGCTCGGCGGCTGCCGCGCGGAAGGTGTCGGCGGCGCCGAAAAGCACCTTCTTGTCCTCGGCGACCAGCACGCGACCCAGCTTGCCGACGGTGGTGGTCTTACCTGTGCCGTTGACACCGACCATCATCACGACGGCGGGTTTGCCCTCCTCGTGGTCGAGGTTCAACGAGCGGTCCAGGCTCGGATCGACTAGTTTAACCAGCTCCTCGCGCAGCGCCTCCTTGGCTTGGGCGGGATCGTCGATGCCGTCGATGGACAGCCTCTTACGGAGCGTCTCAACCAGCTCAGTGGAGGGGCCAACTCCGAGGTCCGAAGTGATCAAGGTGGTCTCGAAATCGTCCCAGGTATCGTCGTCAATGTTGTCGCTGGAGAGCAGATCGGCAAGCGCCTTGGCCAGCGCGTTGTTGGACGAGGCCAACCGCCTGCGCAGGCGAGCCATGCGAGAACGAGGCTGCTCCACCTCTTCTACCTGCGGCTCCACTACCTCTGCAGCGGGTTCTTCAACTACCTCGGTGGTTTCTGCGGGCTCGGCAACCGGCTCGTTCTCCACGCTCGGGGCAGTGACCAGCGGTTCCTCGTCACCTCCGGCTGTAACCTGCTTCGGCTCTTCGCCGCGAGCAATCGGTTTGCGACGGCCGCGAGTCAGGTAGACGCTCAGACCGGCGACGGCGGCCGCGGCCAGCATAATTGCAATTAGAATCCAAAAAACAAGATTTCCCACGCACCCAAGCCTACCCGGAAGCTTTTAATAGCTGGAAATAGCACAGGCCGAGGGACAACACATTGTGCTCAGCCCCTACCAGCGCATGGCTGCAGTCCAGCCCTCCAGAAAGCCCTGCGCTCGCTCCTCCTTCGGATACGCGCTAAGCAGCTTCTTGAATCTGGGCGAATGATTCGCCTCAACAAGGTGAACTAGCTCGTGCAACAATACGTAGTCCACCACCCACTGCGGCATCTCCTGCATCCTGTCGCTGAGCCTGATCGTGGCATCGTCAATCGTGCACGAGCCCCAGCGCTGATTCTGGTTGCTAACCCAGCGCACGCTGGACGGGCGCACAGGCCGCCCGACCTGCGGGTCCAGATACTCTGTGGCGATTCGCTGGGCGCGCTCAAAAAGCTCGCGATCAGTTTTGGGGGCGGCACCCTTACGCACTTTGTCGCGCAGCTTGCGCACCATGTCGTCAACTAGCTTTCGCTCGCGGGCAGCGGAAAGACTGGCAGGCACGTTGACGATTATCGTGTCGCCATCGACACGACCAGAAACGGTCTTTTTGCGTCGCGCGCTGCGTCGAATCTCAACTTTTAGCGCCACAACAGGCGAGTCTACTTCAAGTTTTTCTGCCAAACTCAACTCTGTAAACCCCGATTACTGAGACTCAGATTAATGAAAACCGCCTGACAAGGGTGAACACGAAATTGCAGTCGCAGCGAACGGTTATTCAGTTGAGTTTGGCAGAACTTTTGAAAATCACCCATCAATCAACCGCTGAGAGATAACCGTGGAGATGCCGTCCTGGCGCATAGTGACGCCGTATAGCGCGTCGGCGATCTCCATCGTGCGCTTCTGGTGGGTGATGACCAACAACTGGGACGAGTCACGAAGCTGCTGATAGATATCCAAGAGCCGGCCGAGGTTCACGTCGTCCAGGGCAGCCTCGACCTCGTCGAGGATGTAGAACGGGCTCGGGCGCGCAATGAACAGGCTGACCAAGAAGGCGACCGCGACCAGCGAGCGCTCGCCACCGGAAAGCAGCGACAGCCGCTTGACCTTCTTGCCTGCCGGCTTGGCCTCCACGTCGACACCCGTATTGAGCATGTCTTCGGGATCGGTGAGGATGAGCTTGCCTTTGCCGCCGGGAAACAGCCTGGCAAACACGTCGGTGAACGTCTTTGCAATGTCCTCGTAGGCGCTGACAAAGGCCTCCTGAACGCGATTATCGACGTCGTCGATTAGGTCCAGAAGATCCTTGCGGGTCTTTTTGAGATCCTCGGCCTGGTTGGCCAGGAATGTGTGGCGTTCGCTCATCGCGTCGAATTCTTCAAGCGCGAGGGGGTTGACCCGCCCGAGCAGCTCCAGATCCTTCTGCGCCTTTTTCGCTCGACGTGCCTGCTGTTCGCGGACGTAAGGAATCGGCTCTGGCTTCTCCTCGTCGTCCGGGCTGACCGCGGTGCCGTCCTTGTGTACCAGCACCGGAACCATCAGTTCAGGGCCGTACTCCTCGATCAGCGCATCCGGCTCCAGCCCTAGCTCGGTCATTGCCTGCTCCGCGACGCGCTCGACGCGCATCTTCATCTCCACCCTGGCCATTTCGTCCTTGTGGGCGCCCTCGACCAGCTTGTCTAGCTCTCGCTGCGCCTGCCTGCTGACCTCGCGGGCTGCGAACAGGTCTGCGTCCGCCTTCGTCCTTGCCTCTTCCAACTCGGCTCGCCGGGCGCCCGCGGCCTCCTTGGCCTCGTCTACGCGATCTGCCAACCAAAGCGCGCCCTCGTGGACGGCTGCAGCGATCATCGCCTCCCTGCGAAGCTGCTCTGCCTCTGCCTCTGCCTTAGCCCTGGCAAGCCGCTCGGTTGCAGCTGCCCTAGCCAACGAGTCCGCGCGCCCGGAAAGCGACCTGACCCGCTCTTCTACAGTTCGCAGCGCGAGCCTGGCGTCCATTTCACTCTGCCGGGCCATCCTTGAAACCACCGAAAGCTGATCGCGCTCGGCGGGATCCGGTTCCTCGACGTCTGCCTCGCCACTCGCCGCGGCTAACCTTGCCTCGAGTTCCTCCAACTCAACCCGGTCTTTAGAACCGGACTGTTCTGCGTTGTCAATCGCCTGCTTGAGCCGCTCCGCCTCGGAAAGCGCAGCGGCGGATTCCTGGGCGTGCGAATTGATCTGCTCGGCAAGGGCGGTCATCCTGGCATCGGATTCGTTCAGTCGCTCAAGCGCAGCATCGTTTTTCTTCTGTGCCTCGACAAGCGCGCTATCTGCCTTGGCCATCTCGAACTTCAGTCGCTGCACCTGCGCCTCGACCTTCACCTTCGCGGTTTCTGCCTCATCGACCGCGGATTGCACCTCGATCAGGGAGGGTTTAGAGTCCGAGCCACCGGAAGTTAACCAGGCGCTGACGACGTCACCGCCAGCCGTGACGGCGGTGACCTGCGGAAAATCTGCGGTTAACTTTCTGGCGGCGGCGAGGTCCTCGACTAGGACCGTAGACCCCAGCACCGAGCGAAGGCCATTCTTAACGCCGTCGTCCGCCTGGACCACGTCGATGGCGTAAACCGCGTAGTCGGGCAGCTGGGGCATCGGAATCTCAGGTTCCGGGGCATCGGCCACCAGCATCGATGCTCGGCCGAGATCTTTTTCCTTCAGCAGCGCGAGGGCCTCGTCAGCGTCCTTGGCTGCAGACACGGCGACCGCTTCAGTGGCCGCACCCAACGCAGCGGAGACCGCGGTCTGCCACTTCGGCTCCACCTTAACCAGCTGCGCCAGCGATCCCAATGTGCCGGAAAGATCAGACTCGAGGAGTGCCGCTGAACCATCGCGACGCTGAAGGCCCAGCTTCAACGCCTCTAGACGGGCAGCAACCGCAGCCAATTCGCTGGAGGCTTGTCGCGAATGCTCCAAAATCTCCTGACGGTGCTCCTCAGCCTTGGCGAGCGCCTCGTCAGTTCGCTCGAATACCGCGTCCAGGTCGACCTCGCCATCGCTGGCACCCGTGATCTGGGTTTCGAGCTCGGCGAATTTAACGTCCGCCTGCTTAGACCGCTCGAGCGCTTCCGCATGACGTTTCTTCAGACGCTCGACCTCTTCCAGCCCGGCCTGCATCCTCGACTTGAGAGATGAAACCTTGCCGTTTAATTTAGCCAGCCCCTCTCGCCGGTCCGCCACGGCTCGCAACGCATTGCTGTAGCTCTTTTCGGCAGCTTCGTAATCTGCCTCGGCGCCCTTGCGTTTTTCCGTTGCCTCCTCGAGTTTGGCCTTGGCTTGCTCGGCCTCGGCCGCCAGCGCGGCCTCCTTTTCCCTAGCCTGGGCCGCTTCTGCCTCGAGCTCATCCGGGTCCCGGCCCGTGGAGACGTTCGGTTGAGCAGCACTGTAGCGCATTCTTTCCGCGGCGATCGAGATAGTCGTGGAGACTCGTTCGCGAAGGGCGCTAATGGAATACCAGACTTCTTGGGCCTGGTTAAGCACCGGCGCCAACTCGCTGACCGCCTGCTCAGCCGCCAGCTCATCGCTTTGGGCCTGCTCGACCCGCTGAGTGGCTGCGCGCTTGGCGTCCGCGGCTGCCTGCTCTCCGGCAAGCTCAGAGTCGAGCGCCAACTTGGCTTGGGTGTAGTCGTCGGCAAGCAGCCTGGCTCTGGAATCACGCAACTCGGCTTGGATAACAGCGGCCCTGCGCGCCACCTGAGCCTGTCTGCCCAACGGCTTCAGTTGACGACGAATCTCGCGAATCAGATCGTTGAGCCGCTCTAGATTTTGTTGGGTGGAGGCTAGCTTCCTGCTTGCTTTTTCCTTGCGGCGCCTATGCTTCAGGACTCCCGCTGCCTCTTCGATGAAGCCTCGTCTAACCTCCGGGGTAGCACGCAAAATCTGATCTAGCTGCCCCTGCCCGACGATGACGTGCATCTCCCGGCCCATGCCCGTATCGCTCAGCAGCTCCTGAACATCCAGCAGCCGACAAGTGGTGCCGTTGATCGCGTACTCGGAGCCACCAGCCCGAAACAGCGTCCTGCTGATCGTCACCTCGGTGTAATCGATGGGCAACAACCCGTCGGAGTTGTCGATGGTCAGCGACACCTCCGCACGCCCGAGCGCCGCCCTACCCGAGGTGCCCGCGAATATGACGTCCTCCATTTTGCCGCCACGCAGAGACTTCGCACCCTGCTCGCCCATCACCCAGGCGAGCGCGTCAACAACGTTCGATTTACCCGATCCGTTAGGCCCGACAATCGCGGTGATTCCGGGCTCGAAGTTTAGGGTCGTCGCCGAAGCGAAGGACTTAAAACCTTTTAGCGTGAGGCTCTTTAGATACATGCCCTACCCCTGATCCGAGGGGGTAACTGACCTAAAAGTCCACAACTTGTTGACGATGTAATTTATGGGCATGGTCAAAACGATGGTGAAAAGCTGTGCCCAATAAGCCCTGGCGCGTAGGCCCTCGTAGTCGTTAAACGGCGGGTCGGGCAGGTACATGAAGGAGTGCGGGTTGGTGAACCCGATCTTGATGAAGATGCCCGCGATTGCCGCCACCAGCCCCACGATGAAGAACGGCCAGAATTCCGCCCACCAGCCACGCTTGTGTTCACGTTTGAACGTCCAGGACCTGTTGATCTGGAAATTCCAAACGTTCGCGATCAAAAACGAAACGATCCACACCAAAATCGTGAAGCGAAAAGCGAACGGGCCAGGAAGCTGGAAGACGATGTCGTTGTCGTTCTGGGTGCCGCCGTTGAGCTTCGTCATGACGAAGGTGATGAGCATGTTGACCAGGAACCCGGAACCGCCGACGATGCCGAAACGCAAAAACTCCGCGACTACTCCAGCCTTACTTTTCCCCATATCTACCAAACCTATCGCGTAATTTACTTATCGCCGTGGATTGGGCGGGGTAAACGCTGACATTTCGGGCAAAGATAGCTCGACCGATTCATGAACGAATCCCTTCGGATCTGCGTGCCACACCTGGCACACGGCTTGCCTTCCTGACCGTAAACGTTCAGGCTGCGCGAGAAATAACCGCTCGAGCCGTTCACGTCGACGTACAGCTCGTCGAAACTGGTGCCGCCCTGGGCCAGCGATTCGGTCATGACCTCTTTCGCCGCCACCAATACCCGACGGGCCCGTGCCGCGGTGAGCCGCTGAGTGGGATGATCGTAATGGGTCTTGGCACGCCAAAGGCATTCGTCTGCGTAAATATTCCCGATGCCGCTAATAACGGACTGATCGAGAATCGCCCGCTTGATGGTCGAGCGCTTCGCACGGATTCGCTCGATGGTCTGCTCGATGTTGAAGTATTCATCGAACGGATCGAGGGCAATGTGGCTCACCTGGGCCGGCAGCTGAGCGCCCTGCGGGGCAAGCTGTAGGCCGCCGAACATTCGTTGATCGACGAACCGCAGCTGACGGCCGTCGTCCAGATCGAAAAGCACCCGAGTATTTGGGGCCAGATCGGCGCCCGGCGCATCGATCCGAAACTGCCCGCTCATGCCCAAGTGCGCGAGCATGGCATCTCCATCGCTGAACGGGAACCAGAGGTATTTGCCGCGTCTGCGTGGTGCGGCAAAAGTGCGTCCGACAACACCCGCTTTGAAGGCGTCTGGGCCATCCCAGCGCACCGGACGTTCGCGCAGAACAGTTACGTCACAGACCATCCGGCCTGTAACGTTCTTTTCAAGTCCCCTGCGGACTACCTCAACCTCGGGAAGCTCAGGCATCTGACACTTGAGTATCCTGTCGGGCCTTTAACTCTCGGAAAGCAATAGAGGCAGCCTGCTGCTCGGCACGCTTCTTGCTGGAATCGACGCCAGGGCCAAACGAAAGATCGCCCAGAATCGCCTCCGCGGAGAAGGTGCGACGGTGGTCTGGACCAGAGCCCGTGACGTCATACTTGGGCGCCGGCAGCCCCATCTCGGAAGCTATCTCTTGAAGTGATGTCTTCCAGTCGAGGCTCTCTCCTGCGTTAGCAGCAAGTTCGATGCGCGGATCGATCAGGGTGTGGACGTAGCGGGATGCCGCCTGCATTCCACAGCCGATGAAGATCGCACCGATGATGGCCTCCATAGTGTCGGCCAAAATCGAGGTCTTGTCGTCTCCACCAGTGCCTATCTCGCCCTTGCCGAGCTTGATCAGGCCACCGATGTGCAGGTCGCGTGCCACGTCGGCTAGCGCAACTGAGCTGACGACGGCAGCACGCAGCTTAGCTAGTTGCCCCTCGGGCTCGTCCGGGAACGTGCGGTAGAGGTGATCCGTGACGATCACGCCGAGCACCGCGTCGCCAAGGAACTCCAGGCGTTCGTTGTGCGGAGCATGGCCGTTCTCGTACGCCCAAGACCTGTGTGTGAGCGCTAAATCAAACAGGTCGGGTGAAACATGTACACCCAACCTGTCTAAGAGTTTTCCGAGCCCCGACTCAGCGAAGTGTTCTAGCCATGCAGGCGAGTTTTCGCTGGTGAGCCGACCCTCGTCGGAGTTCAATTAAACGTCCAAAACCTGGCGACGCTCGCCGCGCGGACCGTACTGGCCGCATTCGGGGCAAGCGGTGTGCGGCAGGTGCTGCGCGCCACAAGCCGGGTTGGCGCAGGTCACGGTCTGCACAGGGGTAGTCTTCCACTGCGAACGACGCGAGCGAGTGTTGCTGCGCGACATCTTGCGCTTGGGAACAGCCACTATCTTCTCCTTAGGATGGTTGAGGCCCTATGCCTCATATTTAAGTTCAAGGCGCCATCGGGCTCAATTAACCGCACGTTCAAGCGCACGCAAAAGAGCACATCGAATCCGCCAGCGGTTCATGCTATCGCGTCTGGCCAATCAAACAAAACCGTGAAGGCATCTAGTTTTCCAGATTCAGACCTTTGAGCGCGCTCCAGCGGTCGTCGATCGGAGCCTCGTGGACGTGATCCGGGAACTCATTCAGGTCCATCCCACACCTGGGACAAAGGCCGGCGCAATCGTCGTCACAAAGGGGGCTGAACGGCAGGTTCAAAACGATGGCCTCGCGAATGATCGGCTCCAGGTTGATGGCGTCGTCCGCCACCAGAAAGGCGTCCTCTTCCGCATCCTTGCTGGGGTAATAAACGAGCTCTTGAACCGTAAAGTTTTGGGGCCAAGAGATTTCCTTGAGGCAGCGGGAGCAGGTGCCCTCGATATCGGCGTCAACGGACCCCGTCACCAGTACGCCCTCGCTAACCGACTCTAGGCGCAGGTTAACGTCCAGCGGCTCGCCAGCTGGCACCTTAGCCATCTCGATACCTAGGTCTTGCGGGGCCGGCAGTTGATCCTCGATCTCGCGCATCTGGCCGTCGCCGGACAGGTCGTGGACGCTAACTACCCACTTGTCATCTTTTTCTTGACTCACGCTCCTAATCCTACCGAAACGCACAAACTTTAGGTGACCTCGCCGGTGGTCATGTTTATCGATTGGCCCTCGGGTTCAGCAGCAAGCGCGTCGACGATGCCCTCCGCGGTTTTTATGCCGAAGCCAGGCAGCTCGGCGATTTCCTCTGCGCTCGCTGCGCGAAGCTTCTTCATGCTCGGATATGCCTTGATTAGCGTCTTACGACGCACCTCACCCAGCCCGGGCACTCCGTCAAGTGCAGACTCTAGCATCGCCTTGCCCCTGCGGCTGCGGTGGAAGGTGATGGCGAAACGGTGCGACTCGTCACGGACCCGCTGCAGCAGGTATAGGCCCTCGGAGTTGCGCGGCAAAATCACGGGGAATTCCTCACCGGGGATCCAGACTTCCTCCAAGCGTTTAGCAAGGCCGATCAGCATTATCTCTGCGGACAACCCGAGATCGTCGAGCACCTCCTGGGCAGCATTAACCTGAGGCAGGCCACCGTCGACGACGATCAGCGAAGGGGCGTAAGAGAATTTGCGTGGGGCACCCGTCGTCGGGTCGATAAGGGTCTCGTCCTCCCCCATCGCCTTGCGATCGTCGAGCAGCCTGCCAAGCCTGCGCCGCAACACCTCGTCCATGGCGGCAACGTCGTTGGAGCCCTCGAAGCTCTTGATCAGGAAGCGCTTGTATTCGCTCTTTCTGGCCAGGCCGTCCTCGAAAACAACCATCGAGGCGACGACTTCTTGGCCTTGGGTGTGCGAAATGTCGAAACCTTCGATCCGCAGCGGGGCACTCTCTAAACCGAGTGCCTCCTGAAGCTGATCGAGCGCCTGACTGCGCGTCGTCAGGTCGCTGGCTCGCTTCGTCTTGTGCCTGGCGAGCGCCTGCTGGGCGTTCTTGCCTACGGTGTCCAGCAGATCCAGTTTCTGGCCCCGTTTGGGCACGTGCAGTCGAACCTTTCGCCCGGCCTTCTTCGAGAGCAACTCTTCGAGCAAGCTCGCAGTGGGCGGCATATCGGGCACCAGAATCTCGGGAGGAATGTTTTCGGTCTCGGTGCGCACGTGGTGGTCGTCGTATAGCTGCAGGATGAACGATTCGAGCAGCTCGGAGACCGGCGCATCGTTTGCCCGGTCGGCAACCCACGAGTTCTCCGACCTGACACGCCCGGAACGCACTCGGAAGATCTGCACAGCGATTTCCAGCGGATCGTCGCAGACGTTGATGACGTCCAGATCGGTGTCGTCGGAGAGCACGATTGCGTTCTTCTCGGTGGCCTTGCGAAGCGCAGAGATGCGATCGCGCAACACGGCCGCCTGCTCGAAATCTAGGTTCGCGGAGGCCTCCTCCATCTGAGCCGTGAGCTTTCGCTCCATCTTGTTGGATTTGCCCGCCCAGAAAGCGCAGAAATCGTTGACGATTTGCCTGTAATCTTCGGCGCTGATCTTGCCGACGCACGGCGCCGAACACTTTCCGATATAACCGAACAGGCACGGCCTGCCTGAGGCCTGGGCGCGATTGAAAACGCCATTCCTGCACGAGCGCATCGGAAATACCCACAACAGGGTGTCCAATGTGTCGCGAACCGCCCACGCCGTGCCAAACGGACCGAAGTATTTCCACCCCTTGCGCTTGGCTCCCCTGCCGACGAACACCCTCGGAAACTCGTCGCTTGACGTAACCGCAAGCCACGGGTAGCTCTTGTCGTCGCGGTACATGATGTTGAACCTGGGCTTGTAAAGCTGAATCCAGGTGTACTCGAGCTGCAGCGACTCGAGCTCGTTCTGCACCACCGTCCACTCGATTTTGGCCGCTGTCCTCATCATCGTCTGCGTGCGCGGATGCAGGCTCGCTGGGTCGGCAAAGTAAGAATTCAGCCGGTTTCTAAGATTTTTTGCCTTGCCGACGTAGATGACTTTGCCGTGCGGATCCAGGTAGCGGTAGACGCCGGGATCCGTCGGAATGGACCCTGGCGCCGGCCGGTAGCTAGCGGGATCTGTCATAGAACTCGCTTTAGGTACTTACCTGTGTAAGAGTTCTTGTCCGCCGCGATCTTTTCCGGCGTGCCCTGAGCCACCAGGGTGCCGCCGCCGTCGCCGCCTTCCGGACCAAGGTCAATGACCCAGTCGGAGGTCTTGATGACGTCAAGATTGTGCTCGATGACGACCACGGAATTGCCTTGATCAACCAGCCTGTTCAGCACGTCCAGCAGCCTGCGGATGTCCTCGAAATGCAATCCGGTGGTCGGCTCGTCCAGGACGTACATCGTGCGCCCGGTGGAGCGACGCTGCAGTTCGGTGGCGAGCTTCACACGCTGCGCCTCGCCACCGGAGAGTGTCGTTGCCGGCTGACCGAGGCGGACGTAGCCCAGGCCGACGTCGACCAGCGTATCCAGGTGCCTTGATATGGCTTTGATCGGGGCAAAAAACTCCGCAGCCTCGTCGATTTGCATGTCCAAAACCTCGGAGATGGTCTTGCCCTTGTAGCGCACCTCAAGCGTCTCGCGGTTATAGCGCGCGCCGTGGCAGACCTCGCAGGGCACGTAGACGTCGGGCAGGAAGTTCATCTCGATCTTGATGGTGCCGTCGCCGGAGCAATTCTCGCAGCGCCCACCCTTCACGTTGAAGCTGAATCGTCCGGGTTGGTAGCCGCGCATCTTCGCCTCCGGAGTGGCTGCGAAAAGCTGGCGCACCTTGTCGAAAACACCGGTGTACGTGGCGGGATTCGAGCGAGGTGTGCGTCCGATCGGCGATTGGTCGACGTGGATGATTTTATTGATTTCTTCCGCGCCATCGATCTGCTTGTGTTTGCCGGGCACAGCGCGGGCCCCGTGAATGTCGTGAGCAAGCGCGGTGTAAAGGATCGAATTCACCAGCGATGACTTACCCGAGCCGGAGACGCCCGTAACCGCGACGAGCTTGCCAAGCGGGAAGTGGACGGTGATGTCCTTGAGATTGTTTTCTCGCGCTCCTCGGACGACGATCTCCTTGCCGTTACCCGGACGTCGCTTGGCCGGCACCTCGATCTTCTTTCGCCCGGAAAGATAGGCACCCGTGATGGAGCGCTTGTTCTTAAGCATGTCGTCGAGCGTGCCGTTGACCACGACCTCGCCACCGTTGACGCCAGCGCCCGGGCCGATGTCCACCAGCCAATCGGCCTCGCGGATTGTGTCCTCGTCGTGTTCGACGACGATCAGCATATTGCCCAGATCGCGCAACTTTTTGAGCGTGGCGATGAGCCGATCATTGTCGCGCTGGTGAAGACCGATAGAGGGCTCGTCGAGCACATAAAGCACGCCGGCCAGCCCAGATCCGATCTGCGTGGCGAGCCTGATGCGCTGCGCCTCACCGCCCGAGAGAGTAGCTGCCGCCCTGGACAGCGTCAGGTAATCGAGACCGACGTCGACCAAGAATTTGAGCCGCTCGTCGATCTCGCGCAGCACCATCTTGCCGATCTGGCGCTCGGTATCGCTCAGTTCGAGATCTGAGAAGAAAGTCGCAGCTTTAGAGATCGGCAGCTCGGAAACCTCGGCGATGTTCAGACCACCGACGGTAACGGCCAGAGTCGCAGGCTTGAGCCGGCGTCCCTTACAGGCCCGGCAGGGGATCTCTCGCATGTACTGACCCCAGCGCGTTCTCGCGGCATCCGTCTCTGCCTCTTGGTAGCGGCGCTTGACGTTTGGCAGCACGCCCTCGTACTTCTGCGTGTAGCTGCGGGTGCGACCAAACCGGTTGCGGTAGCGCACCACGACGGCGTCCTTGTTGCCCTCCAAAATGTACTTGCGGGTTTTTGCCGGCAGGTCTCGCCACGGTGTATCCATCGAGAAGCCATCGCGCTCGGCCAGAGACTCGAAGACGTGACTGTAATGTTTGGCGGTCATTGGGTTGGCCCAAGGCGCGATGGGACGCTCAGCAAGAGACTTCGAGGTGTCCGGGACCACTAACTCGGGGTCTACCTCCTCGGAAAAGCCGAGACCGTCACAGGCGGGGCACGCACCCCACGGAGAGTTGAACGAGAACTGCCTTGGCTCCTGCTCGTCCATCTCGACGTTGTGGCCATTCGGGCAGGCCATGTTTTCGGAGAACGTCCGCACCTTTTGCGGGTCGTCCTCGGCAAGATCAACGAAGTCCAGCGTCACAATGCCGCCTGCCAGCTCGAGCGCGGTCTCGACGGAATCAGTAATGCGCTGCTTGGCCTCCTCCTTGACGGAGATTCGGTCGATGACAACGTCAATGTCGTGCTTTTTCTGCTTGTTCAGGGCGGGGACCTCGCCGATGCGATACGTCTCGCCGTCCACCTTCACCCTGGCGTAGCCCTGCGTCGACAGGTTCCTAAACATCTCGGAGTACTCGCCCTTGCGGCCTCGGATCATCGGCGCAAGAACCTGGGCACGCGTGCGTTCGGGCATAGCCAAAATTTGGTCGACGATCTGCTGCGGGCTCTGCTTAGCGATCGGCTCGCCACACACAATGCAGTGCGGGTGGCCGACGCGAGCAAAAAGAAGCCTGAGGTAGTCGTAGATCTCGGTGACCGTGCCGACCGTCGAACGCGGGTTGCGGCTCGTCGACTTCTGGTCGATGGCGACCGCCGGCGAAAGACCCTCGATCAAGTCCACCGCGGGCTTATCCATCTGCCCCAGGAACTGCCTGGCGTATGCGGAAAGAGACTCGACGTAACGGCGCTGACCTTCGGCGAAGATAGTGTCGAACGCCAAAGACGATTTACCCGAGCCCGAAAGCCCTGTGAAAACCACCAGGGAATCCCTAGGCAGGTCCAGGGAGACGTTCTTCAGGTTATGTTGGCGGGCGCCACGAATCACTAGCCGATCAATCACTCTTTCAATGTTACTTGTCCGCCTAAACCATCCCTGCCGCATCGAAACAAGGAAAAGACAATGACAGTTTTGCCCTAACGTGGTTTGCTAAGGATATGGAAACCCTAGGCTTAAGTCGGCTGACGAGCGTTACTAACTTCACAGAGTTGGCGAAGCACAAACTGGAAGAGACGAGCAAACTGCTCGGCGACACCATCGCCATTTCTGACGAAGACTGGCAAAAGCCGTCCCTCTTGCCCGGTTGGACCAGAGCACACATCGCCGCGCACCTGGCGATCCAAGCGGAGAACACCATGCAGCTGGTCCGGGACGCCAGGGTTGCCCCGCCCGGCTACCAACTGCGGATGCCGAGACAAAGCTCCGAAGCCCTAGAGCGCGCATCCGAACGTAGCGCGCTGGAGCTTCAGGTGGCGCTTGACACCACTGCGGGCCAGCTAAATCAATGCCTGCAGAGCATCTGCCCAAGCTTCACGTTCGAAACAGCCGATGGCCTGACGGTAAGTTCCGATATCCTGACCGTGCTGCGGCTAAACGAGACGGTTCTGCATCACATCGATCTCGGCTGCGGTCAGACCATCGACGACGTCAGCCAGCCCGTTGCAACCTGGCTGCTCGAGCTGAACACGCTGCTGCCATCCGTGAGGCAAAACGCGCCGGCGGCCCGAATCGTCTCGGATAGCGGTATCGAGGCTCAAGTGGGCCCAGACCGAATCTCCGCCCCGACCGTAACCGGACCAGATAATCTGCTTCTCGGCTGGTTGACCGGGCGAATGAGCCAGGAAAGAATGCTAGAACTCGGCGCACCGCCGCACGATAACCTGCCATAATCTCCATGGAGGAAAACATGTATCACGTCGAACCATTTTCCAGCCCGCTCACCTTCAAGGTGGCAGACATAACGGTCACCAAGGCGAGCGTTTCGGATATGGACAACAACACGTATCTTTTGGTGCCCGACGAGGATTCCGCGCTGCTCATAGACGCAGCGGACAGCCCCGACCTCCTGAAGAAACTGATCGGGGAAAACAAACTCGGGCACATTCTCACCACTCACCGTCACCACGATCACTTGCAGGCGCTCAAAGCCATCGCAGACTCCTGCGACGCCCAGGTCCTCGCGGGTGAAGACGACGCTCACGCTATCACGGACGAAACCGGCGTCGTCAGCGAGCCCGTCTGGGACAACGATCACTTTGTAGTCGGAGACAGCCTGCTGGAGATCATTGGGCTGGTCGGGCACACTCCAGGCTCGATCGCCGTTGCGCTTGCCCCGGACGAAGGCACCGCACACATCTTCACCGGAGACTCGCTGTTCCCCGGAGGCGTCGGCAAAACGAACAGCCGGGAAGACTTTGACCAACTGCTAGACGACGTCACAAAGAAGATCTTCGACGTCTTCGACGACGACACCGTCATCCACCCCGGACACGGCGACGCCACCACCCTAGGTGCCGAACGAGGGCAGCTAGAGCAGTGGCGTCAACGAGGTTGGTGAGTTAGAGCTCATGCTCCGGCTCGAGCTTGGGGGCGTGCCTGGTCTTCATTAGGCTCGCCACCGCAGTCACGACGAGAGTGACGATGATGACCACCAGCGATAGCCAGGTGGGCACCTCCCAGCCGATCCAGCCGTAGTGGTGTGCGGCATGTAGCAGCAGCTTCACGCCAATGAAGGCCAAGATGAACGAGAGGCCAAGCGACAGGTAGACCAGGCGCTTGAGCAGACCACCGAGCAGGAAGTAAAGCTGGCGCAGACCCATCAAGGCGAAGAAGTTCGCGGTAAATACCAGGTATGGCTCCTGGGTCAAGCCAAAGATGGCCGGAATCGAATCGAGCGCGAACATGATGTCGATGGAGCCGAGCGCAACGATCACGAAGAACAACGGGGTGAAGACGCGCTTGCCGTCGATCTTCAGGCTCAGGTGGGTGTCGTGGTACTCCTCTGTGGAGGGCACGACGTTCTTGATCCAGAGCATCAGCTTGTTATCTGAGGGCTGGCTCGTCTCTTCGTGTTCGGGCTTGCGATAATCGTCCACCAGCTTCCAGGCGGTGTACAGCAGGAACACGCCGAAAATGAAGAACGCCCAGGCAAGGGTGTTGATGATTACGGCACCGAGGGCGATGAAGATTCCGCGGAAGATCAGGGCGAGGATAATGCCCATCATAAGCGTGAACTGCTGATACTTGCGGGGCACCTTCATGCTGCCCAGGAGGATGATGAAGACGAACAGGTTATCGATCGAAAGCGAATATTCAGTCAGGTAACCGGCTATGAACTCGGTTGCGTAGTTCCAACTGGTTTTAGTCGGGTCAGTGGGGTGCGCGAATAAACCGATTCCGATAGCAAACAAGATCGCTGCGCCCACGAAAACCGAGATCGCGATGACGCATTCCTTCATTGATGGCTCGTGCGGTTTGCGCTTCATCATGATGACGTCAACAACCAGCACAGCGGTGAGCACGGCAATGGTGATCACCCACGCCAATGGCGTTACATGCATTAAAACCTTCCTTATGGCAGATGCCTAAAACGTTTAGGAGGTCTGGCCGCGATCAATCGCTGTGAGACCGGAAGCTTTCGCTTCGGGATGACGATCTTCACATGTGAGGTTACTCCCCTCCAGCCATTCAATTGTGCCTGCGAAAATTGTTAAATGCCAGACGAGGCAACTCTCTCGTTGCCCGCGAGGACATTCGACGTGCGGAATATGGGGCATGTGGGGTTATCCTTTAACTCATGCGAGTCGCTTTTGTGTCTGAGAGCTTCCTGCCCAGCGTCAACGGAGTGACGAACTCAGTTCTTAGGATGTTGGAGCACCTGAAACGCCGTGGGGATGAGGCAATCGTCATAGCTCCTAAGCACCCAGACGGCATGCCCACCTCCTACCAGGGCTTCCCCGTTTACGCCACGTCCTCGATGAGTCTGGTGTGGTATCCGGAGTTTAGGTTGTCGACGACACGCAACCGCACGATCAAGAAAATGTTCGCCCAGTTCCGTCCGGACGTCGTGCACCTGGCTGCGCCATTTGCGCTTGGTCACACGGGCATATTGGCGGCGTCGAAGCTGGGCATCCCGACCGTCGCGCTCTACCAGACCGAAGTGCCGAAATATGTTGCCACCTACGGTTATCCGGCCGTGGAACCGCTTTTTTGGCGCTACGTGAAGCGAATGCACAACATGGCCACAATGACGCTGGCGCCTTCTTCTTACACCCGCGATGAGCTCGAAAGGAGAGGCTTCGAGAGGGTTCAGGTGTGGGGTCGAGGCGTGGACGCCGAGCGGTTCAGTCCGGCCAAACGCAACCAGTCGCTGCACGACTCTTGGGCTCCGAACGGCGAGACGGTAATCGCATACATGGGACGTCTCGGGCGCGAAAAACAGGTCGAGGATCTGCGGGTGCTTTTGAATCTGCCGAACACAAAGCTGGTGGTCATCGGAGACGGACCCAAGCGCAAAGAGCTCGAAACCATGCTACCTGGGGCGATATTCACGGGGATGAAAACCGGTGACGAACTGCCCGTGTACCTGGCCAGCGCCGACATTTTCGTTCACCCAGGCGAAACTGAGACGTTCGGTCAAACCCTGCAGGAGGCCCAGGCATCCGGTCTTCCGGTGGTCGCGACGGGCAAAGGCGGGCCGATAGACATCGTCCGAGACCGCTTCAACGGATACCTCTACCCGCCGGGTGAACTGGGCGCGCTGCGCTCGTCAGTCGCCGGATTGGTTTCTGATCCAGACAAACGCCAAGCGTTCGGCCAGGCAGGGCGCCGGCGAGCTTTGAACAGGAGCTGGGCGAAGCTTTGCGAGCAGCTCGTCGGATACTACGACGAGGCGATCTCGAGCACGCTCGTCACGGGAGCCTAAACTAACCTGCCAATCAGTTCGGCCATGGCCTTTGCAGCCTCTTCGGGAGTGTGCGGGCCTGGGTTTGACCGTGCAGCCATAGCCTGGATGGAGGCGCCCAACGCTCCGATGAGAATTGCTGGGTACTCACCGCCCATTGCGGCTAACAAAGTGCCACAGATACCAGCGAGAACGTCCCCGGAACCGGCTTGCGCGCTCCAAGCGGAGCCCTCGGTGGCGATGATCACGTTCTCGCCGTCGCTGACGAATTGGGTGGCGCCCTTCAGCAAAACCGTGGCACCAACCTTGTTCGCGGCGTTTTTGACGCTTCCGATGGGGTCGTCTTCCACCTCGAAACGTTCGACTCGAAGCAGCCTGGCCAGCTCGCCCGCGTGCGGAGTTAGCAGGCTGTTTTCGGGCAACTTTAGCCCCTCTAGGGAATCGATGGCTTCGGCATCGATGACCATCGGGACGTCGTCGCTGACACGCTTTTCCAGGCGTTGCTTATCAGGCCCACCCCAGCCCGAACCGACCAACCAGGCCTGCACTTTCCCGACGCCGATGGTGACGGAAGAAAATTTCGAGACCACGGTCTCTTTAGGAACTGGACCGGCGTATCGAACCATGCCGGCACCCGCATGGAGTGCGCCGGAAAGGTTTAGCAAAGCGGCCCCGAAATACTTCTGCGAGCCAGTGTCTATGCCCAGCACGCCACGAGAATATTTGTCGCTTGTGTGATCCGGAACCGGCCACAGCCCGCCGACGTCCAACTCGTCCAGCTGACCGATAGCTGTTTCGGGCACCTTTAGACCGATGTCTGGCAGCCGAACCTCGCCGCACTTCGCCTTAGCTGGATAGGCCACCTGGCAGAACTTGAAAGCGCCAAAAGTGACGGTCACATCGGCAGGCAGACATGGAGCCGAAACCCGGTGGCTATCGGCATCCAGACCGGACGGAATATCCACCGCTAGAACCGGGGCGCCCGTATACTCCACAAAATCGGCCAGTCCCACCATGTTGGCTGGAATGCCTGGACGCCCGCCGATGCCGAACACAGCGTCGATGACCAGATCAACGTCTAATTCATCGAAAGAATCGACTAGCGTCGCTCCTGCCTGCAAGGCCGCGCTCAGACCAGCCTCGTGGGTCTTATTCATGGGCAGCCAAACGTAAACCTGGAACCCCAGCTTCGCCAGCCGGCTGGCCGCGTACAACCCGTCGCCACCGTTGTTGCCCGGCCCCGCCGCGACGAGCACGGTACCGCCGGGAACAATCATCGAATCCGCCATCTCGGCCACCTGCGCGGCGGCACGCTGCATCAGATCGACGTCGGGATTCGCCTGAAAGAAGGCCTCCTCAGCCGCACGGATCTGGGCGACGCGGGCAACCTGCCTCATAGCCCCTCGCAGACCACCTGGGCGACGGCAAGACCGGCATCGTGTGAAAGCGACAGATGGGTGTCTAGCACGCCTGCCTTTTCCGCGGCGGCCTTAACCGTTCCGCTGAGCACCAGATGAACTTTTCCGGACGAGTCCGAGATCACCTGGCAATCGTGCCAGCGCAATCCACCAGGGCCGCCCAAGGCCTTCACCAGCGCCTCCTTAGCGGCAAACCTGGCAGCCAGAGACTGGTTGGTGCGTCTCTCGCCCTCGCTGTTGACCAATTCATCGGCTGTAAACAGCTTGTTCGCCAGACCGGGATGTCGCTTCAGTGCGGCGCTCATCCGGTCTACCTGGCAAATATCGACACCGATACCGATGATCCGGGTCATTACGCATCCCTTACCTAGTTACTCCACTGTTACCGACTTGGCCAGGTTCCTCGGCTGATCGACGTCGTTGCCCAGTAAGGTGGCCAGTTCACAGGCGAAGAGCTGCAGCGGAATGACTGAGACCAGCGGCTGTAGCAGCGTGGAAACGTGCGGCAGCCAGATGACCTTGTCGGCGAACGGAACCACTGACTCGTCGCCTTCTTCGGTCAGCACGATCGTGCGCGCTCCTCTAGCCCTTACTTCTTGAATATTAGACACGACCTTCTCGTGAAGCTGATCGCGTCCCTTAGGTGGGACGATCACGAACACCGGCATACCGGGCTCGATGATCGCGATCGGACCGTGTTTCAGCTCGCCAGCGGCAAATCCCTCGGCGTGCTGGTAGGCGATCTCTTTCAGTTTCAAAGCGCCTTCCAGGGCGACCGGATATCCCACGTGACGGCCAAGGAATATGAAGTCGTTGAGGCCGACGACCTCGCGAGCAAGCTCATATACATCATCCGCCTGGTCTAGTACGTGCTGGATGAGCTCCGGAGTCCGCTCAAGCTCGGCCATGATCGTCTTGATCTCGTCGCCGTACTTCATGCCACGAACCTGAGCCAGGTAGAGACCGAGCAGGTAGCAGGCCGCCAACTGGGTCAGGAATCCCTTGGTGGAGGCCACGCCGATCTCCGGGCCGGCGTGGGTGTAAATAACCGCATCAGATTCGCGCGGGATGGTGGCACCGTTGGTGTTGCAGATGGCGATCACCTTGCAGTGCTGCTCGCGAGCGTGACGAATCGCCATCAAGGTGTCAGCGGTCTCGCCCGACTGGCTGATCGTTACGCACAGCGTCATCGGATCAACGATGGGATCCCGGTAGCGGAATTCGCTGGCCAGCTCGACCTCGCAAGGCACGCGAGTCCAGTGTTCGATCGCGTACTTGGCTACCATACCCGCGTAGTATGCCGTGCCGCAGGCGACGATGACGATCTTGTTTACCCGGCGAAGATCCTCGGGACGAATGCTCATCTCGTCCAGAACCAGCTCGCCGTTAGCCGAATAGCGGCCAAGTAAGGTGTCGGCTACCGCGCGCGGCTGCTCGAAAATTTCCTTGCGCATGAACCAGTCGTAGCCGCCCTTTTCGGCAGCGGACGCGTCCCAATCAACGTGATAGCTGCGGGTCTCGGCGTCGGTTCCATCGAAGTTGATGACCTTGATTTCATCTGCGCTGATCTGAACGATCTGGTCCTGGCCGAGTTCAATCGCCTCGCGGGTGTGCTCGATGAAAGCCGCAACATCGGACGCGACGAAGTTCTCTCCCTTACCCACGCCGACGACGAGCGGCGAATTCCTGCGGGCCGCGATCACGTGCTTCGGGTCCGTGGCGTCGACCGCGACCAGAGTGAAAGTGCCCTCGAGTCTGGCTACTACCTCGCGCATGGCATCCAGAAGGTTCTTGTTCTCCACTGCCTTGCCGAGCAACTGAGCGACAACCTCGCTGTCGGTCTCCGAGTTGAACTTGATGCCCTGGCCGATCAGCTCGTTGCGAAGCTCGGCGAAGTTCTCGATGATTCCGTTGTGCACCAAAGCAACCCTGCCGTTGGCGCTGACGTGGGGGTGGGCGTTTTCGTCCGTCGGGCCGCCGTGCGTTGCCCAACGGGTGTGACCGATTCCGGTGGTGGCCTCGGGCAGTGCGTGCGCGGCGAGCTCGTTTTCCAGGTTAGACAGTTTGCCAGCCTTTTTAGAGGTGTGCAGCCCGTCAGCTCCGACGAGCGCGATACCCGCCGAATCGTAGCCGCGATACTCCAGGCGGCGTAGGCCCTCGATTACTACGTGCTGTGCCGACTTAGCGCCGACGTACCCGATGATTCCACACATAGAGTTATCTTCTCGCAAAGCTGCACGTCACAACAAGCCAACCACGGATTTTAGGGTCAAGAAAACTAAAAAAATAACTTCCCGTTATGACATAGGAGCTTTTCAACTGTAATATTTTGGGAGCTTATCCGCCGGGACCCTAAGCTTGATGCAAATGAGTATCGCAGTCCGCCAGTCGCCTAACAGGCCCTGGCTAATCCTTCCAAGGCAGAGTTGGGCGCAACTGGCCCAAGCCTCGCACACGACGCTCGATAGCGCGACCCTTGAAAAACTCAGGGGCCTGCAAGACCCAACCAGCCTGCAGGACGTCGAAGAGGTCTACCTGCCGCTGACTCAACTTGTCGAGCTTTATCGCAAAAACACCGCGCGGATGTACTCGAATTCCAACGAATTCTTGGGCATCAAGCCCACCCGCACCCCGTTCGTGATCGGCGTAGCCGGTTCCGTCGCCGTCGGCAAATCCACCACTGCTCGGCTCCTCGCCGAGCTGCTGCGCAGGCAACCTTCCGCGCCGAAGGTGGATCTGGTGACGACCGATGGTTTTCTCTTCCCCAACGATGAGCTAGAGCGCCGCGGAATCCTTGATCGCAAGGGCTTCCCCGAAAGCTACGACCAGCGCGCAATGCTCGAATTCGTCATCGCGGTTAAATCGGGCAATCCGAGGGTGGTCGCGCCGAAGTATTCGCACCTCATCTACAACATCGTCAAGGACGACAAAATCGTCATCGAACAGCCAGACGTGCTAATCGTCGAGGGCCTGAACGTTCTGCAGCCCGCCACCATTCAACGCAATGGTCAGCGGCTCACCGTCAGCGACTTCCTAGACTTCTCCGTCTACGTGGACGCCGACGAGGCCGACATTCGCCGCTGGTACCTATCCCGCTTTCTAGCACTGCGCTCCAGCGCCTTCGCGGACCCGAGCAGCTATTTCCACAAGTACGCCACTCTGGACGACTCCGAAGCCCGAGAAACCTCGCTTTCGATCTGGGAGACCACTAACGGCCCGAACCTTCGAGCCAATATCGACCCGACCCGCGAACGCGCAACCGTCGTGCTACGCAAGTCCTCCGACCACTCGATCCGCCACGTGCGAATCCGCAAGATCTAGGCACCTACCCAGCGGCTATACGCTGTATCCGCAAAATCAACGGGAACCAAAAGATTCGACTACGAACTTTTCTGCACCCACTAAAAATTCTCAAATTAGCGGGAACCAAAAAGTCCGACTACGAACAATTTCTTCCACGTTAATTTTCACTGGCGACGCGGTGACCACTTTTAAAAGTGAGGGTGCTGGGCTGGGTTGGTTTGACGAGCATCGAGGCGTGGCGAGAGTGATAGCTCGTTCATCGCGCAAGCGATAAGAGATGAACGAAGACACGGCTACTCGCTCTACAAAGCAACCCAGACCAGCAACCGCCCAGAAGCTACAAGATCAACCACGATATGCGACACCAGACGAGGAGGCCCAAATCCAGCAGAAGGAAAAAACAAGTAGGACAGAAAAATGTCCCCGGAATCCTCCGGGGACATTTGAGATTTGTTGGTTTTACAGCGCGAGGCGTTCGGCGACCAGTTCGGCAAGGCGGTGTGCCACCTCGTCGGCCTTTTCTTGGGTCGGGGCCTCAACCATGACGCGGACCAGAGGCTCGGTTCCGCTCGGCCGCAGGACGACGCGGCCGGTCCCGCCGAGTTCCTGATTTGCGGAGGTCACGGCCTGGGTGATCTCAGGATCCAAGGAGGCGCGCAGCTTGTCGACGTTAGGGACGTTGATAAGCACTTGCGGCAGCTGCTTCATTACGCTGGCGAGCTCGGCAAGCGGTTTGCCCTGGCGGACCATGGCAGCTGCAACATGCAGAGCGGTCAAGACGCCGTCACCGGTGTTGGCGTATTCGCTGATAATGACGTGGCCGGACTGTTCGCCACCGAGGGTGAAGCCGTTTGCCTGCATGGATTCCAGCACGTAACGGTCGCCCACCTTCGTCTGGTCGATGCTGATGCCGTTGGCCTTCATGGCAAGCTTCAGGCCGAGGTTGCTCATGATCGTCGCAACCAAAGTGTCGCCGTGCAGTTTGCCCTGCGATTTGAGCGCTAGAGCGAGAATCGCCATGATCTGGTCGCCGTCGACTACGTTTCCCTCAGCGTCGACTGCCAAGCAGCGGTCGGCATCGCCGTCCATGGCGAAACCGGCGTCTGCACCATTTTCGATGACGGCCTTGCGAAGGCCATCGATGTGGGTGGATCCGGCGTTGTCGTTGATGTTCAGGCCATTGGGCTCCACGTTGATGCCGATGACCTCGGCGCCGGCCTTCTCGAAAGCCGGAACGGCAGTGTAGGAGGAGGAGCCGTTAGCCCCGTCCAAGACGACCCTCAGACCCTTTAGGGACTCACCATTCAGGCTTTCTGCGAGGTACTCGATGTACTTGCCGAGCAGTGTGTCGTCGAAGGTGATGTCGCCAACCTTGGCGCCGGTTGGCAGCTGCCACTTGGCGTCGAGCTGGCGCTCGATCTCGTCCTCGATCGCGTCATCAAGCTTAACGCCGCCACGCTGGAAGAACTTGATGCCGTTGTCGGGCATCGGGTTGTGGCTTGCGGAAAGCATGACGCCCAGGTCGAATTTTTCGCTAGCCACCAGGTGCGCAAGACCGGGGGTCGGCACTACGTCTACGTCGACGACGTCCACACCCGCGCTAGCCAGACCAGCACATACGGCGGCTTTCAGGAAAGACCCGGAGATTCGGGTGTCGCGCCCGACGATCGCGCGAGGACGCTTATCGCTAAACGCCCCAGCCTCGCCGAGCACGTGCGCAGCTGCCACCGAAAGTTTCAGGGCCAGATCTGCTGTTAAATCTATGTTTGCGACGCCACGGACGCCGTCAGTTCCAAATAGTCGTGCCATGAGTTATAAACTATCGCGATCTCAAGCGAGCTTCACCTTTGGCGCGCTAGGAAGTGGGGCTCGCCAACTCAAAAGGCAAGCCCGACGACTATGCCGGCAGCTCCAATCCGCTGACTGAAACGCCGACCACAAGTCCTTCTTCGGTGGGGGTCAAAGACTCGTAGGTCAAGCCGGGGGCCTCAGGCAGCGTAGTGGCCATCTGTTTCTGGGCCTCCTCGCTGTTCAATAGTTCCTCAGGAATCGTGAAGCCCGCGAACTGCGCCTTGACATCCTTGTAACGGATCTCGTTGCCGGCCAGCTCTAGGCCGAAAGTGATGTCCATCTTGGAGCTGGTGCCCATGATTTCCACGTTCCCTTTGGCCCCGACCCGCTCGTCGCCCGCGTAATACATGCTGAGCTCGTTACCGGTTTTCCTGGACAGTTCATCGTAGGAAAGCGTAAATGTGCCCAGCCCAGAATCAACCTTGCCGCTGCCCTCTTTCGGCAAGTACACAGTGTCGAAACTCAAGTCTGCTTTGGCAATGCGGAAGTCCTGGTCGGCAATGTACAGGTTGTCGGCCTGGAGCGTGCCGGAAGAGATTTTGTGGTTGAAAAAATACTTCATGAACGGGAAACCATCGAACTTCACGTTCGCGCCGGCAGGCCCCGATTCGCTTGAGAACTCCTGCATGATCTGATCGCGGGTGGCGATCTCGGCGTTTCGTTTGACCGCTGTATCCGCCACAACGAAGCCCACCGCAAGGGCGACCACGATCAAAATGCCGAGAATCCACTTGAGGGCAGTACGCAATTTAGACTCCTAAAAGTTCGTCTATGCCGATTGTCAGGCCAGGGCGATCGCCAATAGCGCGAACTGCGGCCAGGATGCCGGGCATGTAGCTGCCGCGATCGAATGAATCGTCGCGGACGGTCAACTGCTCGCCGGGGTTACCGAAGATGACCTCTTGGTGAGCGAACAGACCGCGGGAGCGAACCGCGTGGATGTGAACGCCGTCGATCTGCGCTCCCCTAGCCCCATTCGGATCTGTCTGGGTGGCATCGGGAATCTGCGCGCAGCCGGCCTTTTCTCGTGCCTGAGAGATCGCGCGGGCGGTGGTCTGCGCGGTACCCGATGGCGCATCTAACTTGTCGGGGTGGTGCAGCTCGATTATCTCTACGGACTCGAAGAACGGGGCTGCCTTCGCTGCAAAGCTCATCATCAGCACGGCAGCGATAGAGAAGTTCGACGCAATGAGCGCGTTCGCCTTGCTGGAAGCCTGCCATTTGCGAACCTTGTCGTACTTTTCGTCTGTGAACCCCGTGGTGCCAACTACGGTGTGGACGTTATTGCTCAGGCACCACTCGATATTGCCAAGAACCGCGTCGGGGACGGTGAAATCGATCGCCACATCCGCAGCTTTGGCCGGTTCGCGGTCCTCTCCTGCGTCAATCGCCGCAACCAGCTCCATGTCTTCGGCTTCTTCGACCGCCTGGCAAATGCGTTGACCCATGCGACCCTTTGCCCCAAAAACTGCAACCTTTATCACTTAGAATCTCCTCACTTCGTTACAACGAACACTACTAGGTGCTGGTGACAAAAATATGAATAAAAATTGGCGGCCCAGAGGGGCCGCCAATCAAAGTTATTTATTTATTTGAAGAATTACTCCTCGGATGCCTCGGCGTCCTCGGACTTTTCTTCTTCAACCACCGGGCTGAGCGACAGCTTGCCACGGTCGTCGATGTCGGTGATCTCAACCTGCAGCTTCTGGCCGACGCTGACGACGTCCTCGACGGACTCGACGCGATTGCCATCGTTCAGCTTGCGCAGCTTCGAGATGTGCAGCAGGCCATCCTTGCCCGGGAGCAAGGAGACGAATGCGCCGAAGTTGGTCAGCTTGACGACGGTACCCAGATAACGCTCGCCCTTCTGCGGCATGACAGGGTTAGCGATCGCGTTGATCTGCTTGCGCGCAGCCTCCGCGGACTCGCCGTTGTCGGCGCCGACGTAGACGGTGCCGTCCTCCTCGATGGAGATGTTGGCGCCGGTCTCGTCCTGGATCTGGTTTATGATCTTGCCCTTAGGCCCGATCACCTCGCCGATCTTGTCGGTCGGGATAGTGACGGTGATGATGCGCGGCGCGGTCTCAGCCATCTCGTCGGGCTCGTTAATTGCCTCGTTCATAACGTCCAGGATGGTGATGCGAGCCTCGTGAGCCTGCTTCAGGGCGGCAGCCAGAACGTCAGCCGGGATGCCGTTTAGCTTGGTGTCGAGCTGGAGGGCGGTGATGAAGCCCTCGGGGCCTGCAACCTTGAAGTCCATGTCGCCGAGCGCGTCCTCAGCACCCAGGATGTCGGTCAAGGTCAGGTAGTGGGTCTCACCGTTCTCGTCGGTCTCGCTCATCAGGCCCATTGCGATGCCTGCGACCGGGGCGCGCAGCGGAACGCCAGCATTCATTAGAGCCAGGCTGGATGCACAAACCGAACCCATGGAAGTGGAGCCGTTGGAGCCAACCGCCATCGAATTCTGGCGAATCGCGTAGGGGAATTCCTCGCGGGCCGGAAGAACCGGGGTGATAGCACGCTCGGCCAGGTGACCGTGGCCAACCTCACGACGTTTCGGGGAGCCGACGCGGCCAGTCTCACCGGTGGAATACGGCGGCATCTCGTACTGGTGCATGTAGCGCTTGGTGTTGTTCGGGCTCAGGGTGTCGAGCTTCTGCTCCATGTCGAGCATATTCAGCGTGGTGATGCCCATGACCTGGGTCTCGCCGCGCTGGAACAGCGAACTGCCGTGAACGCGTGGAATGATGCCAACCTGAGAGCTCAGCGTGCGGATGTCCTTGGGGCCACGACCATCGATGCGCTTGCCTTCCTTTAGGACGCGGTTGCGCACGATCTTCTTCTGAACTGCCTTAAAGGCGCCACCTATTTCGGCCTCGCGCTCGGCGAACTCCTCCTTGGCGACGAGTTCCTCGACGACCTTGTTCTTGAGTTCCTTCTCGGCGTCCTGACGCTCGAGCTTGTCGGCAATCTGCATGATGCGGTCCAGCTCGTCAGAGGCCAGCTTCTCGACTGCCTCGTAGACGTCATCTTCGTATTCCTTGAATACGGGGAATGGGTAGGTTTCCTTATTGACCTGCTCGGCGAGCTCGGCCTGAGCGTCGCAAAGAACCTTGATGAACGGCTTGGCAGCCTCAAGACCCTGGGCGACGACCTCTTCGGTCGGGGCGGTCTTGCCTGCGCGAACGTTGTCCCAAGTGGCGTCGGTGCCGCCAGCCTCAACCATCATGACGGCGATGTCGCCATCGGCCAGCACGCGGCCGGCAACAACCATCGAGAAGGTCGCTGAAGCGTCCTGCTCGTAGGTCGGGAACGCAACCCACTGATCGTCGATCAGGCTGATGCGGACGCCACCGATCGGGCCGCTAAACGGCAGGCCTGCGATCTGGGTGGACATCGAAGCCGCGTTGATAGCAACAACGTCGTACTGAACGTTCAGGTCCATGGCGAGCACGGTGACAACTACCTGAACCTCGTTGCGCAGGCCCTTAACGAAAGCCGGACGCAGCGGGCGGTCAATCAGGCGGCAAGCCAGGATGGCGTTGTCGCTGGGACGTCCCTCGCGACGGAAGAAGCTGCCCGGAATCTTGCCGATGGAGAACATCTTCTCCTCGACGTCAACAGTCAGCGGGAAGAAGTCGATGGATTCGCGCGGGGTCTTCTGCGCTGTGGTGGTGGAAAGCAGCATCGAGTCGCCATCCATGTAAACGGCGGCGGCGCCGTCGGCCTGCTGAGCCAGCAGACCGGTCTCGAAGCGCATTACGTGCTTGCCGAATTTGCCATTGTCGATAATGGCCTCAGAGTATTTGATTTCAGGTCCCTCCACGGGTCCTCCTTATGTAGTCGTAGCCGGGCGAATCTGCGCCTCGGCTGTTTTTAAGGGGGAAACCACGGGCCGGTCTTCGATCGAGGCCAACGGGCATTCTTCCCGGCAGCCACTACCGAGGACCAAACCGCATTCCCCAGTACCTATTTAGTTTTTCGCTTCCCCTTGCATTATCCACTTAACTCGGGGAACTTGGCATGCAGATTGTCCATTACACGCCAATGGGGAGCGACCGCTCGAGCAGCCACTCCCCAAATAAGTCAAAACGTCACCGGCGCAGACCCAACCGCTTAATGAGTTCACGGTAGTGGTTGATGTCTTCCTTAGCCACGTAGTTGAGCAGACGACGACGCTTACCAACCATCAGCATCAGGCCACGGCGAGAGTGGTGGTCGCCTTTGTGGACCTTCAGGTGCTCGGTCAGGTCGGAGATTCGCTTGCTCAGCAGCGCAATCTGAACGTCTGGAGAACCAGTGTCACCCGGGTGCGTTGCGTACTCTTCAATAATTTTGTTCTTTTCAGCTGCATCCATGAAGACAGCTCTCCTTTCAGTTTCCCGTTGCGCGGCGCAACTTAAGTTGCTCTTGGGCATCCGCGGCCGATCAGACGGCGATTGAATACTCTAGCAGTTTGGCGCCCAGCCACCTAAATCGCCTGGCAAGGCGAAGGACCTAGGCGGACGGGGCCAGCAGCTCGCGGGTTTTTTCCACGTCCTTATTCATCTGCTTGACGAGCTCGTCGACAGAGCTAAATTTGATCATTCCGCGCAGTTGGGCGACGAAGTCCACCGCGATCCACTTTCCGTAAAGCTCGAGGTCGTCGCGGTCTAGCACGTAAGACTCGACGCGTCGATTGAGAACGCCGTCGAAGGTCGGGTTGGAGCCAACGCTGATCGCGGCAGGCATTTTCACGTCCGGATCATCGAGCACTCTAACCCAGCCGGCGTAGACGCCATCCGCGGGCACCTCGTATTCGGAACTGATGGGCAGGTTCGCGGTCGGGAAACCGAGCAGTCGGCCGCGTTGATCACCGACGACCACCACTCCCCTGACCCGGAAATATCGCCCTAGATTAACCGCGGCAGTCTCGACGTCCCCGGCCTGCAGCGACTCTCTGATCGCGCTGGAACTGGCAACACGATTCTCGATCTCGGCCAGGGCAACCTCGTCTACGTCGAAGCCGTCTGAAAGACCGGCTGAATACTCGCGCAGATCCTGCGGAGTCCCTGCCGCCTTCTTGCCGAATCGGAAGTTCTCGCCGACGACTATTGCTGCCGGGTTCAGCGGCATCAAGATCGTCTCGATGAATTGCTGCGGGCTCCACCCGGAGATCTCTTCGGTGAACTGAACCACGCGGACCTCGTCGACGCCGTTGGAGGTCAGCAGATCCAGGCGTTCGGGCAGCGGGCACAGCAGCTTAGGTGTGTGCTCTGGATTAAAAATTTTCGTCGGATGCGGCCAGAAAGTAACCGCCAGCACGGGCAGCGGCCCCTCATCGTCCGTGAGGGCTGTTGCGTGTGCTCGGGCGCGATCGATCAGCGACTGGTGACCGAGATGGACACCGTCAAAGTTTCCGATCAACACCACGCTGCGGCGCATTGAGACCTCCGAAATCGATGAGTGAACCGCACATCAGCTTAGAGGCAAGAAGCGTGAATTAACCAACTGCGCTAATCTGCCTTGCGTGGAATTGTTTATCTCAGCTGCTGCAATCTTTATCCTCATCATGGATCCGCTCGGAAATATTCCGCTTTTCCTCACGGCTCTTCGCCACACGGTAGCCCGCCGCAGGCGCAGAATCGTGGTTCGAGAGTTGCTTATCG
Source organism: Propionimicrobium lymphophilum DSM 4903 (assembly GCF_000423485.1). Taxonomy (GTDB): domain Bacteria; phylum Actinomycetota; class Actinomycetes; order Propionibacteriales; family Propionibacteriaceae; genus Propionimicrobium; species Propionimicrobium lymphophilum. Next base: position 21,306 of record NZ_AUIB01000007.1, on the reverse strand, counting down.
CGCTGGTCGTCATGCTCGTATTCTTGTTCGGCGGCCAGACGTTCATGAAGATTTTCGATGTCTCTCCACCTGCTCTGACTGTTGCGGGTGGCGTCATCTTGATGCTGATCGCGCTGCGCATGATCTTCCCGACGCCAACCTATTCGTTGAGCGAAAGGGTGCCGGAGGACGAGCCCTTCATCGTGCCGCTCGCCGTGCCTTACGTCGCCGGGCCAAGTCTGTTGGCGATGGAAATCGTGCTCGTCTCGCGCAACCCGGAGGGCATTGCTTGGTATCTGCTGGCGCTTATCGTCTCTTGGCTCGTCACCGCCATCGTGCTGTTCTTCTCGCAGTCCCTGATCAAGCTGTTTGGTGAAAAGACTTTGACTGCTATCGAACGCCTGATGGGCATGGTGTTGGTCATCGTGGCCGTGCAGATGACGCTGAACGGCATCGCGGATTACTTCTCGCTTGCCACCCACTAATCGGCTCAAACCGAAAAAGTCGCCCGAACTTCGGGCGACTTTTTAGATTCACCTGATTTATCAGATCAACACTGCAAGCGGCTTTGCGCCCGAGTCATCTGGTGCGTAGAGCGCGATCAGGTTACCTTCCGGATCGACCAAACCAGTTACTGGCCCCTCGACGGTGATGTCTAGCGGTTTGCCATAGCCGACGTTTCGCGCCTGAGCTTCGTCCACGTTTCGTACGGGAAAGCTAAACCGGGCGGCCTGAGCCATCGGCATCATGGCTTCTTCGCTAATGTCGTCGAGAGCCACCGCCTCCGCCAAGTTGTAGCGGCCAATCCTGCTGCGACGCAACATCGTCAGGTGGCCGCCGACGCCGAGCGCTTCGCCTAGGTCCCTGGCAAGTGCGCGAACGTATGTTCCAGAGCTCACTTCGACCTCGACATCAACATCCAAGACCTCGCCCAACTTGCGAACATCTAGCACGTCGAAGCGACTGACGGTCACTGGTCTGGCGGCTAGCGCCACGTCCTCGCCCTTTCGGGCCAGAGCGTAGGCGCGCTTCCCGTTCACCTTGATCGCAGACACCGAGCTGGGCACCTGCATGATGTCGCCTGTCAGCGGCTTGATTGCTTCGGCTAGCTGCTGCTCGCTGATGGAGCTTGCATCGCTAGCCTGGATCAGTTCGCCCTCTGCGTCATCTGTGGAGGTCGACTGGCCCAATCGAATGGTTGCAGAATAGGCCTTGTCGTGCAGCGCAAGATGACCCAAAAGCCTTGTTGCCTTGCCAACGCCCACGATCAGAACGCCGGTGGCCATCGGGTCGAGCGTGCCCGCGTGACCAACCTTCAACTTTCTTTTCCTAGCATCGAAGACCCGCCGGACCCGACCAACCACTTGCTGGCTGGTCAGCCCGGCGGGCTTATCGACAATCAGAATTCCAGAATCACTCATCAGCACGATATGGATCGGCGTCGCCGGCGAACTTATCGCCTCGTTGGCTGGCCAGCTGTTCGTCCGCGATGCGAACCCTGTCTAGGAGTTCTTCGATCTCGCGGGCGGACTCCTGGGAGCCGTCGGGGACGAAAGTCAGGGTCGGCACGAATTTCATACCGAGCTTCTTGCCTATGACGCTGCGCATCATGCCCTTGGCAGATTCGAGAGCCGCCGCCGTGTCAGTCTTGCCGTCCACGGCGTCCGCTTCGCGCCCGTCTAGGGACGAACCGAAATCGGTGTAGAAGACCGTAGCTTCACGACCGTCGCCGGTCACCCGAACGTCGGTGATCGTGACGAACCCTAGGCGGGGGTCCTTCACACGACGCTCGAGCAACTGCGCGATGATTTTACGAATCTGGTCTGCGATCTTTCCAATACGCGGATTAGTCATGCTTCTCCTAGTCGCGTGGCTTTTCCACCATCTCGTAGCACTCGATGACGTCACCGGTCTGGATGTCGTCGTAGTGCTCGAGGGTCACACCGCATTCGAAGCCCTCGCGGACCTCGGTGACGTCGTCCTTTTCACGACGCAAGGAGTCAATGCTGGTCTCGCGAACGACGACGCCATCGCGCAGCAGCCTTGCCTTGGCGTTGCGTCGGATGAGCCCATTCTCGACCATGCAGCCCGCGATGTTTCCAACCTTGGAGCTGCGGAAGATCTGACGAATCTCCGCCTGGCCAAGAGTCTTCTCTTCGTAGATCGGCTTGAGCATGCCCTTGAGAGCAGCCTCGATCTCGTCGATCGCGTCGTAAATGACCGAGTAGTAACGGATGTCGACGTTCTCGCGGTCCGCCAGCTTCGCGGCCTGAGCCGTGGGGCGAACGTTGAAACCGATGATGACGGCGTGCGGATCGCTCGCGGCTGCCAGCGAAACGTTGGTCTCGGTGATGGCACCAACACCGCGGTCGATGACGCGCAGGCTGACCTCGTCGCCGACCTCGATACGGCTCAGCGAATCCTCCAGGGCCTCGACGGAGCCGGCTCCATCGCCCTTCAGGATCAGCGTCAACTCGCTGGTCTCGCCCTTCTCGAGTTGTTCGAACAGCTCGTCGAGGGTCTTGCGGCGGCTGCTTGCAGCCTGCATTGCGGCGCGCATGCGTGCCTCACGCTTATCGGCGATCTGACGCGCGACGCGGTCGTCGTCGACGACAAGGAAGTTGTCGCCTGCACCAGGAACGCTGGTCAGACCGAGAACCTGAACCGGAGCCGAAGGCGGAGCCTCGTCCACGGATTCGCCACGGTCGTTGATCATCGCACGAACGCGGCCGTACGAAGATCCGGCGACGATGGACTCGCCCTTGCGCAGCGTACCGCGCTGGATGAGGACGGTGGCCACCGGGCCGCGACCCTGGTCTAGGTGGGCCTCAATAGCGACGCCCTGAGCCGGCATGTCCGGGTTGGCGCGCAGGTCTAGTGCCGCGTCTGCGGTTAGGACGATCGCCTCGAGTAGATCGTCGATGCCCTTGCCCGTGACCGCGGAAACATCGACAAACATCGTGTCGCCGCCGTAGTCCTCCGGAGTCAGTCCGAATTCCATCAACTGGCCGCGAACCTTGGCCGGATCGGCAGTAGGCTTATCGATCTTGTTGACAGCAACCACGATCGGAACATCAGCGGCCTTGGCGTGGTTCATCGCCTCGATTGTCTGAGGCATGACGCCGTCATCGGCCGCGACAACCAGAACCGCGATATCGGTCGACTTCGCACCACGAGCACGCATCTGCGTGAAGGCCTCGTGGCCCGGGGTATCGATGAAGGTGATCGGGCGAGTCTCGCCTTCCACCTCAGTCTCGATCTGGTAGGCACCGATGGACTGGGTAATGCCACCGGCCTCCTTAGCCTGAACGTTCGAGTGTCGCAGGGCGTCCAACAGCTTGGTTTTACCGTGGTCAACGTGACCCATAACGGTGACGACCGGCGGACGAGCGGACAGATCTTCCTCGCCGCCCTCGTTCTCGCCGAACTCGAGGTCGAAGCTTTCCAGCAGCTCGCGATCCTCGTCTTCGGGAGAAACTACCTGGATGTTGTAATCCAGCTCGGCGCCAAGGATCTCCAGTGTCTCGTCGGGAACCGACTGAGTAGCCGTGATCATTTCGCCCATGTTGAACAGCACCTGTACGAGCTGTGCTGCATCGACGTCGATCTTTTCGGCCAGATCGGTAAGCGAGGCGCCGCGACGCAGGCGAACGGTCTGACCGTCACCCTTGCGAATGCGTACGCCACCAATTACCGGTGCCTTCATTTCGTCGAATTCTTGCCTGCGCTGCTTCTTAGACTTGCGCTTGCGGCCACCGCTGCCGCGACCGAATGCACCCTGGGTGCTGCCGCGGAAGGTACGACCACGAGGCGGTGCACCTCCTGGACGTCCGAAACCGCCGGGGCCATTGTTGTTATTGGAGCGGCCTCCACGGCGTCCTCCGCGACCGCTCGAGGTCTTACTGAGAGCGTTATTTGCCCGCTTCGGCATCATCGCAGGGTTCGGCTTGGGCATTCCGGAAGTGCCGCCTGGACGAGGCATCGCAGGCGTGGCTGCACCGGAGCGCGGACGCTGCGAGCCACCGGAACCACGACGCTGCGAACCGTGACGGGACTGGCCCATGCCTTGCGTGGAGCTGAACGGGTTGTTGCCCGGACGCGGCTTGCCGCTGCTGCGGCGCACCTGATTGCTCGGCGCCGGCTTAGCCTTCGCAGCACTCTGGTGCGCAGTCTTCGGTGTAATGCGAGGACTGGGCTTCGGCGCTGGCTTGGCAGCAGGTTTTGGAGCCTGTGCAGGGCTCGAAGGCTTAGCGGCGGGCTTCTCGGCGCTGATCGGCTTCGAGGTCGACGGCACTACACCAGCCTGGCTGGGGCGAGGAGCGTTACGGGACGCGGTATTCGCACCAGGCATTGCAGCCGGCGTAGCTTTCGTAGCCGCCGATACGCTCTTGGCAGCCGGCTTAGCAGACGAAGTCTTTGCAGTCTTGTCGGCCTTTTCGGCAGCCACAGTCGCGCTCGGCTTTATCGGTTCTTTGGTTTCTACCGGAGCATTAGTCGCACCGGGCGCGGGTGCCTTACGGCTAGCCGCCTTAGACTTTGTGGGCGCCTTCTTGGCCTCGGCCTGGCCACCCTCTTGTTCGAACTTCTCCTTGACACGACGAACCACTGGGGCCTCGATCGTGGAGGAAGCGGAGCGAACGAATTCGCCCATGTCGTTAAGTTTTGCGATTAATTGTTTACTTTCGAGTCCGAGCTGTTTTGCTAGCTCGTAGACGCGGACCTTAGCCACTTATCTCCTTCAGGCCCAGCGTCTTTTTTGCGCGCCAGGGCCTCTAGTTAGTTGTAATGCTCATTTCGGCATACTCATCGAGTGTTCATGAGCGCTAGCCCACTTTCTTGCTGCATGGCCCATTGGCCACGACTAAATAGAGCGGTTAGGCGCGTGCAATTGCACACACGCAACCATTTTAGACCCTCGCGGCTTTTTCTTCTAACCGAGGGAAAACATACAAGCGCGGAATGGACGCTATGACTCGACCCGCGTGCGAAAACTTCTGGCGAAGCCACCCCTTTGAGCGCTCGTCAGGCAGACCTCGTCGGGGTGCACCCAGGCGCCCCTACCGGGTGCGCATTTGGACTGATCGGCCACCACTTTCCCGTCACGCAGTACATAACGGGAAAGTTCGCTTGGCTCGGCCTTCGCCCTGCAACCTACACAGGTGCGCAGCGGATGGTTCACCTTTCGGTCGACGCGGTGTCCGGCTTGATGTCAATGCGCCAGCCGGTAAGACGGGCGGCCAACCTGGCGTTCTGACCCTCGCGACCGATGGCCAAAGAAAGCTGGTAATCCGGCACGATAACGCGTGCAGCGCGCACGGTCTCGTCCACGACCTCAACGGAGCTGACCTTCGCGGGGCTCAGCGCGTTCGCCACGAACTGCGCGGGATCCTCGCTCCAATCGACGATGTCGATCTTTTCCTTGCCGAGCTCGTTGGTTACTGCCCTGACGCGCGCGCCCATCGGGCCGATGCAAGCGCCCTTGGCGTTCACATCCGGGTTGGCGGAATAGACGGCGATCTTAGAACGGTGACCCGCCTCGCGAGCGATCGCCTTAACCTCGACGACGCCATCAGCAATCTCAGGAACCTCGAGCTCAAAAAGCTTCTTAACCAGGTTCGGGTGGGTACGGCTGACGACGATCTGCGGGCCGCGCATCTCACGACGAACCGCAACGACGTACACCCGAAGCCTGCGGCCATGGGTGTACTGCTCGCCGGGGGCCTGCTCAGCTAGCGGCATGATTGCCTCGACAGTGCCTAGATCAACCCGAACCGTGCGGGAATCGCTGTCCTGCTGGACGACGCCAACCATGATGTCTCCCTCGGCCGCAGCAAATTCGCCGTACTTCTGCTCGTCCTCAGCCTCGCGCAAGCGCTGGAAGATGACCTGGCGGGCTGTTGAGGCGGCGATACGGCCAAAGTCGGAGGGAGTGTCGTCGTATTCGCCGATCTGGTTGCCGTCCTCGTCAGTCTCAGGAACCACCACCGAGACCTTTCCAGACTTGCGATCGAGATCGACGCGGGCACCCGAGACCGGGTGATCGGTCTTGTTGTAAGCGTTTAGCAGCGCGTCTTCCAAAGCCTCGACCAGGTAGTCGAGGGGAATTTCCTTGTCGCGTTCGATTGCCCGCAGAGCGGCCATATCGATGTCCATCAGATCTCCTATCCTTCGCGGTTCAGCTCGAGTTGAACCACGGCTTTTTCGATGTCTTCATAGGGGACGCTCAGCTGGTCCACATCAGGCTTTTTCGGTTTGGCTCCCTTTTTGGCCGGTTTCACCTCGGGGGCAACAACCACTACCGAGTCGTCGGCGCTGAGAATCCTGCCTAGAAGCTCCGGCTTGCCAGTCGCGTTTCCTTCACCCAGCGTGAACAGCACCAACCTGCTCGCGTTTCGCCTAAAGTGCACGGGTTTAGTGAGCGGCTTGGTAGCACCGCGACTGCTCACCTCGAGGGTGTAGGGCTGCTCGCCCATCACATCGGATTCGTCGAGCAGAGCGGAGATAGCACGGGTGGCGTCGGAAATCTGGTCCAGGTCTGGGCCATGCCCCTGAGGCCCGTCACCATCGACGTCCAGCCTCACTACCCTATTCTTACCGGCACGAACGACCTTAAGTTCGTCGATCTCTAAGCCTTGTTCTTGCAGGACCGGGGTCAGAAGTTGCGTCAATTCGTCGTTCACGGCGTAATCCTCTTGTCAGATCCTTAATTATCTTGGGTTAGCTTACAGGCCAAAACCGCCTTTAATTATAACGCGCTGCCAGCCGTTTCTCCCAAAGCGATAGGTTTTGACTGTGACAAGAATCGTTCAGGCCATGTGCGGCACGGCTTTCGCCGCAGCTCTCTCGCTAGCACTGCTGACCGGCTGCGCGCCCAGCCCTGTCATATCGCCAGCGCCAAAGGCATCAATCAGCACCTCCCAAGAACAACAGGAGGCAGCCCAGATCGAACAGAAGCTGGCTTCAATGGCGAAGGGTCTCAGCACCGAGCATCCCTGGTTGGGCGACGTAGCCACGATGCATTCGGAGCACGCGCAGGTGCTTTCCCGGGCCTACCCGTTTGAAGCGAAGCCGAGCGTGGGGCCCATCGAGGCGACCGAAGCCACGCTTGCTCAGCTTGCCGAGCAGGAGAAAGCTGCGGCTAAAAAATATCTTGACCACGCGATCAGCGATGATTCCTCGGTCTCCTTGCTCTACGCCAGCCTGCACACCACAGCCAGCATCGTCGCTTCTGCGCTTGACAACGGCAACGAGCTGGACGTAAACCTCAAAGGCTCCTCGCCGAGCATCTTCTCGCCTAGCGATCTGGCGGACGCCCAAGCGGTCTTGCTGGACAATCAGCAAGACCTGGTCGCCGGGTTAGAGGCCATGAATGGGGTAAGCCACAACGACTCTATGGCCGCTAGGCTCCAACAGGCGCGCAGAGAACGCGACGAAACCCTGGCGAAAGTCACCTCCCCAACTCCGGGTCCGGTGACCATAGAGATCGAGGGCCTCAAAGATCCCGCAAAACACAAAGAGATCTGGGCAGGCCTAGAAAAAGACGTCGCGGACAGCTGGGCCTCGGTCCTGGCAGCTAGCCCATCGGACCAAAGGAAGGATGCCGCGAAATCCATGAGCGGCGCCTACTCGAAGGCCGTGGCAAGAGGCTGGCAGCTCACTTGTTGGCCGGGCTGGCGCTAGCTCAAGTAGAATCTGGCAACGTGTCTTCAACCCGTTTTCGACTCGACATCTCCTACGACGGCACCGACTTCCACGGTTGGGCCCACCAAGAGGGCCTGCGCACAGTCCAGGGCACAATCGAACACTGGATCACCACCGTACTGCGCCTCGATGAACCCGCACAGCTGACCGTCGCGGGCAGGACCGATGCGGGAGTCCACGCAAGAGCACAAGTGGCGCACGCGGATCTCCCCTCGGATGTGGACCCCAGGCAGTTACGGCGCAGGCTCACCAGAATCTTGCCCGAAGACGTCAGGGTCAACCGGATCAGCGTCGCCCCAGAACACTTCGACGCCCGTTTTTCTGCCCTCTGGCGCAGGTACGTTTACCGCGTCTGGGACGTAGATAGCTTCCAAGACCCCCTGCTCAGGGGATTCACCTCGCCGGTTCGCCACAGCCTCGATATAGCTCGAATGAACGAGGCGTGTGAACAGCTGCTCGGGTTGAACGATTTCGTCGCCTTTTGCAAATACCGCGAGGGCGCAACAAGCATCAGATGTCTACAAAAAATGTCAGTCAAGAGAGCCGACGATCGCTGTGGCACCATCGAGATGACCGTTCAAGCTGACGCCTTCTGTCACTCCATGGTTCGCTCCTTAGCCGGGGCCTTATGCTCGGTAGGATCGGGGCAACGAAGCGTGAAGTGGATTTCCAATCTGTTATCGGCCACTAAGCGCAGCTCCGAAGTTTTGGTGATGCCCGCACGGGGGCTAACCCTAGAAGAGGTCGCCTACCCGAGCGACGACAAGCTGGCGGAGAGGGTTTCGCAGGCAAGATCTAAGCGCGTTCTGCCCGGAAAGGAACAGCGATGAGTCATTATTTCGTCACGCCAGATGACACCGGCGAACGCAACCAAGTGAGAGCAAAGATCTGGGATCGCGAATACGACTTCGTCTCTGCCCCAGGCGTCTTCAGTTCGCACCGCCTAGACCTCGGCACCAGGGTACTCCTGACCCGAACCACCCCACCAGAAGAAGACGCTAAGCGGCTTCTAGACGTCGGGTGCGGTTTTGGCCCCATCGCTGTAGCGCTCGCCAAAGAATGTCCGTGGGCCGACGTCGACGCCATCGACGTCAACGAACTAGCGCTTCGCCTAACCCAAGAAAACGCCCAAAAAGCCGGCGTCAAGGTAACCACCGCCACGCCGGAAAAGCTGCTCGCAGAACGCCCGGACGGCTACTACGACGAGATTTGGTCCAACCCCCCAATCAGGGTTGGCAAACAGGCGCTACACGAATTGCTGTTGACCTGGCTGCCAAAACTATCGCCCGGGGGGATCGCTTGGCTGGTGGTCGGCAAGAATCTTGGTGCAGACTCGCTGTCGAACTGGCTAAAGCAGCAAGGCTTCAGCAGCGAAAAGTTCGCATCGGCTAAGGGTTTCCGCGTTTTGAAAGTCACGCATGCGTAAGTGACCGAAAAATAAAATTATTTTTTTGGAATAATTCCGAATTACTTCTCGTTTAACCTGGTGTAAGTAAGCAAAAATTGCTGAAACTTTCAACAGCGCTTAGCGCGAGAAGGAGTTAGAAATGGCTTTCACAGACGACGTTCAGAACAAGGCTGAAGAGCTCAAGGGCAAGGCAAAAGAGGCCGCAGGCAAGGCCACTGGCAACGAGCAGGCTCAGGTCGAAAGCATTGGCGATCAAATCAAGGCTGAGGCCGGCAAGGTTGGAGACGCAATCAAGGACGCGGCCTCCACTATTAAGGACAAGCTAACCGGCAACTAATTGTTGTTTTCGTCCGCCCCTCCAGCTAGCCCAAAACATAAGGAGAATTTATGGCTATCTACACACTGCCCGAACTCGACTACGACTACGGCGCGCTGGAACCGCATATCAGCGGCGAAATCATGCAGCTGCACCATGATAAGCACCACCAGACTTACGTCGACGGCGCCAATAGTGCTCTCGAGCAGCTGGCTGAGTGCCGCGAAAAGGGAAACTTCGGTGCCATGAGCAAGCTGGAGAAGGATCTCGCTTTCAACCTAGCGGGCCACCAGAACCACTCCGTGTTCTGGAAGAACCTATCTCCCGACGCTCCGGAGCGCCCAGAAGGCGAACTTGCCGCAGCAGTTGACGAATTCTTCGGCGGATATGACAACCTGGTCGCGCAGTTCAATGCTGCCGCCAAGTCCATCCAGGGCTCCGGCTGGGGCGCACTTGTCTACGATCCAATCGGCGAGCGTCTGAACACTCTGGCTTTCTACGATCACCAGAACAACCTTCCGGTTGGCTCGGTTCCACTACTGCTGCTGGATATGTGGGAGCACGCCTACTACCTGCAGTACAAGAACGTTAAGGCCGACTACGTTGACGCCTTCTGGAACATCGTTAACTGGACCGACGTTGCTGAGCGTTTCGATGCCGCACGCTCTGCTAAATAATTAAAAATGTTAAACAGGTTTTAACCTAAAACCTGTTAAGCCCGGCGACTGAGTCGCCGGGCTTATTTTTTTGGAAACTTTTTGGCGAGGTGTTGAGCAATTGACATCTCCTACCTAGTCTTTAGGTAAGGGTGTCATGTTTGCTGCGATCCCGCTTTTGCGGTCGATGCAGTGAGAGGAATTTAATGCGTAGGCTGTCGGTAAGTTTGCTCGCAGGCGCCGTAGTGGCAACGGGTTTTGGCATCGGTGCTGTAGGCGCAAATCTCGATCGGCAGGTAATGCTCAGCGTTGACGGCAAAGTCGAGCAGGCAAACTTTTTCGGCACCACGGTCTCTAGTCTGCTCTCGGCCTCCGGAATCGAGCTAGGAGAACACGACCAGGTCTGGCCGTCTAAGGACGCGAAGATCGGCGAGGGCGACGTCGTCGAGGTCAAATACGGCAGGCCGATCACCATGACGGTCGACGGCAAGGTGACGACTTTCTGGACTACGGCAACCACCCTGGACGAGGCACTCAATCAAATTGGCATGCGGGATTCGGCGAATAGGCTTTCCGTAGATCGTTCGCTACCCATCGGTCGCGAAGGCATCACTCTCACTGTCTTCACACCGAAATCCGTCACCTTGAAGGTCGGCGGTGAATCAAAGGAAATTTTAACGACTGCGGGCACGGTCGCGGAAGTTTTGCAGGGCGAATCAATCAAACTCGGCCAACACGACAAGCTCTCCCCTGGTCTCGGCACACAGATCACCGGCAGCATGGTCATCACTGTCGACCGCGTCTCAGTTGAGAACAAGGAAGAAAGCGAACCGATCGATTTCGAGATCAAGAAAACCGACGACCCCAACCTTCCTAAGGGCGTTGAGCGCGTGATCGTGGAGGGCGTCAAAGGCGAGAAGATAGTCCGGGCGCGAGTGACGATCGTCAACGGGGTCGAGAAAAACAGGCAAGTGCTTGAAGAGAAGATCGTCAAGGATCCAAAGGCCGAGGAAAAGGCCGTCGGGACCATGGAGATCGCTGGCCTGGTCGGCCACGAGGACAGGATGCAGCTAATGAGCGATGCGGGCATCTCTGTCGATGATTTTGCCGCGGCATACAAACTAATTCAGCGCGAATCTGGATGGAGGCCGGGCGCGGTAAACGCATCCAGTGGCGCCTGCGGCTTGGTTCAAGCTCTCCCCTGTTCAAAGCTCGGATCCAATTGGACCGACCCCGTGCACGCACTTAAATGGGGAGACCGTTACGTCAAGGCTCGCTACGGCGGCTGGAAACAGGCTCTTGCGCACTCCGACGCCAACGGCTGGTACTAAGTTTCTTAAGAAAACTTAGGAATCCTCCTCAGCTTCCCTTTTTTAAGCTTTACCGCCTAGTCAAGGCTCGCTTTTAACGTTTACTCCACACAGCCCTGGAACAGAGTTTCCAAGAATTATTAAGAATTCTTTGGTTTTTCTCAGGATTTGTTTTATCGTTACTCAAGTCACCAAAGACATACCGACTTAAGGAACAGATGAAGAAGAAAACCTTAGCTATCGCATCGGCTTCCGCCATCGCCGTAACCACCTTCGGTTTTGGCGGTTTTGCTAGCGCAATGGACAAGGACATCACCTTAACTGTTGATGGCAACTCTAAAGCTGTAAGCGTTTGGGGTACCACGGTCTCCGACGCGCTGAAGAAGCACAACATCGAGATCGGCGAACACGATCAGGTGATCCCATCTGCGGACTCCAAAATTTCCGATGGCACCATGGTGGACGTTAAATTCGGCCGCCTCGTAAAGATCACCATTGATGGAGTCACCAAGGAGATATGGACCACGGCCACAACGGTCGACGAGCTGCTCAACCAGCTGGGTCTACGCGGCACCGATCACGAAATTTCCGTTAGCCGATCCACTCCTATCGGTCGCGAAGGCCTGACCTTGACCGCGACCACCCCTAAGAACGTCAAACTTACTGTCGACGGTTCGACCACCGAGTTGAAGACCTCGGCCCCGACCGTTCGCGACCTGCTGGAGGAACAGAAGATCGACTTCGACGACGATGACCGCGTAGAGCCCGGTCTCGACGAGGCGATCGCCGAAGGCCAAGAGATCGTCGTGAAGCGCGTTGAGGTAAAGGAAGAGACCGTCGAAGAGCGCATCGACCGCGAGGTCAAGAAGACCGAAGACGCTAACCTCGACGCGGGCGTCACCCGCGAGACCAAGGCCGGTAAAGACGGCCGAAAGACTGTCGTCTACAAGATCGTGATCGTAGATGGCAAGGAAGAGTCTCGCTCCGTCGTCTCCGAGAAGGTGCTGGAAGAGGCTCAGGCCAAGCACGTCACTGTTGGCACCAAGCGCGCGGCAGCTCCAGCCGTCTCCAACGGATCGGTCTGGGACAGCATCGCACAGTGCGAGGCGGGCGGCAACTGGTCGATCAACACTGGCAATGGCTACTACGGTGGCCTGCAGTTCAACCCTGGAACCTGGAATGCCTTTGGTGGCGGCGCCTACGCCCCTACCGCGAACCTGGCAACCCGCGAACAGCAGATAGCGATCGCCCAAAAGGTTCAAGCCGTGCAGGGCTGGGGCGCATGGCCGGCTTGCACGTCCCGCTTAGGTCTGCGCTAACCACCAACTTAGAAAATGGGTCGATGAGAATCGACCCATTTTTTACATTCACTTTTTCTTCTCTGATAGGTTAGGCTCGCCTATCAGGAGGATAGATGAACGGTTACCATCAATACTCATTCGATGAGTTGTCGCGCTCTCTCGCGTCCAGGCTGTTGTCAGGCACTGGAAGAGCCTCTGCGCTGTTCTACAAGGAGAACCCAGAGTTTGAGATCGGCTCTCTACTGCATGGGATGAGTGCCGACGACGAATTTTTGATCGCGTACGTTGCGCAGGATTCCGACCCCGCAAACAAAATGGAAACGGTCAATCCCGTCCGCATCGAGATCATCAGGGAGTGCATGGATCCGTCTATTCGTGTTGTGACGGCTTCCGCTCACGTACTGGGCCAAGTCGAGTGGATTAGCCTCGCAGACAGCAAAGAGATGCTTAGTGCGGGCAAGCTGCCTGAACGGATTGCGAGCTTCGTGGCGGAGACCAAAGTGCGAATCGGCATCGTATCAATCGATAAGTTGCTACTCCATCAGCCGTCCGGTGTGACGAGAATCTGCCCCGAGTCCATAACAGCGAGCACTAGGGCCGTGAGTTTTCCTACTTTATCCGACGAGATCGACTGCTCAATGTCTCTGGGCACCAACGACGTTCTCCGCAAGGTTTGCATCGCGGTCGAGAATGGTGTTCTGCCAGGAAAGATTTGTGGCCGCTGCCCGCAGGCATCGATCTGTCAGCATATTGCCAACAAGGTGGTCTGCGCCGACATCGATAGCCTCGGTGTGACTCTGACTCACATTAAGAATGACGAAATAACCACGGTTTTCGCAGCCTTTGATAAACCGGTTAAAGACATTAAAGAATTCGAACACGAATTGCTTAAAATCAAGAATTCATCTCTAGCTGAATAAGGACTTACTAATAAATATGTGGCTCCCGGAAGTATCCGGGAGCCACATATTTTTTGCTTTGCTTAACGAGCCTCGTACATCTCGCAGGAAGCAGTGTTGCCAACCAGCTTGATCTCTTTGAGGGCACACATCAGATCGTTGTTGTGAGCACACTCGAGACGGTGGCAGGCGCCAACACCGTTCTCACCAGAGCCCATGCCGCCACGGGCGTCGAGCTCGATAAAGGTGCCGCACTTGGCGGCACCGTTAGTGCCACCGATGGTGATTGCGCCAGCGGTGCAGCCGCCGTTGTTGAACGCACAAGTGGTGGCGGAACAAGACTTAATTGCTGTTAGAGTAGCCATTTTTCTCTCCTTCGTGACGTGAAGAATTACTAAATATAGATTTAGTTGACAATCATTAAAGTAATTGACTTAATCAGCCTCTGACAAGGAAAGTAAGGAAAGGGTAAGCCTAGAAATGGGCTTTAGTAAGGTTAGCTATACCAATAAATTTCGGCTTAATAGATTGTTTTTAGCTATTGGTACGCAAACTTTCATGGACTTCTAGCATCTTTTTTGCGCTCTTTTCCCAGCTGAATTCTTCAGCCCTACGCCTGGCCGCCTTGCGCACATCATCCGAAAGTCTGCCGGCGAGCCGCTCCACAGCATCTGCGATACCCTCGGGGCTTGGCTCGCCCTTCTCGCCGCTGTTGGGGTCGATGAGCTCGCTCGCTCCCCCACGATCTGCCGTGACCACAGGTGTCCCGCACGCGAGCGATTCCAGAACAGCGAGGCCGAAGGTTTCGGTAGGACACACGGAAAGCGCGATGTGCGAGCTGGCGTACCGCTCGGCTAGTTCCTGCCTGCCTGACAGGAAACCGTGAAAATAGACCGGAGCGCCTTCCGCAAGTTTCTGCATCTTCGCTAGGTCCGGCCCCTTTCCGAACACGTGCAGCTCGAAAGGAACGTTACGCCTGGCCAACTCAACGGCAGCTCCGATGGCCAGGTGAGGGTGCTTCTCGTGGGACATCCGTCCGGCGTAGCAAAGTTTTAAGGGCGCCTCTGGCTGTTCGTAGCGCGGGCTGAAAGTTTCTAGGTCGACGCCAAGGGAGACCTTGCGAAGATCTACGTCGATTCCAGCGAAGTCTCCCCGCGAATAGTCGCTCGTCACCACGATAGTGTCGAAGCGACGCGCCAGACGCCTGTTTAGAGCCCTTACAGCCGTCTTAACGCCGATACGGGTGCCCAACCAGTCTGCGAGCATATCGTCCAGGCGTTCGTGGCTTAGGAGCACGGACGAAGCAGAGTTTGTCCTCGCCCACTTGGCACAACCCGTGAGCGTCCATTTATCGGAGCACTCGACGGCATCCGGACGGAACTTGTCGAGAATTTTCGCCACCTTATCGGGACGAAAAATCATTCTGTACACGGAATTGACCCGCGGAGACTTAACAGTAACGGTAGTGCCGTGATCGTCCTCGATCACGCGGTCTTTACTTCCCGGGATGATCAGAAGCCGTTCGTGCCCATCTTTTAAGTATCCCTTGCCCAATTGATCAATAGCCACTTTCATCCCACCAGACGTGGGGCTCACGAAATTAGCCAGCTGGGCGATGCGCAAGGTTCGCTCCTTTTTATGCTCAAAGGCCCGGGCCGCCTAATCGACGGTCCGGGCCTTTGGAAATGTTTTACTTGTCGGCCTCTTCAGCCTTTTCGTCCTTAGCCTCTTCAGCCTCGGCTTCCTCAACCTTGACCTCTTCGGCCTTAGGCTCTTCGGCCTTGGCTTCCTCAACCTTGGGCTCTTCAGCCTTGGCCGGCTTGGCCTTCGGCTCGAGCTTGTCGGTGACGATCTCGATCACAGCCATGGGGGCATTGTCGCCCTTGCGGTTGCCGACCTTGATGATGCGGGTGTAGCCACCGTCGCGACCCTCGAAGCTCGGAGCGATCTCGGTGAACAGCACATGCACGATACCCTTGTCGGTGATCGTACGGTTTACGACGCGACGCGAGTGCAGGTCGCCGCGCTTGGCCTGGCTGATCAGGCGCTCAGCGAGAGGCTGCACGCGACGGGCGCGGGTCTCGGTGGTCTTGATCTTGCCGTGCTCGAAGAGCTGGGAGGCAAGGTTAGCCAAAATGATGCGCTGGTGTGCAGGCGAGCCACCGATGCGGGGGCCCTTAGTTGGCTTAGGCATATTAGTTCTCCAAATTTCTTAAATCTTCACAGCTTGCAAGCCGTGTGGCATCAGTACTGCTCGGTCTCGGCGAAGTCCTCGCCGGTCTCCTCGGACTCTTCGTCGTCGGCCAGATCGCCGAACTCCTCGGCAGCGGCTAGCGGGTCGAAGCCCGGAGCGCTGTCCTTCAGGGAAAGCCCCATCTCGGCAAGCTTCTGCTTGACCTCGTCGATGGACTTCGTGCCGAAGTTGCGGATGTCCAGCAGATCCTGCTCGGAACGGCTGACGAGTTCGCCAACAGTCTCGATGCCTTCGCGCTTCAGGCAGTTGTAGGAGCGAACGGAAAGATCAAGATCCTCGACCGGCTGGGCAAGGTCATTTGCCAGCTGCTCATCAACCGGGCCAGGGCCAATTTCGATGCCCTCGGCGTTCACGTTGAGGTCACGGGCCAGGCCGAACAGCTCAACCAGAGTGCTGCCGGCGCTAGCCAGTGCATCGCGCGGGCTGATGGCCGGACGAGTCTCAACGTCGATGATCAGACGGTCGAAGTCGGTGCGCTGTTCAACGCGGGTGGCCTCAACCTTGTAGCTGACCTTGTTAACCGGAGAGTAGATCGAGTCGATCGCTATGCGGCCGATCTCGTGATCGGGGCTGTTGTTCTGGGATGCAGAAACGTAGCCACGGCCACGCTCAACGATCAGCTCCATGTCGATGGAACCATGCTCGTTGAGCTCAGCGATGTGCAGGTCCGGGTTAAGGATCTCCACGCCAGCGGGAGCAGCGATGTCGGCTGCGGTCACGTTGCCGGCACCAGACTTGCGCAGGTACATGGCGACGGGCTCATCCTCTTCGCTGGTTACAACCAGCTGCTTGAGGTTCAGGATGATCTCAGTTACGTCCTCGAGAACGCCCGGGAGCGTCGCGAATTCGTGCTGAGCGTCAGCAATTTTGATGCTGGTGACTGCCGCGCCGGGAATCGACGACAGCAGCGTGCGACGCAGCGAGTTACCGAGAGTGTAGCCAAAACCAGGCTCCAGCGGCTCGATAACGAAGCGGCTGCGGCTGTCGCTGATGTACTCCTCCGACAGTGTCGGACGCTGAGCAATAAGCATTGATTTTCCTTCCCGCGCCAACCTTCATCTGATGACGCGATTGGTTCGCCCCAACAAGCCTTTTTAGCTTGCAGAAGCACCTGGGGTCGGGACCTCCCCGGCCCCAGGTATTTGTGCTTTTAACGAGAGTAGAGCTCGACGATGTTCTGTTCGTTGACGTCAATGACGATCTGGTCACGGGTCGGCAGCTGGTGCACGAAGATGCGCATCTTGTTAGGACGCACGGTCAACCAAGCCGGAACCTCGCGTTCGCCCCAAGTTTCGCGGGCGACAACCAGCGGAGTGATGTCCTTGGACTTAGGCATCACATCGATGATGTCAAACGGGGTTACGCGGTAGCTGGGGACGTCAACGCGGACGCCATTGACCTGGAAGTGGCCGTGGCTAACGAGCTGACGAGCCTGGCGGCGGGTAGCCGCAAAGCCAGCACGGTAAATAACGTTGTCGAGACGAGACTCGAGGATCTGCAGCAGCAGGTCACCGGTCTTGCCTTCGCGGCGAGCAGCTTCCTTGTAGTAACGCAGGAACTGCTTCTCTAGAACGCCGTATGCGTAACGAGCCTTCTGCTTCTCCTTCAACTGCATCGAGTATTCGGAGTTCTTAACGCGGCCACGGCCGTGCTGGCCAGGCGCGTACGGGCGACGCTCGAACGACTTGTCGTTGCCAACTAGGTCTGTCCCGAGACGGCGGGACTTCTTAGTGATTGGGCCTGTGTAACGGGCCATGATGTATCAGTCCTTTCGGTTTCGGGTTAGACGCGACGACGCTTAGGCGGGCGGCAGCCGTTGTGCGGCATCGGGGTGACGTCCTGAATGGCACCGACCTCAAGGCCGATGGCACCAAGCGAACGGATCGCGGTCTCGCGGCCCGAACCCGGACCCTTGACGAAGACGTCGATGCGCTTCAAGCCGTGCTCCATGGCGCGACGGCCTGCGGCCTCGGCTGCCATCTGAGCGGCGAACGGGGTCGACTTGCGCGAGCCCTTGAAGCCAACCGTGCCAGCAGAAGCCCAGGAAATAACCTGGCCGCCGGCGTCGGTGATCGAGATGATGGTGTTGTTGAAAGTCGACTTGATGTGCGCTGCTCCAGCGATCACATTCTTGTGAGACTTGCGGCGCGGCTTTATTTTGCCGGCGCCCTTGCGGCTTGTAGCCATAAAATTTCTCCTTGGCAGTTAGGTAGACTGCTAACGCTTAGCGCGTTGCCTTCTTCTTACCGGCGACGGCCTTCTTGCGGCCCTTACGAGTGCGTGCGTTGGTGCGGGTGCGCTGACCGCGAACCGGAAGTCCGGCGCGGTGACGACGGCCCTGATAGGTGCCGATCTCGATCTTGCGACGAATGTCTGCTGCAACCTCGCGACGCAGGTCACCTTCGACGTGGTAGTTCTCGTCGATGTGATCACGCAGAGCAACCAGGTTTTCCTCGGTGAGATCCTTCACGCGGGTGTCCGGGTTGATGCCTGTAGCTGCCAGGGTTTGCGCGGCACGGGTCTTGCCTATGCCGTAGATGTAAGTAAGTGCGATCTCGATGCGCTTCTCGCGCGGCAGATCGACTCCTTGGAGGCGTGCCATGTGGCGGTTACCTTTCAATAGTTTCTCGAACGGGTTTTCATCCCCGCTCTGCGAAGGTGTGTGCGTGAGGCGTTCCCGTTCGCCATCCAAGAAAATTACCCTGCATGGGGGTCTTTAAATTTCGCCCGGGCCCTGGCCTTCGTCCAGGGGTTCGACCGTTCAGCTTTTGCGCAACGGCCTTGCTCTCACGTTGTTATTCCTTATTCAGTTGTCGACCTCACCAGGAGCTGTTGTTGGCCCGGTCGGGCATCAACAATTAGCCCTGGCGCTGCTTGTGGCGCGGATTGGTGCAGATCACACGAACAACACCGTGGCGACGGATCACCTTGCAGTTGTCGCAGATCGGCTTAACGCTCGGCTGAACCTTCATTTCGAGCTGCTCCTCTTTTGCTTGCTTTTTCGCGCCAAACACCCCGAACTGGACTAGCCAGTATCAGAAGTATCTAGCGACTACTTGTGACGATAAACGATACGACCGCGGTTCAGATCGTAAGGAGAAAGCTCAACCACTACGCGGTCTTGCGGCAGAATACGAATGTAATGCTGACGCATCTTGCCACTGATGGTTGCTAGCACCTTGTGCCCGTTGTCCAGCTCAACGCGGAACATCGCGTTAGGCAGGGCCTCGGTCACGACGCCTTCGAGCTCTAGCGCTCCTTCTTTCTTGGCCATTACCCTCTCATTTTCCAAAGTGTTTCGTGACGAACGTCCCACTTTTGGCTTGATCGGACGACTTCAAATTGCGAAGCCGTTTTCGTCTTATCGATTCTCGCGGCTAAGAGCGTCCCGTAATTGGACACACTAAACGCACGAGCCGACTAGATATCCTATGCGGAGCGCGGGGTAATACCCAAATTGATGTGCAATTAAATGATCCACTCGGGATCAGGGTCAGCGAGGTCCGCAGCCGCCGGGCGCAGCCCTTCGAAAAGATCGTTCTCGGGAATCTTGGTTGGCACACTGCTGTAGACGAGCTGCCAGTCCTCCGTCGGCCAAACCTTCTTCTCGAGTTCGCGGGGCACGGCGAACCAATGACCGTGCGGATCGATCTGGGTGGCGTGTGCGCGCAGCGCGCTGTCGCGCACCGGGAAGTATTTTGCACACTCGATTCGGGTGGTGATTCGGTGCTCGTAGTTGAGGTCCTGCCAATTGACAAGACGCTCTGCGTAGGGAGACTCGAGCCCCTTAGCGAGCATCGCTTCGCTCAAAGTTGCATACTTAGCACGATGCATGCCCATCTGATAGTAGACCTTCGGGGTCTTCCACACCTCACCAGCTCGGGGGCATAAGACTCGTCTGCGGCAAGTTTTAGGGCCACGACACTGACTCGGTGCGTCTGAATGTGGTCCGGGTGCGGATACCCGCCAGCCTCGTCGTAAGTAGTGACGACGTGCGGGCGGAACTCGCGAATCAACTTAACTGCGCCCTCTGCCGCATCCGTTGGGTCGTAGGTTGCGAAAGTGCCAACCGGTAGCGGTGGCAGCGGATCGCCTTCAGGCAGCCCCGAATCTTCAAAACCCAAATTAATGTGTTCCGCACCAAGGATTCGCTGCGCCTCGGCCATCTCCTGCTTACGAATCTGAGTGATGTTGGCCCAAACGTCCGGCCTGTCCATGGCTTGGTTCAGCACTGAGCCGCGCTCGCCACCCGTGAAAGTTGCGATCATCACGCGAGCCCCCTCAGCTACGTACTTCGCCGTGGTCGCAGCGCCCTTACTGGACTCATCATCCGGGTGAGCGTGGAAGTGAAGGACTCTAAGCTGAGAGCCGTCGGCAGCCAAAGATTTAGAACCGGAACCCATAGGCTCAATGATGCACCAAGGCGTTGACATCTCAAATCAGCTAATCACAGCAGTTTCAGAAATTAAAAAACCGTCTTTTCTGCCTTTCGCGCTATGCTGACAGAATGTCCGAAGAATCAGTAATCTGGCTTACCCAGGAAGCCTATGACAAGCTCGAAGAGGAACTGACCTACCTAAAGGAGGTCGGCCGTCCGACGGTTTCGGCGAAAATTGCGGCAGCTCGCGAAGAGGGCGACCTTTCCGAGAACGGCGGCTACCACGCCGCGCGCGAGGAACAGGGCCAGCAAGAGGGCCGCATCGCCCAGCTGGAGCACATGCTGCGTCTGGCCGAGGTCGGTGAGGCACCCTCTAACCCGGACGAGGCAGCCGTCGGCACCCTGGTGACCGTCGCATATTTCGGCGACGAAGACGACACCGACATTTTCCTGCTCGGCAGCCGCGAGATGCTCGGTCTGGATGAAGACATCGACACGCAGGTATTCAGCCCGCAGTCCCCGCTCGGTGCAGCGGTGGTCGGACACAGCAAGGGCGAAGAGGTCAGCTACAAGGCCCCGACCGGCAAGACCATCGAGGTCACCATCATTAACGTAGAGCCCTTCGAGGACAAATAAAATTTCTAACCCGTAAAATTAAAAAGCCCAGATTTTAAGAGCAAGGTCTGCCGAAACGGAAGCTTAAAGCCCCGATCGAGCAGACCTTGTTTCATTTTCGAGTCCGCCCACCTCACGGGCCGCCGAGAGACGGATCACGGCACTTCAACAAAGTTTGGGCGGCCACAATTGAACTGTCCCCCGATTGTTGGATGGTTTAAATAGTATCCGGTTTAGGCTGTTAGGGCATGAGTTCGGTATTGGGCCGGGCTCATGCCTTCTAGTTTTTCTTGGATGCGTGCGGTGTTGTACCAGGTGATGTATTCGTCTAATTGACGAATGAATTGGTCAATAGTTTTGAAGGTTTCTTGGTGGTAGAACTCCACTTTGAGGTGTGAGAAGAAGTTTTCTGCTATGGAGTTGTCATAGCAGTTACCTTTTCTAGACATTGATTGAATCGCGCCGAGTTTTTCTAGTTGGTGACGCCAA
>NZ_AUIB01000006.1 GCF_000423485.1 Propionimicrobium lymphophilum DSM 4903 | reverse complement strand
GCCGGTGCGGAAGGCGCCGGTGATGGTGCGGTTGGTGACGTCGTTACGCAGGGACTTGAAGTCCGGGTAAGGCTTGCCCTCTGCATTGATGCCAAGAGCGTTCTTGATGGAGTTGGCGGTTGCGTCAACCCAGGTCTGGTGACCGCCATCGGAGTTGTAGGCGATGGTGAAGGTGCCCTCGTACTTCGAGATCTCTTCAGCCTTGTTCCACAGTTCCTTGGCCTTCTCCGGGTCGTACTTCAGAACCTCGTTGCCCTTGATGTTTTCGTCGAAGCCAGGGACTGCCGGGGAGGTGAACTCCTTAGCCGGGGTGCGGGTGCCGTTGAATGCGACCTTGGTGATCTCGTCACGGTTGATAGCGTGCGAGATAGCCTGGCGACGCAGCTTGCCCTCTTCACCCTTGAAGTGCTCCAGACCCATCGGAATGGTGAAGCCCTGGAATACCGCGGTCTGCTGGTTTACAGCGCGGCCGTCGAGTTCCTTCTCGTAGGTTGCGAAAACGGACTCGGGAACCTGGTCGATGACGTCCAGGTTGCCACCCTGCAGGTCGGCGTATGCCGCATCCTGGCTGGTGTAGAAGATGAAGTTAATGCCACCGTTCTGAGCCTTGCGGTCGCCCTCGTAGGCCTCGTTCGGAACGAGCTCGAGCTTAACGTTGTGCTCCCAAGCTTTATCGCTTGCGAACTTGTAGGGGCCGTTGGCAATCGGGTTCTCGCCCGCAGCCTTGGTGTCGGCTAGGGCGGCATCAGCCAGCGGGTAGAAGGCGGAGTAGCCTAGGCGTGCCGGGAAGTCGGACTCTGCCTGCTTCAGCTTGATGGTGAAGGTGTAGTCGTCAACGACGTTCAGACCGGTCAGATCGCCAGTGCCGTCAACAGAAGCACCCTCAATCGGCTCGAAGAAGGCGCTGGAAAGCAAGCCTTCCTTTGCGCCCATCTTCCATGCGTCGACGAAGTTGTGGGCCTTGACCTCGGTACCGTCAGAGAACTTCTTGCCCTTCTTCAGCTTGACAGTCCAGTTGATGTTGTCGTCAGACTCGACAGACTCAGCCATCTCGGGCTTGGATTCGCCTTCAGCGTCGTAGTAGTACAGTCCGCTGAACAGAAGGTCGGCGATACGGCCGCCACCGGTCTCGTTGATGTCAGCCGGAATCAGCGGGCGCTGCGGCTCTGAACAGTTAGCCAGAACGATGCCGGTGGAGGCACCGTCGCCGGAAGTGGCCTTTTCGTTGGTCGCGTTGCCGCCACAGGCAGAAAGCGCGAGAGCAAAGACGGCGGCTGCAGCCACCAAAGACTTCTTCAGCCTCATGGTCTCTCCTAAAATCGGGATTTCCCCGCAGGACCCTTTTGGGACGCGAGGCGGCGGCTCGTCTTAGTGGCCGCCCTTTCATTTAGGTACAAACTTTAGCGGGGTTAGCGGATAGGTTGCGGAGGCTGTCCGATTTGTGACTACTTTGTGACATAGAGAATAATTATTCGTTACTAGTACAGCCGTTAAAACTGCATTAAAGAAATCATTTAGTCCACTAAATGGGCATTATTTGTGTCCACATTTTGGCGGTTTATCGCCCCGCAACGCTCTGGATATCGGATTCGTCAGAGGATTCTTCGGCGGTTTCCTATTCCTTTTCTTTCTTGCGCCTTGCCGCCAGGTGGCGGGCCACTTGCGCGGCCAGGATCAGCGAGATCAAGGTCGCCAACAGACACAAGATTAGTTATCTGGATTTTCCGCCGGTCGGCCAGTTTTGGCTGCCCGGCCGGCGGACCTCATTTAAGCCGTGGACTTTTCACGCCTGTTCTGACGCAGGTAGCCAACCCCCGTCAAAGCAACTATCAACAGTGCCGCGTAGCCCGCGACGTAGTTGAGGCTAAACACGCCAGTCTTGGGCAGCACGGCCTCGACAACGTGAACCGTGATAGGCACACGCGCCCAGTTGACGCCCTTTTTGGCTTCTGTCGTGCCACTGCCGGTGGCAGTGCCATCCGGGCCGATGGTGATGCCTTCCAGACTCGCGTAAACCCAGCAGCGATAGGTACCGACGGCAGACTGGTTGGCGTTGCCGTCGATCTTTGCCGTGGCGCGGGCCTTGTAGCCGGCTGGTACCTGCCCATCCTGCGTGGGGTCCATCAGCTCCACACCGCTCGGCATTTTTTGATTATCCGTATTTGCAGCACCATCGTGATTCGGCAGGCAGATCGTCTGCAGCTTGATGTCGCCGCCCACAGACGTAGAGTGAGCCTCGACGTTCATCGGCTTGAGCATCGGCGAACCCTTAACGATGGTTGTCTCGCCGGGATCGACTTTCAGCTCGAGCTTCTGCTCGACGGTCTTCCAGGTAGCTTTCACCACGGTGTCTTTGGTGACCGTAATCTCGGTGCCTGGCGCTACTTCCTTACCATCAACTTCCCAAGCCTTAAACTCCGGAGTGGCATCAGGAGCAGTAAAAGCATTAGACAAAATCTTGTACTTTGAGCCCTTGTTAAGCTTTTTGCTAGCCATATCGCCGATGCCGCCGTTGCCATCGTAGCTAACAGTGGCAGTTTCGAGCGCCTTGCTGGCCTCATCTGAATCGAGCGGTTTCTCTTCCTCAATTAAGCCGCCATTATCCTTTGCGGTTGCCGTGATGGTCCCGGCGAGTTCGATGTCTTCGACACTCAGAGTAATCACACCGGTGTTCGTATCAACCTCGGCATTATCGGCTGCCCAAGTGGTCTTGCCGGAAGCTTTGTCTACGGTTCGCGTTGCTGTGACGGTTTTCTTCGCTCCCGAATTATCTTTATAGGTAATTGTGTAGGACGCCAAGTCGGTATCATCACCTGCTTTTTCATAAGCTGGTGGAGTAATGGTGACTTTGCCGGTATTAGTATCTACCGCAATCCCAGGAGATTTAGGTGCGATATTTTTCACCAGATCTTTCGCCGGGAATTTATATACGTTATTTTCTTTACCGTCCTGTAGTTTATAGGTTCCATCGGGATTTTTTGCAAATACCGGATTGTAGTTACTATCCCAATCCTCAACTTCCACATCATTAGGGCTGATTATTGTAACGTTTCCGTCTTTATCAAACTCGATCAACGCAGGATCAGTTATAAATCCAGTTCCATCGGGGAGTTTAGATACGCCATTTACCGTATTGGCATCTCGAATAGCTTTATCGATGGCTTTTTTATCCGCATCCGTTAATTTGTGAGGATCTCTTACCTCGACTTTGGCGGGGGTTGTTACTACCGGCTCAGACTTCGCGCAAGAACGGAATTTATGTGGCTCTTTGACAGTGATACCAAACTCTCTTTTGAGTTTTAAATCATCAACAACATTAATTGGGAAAGTAACTGTTTTGCCGTCAACAGATACTGCTTGAGACATCTCTTGTGCATTAGATTTGTCCACTGTACAGCTTCCATTTTGGCTAAAATTCTTCTCCTCTCCGTCTGTAAATTCTTTGATAAAATAAAACTTCGTACCTGGGGCAACCTCTTCAGCAAGTGTAACGATGATCTGTCCGTCTGTTACCTGGACTTTTCCTATTGTCGCAGCAGCAGAGGTCTCCGTTACCGTTTTAATTTTTAGATCCGGAGCTTCAATTTTTCCGGAGGTTGATCCATCGGTATAGGTCACTTCATAGTAGGCATGTTCCGTGCCATCGATAGAGAATTTAACGCTCTTAAAGTCTTGCGCAATGCTCGGATTGGCTTTCTCCAGCATGCCAGTAGCTTCTGTTTGCTCATCTTCATTTACAAGGTTGGCGTTCGTTTTTTCAATCCAGATTTCGCCTACTGGCATTTTGATCTTGTCTTTATTCTCGAAGGCTTTTGATGGTTCAGCATTTGCGGTCACCACATCAGATGTGTCGCCAAGCAATTCTTGATAAGCAGTGACGGTATCACCTTCTGCAACTTTAACGTTGGCAGGAAGATCTACCTTCCAAGTAGTTCCACTTATAGGGGTAACCTCAACAGTGGCTTTTACGTTGCCACTCTTATCTTTTAGGGTCACATGTACGGTCGATCTTACGGTTCCTACACCTTTTACTCTTTTTCGTTGTATATTACCGCCGGAAATATTTTTGGCATCGTAAAAGACCTTGCTAATGGTCGGTGCCGGTATAGTGCCCCGCACGGGTTGCCCAATAATCTCCGGCCCGATCTCTAGCCCGTTGCCTGGAGTGCTTTCCAAAGTCGGGCTGACGCTTTGCTCGCCAACGCGCGAGCCACTCTGCTGATCTTCGGCATTGGCCAAAGACGAGCTAGATAGCGTGAAACCCAAGACGCAGACGAGAGCGATGGCAGCCAATCTCTTTAGGAAATTGGCGAATTTTCGCACCGCCCTGCCGGGGTTTGCTGCTAGAAAAGAACTAGCTTCATTTTTGAAGTTGAGCATGCAGTCTTCCGATTTCTTGTTTTCAGTAATAGAGATCCTGACTAATTCTATCATTCTTTTGTTTCCAACACGTTCGTCCTTCGGGGTCTAGACAAACGGTTGCAGCTATCGAAGTAACTTGATTGATTGGTTGCTGAGACTCAATCGAATCACCTTCAAAAAGTGAATGGCTTGCACCCGCGTGATCGTGCGCGCCGCGCCGGAACACTACGACGCTCCAAGCACCAGACCGGCACGCCTCGTCGTGCTTCAAATAAGCCAGATTTACCGGACGCCAAACGAATCTGGCTAGGCGAGTTCGTCCTCGGCAAGTGACTCGGGGGCCTCCTCGCCCTCTTCTTCCTTTTCCTTCTTGCGCCGTGCCGCCAGGTATCGGGCCACCTGGGCCGCGATCACCAGCGAAATCAGGATCGCCAGCAGGAACAGCGTCATCCACCAGCTCCACTGGGTGCCATCGACGGCCGGAGTCTGCGGGGCCGGAATGATGCGCTCGCCTGTCACGAGCAGGCGATGGGAGTTGACACCGTAGGGCGTGCAGGTCAAAAGCGTGGCGAGATCTTTGCCTTTTTCACGACCAAGAAGGCTCGGGTCGTTCGGCTTCACCACGTCTATGCGAGTGACCCGGTAGCCGAATGACTGGTCTTGTACCTCGAAGAAGAACTCGTCTCCGATTTCCAGGTCGGTTAGGCGGTCGAACATCGTGGAGCTCGGCAGGCCAGTGTGAGCGGTGATTACGGTATGCCGGTCTAACCCGCCGACGGGCAGATCGGAACCAAACATATGGCCAGCACCATTTGCGAGTGTGTTGTGGTCGGTGCCGTGGCGCATCGGCAGTTTAACCTCGATCTTCGGGATCTTTACGATGCCGATCATGCCGGAAGGCTGGTCTAGCACACTCAAGTATTCGTGGTATTCGGGGGTGTCTGGCGCCACATCCCCCAGATAGGGGTCGAGCACCGGGAAGCCCTTGTGCGTCGCGTTGTATTCGCGGGCGCGGGCTATGTAGGAGTCTTTTAGTTCTTGCGACTGAGTGTTTACGTGGTCTTTGTAGGCCTCGCTGACGATTTTCTGCTGGTAGTTGTTCCAGACGGTCGACGTGATCGGGTATGCCAGGCACAGCACGCCCAGCAGAATGAAAATCAGTGGCAGCATACGCTGGCGGCGAGCCTTCTTAGCCTTTTCCGCCTCGGTCAGCTGCTCGGCGGGCTTCGTCTCGGCTGCGGCGCCATCGCCTGCCGCCCGCTCGGAGCCGCTATCTTCGCCGAACCCTAGAGGGTTTCGCGAATGAGTCATGTTTCCGCCGATCTGAACAGTAAGGTTTTGGCTCGACCAGACAAAAGCCGCGACATGGGCTCGCCCGCTTTAGCCTTTTGAAAAGCTATAGCGCGCTGACAAGGCGTTTCGCTTCCGATTTGAGAAGCGCCGGTATCCCTTGTGGTGACTTTTGTCGGGTCGCTCTTTTACACAGCTTGTGGGGCTGACCCGGCTTGGGCCAGCCCCACAAGGTTATTTAGCTGTAGCTAGTCATCTACTAGGCGTTTTCGCGACGACGCGAACGCATGTGCATCGCGGTGCCGCCAGCCACCAGGCCAGCACCCAGCAGCGCAAAGATGCCAACACCGATGGCGCCGGTGCGAGGCAGGTTGAACCAGCTACCGGGTTCGGAGGGCTTGATCGGGACGTTGGTGATGCCGATCTTTAAGACGTCACTGCCGTCTTCGATGGTCACTTCGGTCACCTTGTTGGAGAGGATGTAGCCGCTAGGAGCCTTCTTCTCAACTACATAGAAGGTTGCTCCGACCTTAGCCTTGTAGGGATCGGTCTTGCCGTCGTCATCGGTCTTCTTGGTGCCGTAGCCAACAGAGGCACCGTCGCAGGAGGAACGGTCGTCCTTCTTGACGCACTCCTTCGCCTTGGTCGGATCGGCAAACGCAATGAATTCGGCATCTTTCAAGGCCTTGTTGTCGACCGAGTTGGTCTTGACGATCTGGAACTGACGGAACTTCAGAGTCGGGTTCGGGTCATTCGGGTCCGGAGTCGGAGTCGGATTATTCGGGTTCGGGATGATCGGATCCGGAGTCGGCTCGTTATCGCCGATACCCGGGACGAAACCGAACTTGTTAGTCACGCTGTCGGGAATTTCGTTGCCGGCCTTCAGGTCGAAGGTCAAATTAACAATAACCTTCGGAGCAGCAGCATCGGTGGATGCTTTGGCGATCTTGGTAAGACCAGCGTCGGTGAAGTTGATTTGAACGCGGGTGCGCTCGCCAGCCGGGTAGACGTTCCTATCCGGATCAACCTTAACCCCAACGGTGTAATCCGTGTCTACCTTCAGGGTATCGCCGTTTTCAATCTTAACTTCCTTGACGGCAGAGGCGTCGATGGTCTTGTACGCGTTGGTCTGCGCGTCATCGAAGATCGCGTAACCCTTAATGTCGGCTGCTTTCAGCCCCGCACCCTTCTTGTTCAGCGTGGATTCGATGGTGTAGCTGATCATGTCATCTCCACCGACAGTCGCTTCGTAGTGGCCAGTCTTGATGATGGAGCCCTTGACGAGCTTGTTCTTCGGGTCGACATTGACGTTGTAGTTGCAGATCATGTTGCCGGAGTTGTCGCCGGTGATCTCGGGGATAGTCATGAAGAACGGCTTAACGTCCGAGAAGTATCCGGCAGGAACCTTGGTTTCTTCGACCTTGTACAAGCCGATAGGTAGGTTGCTGAAGGTGGCCTTACCATCTTCTCCGGTCAACGGCGAGGTAACAGCGGTGCCCAGCGTGACGGTGTCGCTATTGGGATTGTCGTTGAGCGTCTTAACCTGCTTAGCGACGGCCACCCAGCCATCGTAGGTCTTAAGGTTTAAATCAACATTGTCGATCTTGGTCACCGGTGTAACGGTGAACTCGGCACCTTTTACAGGCTCAGCTGGATCTTTGCTGTCATCGGTTTTAGTAATGGTGATGGAGCCGGTGGTCGGTGCACCTTCTGCCCAAGGAGCCTTATCGGCAGCGTTAGCATTAACCGCTGAACCGAGGCCTCCCATCAGCGTCAGGGCGCAGGCTGCGGCTAGCAGCTTGCGAAATGACTTTTTAGCCATTCTCTTTCCTTTCGATTTTATTTTTGACATCGGCTGATGTCCTTGCTGCCCGAAGTTTCGGGGAGCACTTCATCTTCCGATGCCCCCTATTTATGTGTAGCAACCAGGTTGCTGATTATGTCTCTTACATCGGTGTCTAAACGTTCTTAGGCACGCGGTGAAGCGTTTGGCTTTCCATCGGTCGGCCAGTTTCGGCTGCCCGCCAGTGGACCCCATTTAAGCCTTAGACTCCCCGCATCTATTCTGACGTAGGTAGCCAACCCAGTCAATACTACTAGCAACAGCGCCGCATAACCCGCGACGGAGTTGACGCTAAACACGCCCGTCTTGGGAAGAACGGCCTCGACGACGTTGATGGTGGCCGGAGTGCGGGCCCAATGCAGACCCTCAATGGGCTTGCCGGTAGCTCCGCCCGTTCTACAGTGCCCTCGGAATCCAGCGTGAAGCACTCGCCCATCGCGTAGAACCGACCATCGTTGGTGCCCGGCTTGCCACCCTCTAGGCACTCGCTGCCCAGGGATCGCGGTGCCGCGATCGCGTCAGCAGGTGTAAGTGTTATCAGCGGCAAGAAGCAAAGAAGAGCAACTAAAAGCCCCCAACCGTAGTCAGAGCGTCTTTTGGTGCAGTCCCTGGAGTTATAAAAGTTGCCTTTGCGAAGTCGGATCACTCGAAGCGTACAAAGCCCTCGCTGCGTTACAGAGTCAATTTTGGTTCGTAGACGAACCAAAATTGACTCTGTAACGAAAACAACAGAAAAGGGCCGCCCGAGTTTTCACCCAAACGGCCCTTAACTTTTAGCCTTAGGCCTCGTTAACCGAGCCGCCAGCGTTCTCGATCTTTTCCTTCGCGCTGGAAGAGAACTTGTCAGCGGTCACATTGACCTTGACGTCGATCTCGCCAGTGCCAAGCACCTTAACGGGACGGTTAGCGCGCACAGCGCCGGCAGCAACCAGATCGGCAACAGTGACGTCGCCGCCTTCCGGGAACAGTTCGGCCAACTTGGCGACGTTAATCACCTGATAGTTGACCCTGAACGGGTTCTGGAAGCCACGCAGCTTCGGCATGCGCATGTGCAGTGGCATCTGGCCACCCTCGAATGCCTCGGGGACATTCTTGCGAGCGCCCGTGCCCTTAGTGCCACGGCCAGCGGTCTTGCCGCCCTTACCGGCCTCACCACGGCCAACGCGATAGGCGTCACGGTGAGCGCCCGGAGCCGGACGAAGGTGATGAATCTTGATCGCCATGTCACTTCACCTCTTCGACAGTAACCAGGTGACGAGCAGCGCGAGCCATGCCACGAATAGACGGGCTGTCGGCATGCTTAACTTCGTCACCAACCTTCTTCAGGCCAAGCGAGCGAACGGAATCGCGGATAGCCGGCTTTTCACCAGCAGACGACTTGACCAGCTTGATAACTAGATTCGCCATTACGAAACCACCTCTTCCTTGCGTGCACGCAGAAGAGCGGCAGGGGTAACGTCCTCGACAGACTTGCCACGACGGGCAGCCACGTCTTCGGGCTCCTCCAGCATCTTCAAAGCAGCGACAGTGGCGTGAACGACGTTCACCTGGTTCGGGGAACCAAGCGACTTCGCCAGCACGTCACCAACGCCAGCGCACTCGAGCACTGCACGAGCCGCGCCACCGGCAATAACACCGGTACCGGCGGAAGCCGGGCGAAGCAGCACAACGCCAGCGCCAGCCTCACCCTGAACCGGGTGCGGGATGGTGCGCTGAATGCGCGGAACACTGAAGAAGTTCTTCTTGGCCTCTTCGACGCCCTTACTGATTGCTGTCGGAACTTCCTTCGACTTGCCGTAGCCGACACCAACAGTGCCGTTGCCGTCGCCAACCACTACCAGAGCAGTGAAGCTGAAGCGACGACCACCCTTAACAACCTTAGAAACTCGGTTGATGGTTACTACGCGCTCGAGGAAATCGTTCTTGTTGCGATCGTCCTGACCACGGCCCCGACGGTTGTCCCGGCCGCGACGATCGGACTTACCGCGTTCGCGGTTCTGTGTTTCACTCATCGTCTCCTACCTTTCCGTCAGAGTCCTAGACCGGCCTCGCGGGCTGCGTCGGCCAGCGCGGCGATCCTGCCGTGATACTTGTTACCTGCACGGTCGAACACGACCTTTTCGACGCCAGCAGCCTTGGCGCGGTTAGCGATGAGCTCGCCAACCTTCTTCGCCTTTTCGGTCTTGTTGGCGTCCAGCTTGCGAAGCTCCGGCTCCATTGTGGAAGCCGAAGCCAGCGTGTTGCCAGCAACGTCGTCAATTACCTGAACCAGGATGTGACGCGAGCTGCGAGTGACGACCATGCGAGGACGCTCCGGGTAACCGAAGATCTTCTTACGGCCGCGCAGTGCACGACGCTGGCGAGAAGCAGTCCTCTTAGCGAGGTGCTTGTTGTGTTTAAGCGAAATAGCCATGCTTACTTACCAGCCTTTCCAGCCTTGCGACGCACGTGCTCACCCTGATAGCGGATGCCCTTGCCCTTGTAAGGCTCAGGAGCACGCAGCTTGCGAATGTTCGCAGCAACTTCACCAACCTGCTGCTTATCGATGCCGGAGATGTGCATGCGAGTGGGGTTCTCAACCTCAAACGAGATGCCTTCCGGAGCATCGATGATAACCGGGTGGCTGAAGCCCAGGTTGAACTCAACCTGCTTCGGGCCCTTGGAGATGACACGGTAACCAACACCAACGATCTCCAGCGTCTTCGAGTAACCCTCGGTGACACCAATGATCATGTTGTTGATGAGGCTACGAGTCAGACCGTGCAGCGAGCGGTTCTCGCGCTCGTCGTCCGGACGCGAAACTACGATGCGGCCTTCGTCGTCGGTAGCAACGGTTAGCGGCGAAACAACGTGGTGGCTCAGGGTTCCCTTCGGGCCCTTTACCTCGACGTCGTTTTCATTGATTTTGACCTCGACACCGGAGGGAACGGTGATCGGGAGCCTGCCAATACGAGACATTTATCTACTCCTTCTCTTTCCGTTACCAGACGTAGGCGAGCACTTCGCCGCCCACGGACTTCTCCATAGCCTGCTTGTCAGTCATCAGACCGTGAGAGGTCGAGATGATTGCGATACCAAGACCGCCCAAAACCTTAGGAAGGTTGTTCGACTTGGCGTAGACGCGCAGACCCGGCTTCGAGATGCGCCGCAGGCCCGCAATGGAGCGCTGGCGATCCTCGCCGTACTTCAGCGTGATATTTAGAGTTTTGCCAGCCTTGCCCTCTTCGGGTTCGCGGACCTCGTACTCCTCGATGTAGCCCTCTTCTTTCAAGATCTCGGCGATGCCGGCCTTGATCTTCGAGTGCGGCATGGAAGTCTGATCGAGGAACGCACGGTTGGCGTTACGCAGACGAGTAAGCATGTCTGCGATGGGATCAGTCATTGTCATGGCTGCCTAGCCCTCTTTCTCGCAGCGGTTTCCTTGATGGACCTGCTGCGTCGGTTTGGTTTGGTGAATAATCACCAGGAAGATTTGGTTACGCCCGGCAGCTCGCCCTTGTGAGCCAAGTCACGAAGGCAAACTCGGCACAGGCCGAACTTGCGGTAGACGCTACGGGGACGTCCGCAAACGCGGCAGCGGGTGTAGGAACGTACACCAAACTTCTGCTTGCGGGCAGCCTTTACGATTAAAGCTTTCTTAGCCATTAGTTAGCCTCACTTGCTCTTCTTGCCCGGGTAGAAACGACCACGACGCTTCGGCTTCTTCGGGTCGTCCTTAGCCTTGAACGGGAATCCGAGCTGAGCCAGCAGCTCGCGACCCTCCGCGTCGTTGGTGGCGCTGGTCACGAAAGTGATGTCCATGCCACGGGTGCGGTCGATCTTGTCCGGATCGATCTCGAGGAACATAACCTGCTCGCTCAGACCGAAGGTGTAGTTACCGTTTCCGTCGAACTGGTTGGAGTTCAGGCCACGGAAGTCACGGATTCGGGGAAGAGCCAGCGCGAGCAGACGCTCAGCGAACTCCCACATGCGGTCGCCGCGAAGCGTTACGTGGCAGCCAATAGCCTGGCCCTCACGCAGCTTGAACGATGCGATCGACTTGCGAGCCTTGGTCACCTGCGGCTTCTGGCCGGTGATCAGGGTGAGATCGTGGATAGCGCCGTCGAGCACCTTGGAGTCGTGCGCAGCCTGGCCAACACCCATGTTCACGACGACCTTGGTCAGGCCCGGAATCAGCATCGGGTTAGCGTAGTTGAACTTTTCGTTCATCGACTTGCGAACTTCTTCGCGGTACTTCTTCTTCAGGCGCGGCATGTTATCGGCTGCGTTGCGAGCCTTCTCAGCCACCTTGATTGCAGGTGCAGTTGCCCTAGCCATCAGATCTCCTTCCCGGTTTTACGGGCGATACGAACGCCACGAGTGCCCTCGTACTCGGAACCGTCAGCGCGACGCTTGGTAACCTTCTTGCGCTCCTTGCCGATACGGGTGACAACTTCCTTGCCGTTTTCGTCCTTGACCAGAAGCTGAACGTTGGAAACGTGCAGCGCTGCCTCGGTGCTGACGATGCCACCCTTCTCGGTGGCGCCGGTTGCCGGGTTTGCGGTGTCGCGCACGTGGTGCTTGGCGATGTTTACGCCCTGCACGGTGACGCGTTCACGCTCGCGGTCGATGGCGATAATCTCGCCGATGACGCCCTTATCTTTACCTGCGATGACCTTTACGCGGTCGCCCTTCTTGAGCTTCACTTAGATCACCTCCGGTGCTAGCGAAACAATGCGCATGTAGCGCTTGTCACGCAGTTCACGAGCAACCGGTCCAAAGATACGGGTGCCGCGAGGCTCGCCGTTAGTCTGAACGATTACAGCGGCGTTCTCATCAAAACGGATGTAGGAACCGTCCTTGCGACGGGTTTCCTTTGCTGCCCGGACGATAACTGCGCGAACTACTTCGCCTTCCTTGACGTTGCCGCCAGGAATGGCGTCCTTAACGGTGGCCACAATGGTGTCACCGAGGCCCGCGTAGCGTCGACCGGAGCCACCGAGAACACGGATGCAAAGGATCTCCTTCGCGCCGGTGTTATCGGCGACCTTTAGTCGCGATTCCTGCTGGATCATTTTTCTCCTTCGCTCCGGGGTGCCGGAGCTACTCATGCGTTTGCGGTTTTCTAGTCCGCAACCTACGATGCCCGCTGGATTTTGCCAGAGGACAGCCCCATTTCTGGGGTGTTGATCCCGAGGAAAGGTCCCTGCTGTCTCCAGCAAAAGAATGGTTACAAGCAGGCTCAGACCTCAGGCAACCTTTATAGGGTACAACAGGCGCGCTCTGGAGCGAAATTTGGTTGGCGCGTTGGCAATCCCGGCGGCAGCAAAATGAAAAATCTGCCAAACTCAACGCGCAAAACTTTCGAAAGTGACAACAACGATTTTTGACTAGGGGTTTTAGCTGAAACGAAGAGATAATCGAGATTAGCGGTTACGATTTGGCAGATTTTTCTGCCACCAGCCAGGTCGCACCGACATCCTTAGACGTAAAAGTAAGGCCCTCTTCACTCCTGTCCGCCCACCTGGGGTAGTTCACGACGATCTCGTAAACCGGCTGACTAGGCGTGCCGGATGTTTGGGCCGACTGCAGAAAAGTTGCTTCAACTGGCCAATCATCGGGGACTTGAAGATCAAGCAGATGCCAGGTCGCTCCCCCGTCGTTTGTAAGCATTATCTGCGGACCATCGTCCGGCGCAAAACCAACGACGCCGCTTTGTTGGTCGAACATCTGGAATCCGTAGAATGTCCGCCCTTCAGCGATGGTTACGGGTTCGGCTAAATCGCTCGATTTAAATTCATACTTGCAGCTGTTAGCCATCGCGCAGTCGCTCTCGATTACGGAAAATTTTTTGCCGTCGAGAGTCGACGACGCCACCACCTTATCGTCGGGACCAATTTCGACCACATGTTGTTCGGGCGGTTGTGGATCTTCAATAGTTGAGCTCTTAACCCCGCCAAAGATCAGCGTTCCTGCGAGAACACCAGCGGTCACCAACGCCAAACCTGCGGCGAATCCTTTGAGGGCTTTTACCAGCACGGATTGCTTGCGTTTTTCTGGCAACCCATCGCTTGAAAATTCGTCGAGCTTGCCCGCCTGCTTTACATCGGGTGGGTTAGCCCAACTGAATTCTTCATCGGCCCTCATGAATTTAATTTAACCATGCCTAGTCGAAAGATGATTACCGGAAAACTTGCCTACAAAAAGGCCCGACGCAAAGTGAACTGTCCCCCGATTGTTGGATGGTTTAAATAGTATCCGGTTTAGGCTGTTAGGGCATGAGTTCGGTATTGGGCCGGGCTCATGCCTTCTAGTTTTTCTTGGATGCGTGCGGTGTTGTACCAGGTGATGTATTCGTCTAATTGACGAATGAATTGGTCAATAGTTTTGAAGGTTTCTTGGTGGTAGAACTCCACTTTGAGGTGTGAGAAGAAGTTTTCTGCTATGGAGTTGTCATAGCAGTTACCTTTTCTAGACATTGATTGAATCGCGCCGAGTTTTTCTAGTTGGTGACGCCAAGAAGAGTGTTGATAGTGGAAACCTTGATCAGTGTGGACGATCAAGCCCGGTTCAGGTTTTTCTTTGTCGATCGCGTTTTTGAGACTGCTTGCTGATAGGGCTGTTGATGGCGATAGACCAGCTGTGTATGCGATCACGGCGTGATCGTAAAGATCAATGACAGGCGATAAATACACTTTCTGGCCTGCAACCCGAAACTCTGTTATGTCGCTTACCCACTTACGATTTGGTTTGCTGGCAGCGAAATCACGCTTGAGAATGTTGCCGCAAATACGACTCAACGTCCCCTGATAGGAGTTGTATCGCTTTGGCCGTCTAAAGCTTTTCAAGCCCTCAAGTTTCATGAGTTTAGCGACAAGTTTTTTCGACACCCGCCAGCCCTGACTTTGCAGGCTAAGGCGGATACGGCGGTGCCCATAACGGCCTTTGGCCTGGTAGAAGACTGCCCTGATAACTTTTCGTAGCCGCAAGTGTTTTTCTGGGCGATTACGACGCTGATAGTGGTAATAAAACGTTGAGCGGGCTAACCCAACACAGGCAAGTAGATCATCAAGGCGGTAACGGGACTTAAACCTAGCAACGACTCTACTAAGGTCTAGGGTTGTTCTGGATCTAAGTCCCTCAACGCTTTTAAAACCTCGTTCTCCATTTCCAACCAGGCAATACGCTTCTTGAGCTGGGCAACCTCGCTTAAAGGCTTCTCAGGCCTATCAGGATCTTTCTTGGGTCTGCCACGCTTTTTAGGGCGAAGTCCCTGCTCACCCTCACGCCGATAATCCCGAATCCACTTCTCCAACAGTTTCGGAGAAGATAATTCCAAGTCTTTAGCTATATCAGGCTTGGTTTCACCAGCAAGGAAACGCTTAACAGCCTGAACCTTCAGCTCATAGGAATATGACGAATACTTTGACCTATCCACAACAGCTAGCCTGCCATGAATACGCCACCGATCCTGAAAATTTCTCGACGCATACCTACTACACCCGGCTAGGTCAGCAGCCGCCTCTCTTCCGTAACCAGCCTCAAATAACTCAATCAAACGAAGCCGCTGACTATAAGACAAAGCAGCATTCTTGCGCATAAAGATACTCCCCGAAAGAAGGAACCAAATTAACCAGTCCAACTTTCGGGGAGCACTTCACAATCGGCCGCCCAAACTATTTACTCCTCTAACAGTCTTTAGAGAAGAGATGCGTAAAGCTCTCGAATTTCGTCGCGGGTGGCCTTGCGCGGGTTACCGGGAGTGCACACGTCTGCGAAAGCGTCGTCGGCGAGGGCGTCCAAGCCCTCTTCTGTAACACCGATCTCGGAGACCTTGGTCGGGTTGCCAAGATCGACAGTCAGCTTCGCCACCGCATCGCATGCCGCCTTGCGGGCCTCGTCAAGCGGCATGGTAGCAGCGCCTTCGACGCCGAACGCTTCGGCGATATCGCGATATTTTTCGCCGGTGTACTCGGCGTTGTAGCGCATCACAGGGGCAAGCAGGATGCCGTTTGCCACACCATGCGGCGCGTTGTAACGGCCACCGAGCGGGTGCGCCATGCCGTGCACCAGGCCTAGACCTACGTTGGAATACCCCATTCCAGCGATGTACGAGGCGTAGGCCATCTTTTCGCCAGCCTCCTTATCTCCGTCGGCGGACGCCCGCAGGTTCGCGGCGATTATGCGGATCGCTGTCAGGTGAACGCTATCGGAAAGTTCCCAAGCTCCAGGTGTGATGTAGCCCTCGATGGCGTGAGTAAGCGCATCCAGACCGGTAGCCACCTTGAGCGAACGTGGCATGGTGTCCATCAGGTCCGGGTCGACAATGGCGATCACGGGTATATCGTGCGGGTCGACGCAGACGAACTTGCGCTTGGCATCCGTGTCGGTGATGACGTAGTTGATTGTGGTCTCGGATGCCGTGCCTGCCGTGGTGGGGATGCCGATGATTGGAAGTGCGGGATTCTTCGTCGCAGCAACGCCCTCAAGCGAAAGCACGTCAGAGAACTCAGGGTTCTCGACGATGATGCCCACAGCCTTTGCGGTATCCTGCGGCGAACCACCACCGAGACCGATGAGGAACTGTGCATCGATCTTCTTGGCAGCCGCGACACCAGCCTTCACGTTCTCGACAGGTGGGTTAGGAGCCACGTCGGAGAACACGTCGTATTTAACACCGGCGGCATCCAAAATATCGGTTATTTTCTTAACCACTCCGGTTTCCAGCAAGACCTTGTCGGTAATCAACAGGCCACGCTCGAAGCCCCTCGACTTCACTTCGTCGGCAAGGTTGCTAATAGCGCCTCGGCCGAAGTAAGAGGTCTGATTCAAAATCATTCGATACGTCATCGGATCAACCTTTCTTTTGCCGGCCAAACGCAACTAGTGTTTGCGCCGCCGAACTAACTATTAACTACTTGAAGACTAGTAAGTACATCCTAAGTAATTTAAGTAATGAACAATTGCTTAAATGCATATGCGCCTCGTCGCACTTTGTTGGCCAAAGCTATGCCTTAGCAACATTTACCTTGCCCATGACGACGGTGATCTTTAAGCGGCCGGTTCCGACACCTGCCACGTACTCGTCGACTCCGTTTTGTCCATCCGGCCAGCTGACACGGCCAAGATGCGCCGATGCGGTCACCGTTACGTCCGCATTCACGAGTTCGACGGTGGCCAACCCGGACTCAACCCGCAGAACCGAGTTGGAGGTGTCGAAGCTTCCAGAGATGTGCGAAGTGCAC
Source organism: Propionimicrobium lymphophilum DSM 4903 (assembly GCF_000423485.1). Classification (GTDB taxonomy): domain Bacteria; phylum Actinomycetota; class Actinomycetes; order Propionibacteriales; family Propionibacteriaceae; genus Propionimicrobium; species Propionimicrobium lymphophilum. The sequence goes on along the minus strand of NZ_AUIB01000006.1, from coordinate 131,574 downwards.
GCCTGCATGAGGGCGTCGTCAAGATGATGCACACCCACCAGCCGCGAGCTGCCACCCGTCACCCGAATACTGCCTAGCTTCTCCACTCCCTGAGTCACCAGCCTTCCGCTCGTCACCTCTGCGTCTACGACGATTCGTGGGTTGACCCGGACGACAAGCTCGACCAGCCGGATACCGTCCAGGCCTCCAAGCACGTTGATCTTCAGATTTCCGGTTAATTCGCCTTCGCTTACGACCTCGAGAACATTGCCATTGCTGCGAAGCTTATGCGGGCCATCAACGGACACTGTGGCGACTTTCGGATCTGCTATTACCCGCACTCGCCTTGATATCGCCCTGATTCTCAGTCGCTTCGTGAAGGCTCTGTCGTCAGTTGAGAAAGCAGCCTCTACTTTCGAGGTGTCCTCGACCGGAGTCGGGGCCGACTGCCCGGGCAGGCGGCCACCGAAAATTGCCTTGGCGGCGCCCGTCACAAAAGAACCTAGCTGCGATGCGACATCACCAAGTTGGTTGGCGACGTCGGGGCGCGCCGAACCGGTCCCGAGGTTTTCGCTTGCCAGCTCGGGGGCCTCGTAGAATTCCTCCGGCCAGCCATCTTCTGGAACGGCAGCAAATAATTTGCCCCAAGCCTCGTCGACGGAGATCTTTCCATCGGCAAGTTCACTCAAAACCGATCGCCTGAACTCACAGCCTGCCATGAAACAAACCTACACCGCGCACGAGCGCGAGAGGAGGGTTATTGCGCAGTTGCCAGGCTCCTGCGCTTCGCGTCTGATAGCTCGACCAAGTGTCTGATCATTCCGGACAAGAAGGCCACGATAGGGATGGCAAAGAGCGCACCAGCGATCCCTGCCAAGATGCTGCCCACCGCGATGCCCAACAAGACCAGAAGCGGATGAATCTCTGCCGCGCGGCCAAGAATCATCGGCTGCAACACATGAGACTCGATCGACATGACGGCGACGAACACCACCAGCATGATGACCGCCTTCCAGAAGCCGAGCGTGACCAGCACCACGACTGTGGCGATCGTACCCGCGACGAGGGCACCGACAAGAGGAACGAAGGAGCAGATGAAGGTGAGCACCAAAATCGCCAGCCACATGTTCGAACCGAGCACTAAAGCACCGATTCCAGCACCAACACCGTCGATGCCGGCGACGATAACGGCGGCTCGCATGTAGACGACGAGGGACTTCCAACCGTTACGCACTGCAGGCACGAAGCTCTTCTGGGCATAAACCGGCAGCCTGTGAGCGGCTTTGTTCATGAAACGCCTGCCGTCCTTCATGAAGAAGAAGGTCGCGAATACGCAGGTGGCGGCGCCCGCAAAGAACTTGCCTACACTACTACCCGCAGAAGCAGCGGCGCTAGCGATCTGTTGACGGGAATTGTTTGCGGCATGGATCGCCTGATTCAACAGATCATTGATCTGGTCTTGGCTAACGTGAAGGGGGCCATCGCCTAGCCATTTAACGACTCCTCCAAAGCCGAGCACCGCCTGGTCGACGAGCATCCGCCACTGGCCCGCGATCTGGGCTCCGACCAACGTGACCAGCCCGCAGAAGATTAGGAAGATGATCAGCATCGGCGTCAATGCCGCCAACCAAGACGGCCAGCGCCACTTGATGAACGTCCGCTGCAACGGAGCTAACCCGGCTGTGACCATGACGGCCAGGATGACCGGCACAACCACCACAGAAAGGTAGCTACCCAGCCACCAGAGAACGGCTACGGCACCAGCAATAGCCAGGAATCGCCAGCTCCACGCGGCGCCCACTTTCAGGGCTTTGGGTGTGTAGATGTCGAGTTTAGAGTCCATCTTTTCCCGTCCATTTGAAAGACCACTAGTGCCCCCAGCCTAGTCCTATTCATTTACTCGAGATAGCGTTACATGCGTGCGCGAAAAAGTAGCTATCCCCCGTGATGCCTGGATTTTGACGATAATTTCTTTCCTCGTCGCCCTCGGATTCGGCGTCGTTGTTCCGGTCCTACCCATCTACGCAAGGGATTTTGGCGCTAGCGCAACCCAGGTGGGCGCGATCGTTTCGTTCTTCGCCATCATGCGTCTTCTGATGGGCCCGTTTTGCGGAATCATCAACTCAAAGATCGGCGAGCGAACCGCGCTCGGTATCGGAATGTTGATTGTGGGCGCATCCAGCTTCGGCTGCGGAATGGCCCAAAGCTATCTCCAGTTGCTGCTCTTCCGGGGCGCGGGCGGCATCGGTTCAGCACTCTTCTCCACCGCCGGATTGTCTCAGCTTTTCGCGGCCACAACCCGTCAGAACAGGGGAAGATCAACTGCGCTCTTCCAGTCCGGTTCCCTGATCGGCAACATGTCAGGGCCTGCGGTCGGCGCAATATTCGTCGCCATCTCGCTCCGCGCGCCTTTCTTTTTCTACGCGGGCACGCTACTCATCGGAGCAATCGTCGCGATCTTCGCATTGCAGGCGCCCAGCCGTTTCGGGCGCGGGCCAACAGCCGGCTCGCTAGGCGAGGTCTGGAAAGATAAGCGCTACCAAATCGCCTGCTTGGCGAGCTTCTCCACCGGCTGGCAGGCCTTCGGCGTCCGTTCGACGCTGCTGCCGATTCTCATCGTCGAAATTCTCGGCCAGCCCACAACCACCACCGGAATCGTATTCGCCATCGCAGCGGCGTTCCAGATGTTGGTGATCAACCCAGTCGGCCGTGCTGTCGACCAGGCTGGCAGAAAGCCGATCCTTATCGCCGGCCTGATCATCTGCGGGCTGGTCAGCCTTTCGTTCCCGCAGATGCCGAACGTGGTTTGGCTGACCATCGCCATGTGTGTGTTCTCGATCGGCGCATCCATGTTAGGCACAGCGCCCGCCTCTATCGTCGGCGATGTAGCAGGCCGTGGCACTCCGGTCGCGGTTTTCCAGATGTCCTCGGATTTGGGAAACATCATCGGCCCGCTGGCCGCCGGCGCTATGGTCGATTTGTTCAACATGCAGGCCGCAATCGCTGTGGGTTCGGTAATCATGTTGTTGGTCGCGGTCCTTGCGACGCGAATCCCGCACGTATCCCAGGAGAACTGATATGACGAGACATCCCCTTTCTGACTTGGTTGCAGACGACTGGGCCCAGGCGCTCTCTGGCGTCGAACCGCAGATTCACGCGATGGGCGATTTCTTGCGTCAAGAGATCGCGGCCGGCAGGGGCTACCTGCCTAGCGGGGACAAAGTGTTGCGGGCTTTCACACGGCCGCTGGCGGACGTGAAAGTTTTGATCGTGGGCCAAGACCCCTACCCCACACCTGGACACGCCATCGGGCTCAGCTTCGCCGTCGACAAGAACGTCAGGCCGCTGCCAAAAAGCCTGGTGAACATCTATCGAGAGTTGCACGATGATCTCAAAGTGGCAGTGCCGGAACACGGCGACCTTACGGGATGGTTCGAACAGGGCGTGCTGCTGCTGAATAGATGTTTGACGGTTCAGCCCAGGAAGCCTGCCGCACATCGCGGCAAAGGCTGGGAACCGATAACCGAAACCGCAATTGACGCCCTTATTTCCCGCGGCGGACCGCTCGTGGCGATCCTCTGGGGACGCGACGCGCAAACCCTAACGGGGAAGCTACAAAGCGCGGGAGTGCCGATCATTGCGTCGCCGCATCCGTCCCCGCTTTCCGCCTCGCGCGGTTTCTTCGGCTCTAGGCCATTCAGCAGGGCCAACGCCGCGCTAGAAAAGCAAGGCGCCCAGCCGATCGACTGGGCGCTCTAGAAAAGTCTACTTGCTACTTCTTAGCGGTCTTTTTGGTGGCCTTCTTAGCGGGCTTCTTTTCCGACTTGTCGATGCTGTCGAGAACCTGATCGGATTCCTCCATGATCATGGAGAACATGGCCTCTTGGGCTTCTTCCTCGCTGACCTTCATGGCGATCGCGATCTCGGCGATCAGCGGGGCCGAGGCCTCGCGAAGCAGGTCGCGCTCGCCCAAAGAAAGGGAGCTGCGCTCGCGTCGACGCACGAGGTCGCGAACGACAGTGGCCAGCTGAAGCGGATCTCCGGTTGACATCGCAGCACGATTCGCCTTGTAGCGACGCGACCACTGCTTTTCTTCGTTAACGGTGGGGGCACACAAAACATCAGTCAACTCGCCGAGTTCCTCACGGCCGGCAACGTCGCGGATGCCGATCTCCTCGGCGTTCTTGACTGGAAGGCTGACGTGCAGCTTGTTGCCCTGGACCTCCAGGTCTGCATACTCAACCTCTTCGCCCTTGACAGTTCGGGTGTATAGGTCTGTGACCTCGGCCGGGCCGTGGTGAGGGTGAATAACTACCTGTCCAACTTTTAGCTGCATAGACCCACATCTTACCAGAGTCCAAAAATGGCCAGCCAATGCTATCTATTTTTCGGCAGGATTTTGCGTTCAAAACCAAATTTTTGCGCGGTAGCCTGTAAATCATGAAGAAGCTTCTTGCTCTTTTGGCTTGCCTCACGCTCCTACTCGTTGGATGCGACAAAGAGGCGAAGCCGACCGACCCTAGTCCGACTCCGAGCACCGAACTGCTGACTCCCGGAGCCGCACAGAAGATAGTCGGCGAGCTTCTTGGGCAGATAGCAGACCCATCTAGCGTCGTCCGCCTCCGCATCACCGGCGACCAGGCCAGGCTGACTTACGTCGACGAATGGTCGAAGCCAGTCTCTGAGATTTGGCGGGACGGGAAAATCACAACCCAAGATGAAGGCACCGACACCGTCGTATCTTCTAGCTTCGATCCTCGAGATTTCAACATCTCTGATGTCGGCGCGATGTTCGAAAAGTCCGCTCAGCTCTGCGGATCTGCAGAGAACCAAGAACTCCAAATCACCGAATACGCCAATTCGAAGATCCTGATGACGGTTAGCACGACGCCTGAAAGCTCCACCGTATTCTTCAGGCCCGACGCAACCGTCATAATGCCGCTGGATTTCACTTCAGCGGAAGATGTATCGCAGGCGCTGACCGAGGCGGTCGGCCCGTCTACGCGGATCCTCGCCGCCGGGTTAACGGCGGATCAACTCTGGGTGGACGTGGCTTCGGGCCCGGGAACGGTGACCCGAAGGATCAGAAAGACTTCGGTGCCCGTCTATTCCTTGCAACGCAAGCAATCCATCTCCGACGAACCCTTCGCGCCTTCCCTGATCGACGCCAAGATTCTTGCGGAAAAGTTCGCCGCTGCAGCCGAATCGGAAAGCAAAGACTTCGTTGCAACCGTCAAACAGCAGGAAGACGAAGACCAGCCTTTCATCAACTTTTCCTACGGCGGGACCCAAGAACTAGCCTCTCTAGATGGCACCCCGGTAAAGCCCCGTTAGAGACGCTTTTGACAACTATTTTTACCTAGGTGCCATTATGGCTATATGAGGATTATCGGAGTGACAGCGCCGGGTGCGCCAATTTCCGTTAGTCTTCATGTCGATCACGGCCTAGACCCCAAGATGATGCTGTGGCGTTCGGGCTACGTGATCTCGAAACTTTTATCGGCGAATCTGATTGATGACGAGATCGTCATCACGGCACAAGTCGCCGGCAAAACGCAACGTACCAAACCTCCCCGATACAAGGCCCGCGGGGTTGACCCGCAACTGGTCGTTCAGCAGGGTGAGAAGCCGATCGTCAGGCAACGTATCGCTGCGTACGCTATCGTGCGCTCCAAGTACGGAGTTCTTGGCACCGTGTGCTCACCGCACGAGTCGATTCCCGATTTTTGGCAGCTTCCAGGTGGCGGCGTCGAACTCGGGGAGAGCCCCAGCGAGGGTGTGCTGCGCGAGATAAATGAGGAAACCGCTCAGTCGGTCGAACTGGACAGGCTAATCGACATTCAATCCGACCACTGGGTCGGCAGGGCACCAAACGGAACACTCGAGGACTTCCAGGCCGTTCGGATCGTCTACAGCGCAACTTGCAAGAACCCGACTAAGCCGCGCGTGCTCGAGGTGGGCGGGACCACTTCTTCCGCCACTTGGGTGCCCGAAAACCGCTGGCGTCACCTGGCGTGGTCGTCGTGGGTGCGGTCTATGCTCGACAAGCACTTATCCGAAGTGCCGGAAATCAGTTAACAAATTTGGCGCCCGCCACTGGACGTCAAAAAATTTTTACTCGACGAGGACTAATCGTTCCTGAAGAAGCTCAGGATCCTCAAAATCTGAGTGTAGAGCCAGATCATTGTGACCATCAGGCCGAATGCTGCGCGCCAAGACTCCTGCCTGGGCGCCCCCATGCGAACCCCACGCTCGATCTCGTCAAAGTCCATCACCAGGCTGGCCACGGCGAGAAAAACACCGATCCCAGCGGATACCCAGGCGATGGCACCCGCGCCGGCTCCAACGCCAGCCCAGCCGAAGCTGTTGCCAAAGAAAGAAAACACCAGGTTAACCAGGGCTACGCCGACGTAGGCGAACATCCCGATTACCACTCCGCGCGCGAACTTACCGCGCACTCGTACTCCCCCAAAGCGGTAGGCGACAAACGTCGCTGCGGCGGCCATGAACGTCCCGAGCACAGCCTGGAAGACGATGCCAGGGTACATGGACTCGAGTATGTAGCTCCAGGCGCCGATGACCGCGCCCTCGAGAACCGTGTATACGACCACGCCAGCGGCGGACACCTTGCGGCGGAAAGAAACCACTAACGCGGCAACCAGCGCTGCGACAGAACACAGCACGGCGACACCACTAAGAGCTTGGACAGGAACAATCGTTATGGTGGCGATCGCCACCCCGACAAGCAAGATCAGCAGGATAAAAGACTTGTTGACGACGTCCTGCAGCGTCATCGACTCGTAGTCGGCCAATCTCGGTTCAGTGTCGTAACCGTAACCGCGCTGATCAGCGCCGAAATCCGTTCTGGTCAAGACCGGGTTACTGCTTCGCATTAATCCACCTTTCGCTTCACCATCAAGTTTAAGTGTGGATATGGCACAAACCAATGTCCTCACAGCTAGGTCACAGCGACGTTCACCATCGACTCGGTGGAAATGACTCCGGCCAAGTGCAAGGATGTGCGTATGGAACCTCTCGAAGATCTAGCCAAGCCAACGTTAACCAGGCAGCGGTCAACCAGGCCGCAGAGACTTGCCTACGGCAAGGGGCTACGCGAAAAAGTTTCCAGGGAGGACCTTGGAGGCTGGCAGGCCAGCCCGGATCGGGTTGACCCAGTACGCCAGGTCATCGAATCAGACTACGGGCGCGTCGGGATGTTAATTCCGCTGCGTCACGGCCGGATGGCAACCTCGCCATACGGATTCTTCCGAGGTGCAGCGAGCATCTTCGCCGATGACTGCGCCACCCTGCCGTACACCGGCATCAAGCCGATTGTCTGCGGCGACGCCCACATGGGGAATTTCGGTTTCTATCGTTCCCCAGAGGGTGAGCTAGTCATGGACGTCAACGACTTCGACGAAGCGCACCCTGGCCCTTGGGAATGGGATTTGCGTCGTCTGGTGGCCAGCCTATGGATCGCCGGTCGAGAGAACGGCGTCAGCGAGGATGACTGCCACGAGGCGGTCATGACCTGCGTCATCGAATATCGCGACGAGCTTCGCTGGCTCGCCACCCAGCCGCTGCTTCGCAGGTCTTTCAACCGCCTCGACGTCGACCGGCTAAAGGAGACCGTCAATGAGACCGCGTTGCATTCGGAAATAGAGCGCGCGGTGAAGAAGGCCCGCAAGCGCACCTCCGACCGATCCTTGCCGAAGATCACGAAAGAAGAATCTGACGGAAAGCGCAAGATCATCGACGATCCCCCGCTTTTCATCCACACCTCCCCCGCGCGTGCGGAACAGCTAGGGAAGGCGCTGGATAACTACCTAGAGACTCTGCAGCCCCAGTGGCAACGCCTGCTGGACGGCTACACACTCGTGGATGTCGCGCACAAGGTGGTGGGCGTCGGTTCTGTCGGGCTACGCAGCTACCTGGCACTGCTGCAGGGCTCGAGCCCAGAAGACGTTCTATTCCTACAGTTGAAGCAGGCAAGGCGTTCTGTACTAGCAAAGCACGTGCACGGCGACGTCCCGTTGCACTCTCACCAAGGCCAGCGGGTCGTGGAATATCAGCAGTGTCTGCAGACGGTCAGTGATCCGTTGCTCGGCTGGACCTCGACGCCCGCTCTCGGGGAATACGACCCGGACGATGAAGGACTCGACGAGGGATCTGGCCCCGTTCAGTTCTACGTCCGCCAGTGGCGAAACATGAAGGGCGCCATTCTGATCGACGACCTAGACCCGAAGGCACTCGCCGACTACGCGGGGGTGCTAGGGTTGCTGCTGGCCAAGTCCCACGCCAGGACCTCCGGCGCGTCAATGATCATCGGATACATCGGCAAGTCCGACAAGCTCGCGGAGGCGATGTCCAACTTCGCCCGGGCCTATGCAGACCAGAACGAGTCGGACCACGAAAAGTTCGTGAAAGCCATTAAGGACGGACGGATCGCGTCCATCGACGGCATCTAGCCTCAGAGTTCTTCTAGCGCCTTCTCCAAGCGGTCGACTTTGCCCTGCATTTCTCCCGTGCGGTCTCCGCGAATGTCGGCTTTAAGCACAAGGGCGACTCTCGGACCGAACTTGGCGACGGCGTCGCAGGCGTCCTTGACGACCTTCATGCACTCGTACCACTCGCCCTCAATTGTGGTGAACATGGACGTGGTCTCGTTGGGTAGCCCAGAATCGCGAACAACTTTGACCGCCGCCGCCACTGCGTCGTGCACGGAGCCGTCTTCGCCAGAAGTGGATGGGGTAATACAGAAAGCAACTAACATGCATCCAGCATACGGCGATTCCCCATGCGCTAGATAGCTAACTAACAGGTAGGTTAATCGGGTGAAACTTTCGCTAAGTCCCTCAGCGGGCACCTCATTCGAGCTGTGGCCAGAAGCGGTAAAAAACGCTGCCGGAATCGACCGACTGGGCGACCTTCGCGATTGGCACATCCGGGAGTTGCCCAAAATGAGGGTGCCGGAAACGGAAGGCGAATACGCAGATTTTTGCGCGCTGATGAGAGATTCCTTCAGGAAAAGGGAACGGCTTTGGCTGGCGCCTATGAACGACGCCCAAATCGAACAATGGCGAAAGAAATGGCCGCTTAGTGAGCTCGGCCCAAAGCAGCAAGTCAATGGCCGACTAGTAACCCCAGTGGGAATCGCCCCCAGAATTTTCCTCGATCACCTGCTCAAACAAGCAGGCACGGATGATCTTGACCTGCTGCATCGAGTGCTCGACGGGCAGGACGGGTTGTTAGTCTCGGCAAGGCACGAAAGAGAGCTAACTAACCAAGGAATCCGGCTTATCCGACGCTCGACATTAGTACGGATAGCGACAAACTTTAAGTTCTGGGCCTACGTGGTGGTGCTGGTTTATTCAGCCCTCAGGGTGCTACCGGTTTCCTTCGTCGAACAATTCGAGGGCTCCCTATGGGCGCTGTGGGCCATCGATCTGGGCACGGCAATCCCCTACACCTGGGGCATCTTAACGATGTTCACCGCGAAAAAATTCCTGATGCGTCTTGCAGGGATGGTGACGACTGTCGTCACCTTCACCGCGCCATACGTCTACTTCGCGTTGAACGGAAAGCATTATCCGCCGATCGTCATCGTCGTCATCGCGTTGCTCATCGCAAGCACCATCCTGCTCGAGGGAACGAAGGCCTGGATGGACAAGCGGGTCTCCAACAACCTTCGTCGGGTCAGTCCAGAAACGATGTGAAGCTCTTCAACGCGCCGACGAGGATGATCCAAAGACCGGCAACCAACCAGATAGCGACGAGCCACCAGGGGTGAACAGGCTGAAGAGCCACCATAAAGGCCGTAGCCGCGACCCAAATGCACGCGCATGTGGCCGTGACCGACCGCAACTTGCGAACCCTAAACGGGTGCACCCACTGCCAAGGAATGACCGCCAGCACGCTAAAGACCACAATCACGACCCAGTTGAGGGCGACCTGCGTCTGGAAAATCCACATGACGACGGCGATCACGTTCCAGGCCGCCGGGAAACCGACGAAATACCAGTCGCTCGATTTCATCTTTGTGTTTGCGTAGCAGAACATCGAGGACATCAGGATCATCGCAAGGGCGACATAGACCAGGGGCTTAGTGCCGAGCGGCACCTGGGCAGCGATGAAAAGCGCGGGAATGAGGGTCCAAGTCATGTAGTCTACGATGTTGTCCACCATCGCACCGGAAAACCAGGGATAGACCTCGGTGACCCGGATCTTTCGAGACATCGGGCCGTCAATCGAGTCGACGACCAGAGAGATGCCCAACCAGAGCCACATCAGCTTCAGATGGCCAGCATTTAACGCGCCGATGGCAAGGACAGCCCAGATTAGGCCGCTCATGGTGAAGAAATGCACTCCCCACGCACCGAGCCTTCTGCTCAGCGACCAGGCGGGCTGTTGAATCTCTGTTTGCATATCGCGTCCTCTCAATTTCGCAAAGAAAAATGTACAACAAGACCCATGCTAAATCTCGTAACGAGCGCCAAATAACAACGATTATTGCCAAAGGTCCCAAAAAAAATGCCGCCGCCCGGAAGGGACGACGGCATATTTTTGAAGTCTTAACGCTTCGAGTATTGCGGAGCCTTACGGGCCTTCTTCAGACCAGCCTTCTTGCGCTCCTTCTTACGTGCGTCGCGGGTCAGCAGACCGGCCTTCTTCAGGGCCGGACGGTTGGCGTCGCGGTCGATCTGGTTCAGCGCACGGGCGATGCCCAGGCGGAGTGCGCCAGCCTGACCGGTGATGCCGCCACCGTTAATGCGAACGACGACGTCGTATGCGTCCTCGACACCGAGAGCAACCAGCGGCTCCTTGACGGTCTGCTGGTGCAGCTTGTCGGGGAAAACGTCCTCGAGGGTACGCCCGTTAATGGTGAAGTTACCGGTGCCGGGGATCAGGCGAACGCGAGCAACAGCCTGCTTGCGCCTGCCGGTGCCGTGACCTGGAGCGATCACAGCGGAACGGTCGGCGCCAGCGACAGCTGTCTGCGGGGCCGAATCCGAGCGGTAAGCAATGTTACGGTCATTTTCGTCAACGAAACCTTCGGTTCCGGTGGCCTCTACTGAGAGGTCTTCAGTCTGCGTTTCGGTCACAGTACGTCCTTACCTTCGCGCCTACTGCGCGACCTGCTTAATCTCGTACGGCTGAGGCTTCTGTGCGGCGTGCGGGTGCTCCGCGCCTGCGTAAACCTTCAGCTTGCCCATCTGGCGACGGCTCAGCTTGTTCTTCGGCATCATGCCCCAAACAGCGCGCTCAACCAGTTTGCGCGGGTCCTTGGCACGCAATTCGCCAGCGGTAGCAACCTTCATGCCACCAGGAGCACCGGTAACTGAGTAACGCAAATCTTCTTCAGCTTTCTTGCCAGAAAGCGACACCTTGCCAGCGTTGATAACGACGACAAAGTCGCCGCCGTCCATGTGCGGCGCAAAAGTCGGCTTGTGCTTGCCGCGGAGCAAATTGGCAACAGTGGTCGCCAACCGGCCGAGGACAACGTCCTCAGCGTCAATGACGAGCCAGTTCCTGGTCAAGTCACCAGGCTTTGGGCTGTATGTAGGCACGGTCGCGAGCCCTCTTCCACTAGATAATAAGTTCAATTTCACATCGGCACGCGGCTAGCGTGCAACAGCGCTCTAGCATAACGCGACAACCATTTTGGGTCAAAATTATTAACCGCAACTGGTGGCGTGTAGCTAAAACTAATGCGTCGAGCGACTATATCAGCCGCTACGAAGCCTTGTTAAATTACTTGTTTTCAAATGTGCCAACAACGCTGCCGCGAGCCAACGTGTGCATCCTCGCCATGAAAGATGCGGTAGTGGCGGTGGTGCTCTCGTTGATATCTAGCGGAGCGTCGAGGGCATAGACCGTGAAAAAGTAGCGGTGCGGGCCGTGGCCGGCTGGCGGGGCTGCGCCCATGTACTCCCGCTGCCCGTTGTCGTTCCTCAGCGTGATGGCGCCTGCCGGCGGGTTCTTCGCCGCGTCCCGGTCTAAGCTGTTCACATATGCAGGAATGTTGACCAGCGACCAGTGCCAGTAACCGGACGGAGTTGGCGCGTCGGGGTCGTAGCAGTGGACGTAGAAAACCTTCGTGCCCTTAGGCACGTCGCTCCAGGAAAGCTGCGGAGAGATGTTCTTGCCGCCCTCGCTGGCGGTGGTATCTACGGGTAACGGCGCACCGTCCTCGAAGTCCTTGCTTGTGACGTTCAGCTTCGCTGGTGCGGGAATACCTTCATATGGATCTCTCATGTCAGCTAGCCAAGCACATCGGAACAAAATATTCAGACAAGCGCTAAAACTTTAAGAAAGGCGCTCAAGAACCGCCTGGTTCACTGCTGGCGTCACGAACTGGCTGATATCTCCCCCATTGTGAGCGACCTCGCGCAGGATTGAGCTGGAGACCGTGCCGAATTCGCGTCCTGCCGGCAGCAGCACCGTTTCGATCCCACCCAGCGCGCGGTTCATCTGCGCCATCTGAAGTTCGTAGTCGAAATCCGAGCCAAAGCGCACACCCTTGACGATGACGGAGGCCCCATTTTCGCGGCAAAAATCGATCAACAAACCCCCGATGCTCGCTGCGCGAACATTCTTGATTCCGCTGACAGCGTCGCAAACCAATTCAAAACGCTTGTTCGGCTCAAACATGTAGTTCTTAGTGGTGTTGCGCCCGACCGCGACGATGACCTCGTTAAACACGTCAGCGGCACGATTAATGATGTCCAGGTGGCCTAGCGTGATCGGGTCGAAAGACCCCGGAACCACAGCAATCACTGACTTTTCCATAGCTTCCTAACTAAACCTGGCGTAGTACAGCGCAGTTTCGCCGTAGCGCTTATCCCACACCTCGTCGTATTCACTAGGCCAGGTGGGGGGCTCGTCGCGAACGGACCTTTCAATGACCACCAGCGCGTCTTGCGTCAACCAGCCTCTAGTCAGTTTAGCCACCAACTCGTTGATTCGTGCCGTGGTGACATCATAGGGCGGATCCAGCCAGACCAGGTCGAAGGATTTCGGTTGACCGGCCAGATAAGACTCGACGGAGCAGGTGACGAGGGCAGCTTTTAGACGGGCCAAGCGCATGTTCTCCGCGATGACGGCCGATGCCGGCCTGGCTTTCTCTACGAGAGTCGCGTCCGCTCCCCTGCTGACCGCCTCCAGACCGATGGCCCCGCTGCCCGCATACAGGTCGAGCATGGCCACGCCTGCCATCTGCTGAGAAGTTTCGACGCCCGCACAGTCGAACCAGGTGGCCAACGAGTTAAAAAATGCCTCGCGAGTTATATCGGTGGTCGGACGGGTATTAGCCCCGGCGGGAGCCTTGAGTCTGACACCCTTCGCAGCACCGGCAATAATTCTGCTCACATAAGTAGGCTATCTGGCTAACAAACCAGGCAAAAATGAGAGATGATTAAACCATGACTGAATCTCCCGTATCGATAATCCCCGAAGCATCCTGCTGGGGTTACCTTGCATCCCAGTCTCTGGGTCGTCTCGCCGTCATCGATCAGGACGGCACGCCCGAGATTTTCCCGATCAACTACGCCGTCGACGGCGAATCAATCGTTTTCCGCAGCGCTGCGGGCAGCAAGCTCGACGCGCTGGCCACTAACAGCCACGTCTGCTTCGAGGCCGACGGCTGGACGGAGGAGACCGGTTGGAGTGTCATTGTTGACGGCCGCGGCGAGGTCGTGACCGATGAGGTCGAGTTGAAGCTGCTCGACAAGCTGCCTCTGCTGCCTTGGGTTCCGACGGTTAAGCCGAACTACGTTCGAGTCACCCCTGCCAAAGAGATCTCCGGACGCACCTTCACATTCGGCGAAGAACCCGCCGAATAAAAACCATCAATTGCCGGTTGGCAACGGCGCCAACCGGCAATTTTTTTGAGCCCAAAATCAGGCGTCCTGGCTTTCGATCGAAAGCGCCATATCGTGACGCAGATCAGCGAAATCTTCCAGCTCCTCAATCTTTTCGGCTACCTCGCGGCTGCGCTCGATCAGATCGGAATCAGTCACGACACGAAGAAGCCGCAGCGCGGATCTGCCGCCGGATTGTTCCGGCCCCATGATGTTGCCCTCACGACGAACCTCAAGATCGTATTCGGCTAGCTGGAAGCCGTCCCTGGTGGCACTAACCCAGTTGAGTCTCTCCAAGGATGGGCTGTCCGGAGCCGAATTCGTCAACAGCAGGCAAAGCCCCGCGTAACCGCCACGCCCGATGCGACCACGAAGCTGATGAAGCTGGGCGACGCCGAACCTGTCCGCATCGATGATGATCATCGCGGAGGCATTAGGCACGTCGACGCCGACCTCGATGACCGTGGTTGAAATCAACACATCCAGGTTCCCGGCAGCGAAATCGGCCATCACCGTGGCCTTCTTCTCCGCAGGCATTCGCCCGTGCAGTTTGGCCAACCGCAAACCGGCAAGCGGGCCGGCGGATAATTCGTCGAAGACGTCTTCGACGGCCGCGCTGAGCGAAGCCTCGGAATCGGTTGGCAATTCGTCATCAGTCGAGGAGATTCTCGGGCAGACGACGAATGCCTGACGGCCCTTCTCGATTTCCTCGCGCACCCGCTGCCAAACCCTCGGCACCCATCCCGGATTCTGCGCCCTGTTCACAACGGTTGTCTGAATTTCTTGACGTCCAGCAGGCAACTGCCGAAGAGTCGAGACCTCCAGATCGCCGAAGATCGTCATGGCGATAGACCTCGGAATTGGGGTTGCAGTTAGCACCAACGTGTGCGGCCAAAGACCCACCTTGCGCTGCAGGGCTTCACGCTGAGCAACCCCGAAGCGATGTTGCTCATCGATGACCACCAGGCCGAGGTCTTGGAATTCGGTTGCTGCGGAAATCAGCGCATGGGTGCCGACGACTATCCGGGCCTGTCCGGACGCAATGCGCGACCTCACGGTCTTCGCCTGCGAACCTGCCATCGAACCGGTAAGTAACTCCACATCAAGGCCGAGCGAGCCTAAAAGCTTCGACATCGACTCCGCATGTTGGGTGGCGAGCACCTCCGTTGGGGCCATCAGAACGGCCTGTTTGCCAGCGTCAAGCGCGGCGAGCATGGCACGCAGCGCAACGACCGTCTTGCCCGAACCCACCTCGCCTTGCAGCAGCCGCTGCATGGGAGCTGGCTTGGCCATGTCCACGAATATCTCTTCACCAACCTTCTGCTGCCCCCCGGTCAGCTCAAAGGGCAATTGAGAATCGAACTTGGCCAGTAACCCGTCGTCTTTCAACTGAATTGGCGCAGCCTCGTTGGCGCGAGTGGCGGCACGTCTATCCGCCATGGCGACCTGCAGCGCGAGGGCCTCGTCGAACTTCAGCCGATACCTTGCGTCGTCGTTTTCGTCCAGATTCTCCGGACGATGGATCTGATTGATTGCCTCGTTAATTTCCATCAACCCGAGCTCTTTTCTGAGCCCGGCCGGCAGCGGATCCTCCAAATCCACAAGAAGTTCGAGCAAAGCCTCGACAGCGTCCGCGATCAGCCAAGTGCTGGCCGATTTGGTGGCCGGGTAGATGCCGACAAAGCTGGAACGCTGGACCCTATTAACCAACCGAATTTTGTCTTGTTTGCCCTTGCCAATCGGCTTACCCGCCGAATCCAGCATGATGAACTGCGGGTTGGTCATCTGCGGACGGTTCTGCCAGATGCCGACTTTGCCGACGAAAATCCCCGTCTTTCCACCGACCAGTTCTTTATGCCAATAGTCCAGCATGTATTCGCGACCGAAAAACGTCACAGACATTTCGCCGGAACCGCCCAGCAGTGTGCCACTCATGCGCCCCTTTCTAGCGGAGGACCTTGCCCTCGTGCCGGTTTGGGAAGCAATCTCGTCCTGGAAATACGAACGCTGACCGTCGACATACTTCTGCATATTCGAGGCCCTGGCCACCAACGCAACCTCTTCACCTGGAATCACCTTCGAAAGATCGGTAACCTGCGTGCCCGATAAATAGCGCCTAGGAAAATGGCGCAGCAAATCACCGACCGTCTCCAGCCCCAGGCTAGCCAACGGCTTGGCAGTCTTGCCGCCTAGCACCTCGCTAAGCGGCTCCGCGAAGCGCCTAAACGTCGACAGTCGATAATCTGATTGCACGTCTTAAACTTTAGCCAGCCCCACCGACAATTTTTAACGTCTCCTGCACAGCAAAAGGCCCACCCCAAAAGGGATGGGCCTTCAAATGCTTAAAATTAGCGCGTGACGCGACCGGCCTTGATGCAGCCAGTGCAGGCGTTCAGACGCTTGTGGGTGCCGTTGACAACCGCACGTACACGCTGGATGTTCGGGTTCCAGCGCCGCGGCGTCTTCTTCTTCGACCAAGGCACATTGTGGCCAAAGCTCGGGCCCTTACCGCAGATTTCACACCTGGCAGCCATGGGAACACTCCTTGCAGCGATTGATAGTTAGAGGCGCCCCTAAAGACGCAACCTGGCTAGCATATCCAGCATCGCGCGCTCACGCAAAACTCGCGCAACACTAAATTGCGATAACCACCGGCACAATCATAGGGCGACGCCTGTAAGTACGCGAAACCCACTTGCCAATGATTCTCCTGGCGATCTGCTGCAGTCGGAACGTGTCGTCTTGGCCCTTGTCGAGGGCGTCCTGGATGCCTTCACGAATCTGCTCGGTGACCTCGTCGAAGACGTGCGAGTCCTCGATGAAGCCTCGAGCCGAGACGTCTGGCCCCGCGACTATCGAACTCGTGCGCAAATCGACGGCAGCCACCACCGAGATGAAGCCCTCCTCGCCCAGGATCAGACGATCTGTGAGGCTCGACTCGCTGATGTCGCCCACCGTGGAGCCATCCACGAAGATATAGGACGCGTCGATCTCTCCCCTGGAAACGATCTTCCCGTCGATCAGATCTACGACGTCACCGTCGGCGGCAACAATCACGTTGTCCTCCGGCACGCCGGTGGCGATGGCGAGCTGAGCGTTAGCGTGCAGGTGGCGCGGCTCACCGTGAATCGGGATGGCGTTCTTCGGCTGCACCATGTTGTAGGCGTAAAGCAGCTCGCCAGCGCAGGCGTGTCCAGAAACGTGCACGAACGCGTTGCCCTTGTGCACGACGTTCGCGCCAAGCTTGGTGAGCCCATTGATAACTCTCGACACGGCGTTCTCGTTGCCAGGAATCAGCGAGCTGGCCAGCAGCACAGTATCGCCTGGACCGACCTCCAGAACCGGGTGCTCGCGGTTAGCAATTCGGCTCAGCGCGGACAACGGCTCGCCCTGCGAACCGGTGCAGATAACGACTACTTCTTCGTCGCGATATTTATCGATGTCTTTTAGCTCGATCAGCGTCCCGCCCGGCACCTTCAGATAGCCGAGCTCGGCCGCGATGCCCATGTTCTTGACCATCGAACGGCCAACGTAAGCAACCTTGCGACCGTGCTCAACGGCCAAATCCATCACCTGCTGGACGCGGTGAACGTGCGAGGCGAAACAGGCAACGATCAGCTTTTGACGGCTTTCGGCGAAGACCTTCTCCAGCGCCGGCATCAGGTCGCGCTCGCTGCGGGTGAAGCCGGGCACCTCTGCGTTGGTCGAGTCGGCCATGAACACGTCGACGCCGTTTGAGCCTAGTCGGCCAAAGCCGCGAAGGTCCGTGATGCGCCCGTCGAGCGGGAGCTGATCCATCTTGAAGTCGCCGGTCACAAGAACCGTGCCTGCGGCAGTGGAGATATGCACCGCGAGCGCGTCCGGAATCGAGTGGTTGACGGCCAAAAATTCCAGGTCGTAACCGTCGACATGCACGGTGTCGCCCTCACGGATGGTGTGCGGGCGGGCCCCTTTGATCCGGTGTTCACGCAGTTTGGAATCGACCAGAGCCAGCGTCAGCTTGGAGCCATAAAGGGGGATGTCAGGACGCCTGCGCAGCAAGTACGGCACGCCACCGATGTGATCCTCGTGGCCGTGAGTGAGGACGATCGCAACGATGTCCTCCATGCGTTCATTCAGATAGTCGATTCCCGGCAAGATCAAATCAACGCCTGGCTGCCGATCTTCGGGGAAGAGGACACCACAATCGACGATCAAAATTTTGCCGTTGATTTCGAAACAAGTGCAGTTGCGACCGACATCACCGAGGCCGCCCAACGGAATAATCCGAAGTTGATTATCTTCAAGCTTGGGAGGAAGTTTTAGAGCATTCATCAACACTCATTCTACGAACATTCAGAAAAGACGCATCTTAAATCGACACTTAGCTAGCTAGCCCACCTAGACTGGCGGGGTGAGAGACAATGAATCAGCTTTCCGCGTCCGTCTCGCGCTGCCCTCAGAGGCCGCGGCGATCGCCGATCTCCAACTCGCGCAAATGCGCTCCGATTCCCGGCTAGCTGCGGCATCTGCAAATTTGAACCTAGAAGAGATGCAGGAGGCCTGGCGAAAGGCGATCTCCACTCCCCCGCTTGCCACCTACAGGGTGCTGGTGGCTCTCGCAGGCGAAGTCGTAGCAGGTTTCGCGGCCATCGGCCCCGCCGACGATCCTGATTCCGAGGACTCCGACGCTGTTGTCACAGAATTTCGAGTCATCGAGGAAGACGGCCACGCAGACCGGCTGCTGCACGCCGTCGTCGACACCCTACGAATTGACGGCTTCGAACGTGCAACCTGGTGGATTCCGAGCACAGACGACGAGTTGCGCACCTGGCTGACGGAAACCGGCTGGGCACCCGATGGCGCACACGAAGAGGTTGGAGATCAAAAAGGCAACCACCTGCGTCTGATCAGGATGCACACCGCTCTCGACTAGCCAGGTCGCAACCAAAACTGCAACATTCATGTGGCGTTAGCCGGTATTAGGCGACTATCGTTACCCCTAGCAACCAGCAATGGAGGGTTTATGTTCAAAAATGCCGACGAACTACAGGCATATCTGAAGGAAGAGAACATCGAAAACGTCGATGTCCGTTTCTGTGATCTACCCGGAGTAATGCAGCACTTCACGGTGCCCGCCAGCGAGATCGACCAGAAAGTTTTCGAGCAGGGATTAGCCTTCGACGGTTCGTCGGTGGAGGGCTTCGCGACCATCGACAAGTCCGACATGACCCTGCTGCCCGACACGGATTCCGCCTACATCGATCCGTTCCGCAAGGTTAAGACGCTGGTCATGAACTTCTTCGTGCAGGATCCGCTGACCGCCGAACCGTTCAGCCGCGACCCACGAAACGTTGCCCGCAAGGCCCAGAACTACCTGAAGACCACCGGCATCGCAGACACCGCGTACCTTGCCCCTGAAGCCGAGTTCTACGTTTTCGACGACGTGCGCTACGAAAACAACGGGCACACCTCCTTCTACTCGGTCGATTCCGAGTCCGCAGGCTGGAACTCGGCACGCGTCGAGGAGCGCGGCAACCTGGGTTACAAGGTTCGCCAGAAGGGCGGCTACTTCCCCGTTGCACCCGCCGACCACTACGGTGACTTGCGCGACTACATGGTTCAACTCTGCCAGGCCGCGGGCCTGAAGATCGAGCGTTCACACCACGAGGTTGGCGCCGCCGGCCAGGCCGAGATCAACTGGCGCTTCGACGAGCTGCTGAAGAGCGCGGACAACATGATGCTTTTCAAGTATCTCTCCAAGAACGCCGGCAAGGAACTTGGCAAGACCGTAACCTTCATGCCCAAGCCTGTTTTCGGCGACAACGGTTCCGGCATGCACGTGCACAGCTCGCTGTGGGCCGACGGCAAGCCGCTGTTCTTCGACGAGACCAGCTACGGTCAGCTTTCCGACATTGCTCGCTGGTACATCGGCGGCCTGCTGAAACACGGCCCTGCGCTGTTGGCCTTCACCAACCCGAGCATCAACAGTTATCGCCGCCTGGTTCCGGGCTTCGAGGCACCGGTCAACCTGGTTTACTCGGCCTCCAACCGTTCGGCCTGCATCCGCATCCCGCTGACCGGCCCCGACCCGAGGGCAAAACGAGTCGAGTTCCGCTGCCCCGACCCGTCGGCGAACCCGTATTTGGCGTTCGCAGCGATTTTGCTCGCCGGCATCGACGGCATCCAGAACCGCATCGAGCCTG
Source organism: Propionimicrobium lymphophilum DSM 4903 (assembly GCF_000423485.1). Taxonomy (GTDB): domain Bacteria; phylum Actinomycetota; class Actinomycetes; order Propionibacteriales; family Propionibacteriaceae; genus Propionimicrobium; species Propionimicrobium lymphophilum. Next base: position 111,551 of record NZ_AUIB01000006.1, on the reverse strand, counting down.
ACGATCCGATCGACAAAGACCTCTACGAGCTGCCTCCGGAGGAGCACGAACAGGTCGCTCAGGTTCCCGCGTCGCTGGGCGAGGCGCTCGACGCACTCGACAAGGACCGCGATTTCCTGCTTGCCGGTGACGTCTTCACCGAAGACCTCATCGACATCTGGATCAAGATGAAGCGCAGGGAGATCTCTGACATGCAGCAGCGTCCGCACCCCTACGAGTTCGAGCTGTACTACCAGATCTAAATAATCTCGATCAGCTTTTATGCCTCCTGGCCCTCTGCCGGGGGGCATAAATTTTTATTGTCCGAATTGACGAGTGAATCGAGCGGTTTACAACCCGAACCGGCGGGCGATCGCGTCAGGAATCAGCTTGAACACTGTCATCACAGCGCCGAATATCCTTGGCACTCGAATCATACGCTTGTTCTTTTTCAGCGCGTCGACGACACGATCTGCGACGTGCTCGGGCGAGGAGGTGAGCGGCACCTGCTTGCGCCCAGAGACCATTCGGGTCGAGACGGCTCCAGGGCGCACGACTAGAACCTGAATGTCGTCACCAAGTGCGTCCCCGAGCTTTCGGTAGTACGCGTCCATGCCGGCCTTGGTTGCGCCGTACACGAAGTTGGAACGACGAACACGCTCCCCTGCTACCGAGCTGATCGCGACGATCTTTCCCCTGCTACCAGCAATTTTTTCTTGGGCCTTCATCGCCTCTGCGAGCAGCGCGCCAACGCTCAGCGCCGCGGTGAAATTCACCTGTGCGAGTTGGACCGTCTCCGAGTGGTCTCGCCAGGTTTCTTCGTCGCCCAGCACACCGAACGCGACGACGGCGAGATCGACTCGAGTCTTGAAAGCTTCCCAGATCACCTTGGGGTGCGAGGCAATATCGGTGGCATCGAAATCGATCGTCTCGACTTCGATCGAGCTCGCCTTGAGTTGCGCCACCGCCTGTTCGATGTGGCTAGATCCTGGGCGCGCAGCCAAGATCGCCGTGCTTGGCGAGCCCTTCGCCGCCCGTTTAGCTATCGCGACCCCGATCTGACTTGCTCCGCCGAGCACCAAAATCTTCACTTTCTACCCCAGAACTCTCGCTCGACGACCTTATCTGCGAGCCTAGCCGTGCGTTCCCACTTCCCGATGAGCGTGGACGACTCGCCTCGCCCGTAGCCCAGGAGCATGCCCATGGCTGCGATATCTCGGTAGTCGCCGGGAAGGAGATCCGAAGCCCTGCCCCGTACTAGCATCGCGCTATTTCGAAGTTCGGAAGCCAACGTCCAGGCCTCGGCGAGATGGTGTGCATCATCAGGATCTACCAGTCCGGCGTCTGTCGCGGCTTGCAGCGCAGGCAGCGTACCCGTCGCCCTGAGCTCTTCCACCTCGGCGGCCTTTTGCATCTGGATGAGTTGAACCGTCCACTCGACGTCGCTCAACCCACCTGGCCCAAGCTTCAAGTTTCGCTGGGCGTTTCGACCCGCACGCTCGGTCTCCATTCTTGCCTTCAGCTTGCGGATCGCCGTCACTTGCTTGTCGCTCAGCCCACCTTCCGGCCACCTGAGTGGGTTGATGAACTGCAGCAGTTCGTCGACCAAGGCCTCGTCGCCCGCGCCGTATCTGGCCCGGACCAACGCCTGCGCCTCCCAAGTGTCGCTCCACTTGTCGTAGTAGGCCTGATAGCTGCCCACAGTGCGCACCATCGCGCCTTTTCTACCCTCGGGACGAAGCCCAAGGTCGATCTCCAGCGACGGGTCGGGGCCGGGCGCATTAAGTATCTTGCGCGCGGTCGCGATTACCCTGCCGGCGGCAGAAATCTGTTCGCTGTCGGCATCGTTGCCGACCACCACCATGGCATCAACGTCTGAAGCGTAGCTCAGCTCCCCACCGCCCCAGCGTCCCATGGCGACAATGCCTATCGGTACGTCGACGTCCTCGACCCGCCTAGCAATGTCAAGGGCGGCCTCGATCGTGGCGTCAGCGAGATCGGACAACCCGCGACCGAGAGCCTCAAGGTCGATAATGCCCAAGACGTCACCGACCGCAAGCCTGAACAGCTCCCTCCTGCGCAGCGCACGAACGGCTGCGGCAGAATCCTCCGGCTTGCGATGCCGATTCGCCGCCATCAGCATCGACGAGACGAGATCCTCTCGCGCCCTCGGCACCAAGAGAGAATCGTCCGACAAGAATTGAACCATCGAGGCGTCCCTGCGCAGCAAATCACTGGCGTACCGGCTTGCCGAGAGAATCTTAGCGAGTCGTTCCGCCATGGAACCTTCGTCGCGCAGCGCTCGCAGATACCAGCTCGTCTTGCCCATGTCCTCGCTCAGTCTGCGGAACGACAAAATGCCAAGATCCGGGTTCGGGCCCTCGCTGAACCACTGCAGCATGGCTGGCAGCAGCTGCCGCTGGATCTCTGCGGCCCTGGTGAAGCCCTCCGTCAGCGCTTCGATATGGCCGAGCGCAGCCTTGGCGTCCGAGAAGCCGAGCGCCCACAGCCTGTCTTGCGCGGCCTTCGCCGAAAGCCGCAGAGAATCCGTGCTGAGCTTGCTCACCGCATCCAAAAGCGGCGAATAGAAAACCCTCTGCTGCAGGCGAAGGACGGTCCTAGTTGAAGACTTCCAATCCTCGAACAGCGCCTTGCCAGATTCAGAACCCACCTGCCTGGCCAACCGCCCCAGCGATTCCTCGTCGATGGGCATCAGGTGAGTTCTGCGAAGCCTGAATAGCTGCTCACGATGCTCTAAAACCCTGGCGAATTTGTAGGCGCGCTCGAGCATGGCACCGTCAACCCTGCCGATGTAGCCGTGTTCGACGAGCGCCCTTAACGCAGGCAGCGTGCCCCTCTGGCGAAGCCTTTCATCGGCCCGGCCGTGGACTAGCTGCAAAAGCTGGACGGTGAATTCGACATCTCGCAGCCCACCTGAACCGAGTTTAATTTCCCGCGAGCGATGGCGCTCGGGAATGTTATCTACCACTCGTTTGCGCATGGCCTGCATTTGGGTAATGAAGTTTTCTTGGCCGCCGGCCTGCCAAACCTTTTCGTAGACGATGTCGCAGAATTTCTGGGCCAGATCCATGTCGCCGGCTTGGGGACGAGCCTTCAGCATGGCCTGGAATTCCCAATTTTCCGCCCATTTTTCGTAGTAGGCCTGGCACGACTCCAGGGTGCGAACCAGCGGCCCCGACTTGCCCTCGGGACGAAGCGCAGCGTCCAACTGCCAGATCGATCCGGTGCTAGTGAACTCAGAGCAGACCCTCGACGCCGCCCCCGCCCATTTGCTGGCGATCTGCATCGCCTCGCTCACGGAGGCATCGCCGGCAGGTTCAGCGACGAAGATAACGTCTACGTCAGAAAGGTAATTGAGTTCCTGACCGCCGCACTTACCCATGGCGACGACACCCAGCCTGACCTTCTCCCAGTCGGGCACAAATTCCTTCGCCACCTCCAGGGCGCCCTCGACGACCGCGTCGGCAAGATCTGCCAGCTCTGCTGCCACGTCCTCGAGGATCTCCAGGGGCTCCTTCTCGATGAGGTCGCGCGCCGCGATGCGTAGCAGCTCCCACTTGTTGGCCAGCCTCAGCCTGTCGATTGGGGCGTGACTGCCATCGTCGGTGGCTACAGTTTTTGCGAGTCTCTCGGCGATCTTTTTGGACCTGACCGGTTCGACGAAAAATGCGTCTAGCTGGTCGGGGTGCGCGCGAAGATGAAGATTCAGCGCCTCACTTCCGCCCAACACGGCGATCAGCCGGGATCGTGCACCATCGTCCTGCCAGACCTCACGGAGCTTTTCTGGGGCAGTTTGGGCAAGGGCCGCGACACCCGCCAGAGCCAAATCGGGCACCGCGCCAAGCGCGATTTCGCCCGGGTCGAAGCTAACTTGCGGAAGCACGTCGACGACTTCGTCGAAAAAAAGTTTTATCGCAGCCGACACGTTTACGAAGCCGAGCCTGGCGAATTCGCCCGCGGCAGTATTCAACCGATCCATTAGCTTTCCCTTTAGTGCCTTGGTTTTTCAATTGTAGTTAGCGCGCAATGGCTAGTCAGACGAGATAGCATTAACGAATCGAAGCAGTTGAAATAATTCTCTAGACGTTAACCGAATTGTTACGAAACTGCGACATTACATTTTTATTTTTAGAGGGTGGCATTATTGGCAACGCGAGCAAAAGCAGCCTTGGAGCGGGTTGCCGATACCTTCTGCCTGCAACTCGCAGAAGTCGCCAATAGCGGCCGCTGCGAAGCCAAAGAAGCCGCCACTCTCCTATACATGGCAAACACCTGCCTGTTGTCGCTAAACAATCCGACCTCCGGCTATCCCGGAACGCTTAGCGATCACCTTTACCAAAGGGAGCTGCAATCCGATGCCACTCAGGAGAGCATCGAAGAATTGGCAGCAACCACCACACCGGTATTACTCCGTCAGCTCGCCCCGCTGAGCGGCGACCTACTCTCTACGGTAAACGATAGTTCGCTGCCGAACACCGTTAATACTCAGTACGGCATCGCTAGGCTGATGGACTATCTGCGCGCCAACATCATCGAACTTTGCGTGCTCATTTACGGCGCGGGCGAAACCCCGACCAGGCAGCTGCTTGGGGAGGCCATCCGGGCGCTACTGTCCGTGCTTGCAGAGCGCTACCCAGGACAATCCATTGAGGTTAGGGTCCCGCCATACTCGGCTGTCCAGGTCGGCGCGTTTGGCGACGGCCCAACCCACCGGCGCGGCACACCGCCCAACGTCGTAGAGACGGACGCGAAAACCTTCCTGGCGCTTGCCACCGGGCTGGACGATTGGGACCGTGTCTTCTCTTCCGGCAGGCTTTCCGTCTCCGGAGCGCACGCCGACGAGACGGAACGGATGCTGCCTATCTACCAGGTTCGCCCCTAGACCCTGCCCAGCATCGTGGCCAACTCGTGGCGGGTAACCTGCGAGCGATAGGCGTCGAACTCAGCCTTCTTGTTTCGCAGGAAGTAGTCGAAGACGTGCTCGCCGAGGGTGTCTGCAACCAGTTCGCTCTTTTCCATCAGGTCGATCGCCGACCCCAAACTGCGGGGCAGATTTTCGATGCCCATCGCCTGACGTTCGCGCTCGCTGAACGACCAGACGTCGTCCTCAGATTCATCAGGCAGCGGTAGCTCGCGCTCGATGCCGTCGAGGCCAGCGTTGAGCAACAGGGCGAACGCTAGATACGGGTTCGTCGCTGAGTCCAGGCAGCGATATTCGATTCGCGCCGAGCTAGCCTTCTGCGGCTTGAACAGCGGTACGCGCACCAAAGCGGAACGGTTGCTGCGTCCCCACGAGACGTAATTGGGCGCCTCCCCGCCCCAGTTCAACCGCTTGTACGAGTTCACCCACTGGTTGGTAACAGCGGTGATCTCGCGAGCGTGCGCCAGCAGTCCGGCGACGAAGTGCTTGCCGATCTTGCTTAGGCGAACCTCATCGGCCGCGTCGTAGAAGGCGTTGGTATCACCCTCGAAGAGGCTCATGTGGGTGTGCATTCCGGAGCCAGGCTGATCCGTGAATGGCTTCGGCATGAACGACGCGTGGATGCCCTGCTGGGCCGCAACCTCCTTCAGCACGACGCGGAACGTCATGATGTTGTCGCTCATGGTTAGGGCGTCTGCGTAGCGCAGGTCGATCTCGTGCTGGCCGGGCGCGCCCTCGTGGTGGCTGAACTCCACCGAGATGCCGAGCTGCTCAAGCATCTCGATGGCTACGCTGCGGAATTCAGTGCCCTCGTCCATGATCGTGTGGTCGAAGTAGCCGCCTGCATCAAGCGGGGTTGGCACCTCGCCGGGGATGACTGGTTCGCGGAAAAGGAAGAACTCGATCTCCGGGTGCAGGTAGAAGGTAAAGCCCATGTCCGCTGCCCGGTTCATGGCCCGCTTGAGCACGTTTCGGGGGTCGGAAAGCGCAGGCGAGCCGTCCGGCATCAAAATGTCGCAAAACATTCTCGCCGTCGGGGCGTTCTTGCGCCAGGGCAGTATCTGGAAGCTCGCTGTATCTGGGTGAGCGATCATGTCCGCCTCGAAAATTCGGGCGAAGCCCTCGATCGCAGAACCATCGAAACCGATGCCTTCGGCGAGCGCGCTCTCCAACTCTGCGGGCGAGATAGCCACGGATTTCAAGAATCCGAGCACGTCCGTGAACCACAGGCGGATGAATTGAACATCGTGCTCGGCGACCGAGCGCAGCACATATTCGGTTTGACGATCCATGATCTCTAGTTTGCCATTCGCGCTGAGCATCGACCATAGAATTGCAATATGCGAAATCAGCAGGTTCCCGCAGGCTGGTACCCCGACCCGGATGGGCGTGGCGAGCGTTATTGGGATGGAACGTCGTGGACTTCGATGTCCCGCAACTCAATCCGCCCGAACTGGAACTTGGTGATCGTCCTTATCGCTGTGCTTTGCGCGATCGGACTAGTGATCTGGCTTATCGGTTCCGGACCAACTAGGTCCAAGCCCTCCTCCCCCGTCGTGGAAGACACGAACAGCTCCAAGCCAACTATCTCCGGTTGGGACGAAAAATCTCCTCCCACCGAAGAATCTCCTTCGCCCGACCAAAGCATGATCGCCTGCCCCTATACGGCTGTCTCTCGAGACATCGACTACCCAAACGATTCCAGGCTGCACGGCGGAAACCTGAGCATCGAAAAGATCCCCGGCTGGGACAGCCACATGTTCCATTTGCCTTGGATTTCAGACCTGCAAAGCCAATACGACGCGGTTTCTAACGGGTGGATGTCGAACATGGCCGTTGGCGCAGTGAACACCGTCGACGGTTTCACGGATATGGCCACCACGGCTAGGCAGTCTGCAGAATGCATGTCCATCTCGGGTTACTATTACGGCGTCACCGGGGTCGAGACCATTAAGGACGAGGCCTACAACGTAGGTGCCTTCAACGGCTGGATTTACCAGATGAACGTTCGGATCAGCGAACCCAGGGAGCTGCCTGGGATCCCCGGTGACACGGTCACCGTCATTGTCATCGACACTGGCGATCCCGAGAGCATGGGCATCTTCATAAGCTGCATCACCATCGGCGACGGGCCCCGGGCGAAGCTGGTGGCCGATGCGCTGACCACATTGCGAGTGGATCGCTAGTAGTCTTGTGCTTGTGAGTTCTCCAGTAAAGCCTTATGCAGTTAGTCCGCTCCGTCACGTTCCTGGTTCGGTGCAAAAGCCGGACTATGTCGGAGTGATGGCCAGGGAAACCTACGACGGCCCTGACGTGATGGATGAAGAAACCATCGAGAAGATGAAGATTGCTGGCCGCATCGCTGCGGACGCAATCTTGGTTGCAGCAGCCGAAATCCAGCCCGGCGTGACCACCGATCATCTTGATAAGGTCGCCCACGAGTTCATGTGCGACAACGGCGCCTACCCGTCTTCTCTGCAGTATCAGGGTTTCCCCAAGAGCATCTGTTCGTCGGTTAACGAAGTGATCTGCCACGGCATCCCCGATGCTCGCCCGCTCGAGGACGGCGACCTGGTTAAGCTCGACGTCACCGCCTTTATCCATGGTGTGCACGGCGACAACTGCGCAACCTTCTTCTGTGGCGACGTCGACGAGGGGTCTCGCCTGCTGACCGAGCGCACCCAGAACGCGATGAACCGAGGCATCAAGGCGGTCGCTCCGGGCAGGCGCTTCAACGTTATCGGCAAAGTCATTCAGGCGTACGCTGACCGCTTTGGCTACGACTCTGTGCGCGAATACACCGGCCACGGTGTGCACACCGCATTCCACTCTGGCCTGATTGTGCTGCACTACGATGAACCGACATCCCTGCCGATCATCAAGCCAGGCATGACGTTCACCATTGAGCCGATGCTCACCCTAGGCAGCGCACGCACCGAGCAGTGGGATGACGGTTGGACCGTCGTCACCCAGGACAAGTCGCGTTGCGCTCAGTTCGAGCAGACGATGGTTGCCCGCGAAAATGGCGTCGAGATCTTGACCTTGCCGAGCACGGGTGAGCCAATCACCGGCGGCCGCGTCACCCAGAAGGAAAAGGACGCGATCGGGATTTAATTATTGAGTCGTTTTTGGCTCGTCTAAGAACCAAAAACGACTCAATAGCTACTACTTCATTTCCTCTACTTTTAATGTGCTGGCCACACGCTTAGTGCGGATCTTAATTTCTTTAATGACACCAATCGCGGTGCATTCGTCAGGCGCGTCTTTACGCGTTCCCTGCACGAATTTCACCTTCAGCAGGCCTTCACTCTCCGCACTGCCGGTGGCCACGTAATAGCAACGTTCGTCGCCAGTGGTCACCTTAAACGTGATTGTGTGGTCATCGGTAACGCTGTAGCTATCCCAGGGAATATTTTGTCTGGACTTAAAATCGCTGTACTCCGATTCCGAAGAACAGGCGCTGAGGGAACCAACTAAACACACCGCAACTACCAGGTTAATTAAGCTGCTGAAGCTAATACCTTTACGAGACCGCATGGGACGAATATTAACAAGCGCCAACTAGAAACAACCGTCCCGCACCACAGATACCTAATCAGCAGCCGAAATCTGAACTTTGCAGGTGGATATGAGGCAAGTTATTTCTCCTAGTCGAGCATCGCATAATAAGCTTCTAAACAGTCTGGCTCGAAAGGGAGTTAATCATGGCCGAAGCAGCTAGCACGTCGTTCGACGACACGAATAACGCCTTGCACGTTTCAAAAAGTGCCGACAAGTCCAAGGCGGGCGGCAAGCTGAAGAAGTCTCTTCACGCCAGACACCTAAACATGATTGCCATTGGCGGCGCAATCGGCACCGGCCTGTTCTTGGCATCCGGTGGCACCATCGCCGGGGCAGGCCCGGGCGGCGCGCTTCTGGCATATGGCGCAATCGGCGTCATGGTCTACTTCCTGATGCAGTCTCTGGGAGAGATGGCTACTTACTGCCCAGCTTCCGGAGCCTTCGAGGTATACGCCAGCCGTTATGTCTCCAAGTCCTTCGGCTTCGCGCAGGGCTGGAACTATTGGTACAACTGGGCGATCACCGTCGCCGCGGAATTGGTGGCGGCCGCGATCGTCATGCAGTACTGGGTGCCCGCAGACGTTGTTCCGCCGTGGATCTGGTCGGCCGGATTCTTGGCGTTCCTGTTCATTCTCAACGCGTTTACCGTTCGAGGATTCGGCGAGTCCGAGTTCTGGTTCGCCGCGATCAAAGTGATCGCGGTCATCACATTCCTGATTCTGGGCGTGCTTATGATCTTCGGAATTTTGGGCGGGCCCTCCCCTGGCTTCGGCAACTGGGCGATCGGCGAGGCGCCGTTCGTCAACGGTTTCTGGGGCATCATGGGCGTCTTCATGATCGCCGGTTTCTCGTTCCAGGGCACCGAGATGATCGGCATCGCAGCGGGCGAAACCGACGAGCCGGAAAAGAACGTCCCGAGGGCAACCAGAGCCGTGTTCTACCGCATCCTGCTGTTCTACATCGGCGCCATCGCCGTCATTGGTTTCCTGCTGCCCTACACCGAGCCGTCCCTGCTGCAGTCAGCGACCGCAGACACCTCAACCGCCGAGGGCCTGACGCAGGCGGTCACCACCTCGCCGTTCACTCTGGTATTCGAGCGTGCCGGTATCGCCGGAGCTTCCGCGGTGATGAACGCGATCATCCTCACTTCCATCCTGTCCGCTGGCAACTCCGGCGTGTACGTTTCGACGCGCATGCTCTACGCCCTCGCTAAGGAGCGCAAAGCTCCGAAGTTGTTCGCGAAAGTCACCAAGCACGGCGTTCCGCTGGCCGCACTGATCGCCACTTGCTTGGTTGGTGCCGCTTGCTTCGCCACGTCGAGGATCGGGTCCGGAACAGTCTACGTCTGGCTAGTTAACGCTTCTGGCCTGGCGGGCTTCATCACCTGGATGGGCATCGCCTGGTCGCACTACAAGTTCCGCAGGGCATTCCGAGCGCAAGGCCACGACCTCTCCGAGCTGCCGTTCAAGGCCCCCTGGTACCCGGCCGGCCCGCTGATCGCACTGGGCATGTGCGCGGTGGTGGTCGTTGGTCAGTCGTTAGACATCATCCGCAGCGACTTCTCGTTCCTGCAGTTCTTCAGCATCTACCTCGGACTCTTCTTGTTCCTTGGCATCTGGATCGGCCACAAGATCGTTACGCGGTCCCCGAAGGTCCACCCGCAAGACGCAGACCTTTCCAGGCACGCCTAAAACAGAAGCAAAGCGAGCCCGTACGCACCAACGCCACCAACGATAGAGATCAGCATCTGGTGGCGCCAAAGGTGCAGCGCTGCGGTGACGACGATGCCGATTACGGCCGGCACCAAGCCGTCGTCGACGATGCCAGAGAACGAATAGACGACGAGAATCACCATCACGCCAACCGGCATTAGCCGCCCCAGTGTGTTTAATGTCTCGTTGTCGGCGAGCCACGCGCGCACGACGAACGGGGTCAGCCTCAGTCCGAAAGTGCCGGCAAACATGATCGCGATGAGGATCCAGGTATGCGCGTTGATCTCGAGTTGTGCGGGAATCATTTCAGCCACCTTCCGCCTACCACCGAGATGACCGCATATGACGTCATCGCGCCTACCATCATGTAATCGGGTATTAAGAGTTGGGCGGCTACCCCGCATACCAGGGCGATCGAGAACAATAAGGCAGGCTGCCGGGCAGTTTCCAGGGCCTCGATCGAGAGCACAACGAATAGCGCGGTCAGGGCAAACCCCATCCAGGAAAGATCCCAGGGAAGCTTTGAGCCGACGACTGCGCCCAGAGTCGTTCCAAATACCCAGTACAAGTGGCAGAAAAGCTCAGTAAGAATTATTCGTTTGCCGCTGAAATCCTTCGCGCTTGGATGGCTAAGTAAAGCCCAGGCCTCGTCCGTCAGCGCATGCACAGCGTATGGCCTAGCCGCAGGATTAACCTGCCGAATCGGGACGGAAAGGCCATAGAAAATGTGCCGGAAACTGACGAAGAAAGTTGTCAAAGCGGTATTAAAGAAAGATGCTCCGCCGGTGATCAGCCCGACAGCAATGAACTCCATCGAACCCGAATAGATGATCATTGCGGTTATAGTCGCCAACCACAAAGGAAACCCTTGGCTGACCGCGAATAACCCGAACGCTATTCCCAGGGGCACGTAGCCCAAGCCAATCGGCAACGTTTCTCGCACGGCAAGCCGCAAATCAGTAGTCGCCATGCTGCACAATCATAAATACGTCCTAGCCATAGCTTCGGACGCTTCCAACGAGTGGGATCAAATGTATATGCCAGCCACCAACACCGCTAGTGCCATTAGCGATGCCCCGCCAAGCAGCAAAAATGCAACATCGAAACGCTTACCGCGCACGACTAGCAACCCCGCCCTCTCGGGTGCAGCCACCGCGCGATAAGCACTGGCACACACAAGCGCGAATCCCATGATGAAGGTCCCCTTGCGCCAGTACTTAAGAATGACCAGAACGACGCCGACGGAAAAGATCGCGATGATGAAGGCTAGGGCCCAGAAGGACGGATATTCGGGTTGTTTCTGATGCCCCTTTGCCTCGATCTTTTCGATCTGCTCGATTTCGTCGTTCATCTAGGATCCGCTCCTAGCCTTGCGCGATGTCGACGACGTTGCGCAGCAGCATGGCCCTAGTCATCGGGCCAACTCCACCCGGATTGGGCGTAACCCAAGATGCCTTCTCCCAAACGTCATCGGAGAGATCTCCGCGGATCTTCCCGTCGACTCGGCTAACACCTACGTCCACCAGCACCGCACCGGGTTTGATCATGTCTGCCGTGACGGTATCCGGCTTGCCTGCAGCAGTGATGATGATATCCGCCTGACGGGTGTGCGCCGCCAATTCCTTGGTGCCGGTGTGGCACTGGGTAACGGTGCAGTTTTCGCTGCGCCGGGTCAGCAATAATGACAACGGACGCCCTACGGTGATCCCTCTACCGACGATGCAAACTTCTGCCCCGTCGAGAACAATCTGATTGTGCCTCAGGAGTTCCACGATTCCGCGCGGAGTACATGGCAGCGGAGCTGGCTCGTTTAGGACAAGTTTGCCGAGGTTGACCGGGTGCAGACCGTCGACGTCTTTAGCCGGATCGACCAGGCCCAAAAAGCGATTCTGATCCAGCCCTTTAGGCAGCGGCAGCTGAACAATGTAGCCGGTGACATCGGGATTTTCGTTCAGTCCCTCGATCGCTTCTTCGAGCTGACTCGCGGTGGTGTCTGCGGGCAGATCGACCCGCACGGAACGGATGCCGACCTGCTCGCAGTCCCTGTGCTTCATGCGAACATAGCTCTGGCTGGCTGGATCGTCGCCGACGAGAACTGTTGCCAGGCCGGGACGAGCCCCTGCGACAGCGAGCTTTTCGACCCGCTGGGACAGCTCCACCTTAATATCGGCGGCTAGCGCCTTGCCATCTAGCTTGTTCGCACTCAATTCAGTCTCCTGATGAACTAGTGAAGGAAGTGACGGTTGCCGGTCATGTACATCGTGATTCCGGCAGCCTTAACAGCCTCGATGGTCTGGTCGTCGCGGATTGAACCGCCAGGCTGGACGATGGCTCGCACGCCCGCATCGAGCAGGATCTGCGGGCCGTCGGAGAACGGGAAGAAGGCGTCGGAAGCTGCGACCGAACCCTTGGCGCGATCGCCGGCCCTCTCCACGGCCAAACGGCAGGAATCGACTCGGTTCACCTGGCCCATTCCGACACCAACGGAGGCGCCGTCATCGGCAAGCAGGATGGCGTTCGACTTAACCGCACGAACAGATTTCCAAGCGAACTCGAGATCGCGGAGCATCGCCTCGTCTGCGGGTTCGCCACAAACAAGTTCCCAGTTGGCGGGATCGTCGCCGGGAGCGTCCAGGCGGTCTGGCTGCTGAAGCAACATACCACCAGAAATCTGCTTGGTGGTGAACTGCGGGTGCTGATAGGCAGGAGCGATCAGAATCCTGATGTTCTTCTTACCCTCGAGGATTTCGACAGCGCCCTCGTCATAGGAAGGCGCAATGATGACCTCGGTGAAGATTTCGCTGACCTGCTTGGCCATCTCGACGCTAACCGGGCGGTTCGTGGCGATAACGCCGCCGAAAGCCGAAACCGGGTCACAAGCGTGAGCTTTGCGGTGTGCCTCGGCGATATCCGCACCGATAGCAATTCCGCACGGGTTTGCATGCTTGATGATGGCTACGCAAGGCTCCTCGAAGTCGTATGCGGAGCGGTAGGCAGCATCGGCATCCTGATAGTTGTTGTAGCTCATCTCCTTGCCGTGCAGCTGCTCGGCCTGGGCGATGCCGGCAGGAACCGAATCGTCGCGGTAGATGGCTGCGGGCTGATGAGAGTTTTCGCCGTAGCGCAGCGCGTGCAGCTTGTTCCAGGCGCCCGGAACGAAGGTCGGGAAGCCATCCTCGTTGGCTTCGGCGATGTTTTCGGCCATCCAGCGCGAGACCGCTGCGTCGTATTCGGCCGTGTGGGCGAAGGCTTCGGCGGCAAGATTCTTGCGCTCGGTGAGGGTAAAGCCCCCAGCCTTCACGGCAGCAAGAGCAGACTCGTAACGAGCCGGTGACGTGATGACGGCAACCGACGGATGATTCTTCGCTGCGGCACGAACCATAGAAGGCCCACCGATGTCGATCTTTTCGATGCAGTCGTCGATGCTGGCGCCGCTCGCCACGGTTTCGGAGAACGGGTACAGGTTGACAACCACCAGATCGAACGGTTCGACACCAAGCTCTTGGAGCTGCTCGCGGTGCGAGTCCAGACGACGGTCCGCGAGGATGCCAGCGTGGATGCGCGGATGTAGCGTCTTGACCCTGCCGTCCAGGCATTCGGGGAAGCCGGTGATTTCTTCAACCGCTGTTACTTTCACGCCGGCGTCGCGAATTGTCTTGGCCGTGGAACCGGTGGAGACGATCTCGACTCCTGCATCGGCTAGGCCCTTTGCGAATTCGGTGATCCCGGTCTTGTCGAAAACCGAAACCAAAGCCCTCTTGACCGCGTTGCGATCGCTCATTTGTTGCTGCCTTCCTTTGCTAAAAATTCTTCGCGAAATCGTTCACTACTTCTTTGAGCAGTTGACGCTCAACAACCTTGATGCGCTCGTGAAGCTGCGCCTCATCGTCTTCTGGCAGCACCTCCACGGGGCGTTGCGCGATGATCTTTCCGGTGTCGACTCCGTCGTCGACCATAAAGACCGTTGCACCGCTGACCTTTACTCCGGCTGCGAGCGCGTCGCGGACACCGTGCATTCCGGGAAAACTTGGCAGAAGGGCAGGATGGGTGTTTATGCAGCGACCGCCGAAGGCATTCAGGAAGTTAGCGCCCAAGAGCTTCATGAAACCCGCGCTAACCACTAGATCGGGAGAGAACTCGGCAACCTTGGCGCTAAGTTTTCGATCCCATTCTTCGCGGTCTGCGCCCTTAGCTAGGGGCAACTCGAAAGTCTCCAGACCGGCATTTTTAGCCCGAGTGATTGCTCCACAGCCGGGCACGTCAGAACCGACCGCAACTATTTGCCCCGCCAGCTGCCCATCTTCTTGGGCATTAATTAAAGATTGCAGAAGCGTTCCCGTACCGGACGCCAAAACCACCATTCTCACTTGGCCAAGTCTAGCCATCCGAGCTCTCTTCGGGTAGCTCGGTGGGCTTTGCGACTTGGACTTTCGGCAGGATTCGACGAACCCCTAATAACGAAGCGGTGAGAGTCGAAGCGCACAGCGAGCCTAAACCGAGCAGTGCGGGAGCGAACGTCGCTAGCTCCGGAAGCCTCGGCCCGACGTCTACCAACCTGACGCCACCAAGGTCTCCGGAAGAAAGATAACCGAGCACAACTAGCGCCATGCCAGCGAAAATTCCCGCAACTGCTCCCCACACAGCGGCGCTGAAGAGACAATCTACCTGCTTCATCTGACGGCGAATAAAGACGTAGCCGCAAACGGCACCTGCCAAGACTGGCGCCACCAACCAAGCACTAAAGCCGGCCGGAGTGCCGCCGGGATCTGGAAAAGCACCGAGCAGCGGAAGCGCGGGAAGCAATCCAACCTCGGTTGCTGCTGGCGTGATCACCGAATCCGCGCCGAAGCTGAAGCCAGCCCCGCTCACCCAAGACATCACCCAGATTAGGGCATTCGGCAGCCAAGCCAACTGCGTCAGGGCCAGCAGAACCGAATCTAGACCACCAACGCCCAAGGATGCAGCGATAGTTGCGACCTTTTCGCGCCCGCCGATTAGCGCAGCGATTAATGCCAGACAAGAAAAGAACAACAATGTGAAGATGCCGGAAAGCACTGCCCACCCTAAATCCCTGATCGCCCTCGGAACGATTGACCAGTGTGCGGCGTGTTTCAGACTAAAGAAACTCAACAGCACTCCGACGATCGCCACCCGCAAAAGAGCACCCCACGACGCCTGACCGCTAAGCGCCAAGACGAGCAGCCCGATTGCAGCGTATGTCAGAGCAAACCCGCCGGTCAGCTTAGCCACGAAGCGCATCTTTTTATCGTCGTCGCTCAACTCATTCGAGCCCAGGGTGCGGGGAAAAACCAGCTGGCAAGCGACGTGGGAAAGGACGAAAAGCAAAATCGTGAGCAATAGCGGGAAAAGACTCATCTGCCCGGCTTCTAGGCCTATCGGCACCCCGCTGACGAGCAGCCAGATGTGCCCCGAGACCGCGAACGGGACCGATTCGGTGTATTCGGAGTAGGGCAACCACGCGATCACGGAAGAAATCAAGATGGCCATCAGGGACACCAATACGACGCTCGCTGCAGCCCCGGGCCCCGAGATATACCAGGGGATGTTCTTTGCAGATCCCCGAAAATCACTGACCCTCGCCAAGCCCACAACTTGGCTGGTCTTGGCCCGAAACTGTTCTTTGGCCTTCCTGGCTTTAAGCGAGGACTTACTGGAAATCTTCATTCCTGAATCATCGCCGCGCTTGCCGAAGCCGAATTTAGCCATGTCCAATCCCCCGCCTAGAGCTTTTCCATCGGAGCATAGCGAAGCGCGAGGCGCTTCTTGCCGAGAGACCCGAAGTCGACATCAACCGTGGCGTTCGAGCCAGAGCCGTTGACGGCTAGCACGTCGCCCATTCCGAAGCTGGTGTGTAACACCCTGTCGCCAACCCGCAACTGGTCCTCGACCTTCGGTTTGCCCCGGCCGGAACCAAACACCGAGGCCCCCTCATCGTGACTGGGCCTGGTCGGCTTGTTCTGCCATGCTGACACATCGTGGCCCGTGCGTCGCCAATCGATCAGCTCATCGGGGATCTCCTCGACGAAACGGCTAACCGGGTTGTAGCTGGGCGAGCCCCAAACCGAACGCACAGAAGCCCGAGTCAGGTACAGCCTCTTGCGAGCGCGCGTGATGCCCACATAGGCGAGCCGGCGCTCCTCGGATAGCTCTGACCTGTCCCCCATTGAACGACTGTGCGGGAAAACACCGTCTTCGAGCCCAGTCAAAAACACTGTGTCGAATTCAAGGCCCTTCGCGGTGTGCAGCGTCATCAACGTCACCACTCCGAGGCCGTCGCCCGCATCGGGGATCTGATCGGAATCGGCCACCAACGCCACCCGCTCAAGGAATGCTGCCAGAGATTGGTCCGGCTCCGCCATTCCGCCAGCCAGACCACCGGCCTCGAGGTGCTCATCCACCTCTTCTAAATCCACTGCCCCGGCCTGGGCAACAAACTCTTGGGCGACGGCGACGAGCTCGACGAGGTTCTCGACGCGCGTCTCGTCTTGCGGATCTTTCGAGGCCTTCAGTTCGTCCAAAAGGCCAGATTCTGTGAGGACGGCTTGGAGGACGTCGCTGGCTACCGAGCCGTCAGCATCCAGTTGACGCCAATGTGCCAGCAATTCGCTGAAAGCCTTTATCTGGTTTCTCGACCTGGTGGCGATGCCAGGAATTTCGTCGAGGTTGGCGATCGCCTCGCTCACGCTCGATTGGTTGTAAGCGGCGTAGTCTTGCAGAGCCTGCTGTGCGCGGTCGCCGATGCCTCGCTTCGGCGTGTTGATGACCCGAAGCAGCGAGACGTCGTCCGCGGGGTTCGAGATCGCCCGCAGATATGCGATGGCGTCGCGAACCTCTTTTCGTTCGTAGAAGCGCACTCCCCCGACCACCCGGTATGGCAGGCCGACCCTGATGAAAACTTCCTCAATCGGCCTCGACTGGGCGTTCGTACGATAGAAAACCGCCACGTCTGAATACTTGTGGCCATCTTCCACAAGCTGATCGATCTCTTGCGCAATATAGCGAGCCTCATCGTGCTCGGTGTCGGCAACGTAGCCGACGATTTTTTCGCCGTCGCCAGAGTCGGACCAAAGATTCTTTTCCGGACGCCCAGAGTTGTGCTTAATAACCGCGTTAGCCGCGGAAAGCACGGTCTGCGTGGAGCGGTAGTTCTGCTCGAGAAGAATTGTTTCCGCGCCCGGGAAGTCTTTCTCGAAGTCGAGAATATTGCGAATTGTGGCACCCCTGAACGCGTAAATGCTCTGGTCGGAGTCGCCCACTACCATGAGCTCACTAGGCACAATTACCGGCTCACCCTCGGGCGTCGGGAACTGTCCACAGAGCTGTTTGATCAGCATGTACTGTGCGTGGTTTGTGTCCTGATACTCGTCCACTAATACCTGACGGAAACGCCTGCGATACTTTTCGCGGATGTCCGGGAACTTTTCGAAAAGTTCGACCGTGAGCATGATCAAGTCGTCGAAATCTAGTGCGTTTGCCGCCTTCAGCCTCCGCGCGTACTCCTTGTATGCCTCGGCCATAATCTCGACGTTTCCGCTCGGGCCTTCGCCATTTTCTGCAGCAGCAGCCGGGCCGATCAACTCGTTCTTGCAATTGCTGACCCAGTTTTGCACTTGCTTTACCGGGAATTTTTTCGGATCGGTGCCCTGGTCTTTGAGCACCATGGTCATCAACCGCTTAGAATCGGTGCTGTCGTAAATCGAGAAATTCTTTTTGAAGCCCAGGGCATCGATTTCGCTGCGCAGGATTCGCACGCATGCAGAGTGGAACGTCGAAACCCACATCGACTTAGCCCTGTTTCCGACTAGATCTTGAACCCTTTCGCGCATCTCCGCGGCGGCCTTGTTGGTAAAGGTGATGGCCAAGATAGAGCCGGGATGGACACCACGGGCCCCGACCAGGTAAGCGATTCGCCTGGTCAGCACTCGGGTTTTGCCCGAGCCAGCGCCCGCGACAACTAGAACAGGCCCACCCTCGTGAAGGACTGCCTTGCGTTGTTGATCGTTGAGGCCATCCAAAAGCTCGTCGCTATCCACAGGGGCAGGACTAGACTGCGGCGCGGCCTGAGGCTGTTGCGGCGCCGGCTGATCGAATATTGAGAACGGTGACTGCTGATTCATCATTTCGCCCTCAAGCATAATGTCTGCCACCGACAAAAAATTATCGCCGGCACCGCCAGGTTAGAAACTTACTTAATGGGACCGATTTCCTGGGTCAGGCTGATCCATTTTTCCAAGAGCTTTTCACCGCTGCCATCGTCGATTGCTTTGGCTGCGCGATCCAGCTTGTCCTTCATCTGATCGACGATCGGGGCCTCCAGGTCGGGGCCATCCCAGGCGAGAAGGACTGCAGCTGCGTTCAGCAACACGATGTCGCGAATGGGGCCGGTCCTTCCGGCAAGCAGATCGCGCATTACCTGCGCGTTCATCTTCGGCTCTCCGCCGACGAGCTCTTGAGGCTCCGCAGCGCGAAGGCCCAGTTCGGCTGGGTCTAGCTGAGTAGTGACGATCTTGCCTTCGTCGAACAGCCAGACATCGGACGGCATCGTGGTGGTCAGCTCGTCCAGACCGTCTTCGCCGTGGAAGACCAAACCGCGATCGCCACGGCCAGCCAGCACTCCGGCTACCAGATCGGCGATGTACTTGTTTGCCATACCGATTGCTTGGCCATTCGGTCGAGCAGGGTTGGTTAGCGGCCCAAGGAAGTTGAAAGTGGTCTGCACGCCAAGTTCGCGACGCGTCGGGGCCGTGTGCCGCAAAGAAGAGTGGTACATGGGCGCAAACAGGAAGACGATGCCGCATTCGTCGAGCACGCGTTGCTGATTTTCAGGGGCTACCATCAACTCAAGACCGAGCGCCTCGAGGCAGTCTGCTGTGCCGCACATGGAGCTGGCAGCACGGTTACCGTGCTTGATGACCTTGGCGCCCGAGGCGGCCGCAACCACGGCGGCCATCGTGGAAATATTCACGGTGTTGGCACGGTCGCCGCCAGAGCCGACGATGTCAACCGCGTTGCGGGAAAGCTCGATGGGACGCGCTTTAGCAAGCATTCCGTCGGCGAGGCCTGCGACCTCCTCGACGATTTCACCCTTCGCGCGAAGAGCAACCATGAATCCGGCCATGATCGCTGGCGAAACATTGCCCGAAAGAATCTCAGACATAGCCCAAGCGGTGTTTTCCTGCGTCATGTCTTCGCCGTTGATGAGGCTAGTCAGCAGGTCTGGCCACGTCGGAGCCTTGTGAGAATTTGTTACTGTCTGAGAATTTTCCATATTTCACGAATACCACATTCGGGCTATGCGGCAAGTCCCAGTCCGAGCGGTGTCTGCGATTAGCTTTGTTCGACGTGTCGGCTGGAAACGCCAGGTTTGATGCGGTCGCTAGACAACGGCGTGCGGCGTCCACTGCGATGATCTCTTACCGCCTGGGCAACGACCTGCGGCAGGGTTAGCGGATCGAGCGGATATGGCGCGACCGCTTCCGCCTTGCTCCAAGCGGCCATCCACGAGTCGGCCTGCCTAGCAACCAGCAGCACCACAGGGGCCGGATCGGCCAACTCTTCGCGCATCTGACGCGAAATTCCCATGCCGCCCGGAACTGCCTCGCCGTCCAGAATTGCGACGTCGTAAGCGTCCTTATCCAATGATTTAAAAAGCGCCGGCTGAGTCGCGAACTCGAAATATTCGAGTTCGGGCAGGTCTGGAGCAATGCGACGACCCAAAACGGTGCGCACCTGCTCACGAACTGTTCTGTCTGACGAGTAGAGGACTACTCGCAACTTTTCGCCTGACATGTTCTGCTGCGTCTTCGAAGCGCTCATGCTTGAACTCTACCTCATGTTTTATTTTCTAGATTAAAACTGCGACTGCAGTACCATAACCCATCGGACTAAAGCCTTAGCACAAAAGTTCAGATTATTAGGTCAAATAGTTCAAGTTAATGACACAATGAGGTGTGCATTTCATTTCCTCTCCATTGGGGCATGAACTTACTTATAACGATGTGTTCATGATGCCGTCGCGCAGTTCGGTGCCCTCACGCATGGACGTCGACCTCACCTCAAACGATGGGCTTTCACTAGGCATCCCCTTGGTTATCTCTAACATGACCGCGATTTCCGGACGGAGGATGGCCGAAACAATCGCACGAAGAGGCGGCATAGCGGTTCTCCCCCAGGACATTCCCGTTGACGTTCTTGCCCGCACCATAAAAAAGGTGAAGAGCTCCCCGACCGTTTTTGAGACCGCGGTGACCGTCTCACCGAACGACACGATCGCCACTGCGCTCACGCTCATGCCGAAGCGGGCACACAACGCCGTTGTCGCCGTCGACCAAGACGGGCGCCCGCTCGGCATCATGACCAAGGCCGAGGCGCAGAACGTGGATCGTTTCTGCCAGGTTCATCAGGTGATGTTCCCGGTGCGGACGACCGTTTCGTCGCAGACGGGCCCGCAGGAAGTATTCGAGGCCCTCGAGGAAAATCACGAGCACCTGGCCATAGCCGTCGACGACGATGGGCGCCTGATCGGCGTGATGACCAAAAAAGGGGCGCTCCGATCTACTATCTACCGCCCGGCACTAGACGCTGATGGCCGGCTCAAGGTTGGCTGTGCCATCGGCATTTCCGGCGACGTCCAGCGCCGCGCGCTCGCGCTTTTGGAGGCTGGCGCAGACGTGATCGTCCTCGACACCGCCCACGGCCACCAGGACCGCATGATCGATGCGCTACCCAAGGCCCTCGAGGCTCGAGACGCTTTCGAGCTGGTCGCGGAGAAGCGAGTGCCGATCGTTGCAGGCAACGTCGTCACAAGAGGTGCAGTGATCGACCTGATAGAGGCCGGCGCAGACATCGTAAAGGTGGGCATCGGCCCGGGCGCTATGTGTACGACGAGAATGCAGACCGGCGTTGGACGTCCGCAGTTTTCTGCGGTTGTAGAGTGTGCGGCCGCAGCTAAAGACTTCGGGAAATCCATCTGGGCCGATGGTGGAATCCGATATCCCAGAGACGTTTCGTTAGCGCTCGCCGCGGGCGCCGGCTCCGTGATGATCGGCAGCTGGTTCGCCGGCACGCACGAGTCCACCGGAGAGATGCTGCAAGATTCCGAGGGCCGCTATTACAAGGAATCGTTCGGGATGGCCTCGAAACGTGCAGTTCGCAACAGGACCAGAGAAAAGACCGCATTCGAGAGGGCGCGTGCCGCGATTTTTGAGGAAGGCATCAGCTCGTCGAAGATGTATCTGGACGTCGAAAGGCCTGGCGTTGAGGACCTGGTCGACTTCATCACGTCCGGAGTTCGCAGCTCCTGCACCTATGCGGGGGCCTCGAACATGCGCGAATTGGCCGAGTACGCAGTGGTCGGCGCTCAGTCGCCCTCCGGTTACGATGAAGGGCGACCGCTAGACACCAGTTGGCGCTAGATCAGTGGAATGAGTCGCCGCAGGCGCAGGTGTTTTGCGCGTTCGGATTGTCGATGGTGAAGCCCTGAGCCTCGATGGTGTCGACGAAGTCGATGCTCGCGCCCATCAGGTATGGCTGGCTCATCTTGTCGACGACGAGGTTGATGCCCTCGTATTCGTCGACGATGTCGCCGTCCAGCTTGGTGTCGTCAAACTGCAGCTGATAGCGCAGTCCAGAGCAGCCGCCTGGCTGTACTGCGATTCGCAGGGCAATGCCGCTGGTGTCGCCATCCTCGGCAGCCAGCAAAGAGGCGGCCTTTTCGACTGCTGCCGGCTTCAGGATCACGCCGGTGTTGGTCTTGGGATTAGTCATTATCTAGCTCCAATCGGTTAACAAAAATATTCAACACCTAAAAATCTAGTTTGATTCCCCGACTCAAAACACATTCGAATGAAGCTGGTGCAACTACTGGCTAGGCTTGAATGAATTTCACGATAGGTAGACTTATTATTAAGCACTAACTTCTCGCTAGAATGGAGCCCCATGGGACTTTTCAGGCCTTATAAGCGCGATGGTCGCTCAGAGGAAGAAACTAAGGACAGCTCGCCTACTGTGGGCAAATCCGAGCCGACACCGACGCGCAAGCAGGCCGAGGCCGATCGCATGAATCGCCTTCACCCGCAGCCCAACAGCAAAGAATTCAAGCGTCGCAAGCGAGAGATCCAGGCACGCCAGCGCGAGCGTCGGTGGGCCGAGATCGAGAATCAGCCCGAGCGCGTCCTAGCCCGCAACTTCGTCGATTCCCGCTGGAGCCTCTGCGAATTCATCATGCCCGGCATGTTGATTGTGCTCGCGGTGAGCATGTTCGGAGTGCGCCTCTTCTGGCTGGTTCAAATCGCCACCTATGCCCTGTGGGCGATGGTGTTGGCCATGATCGTCGAGGTCGCTTGGTGCTGGAGCAAATTCAAGAAGGTGCTCTACTCGCGCTACCCCAATGCGGATAAGCGCGGCATGCTCGGCTACATATGGAGCCGCATGATGCAGCCTCGCCGTTGGCGACGCCCCGGCACCGCAATCAACCGCGGCGATCCGTACTGATCCCTAAGCTCATTCGACCCCGGCAGCCTTATCTAGGTGGAATACTTGAATCATGTTCACCTGGAAACCGCAAATGATGGACGGCCCGCTCTATGACGTCGAGGACCTCGCAGACACCGGGATTGATAAGGAATTTGATAGCCGCGCCGAGGCCGAGGAATGGGTAACCCAAAACTACGAACTCCTCGAGGAACTCGGCGTGGAGGCAGTGAGCCTTTATGAAGGCGAAGAACTGCTCTACAAAATGGCACTAGCTGCCGAATAATCTAGGAGGAAAATTGACTGACAGCAGTTTCAATGCTGAGAAGTTCAACCCCAATCGTCACGCCCTTCCACCGGTCTCGCTGACTGATAAATTCGAGGCCGACGACGTCGTCATCGGTGCCGTGGGCAGCAAACCGCAGCTCATCGGTCTGCCGGAATCTGTGGACGGGATCAAAGCGGAGGTAATCGCCGATTTCTTCGCTAAACAGGGCATCAGCTCCGGCGTGGGCAAGATCACTTCCCTGACGCTGCACAACCTTCGCCTGCTGGCCATCGGTCTCGGCGACGACGTCGACGTCTCCCCCGAACAGCTGCGCCGCGCCGCAGGCTCCGCAGTCCGCGCAATCGGTTCGGCCAGCTACGCCAACCCGCGCAAGGTGGCTATTTCGCTTGACGCGGTTTCCCCGGAGCAGATCCAGGCGGTTGCCGAAGGCGCCCTCCTGGCGGCCAACAAGTTCGCCAAGATCAGTGGCGAGCCCGTCAAACAGCAGATAGGCGAAATCCTGATCGTCACCACCAAGACCGACGCCAACAATGAGGCAATTGAGCGCGCGGAGAAGACCTCCAGCGCCGTTTGCGTGGCCCGCGATTGGACCAACCTCCCTCCGAACCTGATGGGCCCGCCGGAATTCGCCTCCCAGGTAAGCGGATACATGAAGGACGTCAAGGTAGACGTCGAGATCCTCGACGAGAAGGCTCTTGCTAAACAGGGCTTTGGCGGAATATTGGCCGTCGGCGGCGGTTCTGACCGTCCCCCGCGTCTAGTCCGCGCAAGCTACAACCCGCGGGGCGCCAAGAAACATCTGGTGTTGATCGGTAAAGGCATCACCTTCGATTCGGGCGGCTACAACCTGAAGCCGGCCGGCTCCATGATCACCATGAAGAACGACATGTCCGGTGCAGCCGACGTGATGGCAGCTATCCACGCCATTGCCGAGCTCGGGCTGAACGTTCAGGTGACCGCTTATGGCGCGATGGCCGAGTCGCTGGTTTCCGGGCGCGCCTACCGTCCTAGCGACGTCATGACCATGCACGACGGCACGACCGTCGAGAACGGCAACTCCGACGCGGAGGGCCGCATAGTTTTGGCGGACGCAATTTCCCGCGCGAACCAGGACAAGCCCGACCTGATCATCGACGTCGCCACCCTTACTGGCGCATGCGTCTCGGCTCTGGGCGACCGCGTTTCTGGCCTGTTCGCGAGCTCCGATGAGGTCGCCGACCAGGTGTTGGATGCCGCCGAGATTTCGGGCGAACAATTCTGGCAGCTGCCGATCACCGATCACCTCCGTGCCGAGATCAAGAAGTCCGAGGTTGCAGACCTGCTGTCCTCCGGTTCTCGCATCGGCGGCCTGATCTACTCCGCAGCGTTCCTTGAGCACTTCGTCGCCGATGGCGGCAACTGGGCTCACATGGACGTCGCCGGCCCGGCTTGGAGCGACTCTGCCTATAGCTACATTCCTAAGGAATCGACTGGCACCAGCGTTCGCACACTGATAGCTGTTGCCCAGCAGATGGCTAACTAATTAATCGGCGGGTGTTTGCGCCCTCTAGACTTGGCGTCGAAGTCACGCTTGCGCTGGGGATACGGCACAACACCCGCCTGATAAGCCGGTATCCCATTTTTCTTGGCGAAATCGAATGCCCAGCTTTCTGATTCGACTGATCTGCGCGTCGATTCGCCTTCTTTATCTATCAGCAGGATTGAGGCCTTGTTGAACCCCGCGGCGCACTCTACCCAAGCCTCCACCCCCTGCCTACTAGCGATGAAGTCCTCGAGGTGAGTCTTCGTGGCGTCGGGTATCGTCGCCTCGGCTCGGGCTATCTGTGCCCGGCGCCGGCCTCGTCTAAAAAATCTCATAAGTCCCACCTGGCTAATTATTGCCCGAACATTCCGACTTTGCTATTAGGCTAGGTTTCGAAAGATTAACGTGCTGCGAAGGAGCGTCCGTCAAATGTCGACCGAAGTAACCCTGCCCGCTCTGGGCGAAAGCGTCACCGAAGGAACCATTTCGCGCTGGCTTAAAGAAGTTGGCGAGCAGGTTTCGGCACAGGAACCGCTGCTCGAGGTGAGCACCGACAAGGTGGACACCGAAGTGCCGTCCCCGGCAAGCGGCACACTGTTAGAAATCAAGTACAACGAGGATGATGTCGCCGAGGTTGGCGCGGTCATCGCAATCATCGGTGACGCCAACGAGGCCCCCGCCGTCCCTGCACCGGCGGCTCCAGCCCCCGCGCAGGCAGTAGCTCCTGAGGCACAGGCCCAGCAGGCGCCAACAGGTCAGGCGAGCGGCACCGAGATCAAGCTTCCCGAGTTGGGCGAAGGCGTCAATCAAGCGGTCATCGCACGCTGGCTCAAGGAGGTCGGCGAGGAGGTCGAGGCAGGCGAGCCCGTCCTAGAGGTGAGCACCGACAAGGTTGACACCGAGATTCCCGCTCCCGCAGCAGGCACGCTACTTGAGGTTCGCGCGAACGAGGACGAGGAAGTCACCGTCGGCTCCGTTTTGGGCATCATCGGCGACGCTTCCGCTGCCCCGACTCCGCAGCCCACAGCGCCCGCTCCTCAGCAGGCAGCTCCCGCGGCACCACAGCCTCCGGCCCCGCAGCCACCTGCACCACGTCCGAGCGCTCCGTCTCCTGCGGCCCCGACTGCTTCGGCTCCCGCACCCGTCGCAGCGCCTCGCGCCGCTGGCAGCAAGGAAGTTTACGTAACGCCGCTGGTTCGCAAAATGGCTAGGGACTTGGGCGTCGACCTGAGCACCATCGAGGGCACCGGCGTTGGCGGCCGCATCCGCAAGCAGGACGTCCAGGCAGCCGCCGAGGCAGCAAAGGCCCCCGCACCTCAGGCCGCACCCGAAACCAAGCCCGCAGCAGGCACGCCGGCTGGTCACGACGAGGACAAGCGCGGCACCACCGAGAAGTTGCCGAGGATGCGTCAGATCATCGCACAGCGCATGAACGAGTCGCTCGAGACCGCTGCCCAGCTGACCGCCACCGTCGAGGTGGACCTGACCGGCATTGCGAACCTGCGCAAGAAAGTCAAGGACGATTTCCGCTCCCGAGAGGGGGTCGGCCTGACTTACCTGGCGTTCATCGCCAAGGCGACCGTCGAGACCCTGCAGAAGTTCCCGATCTTCAACGCATCGATGAGCCTGGAAGAAAAGACCATCACCTACCACGGCTCGGAGAACCTCGGCATCGCGGTTGCCTCCGAGAAGGGTCTGATGGTTCCGGTCATCAAGGAGGCTGGAGACCTGAATGTTGGCGGTCTGGCGAAAGCAATCGCCGACGTGGCCAAGCGCGTCCGCTCCAACTCCATCAAGCCGGATGAGCTTTCGGGTTCCACGTTCACCATCACCAACTACGGCGGCAACGGCTCGCTGTTCGACACACCGATCATCAACCAGCCGAACTCGGCGATCATGGGCACCGGCGCTCTAGTGAAGCGTCCGGTCGTCGTCACGGACGAGTTTGGCAACGACACGATCGCGGTTCGTCAGATGATGTACATCTCTTTGACCTATGATCACCGCCTGATCGACGGTGCGCTGGCCGGAGACTTCCTCTCTGCAATCAAGGCACGCCTGGAATCCGGTGATTTCGGCGCTGAATTCGGCGCTTAGTTAAACAACTAAAATTCTTGGGGCTCGACCATCGTCGGGCCCCAAGTTTTTGCGTAAACCGCGCAGGATGAACTTGGTTTTCGTTATATGTAGAATCGACACGTTAAGCAATCTAGTTACGGAGCGATAATGGCAAGCGAACGGTCAAAGGAATTAGCCGCCAAGCAGCGCGCGGAACGTAAGGCGCTGCGAGCGAAGAAACGCAATTCCGATAACCCTCGCGACTGGGGAACCATCAGGCAGCTGCACGAGGCGTGGAAGGCCACGTACGAGTTCGACAAGAAGCTGCCGCTCTTCGTGTTCGGCGCGTGGGCGCTGACGGCCGTCGTTGGTCTAGTTATCGGCCTGATCATCAGTACGGCTACAGGCAGCTCCTTCAGCTGGTTGTGGTTCCTGATCTTCGGCGTCCTGTTTGGCATGACCGTTGCGATGCTGGTGTTTACCAATCGCCTAAAGAAGGCCACGTACACCCGCTACGAGGGCCAGGCCGGTTCCGGCGAGGTTGCTCTTTCGATGCTGAACAAGAAGAAGTATCAGTACACCCCGGCCATCGCATTCAACCGCAACAAGGACGTCGTGCACCGCGTTGTCGGCCCATGCGGCCTGGTTCTGGTTGGCGATGGCCAGACCGGCGCCATCCGCAAGCTGCTTAAGACCGAGGCGAACCGTCACTCCGCAATCGCCTACAACGTCGACGTCAAGACAATCGTCATCGGCTACGGCGAGGGCCAGGTGCCGCTAAATGAGCTGGCAAAGCACATCCAGAGGATGCCCAAGAAGCTGGACAAGACCCAAGTTATCGATCTGAGCTCGCGTCTGAAGGCGCTGGATGCCAGCAAGCCTCGCATGCCAATACCCAAGGGCCCAATGCCCAACATGAAGGGCGCGCACCGGGCCATGCGTGGGCGCTAAATGGCGCACTTACTTGGGGCTCAGAATCTGAGCCTTTCCTACCCAACCAAGCAGGTTTTCGACTCGGTCACGCTAGGCATCTCTGACGGAGATCGAGTGGGTATCGTCGGCAGAAACGGCGATGGAAAGTCCAGTCTGCTCGGAATGCTCACAGGCCGAGTCGAGCCCGATTCGGGACAGGTGACATACCGCTCCGACTTGCGTGTGGGCGAGCTAACGCAGCGCGACGAACTCGATGGGAACATCAGCGTCGGCCGCTCGATCGTCGGTGACGTTGAGGAATACGTATGGGCTTCTGACCCAAGAATCAGGGACGTCATCACCGGCCTGGTTCCCGATCTCGACTGGGAAAAGCCCGTGGGCCAGCTCTCCGGTGGCCAGAGGCGAAGGGTCGCTCTGGCGAAGTTGCTGGTGGACGAATGGGAAGTCATCGCGCTTGACGAGCCGACAAACCACCTCGATATTGAGGGCGTCAACTGGCTGGCCGAGCACCTGAAGAATCGCTGGCCAAAGAACACCGGTGGGCTTCTGGTAATCACCCACGACAGATGGTTTTTGGACGAGGTAGCCACCACGACGTGGGAGGTTCACGATCAGATCGTCGAGCCTTTCGAGGGCGGTTACGCGGCATATGTTTTGCAGCGCGTCGAACGCGATCGAATCGCAGCGGCTACTGAGGCAAAACGCCAAAACATTATGCGCAAGGAACTCGCCTGGCTGCGCCGTGGCGCACCTGCGCGTACTAGCAAACCGAAGTTCCGCATTGAGGCCGCCAACGAACTAATCGCCAATGTACCGGAGCCCCGCAACAAGATTGAGCTTTCCAGATTGTCGATGGCTCGTCTGGGCAAGAGGGTCGTCGATCTTCTTGACGTGGACGTTTCTTACGGCGACCATCAGGTGCTTCATGGTGTCAACTGGAAGATCGCGCCTGGCGAGCGATCTGGAATCTTGGGGGCTAATGGCGCGGGCAAATCTACCCTTCTCGGGCTGATCTGCGGGACGATCGAGGCATCCAGCGGCAGCGTCAGGCGAGGCAAGACCGTCAAGTTTGGTGTGCTCGACCAACAGTTCTCGGCCCTAGCCGAAATCGGCACGGACAGGGTTCGTGAGGTGCTCAGCCGCACTCAAGCAACTTTCGACATCGGGGGCAAGGAACTCACCCCGGCTCAACTTTTGGAGCGGCTAGGGTTCTCGTCTGCACATCTCAGCGCATTCGTCAACGATCTTTCCGGCGGCCAGAAGCGCCGGCTTCAGTTGCTGATGGTGCTGCTTTCCGAACCGAACGTCCTGGTTCTCGACGAGCCAACCAACGACGTTGACACCGACATGCTTGCGGCCATGGAAGACGTGCTAGACACCTGGCCGGGCACCCTGCTGGTGGTAAGCCACGACCGATACCTGATCGAGCGCATCACAGATCAGCAGTACGCAATCCTGGGTGGCACGCTCCGCCACCTGCCCGGCGGCGTCGACGAATACCTCCGGTTAGCAAAGAAGCTCGATGACGGTGAGGTCCCCGCTCCCCTGGCTGCGGAGGAACCGACGAAACAGCTCGGGCCTTCCAGCGTTGATCTCCGCGCCCAGCGAAAAGAGATAGAGGCTGTGGAACGCAAGATCAAACGTCTGAGCGCATCGCAGGAGAAGCTGGAAGCTCAGATGGAAGATCATGACCCTAGCGACTACGTCTGGCTGACAGAACAGGGCGGGAAGCTGGTTGAGCTCCAGGAGCAAATATCTGAGCTCGAGGATAAATGGCTCGAACTAAACGTCTAAGGCTTTTATAGAATGTGGTGGCGGTTGCCTTTAATAGCAACCGCCACCACATTTTCTTAACTAGTTATTTTCAACGATTTCGACAAAATTATTGATATATCCCTTAACGAATTCGATAGTCTTTTCGTTATTAAATTTGCCCTCATCGTCAAGCAGCGTCGGCGACTGCCCCAGGAAAATTTCTGGCTGGCCGGGTAAGGTCATGTCGAAGTAGCTCAAGGCTAGACGCAGATTCTTCTGCGAGCTGTAGCCGCCCATTCGTCCAACAGAATGGCTGATTATGCCGGCCGGCAAGTTCTTCCAAGCCACATCAGAATTCGGTTTAGAGCCAACATCGACCGCATTTTTCAGGCAGGCAGGAATGCAGCGGTTATTCTCAGGAGTAACGAACAACACGCCGTCGCTGGCTTTGATTGTTTCGCGGAATTTGGTGTATTCGGCAGGCAGGCTCTTGTCTGTTACCTCTGGATCGTCGTAATCGAAATCGTATAGAGGCAGATCCCTGATTTCGACGATCTCAGCCTTATACCCTTCGGGGAAAAGGTCTATTACATTGTGTGCGATTTTCCGCGCAATTGATTCTCTGCGCAGACTGCCGACCAAAACAGAAATTTTTTTGACCATATTCATTCTTTCGTAACCTATCGCCCGATTCGGCTTTGGCAGGCGTTATGAAGGCTTCGAAGCATTTCGCGAAGCCGTTGCACGTCATTGCCCAAGCGCCTCGTCAGACTGTTTTACCTATTACTTAGAAGCTACCACTTTAAAAAAATTCGGTTCCATTACCCTCTTTTCCCCTTTTCCTTTGGTTTTGCTGAGAAGATATGCAAGTATCTGCATATGAACGCAGATAAGCAATCGTTCGATCTGAATAACGAATACATCGACTTGGCGGTGGAGGTCTTTTCGATGCTGGCGGATCCTACTCGCCTTCGAATAGTGATGATATTGAATGACTCAGAGCGTTCAGTAAACGAGATCGCCGGCATGCTAGGCAAGCAGCCCGCATCGGTCTCCCAGCATCTCGCCAAGCTGCGGATGGCGAGAATCGTTCAGACCCGCCAGGAGGGCCAGCGCGTCTTTTACCGGGTGGCTAACGAGCACGTATCTCAACTGGCCATCGACGCTCTCTACCAGGCAGAACACAGCGTCGAGGACATCCCTCGCCACCACAGGGCAGGCTAAAATGCTCAGCGTTTTCAGAAACGTGTCTTACGCCAAGCTATTCT
Organism: Propionimicrobium lymphophilum DSM 4903; assembly: GCF_000423485.1. Lineage (GTDB taxonomy): Bacteria > Actinomycetota > Actinomycetes > Propionibacteriales > Propionibacteriaceae > Propionimicrobium > Propionimicrobium lymphophilum. The sequence goes on along the minus strand of NZ_AUIB01000006.1, from coordinate 81,040 downwards.
CGGCTCAGTTCATAGCACTGGTCGGGACCGGCCTATTGACCGTTGCCCTCGGATTGCTCGCATACGACGTCGCGGGCTCGCAAGCGAGCATGGTTCTGGGCATAGCCATGACCATAAAGATGATCGCCTACGTTGGCATCTCGCCATTCATTTCAGCGCTGGTTGCCCCTTTACCCCAAAAAGCTGTTCTCATCTGTGCCGACCTGATTCGCGCGCTCGTCGCCTTCTGCTTGCCTTTTGTCGCGAATCCGCTAGAAATCTACATACTCATTTTCGTTCTTCAGGCGGCATCCGCGACGTTCACCCCGACTTTCCAATCCGTCATCCCCGAGATTTTGCCGGATGAGCGCGAATACACCAAAGCGCTCTCACTCTCGTCGCTGGCATACAACGTGGAATCTTTGATCAGCCCAGGGTTGGCAGCTGCGGCGCTTTTAGCCATGAGCTACAACCAACTATTTGTGGGCACCGCAATTGGCTTTTTCGGTTCTCTCGCGCTCGTAACTTCGACTGCTTTCCCGCAGCACCAACACGTGGAAGAGCCCCCTTTCTTAGACCGCGTGGCTGGCGGCGCCAAAAAGTTCTTGAGGGTTCCGGAGCTACGTTCGCTGATGGCGCTTAATGTTTGCGCTGCAGCGCCCATCGCTCTATCGATCATCACCACCACGAATTTGGTAAAGGTCGAGCTCGGCAGGGACGGCTCGGATGTGGCGATTCTTTTCGCCGCCTTCGGGGCAGGCTCCATGATGTCTGCTTTGCTGTTGCCCAAAATTCTAGATCGTGTATCCGACCGCTTGGTTCTAATCGTTGGTGCGTTCGCGATAGCTCTCACACTTGCAGCCACCGGATTCATCTTCACCTTCACCAGCAGCTGGATCGCGGCCTGTCTTTGCTGGTTAATTCTCGGCGCCACTTCCTCGCTAGTGATGACGCCTTCTGCGCGCATAATCAAAAGGAACTGCGACGAGCACACCTCCACGCAGCTGTTCACCGCTCAGTTCGCACTCTCGCACTCGTGTTATTTAGTCCTTTATCCGATGGCGGGATTCTTATGCGCCAGAATCCAGACGCCGCTGACCGCTATTGTATTCGCTGTTACGACGCTGGTCTTCGCAGTGCTAGCTACGTCGGCTTGGAGGAATCCAGCCAAAGAAAAATCCAAAGAAAATAGCAGAAGCCTGTGCCCCAGCAGCCAAAATAATGGCTAACCGAGGTACGCACTAGGTGCACTTTTCTGCCGCCGAACTATTTTTCACGGCAGAAAAATCTTTACCGGGTAAAAGTTTCATCCCCTTTGACAGCAGGTCGAAAAAACCAAGGCGGGCTATTGTCCTCCTGCTGGTGAAGCGTAAAACCGTTTCACCTAGTCAGAGGGCTATTTAATGGCGGCCCCGATAGGAATCGAACCTACGACACATGGTTTAGGAAACCACTGCTCTATCCCCTGAGCTACGGGGCCATCTCGGACTACAATAGCCGGTTTTTTGCTTTATACCCAAGACGACAGTGTCGCTTGGGCGTCAACGCGCTTTTTCTACTACCGTATCCACATGGCAGAAAATGGGCTCCAGGCCGCGATTGCGAAGATGCAGCAGGCCGAAATAGGTGCGTCGGCTATCGAAAGCTTCACTTTCTACTACCGGCAATTACAAGACGGCAAGATAGGCACGATCCGCGAAGAAGACATAGAACCGCTCACCGGCGTACCCGCCCTACGCGACATAGAGGTCGACAAAGCCTCGGCGAAAGATGCGCTGGCAAAAACCGTCATCATCAAGTTGAACGGCGGTCTCGGCACGTCCATGGGCTTGGACGGACCCAAGTCGTTGCTGCACGTGCGTGACGGACTCACCTTCCTGGACATTTCCGTTCGGCAGGTGCTCGCTGCGCGCAAACAATACGACGTCAGACTGCCGATTATTTTCATGCACTCTTTCGCCACCCGCAAACCTTGCCTGGACGCGCTCTCGGAGTATCCCGAGCTTACCGTCGATGGGCTCCCCATCGACTTCGAGCAGTCAAGCGAACCGAAGCTGGACGCGAGCGACCTGTCCCCCGTCTCGTGGCCCGCGGATCCGTCCCTCGAGTGGTGCCCTCCCGGCCACGGCGACATATATCCGTCCCTTCGCGACTCCGGAGTGCTGGATCAGCTGATCGAAGGCGGATACCGCTACGCCGCCGTCTCGAACGTCGACAATCTGGGCGCGCGTCCAGATGCCAGGCTCGCTGGCTGGTTCGCTAGCAGCGGAGCCGAGTTCGCTTGCGAGGTCTGCCGCCGCACCTCCAACGACCGCAAGGGAGGTCACCTGGCGGTAAGAAGATCCGACCAGCACATAATTTTGCGTGAATCGGCTCAGACCCGTGAAGAAGACTTCCAATACTTTTCCGACGAAAATCGCCACGCGATGTTCAACTCGAACAACCTGTGGCTGGATCTAGCGGCTCTGCGCGAGCGCTTAAATGATCGACACGGCGTCCTTGGGCTTCCTTTGATCAAAAACACTAAAACAGTTGACCCCACAGATCCGAGCAGCACCAAGGTGGTCCAGATCGAGACCGCGATGGGCGCAGCGATCGAGATCTTCAAGAAGTCTGCAGTTGTAGAAATCGACCGCGATCGCTTCGTGCCCGTGAAGAAAACGAACGAGCTGCTTATCCTGCGCTCCGACTGCTACAACTTGGACGACTCGTACCACCTGGTTGCCAATGCGAAGGCGCCGAAGGTCGATCTTGACCCTGATTACTATCAGTTGATCCAAGACTTCGACGCTAGGTTTCCTAAACCACTGCATCTTTCACGCGCTAGCGCCTTGAGCGTGAAAGGAGACGTCAGTTTCGGAGAAAACGTCGAGATAATCGGGGACGTAAAAATCGAGGCGCCCAAACCCACAAAGATTCCAGACAAAGAGGTAATCGAGGAGAACCGATGAGCCTCTATTCCGCTGCTTTTAGCGCGCTAAGTGGTGAAGATTGCGATCCTGGCGAGCAGGCAAATCTAAAAACTGCTGCCGCGGTTGCGAAGAAGATCGTAGAGAACGGTTGGAGCAGGGAGAAACTTTTAGCCCTTCGAGACGAGGCCCACGAGCAAGAACGACGCTGGCCATTCCCGGTATCGCCGAGAGCGAGGGGCGACGTCGGCCCGGCGCAGGCTCATGCTTTCATTCAACAGGTCTGCCTAGAGCTTGAGCTAAACGACAAGCAAAAACTTCGAGACGCAAGAATGCCGCTCAGCGCCCACGATGCTCAGTTGATAGCGCAACTGCCGCCTCACCACGGAAAAGTCGGGTGAGACGGCAGCGCAATAAAAAAATTACTTGCTTGCTTTCTCGCTTAGGATGTCGCGGATCTCGGTAAGCAGCTGGTTGTCCGTAGGCGGCAGTTCTTTCTCTTCCTTGCCCTTGGATACTCGACGATTTAACTCGTTCATCGGCTTTACGACCAGGAAAAACAAAACAGCCGAGACGATCAAAAACGAAGCAACTGCGGTCAAAAATTCCCCGAGCGGAAGTCCAAATGGCTGGAATGCGTCGAAATTTGGCTCTTTACCGAAAATAAGAGATATCAGGCTTAAGAAGATGTTGGTGAACGAGTCAACAACTTTGCTGAACGCAGCACCCATGATGAAAGCGACTGCCAGTTCGACGAGGTTGCCTCGCATAATGAATTCCTTGAATTCTTTCATTTCTCCCCTTTTCTTAGATACGACGACAATCAAGCTACCTGCCTATCAAGATAGTGACAAAGCCTTTGCAATCTAACCGAAGACAATGCCCAACTTGGACTGCGCGGACGCGGAAGCTAGTGCATTAGCCGTCTGTTCGTCGGCAGAAACCACGACTAGGGCACCCGTCTGCGCTCCGCCGAATTCTGCCGTCTCGACTTCGGGCAAAGCTGCGACCTTCACGTTGCTGGCGACGGTCTGACTGGTGCCGTCTGAGGAATTCGCCACGACCGAGATGACATCGCCCACTTTTAGTAGAGACACGACCTGGGTGTCGTCGACGCGGAACGGCACGAGTTTCTCTGATCCCGAGGATTGTTGCGAACCAAATATGACCGAATTTGTGAGCATGGTTCCAGAGCCCAGGTTTGCGGTCAGGGTGCGTCCAACCAGTTGGCTCGAATCGGAAATGACGTCCTCGGGAAGGTACTCGTCCGGGACGTCTCTGGCGGTGAAGTCTTGGGCGCTTAGCTTTGTTCCGGCACTAAGCGAAGAAGCGGCAACGAAGACCTGGGTGCTTTTTGCGGGGCGCGGAGCCAACGCATAAACGATGCAAAAGACACTTGCCACCGCACAAAGCGCCGCCACCTCTCTTCTGTACCAGAGAAAAAGGTGGCGAAGGCGCGCGACGGGTTGACTTTTCTTAGTGCTCACGTATTGAACTATTGACGCGAAACGCCAAAAAGTTCACCCGTTCAAAGATTATTTACTTGCCGCGGGCTTGGATTCCGTTTTCTTTTCCGCAGGCTTCGGGCTGTTACGCGGGCTGGCAGCCTTGGAAGAACTGTTATCGGTTGAGTAGAAACCGGACCCTTTGAAGATGATTCCCGATGGGCTAAAGATTTTGCGTAGCTCACCCTTACACTCGGGGCAGACCGTCAGGGCGTCATCGCTGAACTTCTGGAAAACTTCCAGATCGGTTCCACAATCCCTGCAACGATACTGATAGGTAGGCATCTTCACTTCCTGTTTGGCACTCTTTAAATACGACTGCTAACTGTAGACCATTCGCAGCCGCTTTCCGTAACTAGGACGTCAACGGAATTGTCGTGCGGCAGCGCTTCAACCTCGTCCACAATCTCATCAGCGTAGAGCAGACAGACCCGAAGACAGCTTTGGGGAAGACGGGACAACGCACGGTCGAACCAGCCGCCACCCGTGCCGAGGCGGTTGCCGTCCTTGTCAGCTGCCAGCGCCGAGACCACGATCACGTCCGGTGAGATTTCGTCTGCAAGCGGCTCCAGAGTCGGTTCTGGTATCCCCTGCCACCCAGGTCTTGTGAGTTCGTCGAATCGACCGGGGTCCAGCAGTACCCAATCCGGGGATTTGGTCTTCGGAAAAGTTCTCAAGACTGGCACGTATAAAGGCCTTGGCCAAGACCGAACAAAGCCTATGGTGTCCGGCTCGGGCGGAGTGGACAGGTATATCGCCACTTTTTGCGCATAGCCAATAATCTTTTCCAGGTTTTGGCGACGGGCTTCGTCGAATCTCTTTCGCGTCTCATCTGATATAGCTGAGCGCCTATCGCGATATAGTGCACGCGCCTCGGCGCGCTTGGCAGCACAAATCTTGCTCATTCGCCTATCGTAGTGCCATGGCATTTTTCCGACGCTCAAAGAAAATCGAGCAGAACACCTCTTCCGAGGAGGCACAGGAACTGCGTCCCAGCCTTCCGCAGCCTCCCGAGGCGAATGAGTTCGGGCGACGCAGCCTGGACGATCAGCGGCAGTACCTGCTCAGCCTGATCGAGCCCCTGCCCGCATTCGGGATGTATCTCCTCGACGCGTGGGGAATGCCAATTTGCGAAGACATTCACGCCAGCGCGGACCTGCCGCCGACGGACGTGGCCGACTCCAACGGATACGCCATTTCGTCGTCCTTCGCGCTTCCGGGCTCTAGGGTGCGCGGAGTGCCCGTCACCGTCGGCCAGGAAATGCCGTCCGGAACTGACGCCGTAGTGACGCATGCCGACGCCAACTGCATCGTGGACGTTACCAAGCAGGTCAACGCCGGCTTAAACGTTCGCGTCTCAGGGTCCGGGGTTCGTAAGGGCGAATTGCTGATCAAGAACGGAACCGTCTTGAATGCGCGATTAAGCGGGCTGCTAGCAGGCGCAGGCTTCGACCGCGTTCTGGCTAGGCCCAGGCCGCGCGTCGTTGTGCTGGATGTGGTGGATTCCGCCGCGACTTCGGTCAGCGAACGGGCGGTCAGCGAGGTCAACTCCCACCTGATCGCCGCAGCTTTGAAGGCCGATGGAGCGCAGGTCTGGCGAGTAGATATTCCGGCTGGCACCGACGAACAGCTGCGCGACATGGTCAGCGACCAGCTGATCCGCGCCGACTTGATTGTGTCAGCAGCCGGACTGGCTACTTCCCAGATGGTCCAGGTCGTCGACTCCATGGGTCTGGTCGACGTCGCCGATATCGCCGTGTCCCCCGGCGGCAAGGCGGCCTTCGGACTAATCGGCGAAGACGCTATCCCGATGTTCTTACTGCCAAGCAACCCGACCGATGCATACGTCACTTATCTAACCCTCGTTCGTGCGGTGGTAGCCAAGCTGATGGGGCTGGAAACTTTCGTTCCAGCATCCGAGGAATACCCTTCTGCCGAAAGGCTGGAATCGCCAGCCGGAATGACTCAGTTCCTGACCGCCAAAATCATCGACGGCAAAGCGGTTGCTCTCGCATCCGCCGAGAATGGACTACTTCTTGACATCGCGAGCTGCGACGGGTTGATCTGCCTGCCTGATCACGTCACGAGCGTCAACGAAGGCGATCCTGTGGGGTTCATTAGGCTCGCAGAGGAGCGAATTTAATAAATTCTCAGGCTGTTTGGCTGACACTCCGTAAGGGCTCCCAGAATTAGTAAATTTTTGCCCTAGATTCATCCGTATGATTACGGGGTTGATCTTCGCAGCGATTGCGATTTTGTGGGCTGCGTATCTGGTGCCGAGGGGAACTCGCCGCGATCGAGGTTGGGTGAAGTTAGACGACGACTCGATGTCGAATTTCAACGCATCGGTTCAACTAGTTCGAGACTGTTCATCCGGAGACTCCGAAAGCGAATACCAGGTTTCCACACCGCTGATTCGCAGGGCAGTGAAGTACGAGATTAGACGCGGCAAGCAGGTTGCTGCGAGGCGACGCAGGGTTGGCCTGATCGGCAACACGCTGATCTTCATCGCGACGATCGTGCTGCCGTTTTTCACTTCGTTTTCGCATTGGATCACGCTCGGTGGTGCCCTGGTTCTGATCGCATGGCTGACACTGTCTCGCTACTCTGTATGCGCAATGGACAGGGTTTCCAAGCGCATCCTAGCGCGCTGCGAGCTCATTGGTGACGAGCCCACCGTCGTCATCGAAGAGTCCGAATTGAATCGTGGCCGCGATTCCGGTGAGCGCTCCATTCGAATCCGCCTTGAGGAGACGCTGGATTCTCTGCTCGCGCCTATTCCCGTCACCCCGACGACGTACGTCAGCAAACCTCTGCTACCCCGTTCCGTACGCACAGTCGACCTGTCGGCACCCATGGTTGAGCAGAAGCCGGTCACTTCCGCACACCCGGACGTCAAGACCATCTTCGACGACGAAGAAACCGAAATTCTCGACAACGACCTGCCTCGCGCCGTTGGTGAATAACACTTAAGACGAAGGTTTTGAGCTAGCCCGCAAGCGGTGCTAATCTGAACATCTGTCGAGGGGCTATGGCGCAGTTGGTAGCGCGTCTCGTTCGCAATGAGAAGGCCGGGGGTTCGAATCCCCCTAGCTCCACCCGAGTAGGTCGCAGAAACAAAACATTTCGCCCCACTCAAATTAACGCAGGGGACTCGAGTCTGAGGGGCTCACCGCGTTAAGGAAATGCATTAAAGCTTTTTAAGCAGCAAACGTTAACAAAATTAGCAGGCTGACCATTAAAACCGACACACTAAACCTGGCTTTTTTAGGTAGCGCCGCAGGAGGAGATTCTTAGATGAGCTTTGAAAACGTCGAAGAAGACGATGACTTGTTTCCTGTTCAGGGGCCTAAAATTACCAGCCCGGGTCTGCATAAATGTTCGATAACAGAAGCAGCAAGAGCATACGCCGAAAACAGTGGCTGGTACTTCGACATGAATGATGTTTTATACGACCATAACAAGAAGAAACTTTGCGACTCTATCGAAGAACTCGCTGAAATTTTGCTTTCAAACGACTGCATTTCCATATCAAAAGATGGATACTTCCCGAACTGGACACCTTTGCCTTTCCCAGACTCTCGCGCCAAGGTCGTGCGGAGTACACTTAGGCAAAGATAAACTTCGCTTGCAGCTACAAGACACATGAAAATTTGAAACGTAGTCAAACTTAATCGGGAGTTGTGCGCTTTCGATGAGTTGATCAACCTCATGGATTTCTGTCGCATCGGGACTGGCCGACCACTAATTAGAGACAAAAGATCGCAAAGCCAAAAGACTTCTAGCTAGAGTCTCGAGCAAATCTACCAATTTGCGCCTTCGAGATTCTGGCGGCATCGGAATAGCTAAAGTAGCGGCTTTCTCTCCGCTCAGGCCTTCCTTCGTCGAACCACTCTGAAGACGCATAATGTCTTGATAGGTGGGGTGAGCAATTAAAATCTGGTGTAGATATTCTGATAGACGGCTATCTTCAAGACGCAAAATCAATATGTGCTGATTAATGTTAGCCGACTCAAAATCTTGCGGTACAACCGCAGAACGCCCAATTGAAGCTCCCGTAATATTAAGCAGTACATCAAGTGGACGTACGTGGCTATTCTTTTTACCTTCATGCAAAGCCGGTGAGATCCTCGCAACGCCTTCAAGTCGCAGGCCATCATTGTGAACATTCTGAGAGCGGAGAAAGATAACACCCTTATCTTGGTAGACCGCTTTGCCACCCTTGGGAGTACTGCCAGAAGCTATATGCACGCACAACGACCCTAAGGGTACCAACGGCCAGGGCGATCTACTCCACGCTGATTCAGAATCCACTGCTACTCGTCGCAACCGCTGCATCCGACGCGAAATAGAACCTCTACTGCGCTCAATGCTCCCGTCATCCCACGCATACTCACCAGATAATTCATGAGTGCCGGGTTGATTGATGATAAACGACGGCAAGATACTCTCAAACTCCATGACGAGCTTGCGGTCTAGATCTTCTCTCTCTCTCTCTCTCGAGTTCAGCAAGACGATCAATGAGCGGCATGGCCTGATCGAGTTTAGCTACTATTCGATCTTGTTCGGCACGTGGAGGTACCGGAACTGTGATTAGGCTCAGCACCTTATTGCTCAAATTCGCAATATTGGTTGTTTGAGTTGCATTGTTTGTAAATACCCCAGAAATAAAGAGCTGGCGTATAACATAATGGCCAAATCTAAGAGAAAACACGAGCGGCGAATATGCTCTAGCTACTGTTAAGAATCCACCGAAGGTTGCCCGTTCTTCTTCATTCCAAAATATTGATTTCCCCACTAGAGCTCTAGAATTAGCGGTAGATATGACTATGTCGCCCTGCCTGAGCAGAAGATCATCGCGTTTTAAATATTTTGAGCCCACAAAAACATCTGCCAGCTCCGAGTATTCCCGCTGAACCGACCCAGTAGTCAGGCAACGTTCTGACCCAGGAAGAAAAATCGAAGATTTCTCCGAGCTTGGGAACGTAATTCCACGTATCAGCCCGAATAGATCTGACAACCGTGCCCAAGACCAAGTGTTTGGTATACCAAATCGCTTCTCTGAATCAGCAATGACTGGCAGGGGCTTCTGTTTTTTGAGTTTGCCCGCCTTGACTAAGGCGTTACGTTCGGTAGCGATTTTTTCGAGTAATTCTGCTGCGGTGCCGTCTTCTTCGCGTTGATCGGTGAGCTGGCCGCTTACAGCAGCTTGGAGCACAGCTTGGCGGAGTTTTTCTGCGATCATGCTTTTGCCTCGGCCAGGATTTGTTCTATGAGTGCGATTTGCTCATCTATAGCCTTGTCTAGTTCGGCGCGGCGTTTTTTATAGCGGGTGATGGTTTCTTCAGGGGTGAGGATTTCTTCGGTTTCTTGTGGGTAGCCGCATTGGTCAAGGTTGTAGCCCAAATCGGCTAGTCCTTGTGCGCTGAAGGCACGTGCCTTGTAGGTTTCACCGTTGATGTCTTTGATTTCGGTGCGGTTGTTCCACCACTGCCAGCACTCGTCGAAATGAGCGAGTTGCATGGGCCGGGTTTTGCTGAATGCTTTGTAGCCTTCAGGTAGGTCTACCCGGTAGAACCAGGTTTTCTCAGTCGCCTTGGTATTATCGAAGAATAAAAGGTTCGTAGCAATCGAGGTGTATGGGGAAAACACCGATCCGGGTAGCCGGATGATGGTGTGGAGATTGAACTCGTTTAAGAGTTTCTTTTTGATCTCGGTTTTAGCCCGGTCACTGCCAAACAGGAGCCCGTCTGGAAGCACGACGGCGGCCCGCCCACCAGCTTTCAGCCGGTACATGATGAGCGCGATGAACAAGTCAGCGGTTTCTGAGGAACGCAGCGCGGCAGGAAAGTTCGTTTGAATAGTTTTCTGTTCGGTTCCCCCGTATGGCGGATTCATAAGGATCAGCGAGAACTTCTCGTGGTCTTTATATTCGCGCACATTCCTGGTCAGCGAATTACCGTGATAGAAATTCGGTGAGGACACATCATGCAAAAGCAGATTAGTAAGCCCCAGCAGATACGGCATTGGTTTCTTCTCAATACCAAACACAATCTCGTTGTAGCGCTGCCGATCCGCAACGGTTTTGATCTGGGTTTCTAGGTGTTTGAGGCTTGAAGTGAGGAACCCGCCTGTGCCTGCCGCGAAATCAGCGATAGTGTCATCCAGCGTGGGGTTGGTGGCTTTAACCATGAAATCGGTGACAGCCCGCGGGGTGTAGAACTCGCCACTGCTGCCTGCGCTTTGCAGGTCTTTGAGCAGGGTCTCATAAATCTCACCGAACGAGTGACTCTCGTTGTAGTCATCGAAGTTAATGGAATCAACCAGGTTGACCAGTTGGCGGATAAGCACCCCATCTTTCATGTACTGGTTAGCATCATCAAACACCGACCGAACAATCGCCTTACGGATAGGGGTTTTAGGCGTGATGGGCAGGGTTTTAAGCGTTGGGAATAGCTCGTTGTTGACAAAATCAAGTAGCTTGTCACTAGTCAACGCCTGCCCGTCTTTGTGGTCAACAGCCCACGCTCCCCACTGCAGATGAGCGGGGATAATTGAGGTGTAGTTATCTTCTAGCGCGGCCCAGTCTTGTTCTTTCGCGTCATAAACCTTCAAAAACAGCATCCAAGTGAGCTGCTCGATACGTTGCGCGTCACCATTAATACCCGCATCCCCGCGCATTATGTTACGCGAAGTAGAGATGAATGAATTAAGACCCATGTGTTTTCGTGTTCTCCCCGGCTAGTTAGGACGTTGCATACAACTGGTTGATGAGTTCTTGGACGGCCTGTTGATAGCTCGTTTTCCCACCAAACAAGCTAATGATTTTCGCAGGTGAGCCAAGATGAATAAACGGGTCATTAGCTAGCACCCGAATATCTTCAACCTGGCTGATTCCTATCGTGGCGTACTTGTCGAGCAGAGCCTGCAGTACTTTCACGCATTCGCCAGAATAGCGATGCAGGTAGCCTCTCTTTTGCACATTCTTCACTCGCTCGCCGCGAGTAAGCGGTGGCTTGTCGTAGGCCACATGCAAGATCAAATCAAAATCGTCCAACTCGGCCCCAATAGCGCCTGCCTCTTCCCGCAGTGCATCCAAAAACACCCCGCTATCTTTCAGTTCCTCAGCCAACGCTGCCTTACGGTCAGCCGATAACCAGCCGTGCAGAAAATCCTCCAACGTCGCATACTGGCCAAGCAGGCTTTTACGAGAAAAATCAGTAACCGACTCATTAACCAACTTGCCGGTTTGTGGATCAATGAACTGCACCCGCTCATTAAGCAACGCCACCTCCACACCGCATACCCGAACCTTGCGTCTCGGCCCAGGTGGCTGGACGGGCTTGCCACTACCGCCACAGGTAGTACCTACAGGGATGCTTACTGCCGGTGGCTCATCGCCACCATCTTGTGGTCCATCGGTATTTTCATCATCGTCTGGAATGATCGGCTCATCGCCGGGCTTTGCCGTGACGGTATTGATAACGGCAGGTTCCCCATCGAAATCAGGATCAGCGAACAGACGGGTAGAACCCCGGAAATCCATGATCGTGAAGAACTCTTTGCCATACTCAGGCGCAAGCCTGGTTCCCCGACCAATAATCTGCTTAAACTCGGTCATCGACTGAATATTCGATTCCAACACAATCAATTTGCAAGTTCGCACATCAACCCCGGTCGTCAACAACTTCGAGGTCGTCACAATCGTGGGATACTTCTCGCTTGGGTCAGCGAAATTATCCAACTGAGCCTTACCCTCAGCGTCATCACCGGTGATACGCATCACATAGCGATAATCTTCCACCACCTGCTCAAGACACTCATTCGCTAATGCCTGACGCATCCTCTCCGCATGGTCGATATCAACACAAAACACAATAGTTTTCGAGTCTTGACCGTTCTTCTTCAACCACGCCGCCACATACTTAGCGACCAGCCGAGTACGGTCATCAATCACCAAATCCCGGTCATAATCTTTAACGTTATATTCTCTATCCTCTACCAGCTGACCATCCACATCACGCTGACCCTCATAGGGCCGCCAGCCCTCAAGATCAATATCGATACCAACTCGAAGCACCTTATACGGGGCAAGGAACCCGTCCTCAATACCCTCACGAAGCGAATACGTATAAATCGGGTCACCAAAATACGTAATATTCGAGACCTCTTTAGTCTCCTTCGGGGTAGCCGTCATCCCAAGATGAATAGCGCCGGAAAAATAATCCAGCACCCTACGCCACCTAGACTCATCCCTAGCAGAACCCCGGTGACACTCATCAACCACCACCAAATCAAAAAACTCAGGCTTAAACTGACGGAAAGGCTCCTACCCCTCATCCCCGGCAAGCTGGTGATACAAACTCAAATACACTTCACGCGAAGAATCCAGGCTGCGGTGAGCAACCTTCACCACACGATTACCAAACGGAGCAAAATCACGCGAAATCGTCTGATCCAACAACACATTACGATCCGCTAAATACAACACCCGTTTCACAGCGCCCGCTTCCAGTAAGCGCCAAATAATCTGAAACGCCGTGAAAGTCTTCCCTGTGCCAGTAGCCATCACCAGCAGCAAGCGCTTATCGCCTTGCGCTACCCGCTCCACCGTCCGATCAACAGCAACCTGCTGATAATAACGCGGAGCTTTACCTGAGAAAGCATCAAAATAATACGGCTCACACACAACCTGCTGAGCATGCGAATCGAGCCGCTTAGCTCCCACATAACGGTGCCAAAGCTGAATTTCAGTCGGGAACTCATCCATTGTTATTTCCCGCTCTGCACCGGTGAGAAAGTCATGCTCCACAAACCCGTAACCGTTAGACGAATACGCAAACGGGGCGTCTAGCTTCACCGCATACCCCATCGCCTGCTGCAAACCAGCACCCACCGAGTGAGACGCATCCTTAGCCTCAACAACGGCTAAGGCCTTACCTATGGAAGTTTTCAAAACATAATCAGCTTTACCGCGCTTACCGCGACGAGTAGACCTGCCCTGCACAATAATCTGGCCGTCAGTGAACGCCTCCATAAACAACTGTTCACGAGCCCAACCCGCACCATCAACAATCGCAGGAGTAATAAGGCGCTGCTTCACATCTTCCTCAGTAAGACGCGCCATCACACACCTCCACGCTCAAGCGCCCAACGCGCACGCCGCACACCTCCATCTTATCTAACGCGATACTCTCCTAGGACGAGCACGCTCCATAAGCGCAAATGAAACAACCTTTACGCGTAACCCGAGCAAGCACACTCATCCCAGTTCCCAAAGCGGACACGCGCGAGCACAACAGACAGTCCACGGCCAGTTAATGACCCGTGGAGATCGCCGAGCAACACTGCAACGAAATCAAAAGCCGCCATAACCAGCAGAAACAGACACAACGTGCCCAGAGAGCCAACACGTACCCGTATCATCTTCAGCAACTAGATAACCAGATAGCAATGACCAGGTCATCTGACCTGGTCATTTTTTATTAAGTGCTTTTGCCCCATGAGGAATCGCGGAAACAGCAGCCCGCCCAACTTTTAAATCCATGATTCGGAATAGAGCCTGTGGATAACAGTTAAGTGGTTGTCTATGGTTAGTTACTTTCTTCAAGAAATCTCTTTAAATAAAACGGACAAGAATGTACGAATAAATACAGCCTTATGCTGTCGACGGTGAATACCTTGTTTCTTTTTATATTGATAAAAAATGTCCAATAAATAAGCGCTGAGCGGAAAAATTAAGATCCCTCTATTAGTCCTAAATAAGCGTTTGGAACAGGCGGGAAGTTTTAAGTATTCTGGCCAATCCCCATGATTGCAAATAACAATGGAACAGTAGACAACCTCACTATTGCCCGCCTGTGCATAACATTGCTCAGAAAAAGGAGATCCTGGATCGCCTCGATCCTCGAATCTCCATACGCAGAACCCCTTGGTGAACGCCGAAGAACATGATAACCATTTATTTTATGGGCGAAATAATGTTCCGCGAATATCGAGATTACATTGAGAATAGAGTCAGAGTAAACAATGCGATGATGGCGCTGCTAGCCGGTTCGAAACTAGCAGCGCACACGCTGTCTCTGACATCGGGCTCAAACTCGACTTTGGCTGAGGTTTTTCCTACAGTCGAACACATTAAGCGCTTCAATTTGAGAAGTGACTCAGCTCGCGACCTTCTTAATGATGCTGATCAATACATCGCCTCTGTCACGATTCCTTACGCGTTGGCGACGCACGAGGATTTTGTCATAAAAATGCTTCATCTCTTAGAGAGTGAAGGTGTAAGGCCGATAACACATGGCAGACAAGTCAAGGCTTGGAACATGCATGAAGTGCTTTTCGAGACTTGTGGCTATTTGAAACCGGTCGAGTGGTTAGAGACATTTCACGTGATCCGAGAGATACGAAATTCTATAATCCACTCTGGCGAACTTTCCGACAGCAGGCTCAATGAAGCTATATCTCGCATGGGCGATGATGCTCGCCATGGCTGGTCAAAACTTAACCGCAACGCTTTACCGGAAGCTACGATCGATAGCAAAGGCCGACTGGCCTTGACAGCAGAAAATGTTTTTACGTCACTTGCAGTAACTAAGCGGTTGGGCCGTGAGATTAATCGTGCACTGGCTAACCGGCTGGATACTACAGAATGGGCGCGATTAGCGATTAGTGACTTCCATAAGTCAACAACGAAAATACGAAATTCTTCTGGGTGGAGGAGATCTGCAATCGGTTTCGCGAGACAGTATTACAGTCTCGCAGGAATCACAGAGGGAGATATCGAGCAAGCAGCCAGAAAGTTAGGATTTTGGACCATCGCTGCCTGGAAATAAAAAATAGGGGGCTCTTTCCTATTGAGCTACGCCAAACTTAATGCATGGGCCAGGACTCGAACCTGAGTCTCCCCTATTCTGTGGAAATCCCTGGTCACGAACCAGCAGAGCCTACACTCCGATTTCCTGTCATTGAGCTTATCACAGCCCAGACAAGTAAAGTTAAATAGTTAGTCTTTGCGCTCTAAGATTCACACAGTTACTGCGGTCTAAGTTTGAAGATCTAATTTTGTGATTAGCCATCAGGCCAAGATCAAGATCATCAGGCCGAGAACTATCATCACGACTGGGAACAGGATGCTTTCCCACTTTTCTAGGTACTCGGCAATGGCCTTTCGCGATGTTATGTATTTGGCAAGGAAAACGACCACGGCGGCTAAAAGCAAAAAGACAACTACATAGACCGCTAGCTGCCAAGGCTGGGAGACCGAGAATACGGGCAGATAGACGGCGGCTTCGTCACCAGAATTCGCGAAGGTCACCGCCGCAACAGATAAAACACTGGTCAGCTTTCCTTGGATCAATTCGTCGTCATCTTCATCCTCGCCCCTGGACTTCCATGCTTGCCATGCAGCCTTCAAGCCGATGATCAGCGGGATCAGGCCTAGCCAACGAAGCGCCTCCACGGGAAGAACGAGATTAATGCCAGCCGCGAGAGCCAAAGTCAGAATTATTATCGCGCCGAAGCCCAGGTACTGCCCCGCCAAGATTCTGCGGGTCGTGCCGGGACGGCCGTGGCCACGGGCGAACCACATGCTCAGAATCACGAGGTGATCAATATTCGTAGTCGCAAACAGGACAACAGCCTGGAGCAAAGTTAGCAATTCATTCCCTTTCCTCGTATTTGCCTCAGCTCGAAAACCTAATCGTCACGAATCTCAACACTAGTCGAGCAGAGTCAACACATTATTATTAGAGTTCCCCGCGACTGAGAATTTTCTAGGGCCGGCTGTGCAAGCTCTATGAACTAACTGTGATCGCTAAACTTTCGCGCTAGAAAGTGCGAGGATTGTTACAAGACGATTCGCTAAAGAATCTATCCGAACAAAGACAGTTCGAACATAAAACAAATGGAGGAAAGATGGCAGATCTGATCCAAGAAGCTCTCAAGACATCCACCGACACCAAAGCAATCGCTTTCGGCCGTGGCGTCATCAAGGAGACCGGCAGGATCTTCAAGGAGCTTTTCGGCGACGCCAAAGGCATCATCATCGCAGACGGAAACACTTGGGAGGTTGCAGGCGAACAGGTCAAGGCATCTCTGGAAGAGGCGGGCGTCGAGCTCGTCGAGCCTTTCATCTTCCCCGGCACCCCGACACTGTACGCCGGCTACGAGAACGTTGAGCGCGTGCGCGACCACGTCAAGGACATGGATGTTCGCTGCGTCTCCATCGGTGGCGGCACGCTGAATGACCTAGTCAAGCTGGCAAACGGCGAGCTCGGCCGTCCTTACATGAACGTCTGCACCGCAGCCTCTATGGACGGCTACGCAGCGTTCGGCGCGTCGATCACCCGCGACGGCTTCAAGATCACCCGCAACTGCCCCGCTCCGGCAGGCCTGATCGGCGACCTGGACATCATGGCCCACGCCCCACACAGGCTGACCGCTACCGGCGTCGGCGACCTGATCGAAAAGGTCCCCGCAGGCGCCGACTGGATTATCTCCGACATTCTGGGCATCGAGGCAATCCACGAGCAGTCCTGGAACCTAGTCCAGCCCCCGCTGCGCGAGGCGCTCAGCGACCCAGAGGGCATCAAGGCTTCCGACCCTGATGCCCTGCACGGCCTGGCTCAGGAGCTCATCCTCTCCGGTCTGGCTATGCAGTCCATGCAGTCTTCGCGTCCGGCATCGGGTGCCGGCCACAACTTCTCCCACCAGTGGGAGATGGAGGGCCACGGCCTCGACTGGGAGCCCCCGCTATCGCACGGTCAGAAGGTTGGCATCGGCACCGTCGCTTCTTGCGCACTTTACGACGCTCTGGCAAGCATCGACATCGACGCGATCGACCCGCAGGAGGTCGCAGCCAAGCAGCTGAGCCCCGAAGATAACAAGAAGCGCGTCGAGGACTTGCAGCCCATCAAGGCCATCCGCGACGCAGCAGTCGATCAGTCCATGCAGAAGTATGTTCCGGCAGACAAGCTGCCCGAGCGTGTTCAGCTGATCAAGGACAACTGGTCGAGGATCCTCGAAGAGTCCAAGAAGCAGGTTATGCCGGCTAAGGAAATCGCCGACATCCTGAAGCGCTGTGGCGCTCCTTACCACCCGGCACAGCTGGACGTCGACATGGAAAAGATGAAGCTGACCTACTACCAGTCGCAGACCATTCGTGCCCGCTACAACATCACGGATGTGCTATACGACCTGGGCATCTACTCCGACGTAGTCGAGAGCCTGTTCGCACCGGGCGGCTACTGGGCAGAGGCAGAGGTTCCGACCGAGGGCTTCATCAACCCGGCAAAGCAGTAAGCAAAACAGCTAGGCCTAGACCTTAGCGAATAAAAGAGGGTGCCTGGATTAATTTTCCAGGCACCCTCTTATTGGTCGCGCAATCACCAGATACTAGCGCAACGGATACTTCTGCGAAAATTCATATTGCCTAACCATGACATCCTTCAATGCCGGATAGACCTGATCTTGAATCTCCGCCAACTCGCGATAAATCTCGTGAGTCTTCTGGTTGGGCTCAGAAGTGCCGCCGAGCGCGGCCATCGCCTTCGCAGCGTCCTGGACCGAATCGAAGGCGTCCGTGTTGGACATCGCGATCACCGCAGCTCCCATCGCCGAGACTTCCTCGGTTTCGCAGGCTGTGAGCGGCACACCGATGCAGTCTGTCATGATCTGGCGCCACAAAGTCGAGCGCTGCCCACCGCCCATAACGCGAACGGACTTGATCGGCACACCTGTCGACTCCTCCAGCTGACGCAGGTTCGAGGCCATGGTCAGCGAGATACCTTCAAGTATCGATCGGTAGATTTCGGCACGCCCGTAAGCTCCGGCCAAACCGACGATGGCGCCGTGAGCGATCGGATCCCAATACGGCGACTGAACCGCGTTCCAATACGGCATCGTCACCAAGCCACCGCATCCGGCCGGAACCTTCGACGCAGCCGCGTCTAACGCCGGATCTGGCCTGCCCCCGAGTGCGGGATCGCCCAATTCCTGACGGAACCAACCGGCAAGGT
The DNA here is from genome assembly GCF_000423485.1 of Propionimicrobium lymphophilum DSM 4903. Classification (GTDB taxonomy): domain Bacteria; phylum Actinomycetota; class Actinomycetes; order Propionibacteriales; family Propionibacteriaceae; genus Propionimicrobium; species Propionimicrobium lymphophilum. The sequence continues at coordinate 62,629 of NZ_AUIB01000006.1, read as the reverse complement.
GAGCGCCCGAGTTCTGCACGATCTCCAGGACGTATTGACCCGGAATGCCAGCGACGTCGGTTCGATATACGTCGGCAGTCAGGTAGTTCGGAGAGTGAACTCCCGCCACCAAAGCGGTACCCATATTCAGATAGGCCTCGTCGGTTCCAATGGCGCCGGCCCCAAGTGCGGCGGCCTGGCCGTCACCGCAAGAGGCGACCAACTGAACAGGGTGCTTGATCCCCCAACCACTAAGGACGGTCTTCTTTATCGGCGCTATCACGGAGGCGGCGGGAACTAGATCAGCCAGCTGGCTACGCTGAATTCCGATCAGATCGATTAGTTCGTCGGAATACTCCAGCTTTGCCGAATCCAGCAACCCGAGCGAATCGGCGGTAGCCACCGAATCGACCCATTCGCCCGTCATTGCATATGTGAGATAGCCGTGAACGCCGACTATCTTGTGGGCCGCCTGCAGGCTCTCGGGCTCGTTCTCCTTCAGCCAAGCGATCTTGTAGATAGACGGCGTGGTGTCCGGCTGGAAACCGGAGATCTCGTGCACCCGCTCGCTGCCGTACTTGTGAACCTGATCCGCTGCGCGGCCGTCCAGCCACAGAATTCCTGGGCGAAGCGACTCGGCGTTTTTGTCGACAAGAGCGAAAGACTGCCGCTGAATCGTCGCGCAGACGAATTCGATGCGCTCGCGATCTTTCTGCGACAGCCCAGAAACTGCCTTGCCGATTGCCTCGTTGGTGCTCGCCCACCAGTCTTTGGGATCTTGCTCGTAAAAATCGACCTTGGGGGTCGACATCGGGAACTCGACCTTCGCCGAAGCCACGACGATGCCGCCCGAATCCACCACGATCGCTTTTGTGCTGGTCGTGGACGAGTCCACCGCAATTACGAGACTATTTGCGTTCATAGAGCCTCCTTGCTCAAATCAATGGAACGCTAATTGATTTTAGTGGCTCGCCTCGACGAACACGAAAGTTAGGCTCCCGTGTATTCCACCAGTTCTTCGGACATGGAAGTCACGATCGCGCGGGTCCTAGCCGCAGAAGCCTCCAGCTCTTCAGCGTTAGCTGCACCCTTCTTGACCTCATCGGGGATCAGTTTCACCTTGCCGTCAGAAGTGATAGCCAGCGGAGCCCACTCCATCTTGGTCGCCTCGAACTTTTCCCCAGGAAAACCCTGCAGTGTGATCTGTGCGAAATAGCCCTCGTAGACATCCGGCCAACCAGAGCGCAGCATCATTCCCGTGACGTTTCCAGTGCCGTAAACAACCCACTTGCCGTTTACCTTGGCGATCGGCTGGCTAACGTGAGCGTGCTGCCCGTAGATGAAATCGACGTCCGGGCTAGCGGAAACTGCCTGAACGAAGTCAATCTGCTGCTGGTTGGGCTGGTGGTTGTGTTCGTCACCGGCGTGCATGTGGACGACAACGACGTCAGCGCCTGCCACCTTCAGCTTGCGGGCATCGGCGATCGCCTTATCCGCGTCGAGGATATCCACAGACCAGTCCTTACCCTCGGCCTTGGGAATCCCGTTAAGGCCATAGGTCTGCGAAACGAAACCGACCTTCACGCCCTTGACGTCGACGATCTGAGGAGTGTTTGCCTCTTCCTCAGTTCGATAAGTGCCCATAGGCACCACTCCTACGCTCTCCAAAACGTCCTTGGTGCGCACTAAGCCGTCCCAGCCGGCGTCCATGGTGTGGTTGGAGGTGGTGGAGCACATGTCCCACCCTGTCTTGGCCACTGCCTTGGCTGCGTCCGGCGGGGTCTTAAACGAGGGGTAACCGCTGTACGGGCCTTCCGGTGCCGCATACGGCAGTTCGTTCTGGCAGATCGCCCAGTCTGCGGAAGAGACATAGTTAGTTGCAGATTCCAGGAAAGGGTAGAAATCCATGCCTTCTTCGCCCTTTGCCGCTGCGTTTTGGGCAGCGGGCTCGAAGTAGCTGTCGTGCCAAAGCAAATCCCCGGAAACGTTCAGCGTGATGCTCACTGGCTGAGGTGTGGGGGTCGGCGTCTCCATAACCGACTCCAAAGCGGAAGGCGTCTGTTCGGGCGCCCCCGAATTGGCCTGACAGCCCGCAAGAAGAAGTGCTGCTACCAGAGCGAATACGGCCTTTACTTTAGGCATGATCTCCCCTTTTTGATTTCAGGAAATGAGCCTACAGATTGCCTCTGGCAAAAACCTATTTTTAACCCTGCGCAAGCTGGGTAAAAAGTAACCTCTGCATTTCTGGCCCCCATGCGGCAGAGATCTTTTTCCAGATTCTCTCCGCTTGCTTGGCCTGCACAGCGGGCCCAAAAAGCGCCAACCGCTTTGCCCCAGATTCGATCAGCTCGTCGACGTCGTCGCCCTCGGTCATCGCGAACCATGGCTTAGAAGATGCGTCGGAGGCGGGCGCAAACTTTTGTGCGACGAGAGCTAGGGCTCCGGTGACGATCAGGAAGTCGACATCGTCGCTATCGATAGCCTCGGCTAGCCTTTCTTCGCTCGGACATGCTGCTCCCCTGAACGCGAATTCGTGCGGCTTCTCGACTGGAAATCTTTGGTGGGCCACGACGTCACACTTGAGATCAACGGCTAGGTCTTCGTCGCCAAAAGCACCGACTAACGCGTCATATCCAGAAAATGACTTTGCGGTCTTCACGGATTCGGCGTCCGGGGCGGTCAAAAGGACCACCGAAACGCCAGCAGAGGCCAACTCATCGCAAAGGGTGGCCAGCTTGCGTTGCTCCTGTGCAGGCACCAGCGCCATCAGCTTCGCAGTTTTTAACCTGCTTGAAAGACCCATCACAGCCGTCATGGCATAAATTCTAGCTTGGGTCGCGAAAACACCGAGCAAAAGCACATGGGGCATGTGGCATTATCGGTACCTTGACCTTATAAGCTAGTAGTTATTCTTCCCCTAACTTTGGAGCCTTCATGAGCACTGATCAGATGTCTGGCAACGTGCTTGATGGCCGCTACGAAATTTTGGCGCGGCTTGCCCGAGGCGGAATGGCCACCGTCTACCGCGCTTGGGACCGCCGCCTGGAGCGAATCGTCGCAGTTAAGGTGATGCACGAGGGCCTGGGCGACGACTCCGACTTCAAGGCCAGGTTCGACCGCGAAGCCAGGTCCGCAGCGGCTCTCACTTGCCCGAACGTCGTTTCCATCTACGACCAAGGCGTGGAGCAGGGACGCCCATACATCGTGATGGAGTTCATCGAGGGCTACACGCTTCGCAACCTAATCGCTAAAGAGGCGCTGTTCAGCCCGCTGAAAGCACTGAAACTTCTCGAACCCGTAGCCGCGGCACTCGCTGCGGCGCACGACAACGGGCTGGTGCACAGGGACGTGAAACCTGAGAACGTGCTGATCAGCGAGCGCGGCGATGTGAAAGTCGCCGACTTCGGCCTTGCACGAAGCGTCAGCACCCAGACCGCGACGGCCACACAAGGCATGCTGATTGGAACCGTCAGCTACCTGCCTCCTGAGCTAGTAATGAGAGGCCAGGCAGATTCGCGTTCTGACGTCTACTCTTTCGGCATCGTGCTTTTCGAGTTGCTCACCGGCACGAAGCCCTTCACCGGCGACAGCCCGATCACCGTGGCATACGCCCATGTGAACGGCGAGGTGCCGCGCCCGTCTCAGCGGCTCGTGGAGAAGAAACCGAATGCGGCCCGCCATCATCCGATCCCCGACTACATAGACGCGTTGGTGTTGGCCTGCACCAGGCGGGATCCGACGCTGCGGCCACGAGACGGTCATGCGCTGCTAACCAGAATCCGCCGAGCCAGGCGTGCTCTGGAACGAGGCATCCGACACGACCAGGCCCTCACCATGATCATGTTCCCGGGCGCAGACCATCGCGGGCAGCAGGAGATGACCTACGAGCCGCCGGTTACTCAAAGCGAGCCTGTTGCGGAATATTCATACGACGAACCTTCCGAGCCGGTGCAACCCGCGCCTGCTCCGGTGGCTGCCCCGGTTAAGGTACGCACCCAGCCACATAAAAAGACGACAGCACGCAGGCGAAGGTTTTCGCTAGCGCTACTCGTTCTTCTCGCGATTTTGGTTTCCGTCGGAACCTGGTGGTTAGCTGCCGGCCGATACATCGATACACCGGAACTGATCGGCCTAGACCGGGCGACGGCAAGCGCGACCGCGCAAGAGCTAGGATTGAGCGTCGAGTTCACGGAGAACTTCTCTGAGGACGTGCCTGCCGATCACGTCATATCAACGGATCCCGCACCAGGCGAGCGCGTCAAACGCCAAGGCACGATTCACGCGAGCATTTCTAAGGGCAAGGAACGCTACCCGATGCCCGATCTGATCGGGAAGACGGTGGACGAGGCTCGTAGCATCCTTTCTTCGAACAACCTGCGATTGGGTAAGGTCAGCGAGGTTTACCACGACACGGCGGCGGAAAAAACCATCGTCTCTACCAGCTTCGGTGCAGGCGAGCCGCTAAAGCGGGACACGACCGTCGACATCGAGGTTTCCAAGGGACGCAAACCCGTAGAGATACCGAACGTCACCTCGGACACGCTCGAAGAGGCAACTAAGAAACTGACCGACCTGGGTCTGCTTGTGGAGACCACGCGCGCCAACGACAAGGACGTGCCAAAGGATAAGGTCATCAGCCAAGAGCCGGTCGCGACCACTCAGGGCTTCGTCGGCGACACCGTGAAGCTAACCGTCAGCGACGGCCCCAAAGAGATCGAAATGATCGATGTCGAGGGCATGAGCGTCGATGAGGCCACCAAGAAGCTCGAGGAAGCGGGCCTGGCCGTCGACGAGGTCAAGTACCCGTTCGGTACCAGAAACCGCAAGGTTCTCTGGACCGACCCAAAGGTTGGTAAAAAAGTGGCTGAGGGCAGCAAGGTAGTTATCACCGCCCGCTAGCTACATGTTGCGCTCGGGAACGTTTTCCTCGTCCAGATTCCTGAACTCGTTTAGCCTGGTGGCCACCATGAAAGCCAGCTCTAGGCTCTGGTTACGGTTCAGCCGGGGGTCGCAGGCGGTCTCGTAACGGTTGACGAGATCATCTTCGTTCAGCTGGAAGGCGCCGCCGATGCATTCGGTGACGTCCTTTCCGGTCTGCTCGAGGTGCACGCCGCCCGGCCAGGTGCCCAACTGCTTGTGGACGTCGAAGAAACCGTTCAGCTCCTCAACCACGTCCTCGTAGCGTCGGGTCTTAAAGCCGTTTGCGGTTTCGATCGTGTTGCCATGCATCGGGTCGCAGATCCAGGCCACCTTACGTCCGGAGGCCTCGACGCCCTCGATGATCGCGGGTAGTTTGTCGCGCACCTGCGCAGCGCCCATGCGGGTGATGAAACTGATCCGGCCGGGAACCCGATCCGGGTCTAGTCGATCGGCTATCTCAAGAGCGTCCTGCACGGTGGCCGTCGGCCCGAGCTTGATGCCCAGCGGGTTGTAGACGTGCCGCAGCAGCTCCACCTGGGCGCCATTTGGCTGACGGTTGCGTTCGCCGATCCAAACCATGTGACCGCTGGTTACGTAAGGCCTGCCGGTGCGAGAGTCGATTCGGGTCAGGGCGTGCTCGTAGTCCAGCAACAAAGCCTCGTGTGCCGAATAGAAATCCACCTTGGACATCGTGGAATCCTCGACGCCACAAGCGCGCATGAAGCGCACGGCGTGGTCGATCTCAAGCGCCATCTGCTCGTACTTCTTCTCGACGTGGCTGTCCTTGACGAAGCTCGAATTCCAGGCGTGGATCTGACGAAGATCAGCAAAACCGCCAGAGACGAACGCGCGAACCAGGTTAAGAGTGGCGGCGGAAGCGTTGTAGGAATCGATCAGGCGCTCCGGGTCGTGCCTACGCGACTCGGGCGTGAACTCGAAGCCGTTGACCGCGTCTCCTCTGTAGGCGGGCAGCGTGACGCCGTCGCGGGTCTCGGTGTTCTTGGAGCGCGGTTTGGCGTACTGGCCTGCGATGCGACCAATCTTGACGACCGGCACCTGCGCCGCATAAGTCATGACGACGCTCATCGACAGCAAAACGCGAAGCTTCGCCATGATGTTGTCTGCGGTAACGCCGTCGAAAGTCTCAGCACAATCGCCACCCATCAGAATGAACGATTTACCAACAGCTGCCTGCGCGATACGTTCGCGCAGCGAATCGGATTCAGCCACGAAAACCAGCGGCGGCAGGCTGCGTAGCTGGGCTACGACCTGGGCTGCTTTGGCTGGATCTTCATAGGTCGGCTGCTGGATCTGGGGCAGCTCGTGAAGTTCTTCTAGGGTCGGGATATTGCGCACACCATTAAGAATAAGCGACAGCGTCAAGCCAGACTATTTTTGCCCGGCAGCCGGACCCCTAACGCCCCTTGTTTTCCTCTGCCGCGAGCCTTTTCACGTACTCCTTGGCGGCTTTCGCGGCCTCAAGCAGCTCGGCGCGCTCGGCTTCTTCGACGCGCTCTGCCTCTTCCTTGGCCTTTTCCTGCTCGCGCTGGTAATCCTCCCATTGGCTTTGGGCGCGCTGCTGGCTGGCTGCAACCTGTTGCTTTTTGAGCTCTCGGGCCTGCATCGGGTAGAGGTCGCTGTACTCCTGACCGCTTAGCTCGCTAATTTTGAGCATCAGCAAATCAGAAGCTCCCCGCAACCAGAAGCCCTCGACCTTATCGCTGGCGGCTCCGGCGTCGCGGTAACGATCCAGCGAGACCGCCTCGCCAATCCTCAACTCATATTCCGATTGGGGATCTTTCGCTCTAACCAGGGCGGCAGGAATTAGCGGAACGTCGGCCTTGATAGCCAAAGCAACTGCCTCGGGACGGCCCCTGTGCAGGCGTCCGTCGAGGCTCGGCGCGCCTTCAGGAAAGATTAGCACGCCCTTTCCCTTGGATAACGTGCTTAGCGCGCGTTCCTGACGCGCCGTGGGAGTGTCTCGCTTCGTCGGGTTAAGCCTGGAGAGCGAAACTACTCTTCGGCCGAGCGAATTGACGATTCTCAGAGAATCGGTGGAATGAACAAAATTACATGCCAATATGAACGCGCCGTCGGGAAGATTTTCTTGCCCAATGACGTCGGCACGGAATGTCGCCCGCAGCCTTGACCAGCCTATTTTCAGGCTGTGTTTCACGCGCTCGAAGAAGTTACTCATAGCTGAGGCTCCTCGAGGCTGGGGGTATCTTTGACGTGCTTTTCTAGGGCCTCGCCGCTGAGTTTTCCTCGTTTCACTGCGCTCAGGTAGACGTCTACGTACTCCTGACCGGTGACCTCTTGGATGTGGGCCATGATGTCGTTGGTCACCCATCGGCCAACTTTTATGTTGTTTCGGAAATCGTGGAAACGGCTGTAGTCGAGCGGCTTGCCGATGACGATTTTCGCGTTCTCCATGGTGGGCAGGCCGAGTTTATTTTTCAGCAGCCTGGTGTTGATCAACCCGACCGGGACGACGGGTTTGTTCACCTCGAGCGCCATTCGGGCAACTCCGGTGTGGCCCTTGTAGAGACGCCCGTCGGTGCTCCTGGAGCCCTCCGGAAAGATACCGATGGCGTGGCCTGCGGAGAGTTTCTGCTCGATTTCCTCCAGGCCGCTAACGGATGCCTTTCCGCCGGATCGATCGATGGGCACCTGCCCGACGAGCTTGAGGAACCATGCGACGATCTTTCCGCCCAGGTTTTTACCCTCGAACAATTCCTTCTTGGCGGGGAAGATCATTGCGGGTTTCAGCGCAGCAGGCAGCGCGATGGTATCGCCCGCGTCGATGTGATTGGCCGCGATCACGCAGCCGTTCGCCGGGATGTTTTCGGCACCGATAACTTCAACTTTCCAGAACCACTTTACGATTGGTGTGAAGATGAGGTTACGGAAAAGGCGATACCAGATGTTGCCTGGTTGGTAACCGCGGCTAGCGTTGTTATCGGGTTTGTTTTCGGCGCGCTCAGTGTCCATTCCTTTAGTTTATGCAATGACACAGACGTTAGGAGCTTTGCCGAGCCCTGAGGAGTGAGAAAACGTGTCGGACACAGACGAAGAGTTTGCGAAGTTAATAAAAGAGGAGTTCGGCGAGAACGTCGGTCCCAGCTTTTCTGAGCCCAAGAAGTGGTTCTCCATGTCCGACGCGATCGAAAGCACCGAGCCTGACGAGCCAGCAAAGTGGAATCCCGACCCCGAGCCCATTTCACTTTCCAAGCGTGCCGGATTTGCCGCAGGCATGTTCATCGCCGCAGCGGTTCTAATCGTGCTGCTGTGGGCCAGAATGCTGAATCCAGGCTTCTGGGTGATGGCCGTCCTATTTTTCGGTGCAGGAATAGCCGTGTCATTGACGCTGATCCCAAAGGATAATGACCCGAGGGGCGACGGCGGGCTGGTTCTTTAGCGAGGCCAACCCAGATTCTGCAATTGGACTAACACATTGCCCTTGCTCACGGCCTCACCCACCAGTTTCGCTGCCCTCGCGTACGCCAGCGAGCTGATCTTAGGGTCCTTGGACATGAACTCCTCGGCTGTTGGCGGCTGTTCTGGGCGCAGGCCATTCTCTTCGATCAACCGCTCGCTCTCCTGGGCGCGCTCCGGGTTAGTAGCCAGCGCGATCGCCTCTGCATAGCCCTCGCTGACCCACATATTCTTATCGTCGGGAACGCCCAGTTCCGCAGTCGCGACGTGCACGGCCTCGTGCGTGAGCAAGAATCTCGGGTCGACCTTGTGAATCGGGTTGACGATGATATGGCTAGCAGCCTGGTCGTTCGCATCCGCGAAATCCTGGGCGAGCGTGTAAGCGGCCGAACCGTCTAGGGCCGTTCCCCCGGTGATTTTGTGAAAACTTTCGATGCTGTCGGCCACCTGAATCACAAGGCGCGAGTCCCAACTCAGCTCAGGAACCGCTGCCCGAACCGTTTCGACGGCGTCGTGCGCCGCCAGCAACCAGGAACTGTTGTCCACCTGATTACCGGAAGCGTCGCGAGGGGCTGCCATCACGGTGACGTCATCGTCTGAGTAAACCTCGATCTGTTGGCTCAACCAGATCGGAGCCGGTGAGTCTTCCTTAGGGAAAACGTCCACGACCCGGCAGCCTTGAGCTTTTATTCCTATCTCATGCCAGGCAGGGGCATCGATAGCGGCCGCTCGCCACTTGACCCTAAGCCCGTCTTTGTAAGGCTCGAAAGTGGCCTCGGCGAGCTGACCGAGATTCTTTGCAACCAGCGGTGCCCGTCGCCCGGAAAGCACATTCAGCAGTTTTGCGGAATCGCCTTCTTTAACTGACTGATTCAAGGATTCAGCGACACATTCTAAGTCGGGGGTTTTCTGGCAGCCCGAAAGCGCCAAGACAAGCGAAACGATGATCGCCAGTAGCCGTGCACGCATGAGCACAAGTTTGCCATTACCTAGTTTGCAGATTCGAAAAATTGACCCTCTTATCAGCCTCACATCAGCTGGCGAGAGTGTTTCAGAGGAACTATCTCGAGCACAGCCTGGGAAGGCATTGTTAAAAAATTGTCAGTGGCGCCTACTAGCGTCGAATGCATGAAACCTTTACAGCCCAGCTTTGACGACCTCGGCGTGCCGTTGTTCGACGTCAGTTTTTGCGTCGTCGACCTCGAGACGACGGGTGTTGGAGAGGGTGCGGCAATCACCGAGATCGGCGCTGTTAAGGTTCGTGGCGGCGAGGCTGAAGGCGAATTCGCCACGCTCGTGAACCCCCAAATGCATATTCCCGCAAACATCACGGTGCTGACTGGCATCTCCGACCGCATGGTTGCCGATGCACCAACCATCAATACAGTGCTGCCGAGCTTTTTAGAGTTCGCTCGCGGGACGGTTCTGGTTGCGCACAACGCGAGCTTCGACGTTGGTTTTCTGAAACGTGCCTGCGCGAACTTGGGCTACGAATGGCCTGGTAACCAGGTTGTAGACACCGTCAAGCTAGCCAGGCACACCCTGCTGCGCGACGAAGTCCGCAATTGCAAGCTGTCCACACTTTCTGCATTCTTCAAGGTCCCAGAGATGCCGACGCACCGCGCACTCGACGACGCCCGAGCAACCGTCTACGTGCTGCACGGCTTATTAGAGCGGGTCGGCGCGCTTGGCGTAACTACGCTCGAAGATCTCCTCGAATACGCCCACCACGTTTCCCCGCAGCGACGAGCCAAGCGGGTATGGGCGAAGGATCTTCCCGAGGAACCGGGCATCTATCAGTTCTACACGGACAAATCTCACAAGGATGGCAGCCGGGAGATTCTGTACGTCGGCAAGTCGGTGAACATCAAAAAGAGGGTTGCCACCTACTTCACTGCGTCGGAGACGCGCGGGCGCATGGAAGAGATGGTTCGCATCTCCACGGGCGTGGAAGCCATCGTCTGCCAGACTCCCCTAGAGGCCGAAATCCGCGAGCTGCGAACGATCAATTCCCAGCAGCCGCACTATAACCGTCGTTCTCGTCGCCAACACAAGCTGGCCTGGCTGAAACTAACCAACGAGCGCTGGCCGAGGTTCTCGGTGGTCTCGAAAATCACCGACGATGCCAAATATTTTGGGCCCTGCGTCAGCAGAAGGGTCGCCCAAGAACTAGCGCTGGTCCTCTCCCAATCGTTCAAGCTGCGTCAGTGCACTCAACGCATCGGGCCGCGCTCTATTTCTTCTAGCTGCGCGTTAGCCCAATTAAATCGCTGTTTTGCCCCTTGCCGAGGCGATGACGAGACGCTTGGCGAGCTATATTCACTGGCCCTGGACGAAGCGATCCGGTCGACCTACGACGTGCGGGCAATCACTGAATCGCTTAGCGAACAGATGCGAACCCTCAGCGCACAAGAACGTTTTGAGGAGGCAGGCGTCGTCAGGGACAGGCTCGGCCTCTATCAAAGAACCATCCTGCGTTGGCAAAGGCTGAAAGCGTTGACCCATTGCCCACTGATCGTCGCCGCAAGCCCCAACGCTGGTGGGTGGCAGATCAACATCGTAAAGTACGGTTTCCTGGCCGGAGCCGCCCGCGCTAAGCGTGGTGAATCCGCTCTCGCAATAGCGGACGAAGCGCTACGGGTCAGCGCAACCGTTCCTAAACCACAACATGGCCTGCCCGCCGGCTCAGTCGAGGAGGCAGAATGCATCGCCAACTGGCTCGAAAGCCCGGGCGTGCGGTTAATGCAGATCGAAGGAGATTGGGCCATCCCCAGCAATGCGGGAGCGCCGCAAATGGTGAAACTAGATGCCTAAAAACGGCTGATCGTTCGAAACAGGTCGGTTCTTTTGGCGAACGAGTGGCTAGACTTGAGGCCATGATTACGGCAATCGCATTTGTACAGGTAGAAAGCTCCCGCATCCCCGAGGTTGCGCAGGAAATCGCAAACATTGACGGCGTCAGCGAGGTTTACTCGGTGACTGGCGACATCGACCTGGTAGTCATGGTGCGAGTGCGTGAATTCGACGAGATCTCGTCGGTCATCTCCGACAAGCTAAACAAGGTGGAAGGGGTCATCGACACCAGTTCACACCTGGCCTTCCGCGCCTACAGCAAGGTTGACTTAGAGGCCACTTTCAACATTGGCGAATAAAAAAATTGCGCTGCCTGTCGGCAGCGCAATTTTTTTAGGTTTTACTCGAAGTCGATCGAGTTGATGACTACGTCTTCGAGCGGACGGTCGGCGGCATTGGTGGCCACCTTCCCGATCTCGTCGACGACCTTCTGAGAATCCTCGTCAACAACCTCACCGAAGATGGTGTGACGCATGTTCAGCCACGGGGTCTCGACGGTGGTAATGAAGAACTGCGAGCCGTTGGTGCCGGGGCCAGCGTTGGCCATTGCCAGCAGATACGGACGGTCGAACTTGAGCTCGGGGTGAAATTCGTCACCGAATTGGTAGCCGGGGCCGCCACGACCGGTGCCGGTCGGGTCTCCACCCTGAATCATGAAGTTATCGATGATGCGGTGGAAGATGGTGCCGTCGTAGTAGTTATCGGTCTTCACCGAGCCGTCGCGAGGGTCACGATATTCGCGCTTGCCGGTGGCGAGCTCAACGAAGTTACGGACCGTCTTCGGGGCCTCGTTTTCAAACAGCTTAACCACGATGTCGCCGTGGTTAGTGTGGATGGTTGCTTGCGTCACGCTTGCTCCTATCTTTTCTTTCGCAAGCCAGTTTACCGGTATCCCAAAGCACAATTCCATGCTGTATAAAACCTATGAATTTTGCTCCGTCCACTTGATCCTGTCGCTAGCGAAGTAACGTTGAATGTAGCTCGACTACGAGCAAGCTCGATTACGAGCCCCAAACAAGATCGGAGATCTTAAAATGTTCAACGAACGAAAGGCCGCACGCAAGGCCAAGGCTGCCGCCGAAGAGGCCGCCGCCAACACCAAGCACGCCCTCGACGACGTGGCAGATTTCATTGCTCCGCACGCAAAGAAGGCTGCGAACGCTGCATCCGAAACTTTCGACGATGTGTCCCGCGCTTATAAGAAGAACGTCGCGCCGGCCGTCGACAAGGCTGTTTCTAAGGTTCAGCCCGCAGTCAGCAATGCTTACCACGATGTCGCTAAGGCCGTAGACAAAGAAGTCGTTCCCCGCATTCAGAAGGCGTGGAAACAGGCCCAGCTGAACCCGACGGTTCAGGAGGCCACTGACAGGGGCGCCGCAGCGGTTGCTGCTCTTCGTGGCGATCTTTCCCTGCCCAAGCCGGTCCTTCCCGAGCCCCGCAAGAGGCGCAGCTTGGTTCGCGGAACGTTCATTTTCGTCAGCATCGCTGCAGCAGTTGCTGGCGTGGTTTGGTTCGTCCGCTCGTTCCTCGGCGATTCCGATGACGGCTGGACCCCGCAGGAGCCGAACCGCAACTTCAAGGATTCGGACTGGAACAAGCCCGCAGAGGAGTCTGAGGACGAAAAGCCCAAGCGTTCCGAGGAAGAGGGCAAGAACGAAAAAAACAAGTATGGTGACGACGCATACGTGGGCGACGAGCCCCCGGCGGAGTTCACCATCAAGGGCAATGAGCGCTCGATGAAGTACCACGTTCCCGGCACCGGCGGCTTCGAGGCCACCAACGCCGACGTCTGGTTCAAGAGCGAGGAGGCAGCCAAGGCTGCTGGCTTCACCAAGGCGCAGCGCTAAATTCAGGCAATAGAAAGTCCCGGCAGGAAAACCTGCCGGGACATTTTTGTCTACTTCTTCTCTTGCCTGTTTCGCTCTTCTTTTTTCTCAGCGAGCTTGGTGTACATGTCTTCGATCACCTCGCGGAAACGGTCCTCCACCTCGCGGCGCTTAATTTTCAGCGACGGTGTCAGCAGCCCGTTTTCTAGCGTAAATCCGTCGGGCAGCAGCCTGATGTCGCGGATCTGCTCCTGACGCGGTAGTTTCTCCGTGATCTCTTCGACGCCCTTTCGGATTTCCTCTAGGACCTCGCTATTTTCCAGCACCTGCTTGAAGTCGTCGTGAGCAATGTGCAGTTTCTCGGAGATCTCTTCGAGGGCCGGCATAGATGGTTTGACCAACAGCGTCAGGTATGGCCTGTTGTTGCCGAGGATCACGGCCTGCTCAAAAAGCGGATCGGCCAGCAGCATGTCCTCGATGGGTGCCGGCGAGACGTTTTTTCCGCCGATGGTGACGATGATGTCCTTGAGCCTGTCGGTGATGAAGAGGAAGCCGTCCTCGTCCACGTAACCCATGTCGCCGGTGTGCAGCCAGCCTTCTTCGTCGATGGCCTCCGCGGTGGCTTTGGGGTTGTTCCAGTAGCCGTCCATCAGATTTTCGCCGCGATAGTAGATCTCGGAGTTGAGACCGATTGCGATCTCGCCGCCGGGAATGACCGGACCGCAGCTGCCCTCGCGGTGATAGTTGGGCCTGTTAAAGCTGACCAGAGGTGCGGCTTCGGTGAGCCCGTAGCCGGTGAGGATCGGCATTCCGCAGGAACTGAAGAAGTGCTCCACCTCGATGCGAAGCGGCGCTCCCCCACAAGCCAGCAGTGTCTTTCGCCCGCCCATCGCTTCGCGAACGTTCTTTAACACCAGCTTGTCAGCGAGCGGAAGTTGAGCGCGCCACCACAACTGGGGCTTGCGGCCTTTGACGAACGACTTCTGCATCCGGGCGCCGACTCGAAGGGCCCAGGCGAAGATGGCCTTACTAATTTTGGACTTTGAGACCTTCCGGCGGGCTTCCTTGAACACCGTCTCGTAAAGTTTGGGGACGCTAACCAGCATCGTCGGCTGGGCAAGAACCAGAAGTTCCGCAACTTTTCGAGTGTCGGGCACGTAGGTGTTCATGCAGCCGCTAGCCATCACGAATGCGCTCCAACCGCGCTCGAGAGCGTGCGAAAGCGGCAGGAAGCAGAGGCTGTGGTCTGAGGTGTCTAGGTCGAAAAATTGGTCTAGCGCCTCGAGCTGGGTGAACATCGCCTTATGACTGATAACGACTCCCCGCGGGTCACCGGTCGTTCCAGACGTGTAGGTGATGGAGAAAATGTCGTTCGGGCTGGCTGCCACCATCCTGCGTCGGATGGCTTCGGACTGGTCTTCGCTGGGCTCCTGATGGGGCGCAAATGCCTCTAGATTTTCGACGCCCTCGACGTCATGCAGCGAGATGATCTTCTGCAGCTCGCCCAGCTTCGGTGCGGCTTCCTGGGCGCTTCTCGTCTGCTGCTCGTCGCCGGTGAAAAGAATTTTCACACCAGAATCGGCGCAAATGTGTTCGATCTGCTCGGCTGTCGAGGTCGAATAGAGCGGCACCAAAGCCGCGCCGATCGTCGCCGTAGCCAGGTCGATCTGTGTCCACTGCGGCATGTTCGAGGCTAGAAGTCCGACACGGTCTCCGCGTTCGATGCCTGCGTTGATTAAGGCTGCGGCGATCTGCTGAACCCTGGCGTGCAGTTCTTCATATGTTTGGGTGTGCCACTCGTCGCCGATTCTTATTCTCGTGGCTGGCAGGTCTGAGTAGGCGTAACGGGCAGTTTCAAACAGCCAAGCGACGTGTTTACGTGGCGAAGTGGAAAGCACGCTCATGTTGGCAATAGTAGATGTTTTTCGTCGTCGACTAGTACTGATCCAAAACTAATGAAGTTATTTTGTTACCTAACCTCACAAATCGACGTTCTAAATGGGCTTTACCTAGTGACCACATTTTTTTAATCCGAAAGGTAAAGCCATGGAAACCTCGTCTCACTACTCCTGGGTTAAGGCGCAGCCGTTCAAGTCTCTTGTTTGCCACTTAATGGCGACTCATCAATTGCCTTGGAGGGTCGTGGCTGTGGCGGCAGGCGTGCCGTCGATGGTCGTGAAAAATATGTTGTTCAAAGATCGTCCCCGGATAAGAAGTTGCGACGCAAAGGCCCTGATGAGGCTGGCTTCTGGCCGGATGGAGCAGTTGAAGGGGATGGTAGCCGACCCGTTGATCATGCGCGAGGGCCTTTCCAGACTGGGCAGCCAGGTGCCGAACGCTGCCCGGCTCGCGGGTCTGGACGAATTCAGTGCTCGCAGTTATCTGGAGCGCGGCTTCGGCCTCGCTAACGGTTTGCAGCAGGCCTGGCTCTTGGCAGCATGTGAGGCGAGAGGCATAGACCACGATGACATCTTTGAATCTGCGCGTTTCGACTGCGAGGATAGGCTCGTCGATGCCGCCTAGCTCGGTTATGCTCGTTTCCATGATCGCCCTAGCCAGTGCCCTGACTGTGTTGACGCTGGTGCTGCTTCGCGGGCTGCCTGAGCCAGATGACCCAGATGCAAGCTTCAAGATTTCTTACCGAGACCTGGTGGACGTAAAGTTCGTGGTCTTCTGCATGTGCGCGAGTGTGCTGCTCGATTTTGTGACGGTTCTGCGTCCGGAGCCCATCTGGGTGGTTTACGGCTCTAGCGTGCTCGTGTTGGTGGCATGCGATGCCCGCACCACCTGGCTGCCAAACAGTATTATGCATCTTTGCTGGGGGCTGACTGCGCTGGCGCTGATTTACCAGGCCTTCTCGATGGGGCCCG
The DNA here is from genome assembly GCF_000423485.1 of Propionimicrobium lymphophilum DSM 4903. Taxonomy (GTDB): domain Bacteria; phylum Actinomycetota; class Actinomycetes; order Propionibacteriales; family Propionibacteriaceae; genus Propionimicrobium; species Propionimicrobium lymphophilum. Next base: position 46,746 of record NZ_AUIB01000006.1, on the reverse strand, counting down.
CATCTACTGTTGGGCCGCTGCTCGGCGCTGCCTGCTTGGGTTTGTTCTTTTTTATTACCTGGAGGCTATCTGGTTCCCTAGGTTTCGGTGACGTAAGGCTGAGTCTGCTCGTCGGTGCGACAGCCGGCACGCTGGGCTTAGATGGCTGTATCTTTTCTTTGCTTTTCGGCACGATTGCCGCAGCCGTTTGGGGGTTCGTCACGGCTGCGCGGCGAAAACGAAAACCGTCCCCGCTCGGCAAGGCTTTCCCATATGGTCCTGGGCTTTGGCTTGGCCCGTATCTCGGCTTCCTAGCGGGGTTATTGGCCAGCGCATAAGATTAAACTTGATGACTACTCAATCTCACCTGGACGAGCAACGGAAGCTCAATTTCCAGCGCATCGGAATTTCCGATGAGGATTCGTTCCTCACCGAATACATGAGCGCCTGGAACATGCAGCGACGCATCCACGAGGCAGTGGCTGAGGGCAGGCATGAGAACACCGTCCTGTTGTTGCAGCACCCGAGCGTCTATACCGCCGGGCGTTCAACAAAACCCGACGAAAAACCGTTCGACGGCACTCCGGTGATAGACATCGACCGGGGCGGCAAAATCACTTGGCACGGCCCCGGGCAGCTGGTCGGCTATCCCATCATTCATCTTGCAGACGGCTACTACGTCGTCGATTATGTGCGCCGCCTCGAGGAAGCCCTGATCCGCACCTGCGACGATTTGGGTGTACTAGCCGGCCGCGTCGACGGACGCACTGGCGTCTGGCTACCCGCAACGGATGATAGGCCAGAACGCAAGCTGATCGCCATCGGGGTTAGAGTTGCCAAGCGAACCACGATGCACGGTTTCGCGTTTAACGTGCGCGATGACATGGCCGCGTTCGGGAACATCGTGCCTTGTGGCATCGCCGACGCAGGCGTGACCAGCCTGGCTCAGGAGCTCGAGACGGTTCCGTCTCTTTCGCAGGTTGCCGATGCTCTCGAGCCGCACATGCGCGAGCTTCTCGAAGATTACGGCCCGTTCGACATCCACGACCACTGGTGGCGGCCTAGGAACCCAAACCAGACCAGCGACTCCGCTCCGAAGCGGCCCGCCACCCCACTGATTCAACGTATAGCCGGCCCCACCGTGAGGAAGGACAGCGATGTCTGAAAAGCGACTGCTGCGCATTGAACGCAAGAACGCAGAGACCCCAATCGAGCGCAAGCCAGAATGGATCCGCACGAAACTCGTTCAGGGCCCCAATTATCAGAACATCAAGGACATCATCGGCCGCGAGGACCTGCACACCGTGTGCCAATCCGCCGGCTGCCCGAACGTCTTCGAATGCTGGGAGGATCGCGAATCCACCTTCCTTATCGGCGGCGACGCCTGCACCAGGCGCTGTGATTTCTGTCAGATCGAATCAGCGAAGCCGAAGGGCTTTGATCCCGGCGAGCCCCAGCGGGTTGCGGAGTCGGTTAGCAAACTTGGGTTGCGATATGTGACCGTCACAGGGGTTTGCCGTGACGATCTGCCTGACGAGGGCGCATGGCTATACGCGGAGACCATCCGCAAGATTCACGAGATGAATCCGGGGGTTGGCGTCGAGATGCTCGCCCCGGACTTTTCCGGCAAGGACGAGTTTTTGAATCAGGTCTTCGAGACGCGGCCGGAGGTTTTTGGTCACAACGTCGAGACCGTCCCGAGGATCTTCAAGCGTATTCGCCCCGGCTTCAAGTATGAGCTTTCGCTGGACGTCCTCACCCGCGCCCGAGATTTCGGACTAATCACAAAGTCGAACCTGATTCTCGGCATGGGCGAAACCCGCGAGGAGATCTCGCAGGCCATGCAGGATCTCCGAGACGCCGGCACGCACATTTTGACCATCACTCAGTACCTGCGTCCGGCGGTCACACTGCTGCCGATTCAGCGCTGGGTAACACCGCTCGAATTCGCCGAACTGGCCGAGGAGGCCGAGGAGATCGGCTTCGAGGGCGTGATGAGCGGGCCACTGGTTCGTTCGTCGTACCGGGCTGGCAGGCTTTATCGTCAGGCGCGCGAGAAGTTGGACGCCGAGGCAGCCTAACTGAAGGTTTCCCCGCGAGAGTATCGCCCACCCCATATTCTGGAATTAATGGCAGGGACGAACCAATAACGTGCAGGCCAACTGCTGCATGTGTACACAGGAGGAATTATGAGCCAGCAGAAACAGCTAGTTCGCAGCAAAGACAACCGCATGCTCGCAGGAGTTTGCTCGGGTATCGCCGAATACACCGGCTTTGATCTGAACATCATTCGCCTGGTTGTCGTGGTGCTATCGATCGTTTCGAGCGGCATCGGCATCGGCGCCTACGTCGTTGGCTACCTGCTGATCCCCGAGGAAGGTTCTGACAAGAGTGTCCTGGACGGCATGCTGAACAAGAACGACGGCCCGAGGGACTCGTTCCGCAGCGAGTAAAAAGACTAAAAGATTAAAGGCGTCGGCTGACATTAGCCGGCGCCTTTAATTATTCTTCATGACATCGGAACAAAATATTCGCTAGTTAATAGATACTTTTGCCGCATAGGAAATCCCGAAAGACGCGGCATATGAGCAACCAAAATTTCACCTGGACTAATTTCTACATGGCGTTGGCAGACAGGCTGCTTGACTACCGGGAAAACCGCAATCGGTTAATCCACGAAATCACAGAAGCCTACGCTTCATCTGGAATTAAATTTCCAAAGCTTGATAGTGGAAATGAAATAGCAGACATAGATCCATTCACAGTTTTCGGCCTCTTCAACAAAGGCATCACACCTGAAAACCGGCTGAAGATCATCACCTCACTGGCCAAGGCACTCTCCGTTGATGCTGAACTACCAACGAATTTCGAAGGCATTCCAACCCTCAATAATCTGAACGCAACTTTCTACAGATTTTCGTCCTATCCGCGGCGCGGCGAAGAAGACATCGAAAACCTATGGGACCTATTCACCGCAGGCTTGGAACTAACGGAATCGGAGACCGCGTCCACCAGGGAAAAATTCGTTCAGGCCTACGACCGAACCGTAAATCTGTTCGGCCTGAAGTGGAAAACTTTCATGGGTCTCTATTGGGCTCGCCCCTTTAGGTTCGTGAGCCTGGACTCCAGGAGTCGTTGGTTCATAGGAGACATGGCGGCCGTCGGTGAAGAGATAGCGGGGCTGTTCCCCAAGGAACGAGGCCCACTGATAACCGACGGCAACGAGTACTTAGCCATTTGCGATGAAATCTCTAAAAGACTAGGTACGCCCGAATGCCCCTTCGCCAGTTTCCCCGAATTGACGAATGCCGCTTATCTCGAATCGGAGAGGGTCAACAAAGAGCGAAAGGCCGAAGAGAAGGCATCACAGAGTGAGGCCGAACAGAACGCACTCGGTGATGCGGACGTTGAGACCGTGCGCTACTGGGTCTACTCCCCCGGCACACAAGCTGAAAAGTGGGACGAATTTTACGAAAAGCGGATCATGGCGATTGCCTGGAAGGAACTCGGCGATCTTCGGGCGTACCCGTCAAAAGAAGACATGCGCCTGAAGCTTGTTGAGCTAGACGGCGGCGATAGCTCGCAGAAAAATAACGCCCATACTTTATGGCAGTTCGTGAACGAGATAAAGCCGGGCGACATGGTCTTCGTCAAGCAGGGACGCAGGAAGATCGTGGGCAGAGGCGTCGTCAAGGGTGACTACGAATACGACGATTCGATGCCGGAATTTCCCAACCGTAGAAGTGTCGAATGGACACACAAATGCGACCTAGAGACCGACGACGACTTCGCTATGAAGACGCTCACAGAGGTAACTGACTACACGGATCTTATTGCCAAACTAAATTCCAACTTTTCTGAAGAAGCGGAGGAGGCTATCGAGCCCCAGCCCGCCACCGATTACCCCGCCTACACCGAATAAGACTTCCTAGCAGAAGTTTTCATGTCTAAGCAAGAGTACGAAGAGCTCACCGGCGTGCTGAGGAAAAAGAAAAACATAATCCTGCAAGGCGCTCCGGGGGTAGGGAAAACTTTCATCGCGAAGCGTCTCGCCTATTCAATGATGGGCGTGAAAGATATAGCGCGCGTGAAGATGGTGCAGTTCCATCAGAGCTACTCCTACGAAGACTTCGTCGAAGGGTTCCGCCCGTCGGAGAACGGTTTCGAGCTAACCAGAGGAGCCTTTTACCGATTCTGCAAGGTAGCTGAAGCTGACTCTGAAAATGACTACTTCTTCATTATCGACGAGATAAACCGCGGCAATCTCTCGAAGATTTTCGGCGAATTGTTCATGCTCATAGAAAACGATAAACGCGGCCCAAAAAATAAGCTCGAGCTACTTTATTCGCGCGAACTGTTTTCTGTGCCAAGCAACCTATACATAATCGGCATGATGAACACTGCAGACCGATCGCTGGCGATGCTCGACTACGCGCTGCGCCGCAGATTCGCGTTCTTCGAGATGAAGCCGGGATTCCAGACCGAGGGATTCGTCAGTTACCTTGACACGTTAGCCTGCCCGAAACTTAACAACTTGGTGGGCTGCGTCGCCCAGCTAAACGAGACCATCGCTAGCGACGACGCCTTAGGTGAAGGATTCCGTATCGGCCACAGTTATTTCTGCGGCTTCAGCGAGACGCCCTCAGATCAAAAGCTGTCTTCGATAGTCGAATACGAGCTGATCCCAATGCTCAAAGAGTATTGGTTCGACGATAAATCGAAGACCTCCGAATGGGCTGGGAAACTGCGTAACGCAATCAAATGATTCGAATTCAGAACATCTATTACATGCTTGCGTACGCCTTCAAGGTGCTACACAAACAGGGATATCGTGACGTTGCGACAGAAGAGTTCAGCAACGTGGCAGAACTCTGCGCGGCGATCCTCACGCACGGTATATCCACTCAGCTAAAACGCGGACTGGGCAGGGAATATATAGAGCAAACGGAACCGATATCTTCACTTCGCGGAAAAATAGGGCTCGGCGAATCGATTAAAACTCGTTCCATTACGCGCAGACAGTTGGTGTGTAGCTACGACAATTTTTCAGTGGATACGCAGATGAACAGAATTCTTAAAGCCACCTGTTTGTTGCTTATCCGCTCGGATATTTCAAAGGCATTAGAGAGGAAAATTAAGCGGCTTCTGCCCTATTTCGCAGAAGTGAAAAATATCGATTTATCCAATACCGCATGGCGGTTCCGATACGACAGGAATAACCAAACCTATAGGATGCTCATTAATGTTTGCTGGCTCGTCTGGAATGGCCTCTTACAAACCCAGTCGGACGGCACCGTGCGGATGATGGATTTCCTTGACGAGCAACGGCTGCACAGCCTGTACGAAAAATTCATCCTGGAGTATTTCCGCCAGGAGCATCCTCAACTCAGCGCGGCGGCTCCCCACATTCCGTGGAGCCTTGACGACAATTTTGATTACATGCTGCCCACGATGAAAAGTGATGTGGTTCTTTCATCTGGGAATGTTTCGCTGATTATCGACGCGAAATATTATTCGAAAACCACTCAAGAACAATTCGACCGCAAAAGCATCCACTCGGGCAATCTGTACCAAATATTTACCTACACGAAAAACATGCAGGCAGATTTAGGAGACAACCAACGAGTCGCAGGATTACTTCTATATGCACGAACTGACGAAGACGCCCAGCCCGATGTGACGTACAAGATGAGTGGTAACGAAATCAGCGTGAAAACACTGAACTTAGACTGCCCCTTCGATTCGATCAGAAAGCAGCTAGACGAAATAGCACTATCTCTATCCCTGAAGATTTGATCAGTGCTCCACCAACGTGGCTTAAAGGCACAAAAGCGTTCTTCTTGGCTTTCTCTTCCGGTTTCTATTGCCGCCCTTTTACAACATCAAAGGTCCGCTATTCGACGACGATTAATTTGTCTTCCCCGGAGCCAGAAGAATAATCCGGATTGCTGAGCATCGTATCCTGAAGGGTCCTTTTAAGCTTGTCGCAGCATGGCTTGAATGAAAAGAAGGTCAAGCCACCGCCAATCGCGCCTCCCACTAAAGGAATAGCTTTTTTAAAGAATCCCGCAAAGATCTGCTTGGTCATATTAACGCCAAACCACTTCGAGACACTTTTAACAATTGGATAAATCGTCCCTTTAGTCAAAGCCTTTTTGAGAAGCTGCTTTTCAACTCCACTAGCCAAGGCTCTAGCCACCGATCTAATAGCATTATTTGCCCCAGCAACCCCGTACATTACGCCCATGCAGAGAATGAGAGTATTCATAGTCTCAGCGTCAAGGATTTCTCCATTACAGTCGATATCTATCTCAGGAAATCCATACAGATACATGAGCTCTTGAGCGGCTCTAAGCATATATCCGTAGTACTGAATAATGTCCGCAGGGATAGTGGCCACCATAGCCGCGCCACCAGGAGTTCCAAGTACGGCAGAAATACCTGAAACCTGAATTCGCTCAAATTTTATGACTGCATCGGCGACTTCATCGACAACTCCAGAAGGCACTTTTGCCTTTGCCGGATTTGTTTCTACAACCAAATCGACATTTTCTTCTGAAAGTTTGTTTTTAAATTCTTTACGAAGAAATTTTTCCCTATCGATACGAACGCCAGGAGTTCTCAAACCAAGAATAATTACATCTTCGATATCGATCTGACCGTTACCATTTTGATCTAATTTATCGATTAAGGCCTTTTCCGCTCCTCGCACCGTGTCGACTGTCTTTCCAGCAGCAGAACCAACACCAGTTGCTACGGAAGTAGCTTTTTTACCGAACTTATTGGCCAGATTGAGAAAATCTGCTTTCGCCTTCTTCGCTTTTCCGCTGTCTTCCTTGACCATCATTACCTCTGCTTCAGCATCCAGTGATTGCTGCTACTAAGTCGCCTATCGGACTTTCTAAAACGAAAGAGTGTCACCTGCCGAATGGCTTCATAGCAACTATGTATCTGTAACAAGAATCTACAAGTATCTTTAAAAGACAGCGCCGCTCGGCACACAATCCGAGCGGTGCTACCTTATTTAAAAATTTAGAGTTTTTTACTCCCACTCAATCGTTGCATGGCACGTTTTGATGTAGTCAGCGGGGCAGGAGAGCTGGAATTCCCTCTACTCTCCCATCTCGAAAACCCTGTAGTCACCCTGTAGTCAACGGTGACTACACGCTCTGTAGTCACCTGGGGAGAGTATTTTCACCCGACCGAAGAGTGACACGTCTGACCTGCGGAAACGCAGTTCGGTTGCGCGCAACTGACTACATGGGCGAAAGAAGCGCCGACGGGGCGGGGTGCTCCCCGACCGAAGAGTGACAAATTCCGAGTGAAGAGTGACAGCCCTGAGCTGGGGAAATGTTGATCTGGACTTAGCAAGTGACTACATGCGTCAATACCGACTATGCAGACTGACCCGAAAACCTCGATCCCCACGCCGCAATTCGTCCCTGCAGCTCTGTGATAGAGACATCTTTTAGCTGCCGTTTCACATGGGTTTGATCTAATGTGTAGAGCATCAGCAAGACGCATTGCGCACAGCTTCTTTTGTCTTCGTAACTGGATCGCTCAAATCTATCGGAGGGGTTCATTGTGCTCACCCTGTCCTTTAGATGGCTCTCATCATTCAGCATTAGACGGTACATGGCGTTTTTTATATAGGGAAGATGCGGTCCAAGTCGACTGGCGAGGTCTTGATCTCTAAAGAGCTCCTCCACTCCTATTCCGTAGTTGAATGTGCCATAGCCCTCAACGATTCTTCTCAGGATGTTGCCGATGACATACGACTCGTCCAAATCCTCCGTCGTCGAGTTTGCGAAACGATAGGCCCTATTCAGGAGGGCTGCATACTCCGTTCCCTTAGTGACGGCTTCGGTGGCTGTACCAACAAGCTTGCGAGTGTTAAAGGCGAAGCTCTTCGACATCGTAAGCATGCGTATGTCTTCAAACACCTTCTGCAGGTCATGCGTAACACTGGAGTCATGCGTGAATACCGTAATTTTGCTCTCATCGTTTGACTGAAGGATGCATTTTGCTCGCTCACGAATGAGCGAGCAGACACCAACCCTGTTCTCCATGTCGAAGCTCGATATCGGGTCGTCGAGAACAACATATTGAGGGTCGTCGTCAGCATGACCTTGTTCCTTGCCCTCTCCACCTTCCGTAAAGAAATAGCAAAGCGCCAGGACATTCCTCTCGCCAGTCGAAATATTGTCCGGGGCAACTGACTGTCCATGGGACAGCACTTTGTATTGTTCGCCATCCAGTACGAGCTTGAACCTGTCGGAATCGAAGTACACATTCGCGAGATACGAGTTGATGACGTCAACTGCAATGTCGATTTGCTTTAATGCCGCTTCTTGTTGCTGCTTTTCCGATAGAAGCCGCCTGTGCTCTGCCAGCTTTTCTCTCTTAGCATCCCTAGACTTTGCGAGGTCGCCTTCCGCCGCACGCCAGGACTCGATGTCCTGGCATGCGTCAGTTCGACTTATCTCATCGTTAAGCCTCAAGAGGTCCTTCTCTAAGGTATTTCTATCTTTGATGGCACCGTTGATAGATTCGATTTCGGAGTTTACGCTCTCGACCGCAACCTCGAGCTTTTTCAGCGCCGCATCCAAGCCCAATACACCTGCGGTTTGAGCCGTATAGATGTTTGCCTTGCGGAGCTCAATGCGCGAATTGTATTCGTTTACAAGACGATTTGCCTCACGAAGGGCATCTTTCAAGTCGGCTTTCGCTGATTCGGTGACCTGGTCTGGAATATCGACAGTCTCGACTAGGCGAGGGAGAGACGCTTTCGAGAGTTCGGCCCTGAATTCCTCAACGGCTTTATTAAGAACCTTGTGGATGCTTGCAACGATTGATTCTTTGTGCTCCCGAGAAACCTCCTGCTGGCACATCGGGCATATGTGTGTGCCTTCCGATGAAAAGACGCTTACGGCGGTATCGACAATAGTCTGGTTGTCGTTCTTCACTAGCTCGAGAATTCTCTGCTCTCGTTCAGAAAGTTCCGGATTGTCAATCTGTCTGCTGAGTAGCTCCGTTAGATAGCCCTCATCGTATGGTGCGATGTCGATGGAAGGAACGGGGCTAATCTCGTCTTGCCCAGCTGCCCTGGCTTTCTCAAAGATGCTGAGCCTGACTTCAAACCTCTGCCCTAGCGTCTCCCGATTTTCGTCTGTTTTGGCGTTTTGTACATCTATCCAAGAATTTTTGCCAAGGTTGGGTTTCGTTCCAGTAATTTTCTGACGGCGTTCTGCCCAGCCCGCGCTTTTGACGCTCTCTTTTGCCTTCTTCTCTAATTCATAGACCGAATTTGATCCATTTTCGAGTTCTGCGATTTTGCTGTCTAACGCTTCAATTTCTGCTTTTACATCGCTGATACTTTTCTCGGTTTCCTCAATAGCATCGGCTGCCGCTACTTGTTTCCCCAGCATCACAATTGAATCAAGGCCATCACCTTTGATTCGGGTCTTTAACTCGACGTAGTCCTCGTCGAACACCCTTATACCGGCTCGTTCGTTATTAGCAAGGGACAACGCACCATTGTCCTCGTCATAGAGATAGCCATCGGATTCTCCTCGGCTAATCGCTGCAATCTCTCGGGCAATTGTAGATTTGCCCGAACCGTTATGGCCGAAAATTATGGAAGCGCGAACCGACTTGGGACTATCTCCTCCACCCTGCAAGCTTCCAAAGAGATTGATGTCATGTCCAGAATTAAAAGCTCCGCTACATACATGCACGCCAAGTATTGAGGGTATTTTGCTTGTCATTCGAGCTCCCTTCTTTTCCAGCTAGAACATGTGCGCATTTCACACAACATGGGTTTTGCGACTCCTGCTTTCTATTATAAAAAACCACTACTTATACCGAGTCGCGGAAGCGATGAGCGATAGGTAACCGAGTCGTTTTTTCGACCAGTCATGACTTAGCGAGCTTTAGCGTTACCTAACGCCCCGCGTGGCTTTGCGCACCCGCCTCCCATCAGGTATCTCTCTGCTTGTCCCGTCGAATAGACGAGACTCCTTGGGCCTCGTTGCAACCCGAGGGCACCAGATGCGAGACGAGAGGACGGGTAGGCCATCCCATGAAAGACGAAATCCTCCAGATGCCTCGAGACACGTTCCCGGCACACACCGGAATATCGGATAATGATGCCGAAAGCCGCGAGAATGCCGGGGCGGGGATACGGGAATCTGCCGCCTCCTCGACATCCGAAGTAAACGACCTGCCTGACGGTCTCATGGACGTGCCACAGGTCGCGGACTACTCGCGCGTATCGAAGACGTCGGTCTACAAGCTCATCGAACGGCAGAAGATCCCCGCCATAAGGATCGGAAGACTACTGAAAAGCGATACTGCTATTGGCCAATCAATCACGCCTGTTCTTACCGGTGTAATCATCAATGTCATTCACGGTAAGACGAAGCAAATCGCCCTCTGCGATTCCTCGCTTCAGTCCCATGTCTTTTCTGAGTTGCATAAGGATCTTTTCCATTCCGAACAACAAGTCATTAGGGTCGCTAAGCCCCCTTGAAGAGGCAACCCGCCAGTTCCCCCAAGCCTTAATCGCTTTGGAAGGGCCCCAAAGGGTCAGCTCTTTCGTGAACTGGTTGAATAGATTAATCAACTCTTCTTGAGTGAATTCCTTGCCCGTTTTGGTCTGGGACTGAAAGTCGTAGAACATTGAAATGAGCTGCATGTATGGCTTTTCACGATGCATTCGCAAGTACTCGTTGCGCTTCATGACGTTGCTCGCAACATTACCAGAAACGTACGTAATTACGGATACCGTTGCGGTTATTAGCGCGACTACAATCGCAGAGTCCAGAGTCGAAAGAGATGCAAAGAAGGCTGCGACTCCAGGGCCGGCGAGATTAATCAGAACTGCAGTTCCACATGCAACGATAAGCACAATCAAAAGCAGGGCCAGTGGCCCTTTAGTTATCGGCCATAACTGAGAATTCCTGTTTTTCTCTTCATTAAGAGAGCCCATCTGGCCGCTCCCACTCATATTGCCGCTCCTAGTATCTTCCCCGCGGTCTGGCAGCACTGCGCGAGCTCAATGCCGGCTGCATAGGGATTCTTCTTCGCATACTTGCTCCACAGCGCGAGCATCGTTTTGTCAGTTGCGACCTCGTCGAGGACTTCCTGCCACCGCGTCATCATCTCCGTGCTCCCGCGCTTGGCGCATGTACGTTTGAGTGCTTCCCGCAACGTGGGGATGTCGCAGCTGTCACCCCTGGTTCGCCAGAGCAGCTGTATGTCGTAGAAGTCGCGCGGGCGGGTGTTGGCTACGCCTCGCGAGACGGCGGTCTCGAGCTTCTCGGCGAGCACCGTCTCGAGTGGATAGGACATCAGGCTGACGCTTCCCCCGTCGAACAGGAGCGGGTAGTCGTAGACGATGGCGCCGGGCGTGATGCTGTCGCCCGTGGTAACGTCGATTTTGAGAGGCACCGCCATGGGCGGATACATCGCCTTGAGGAGCACGCGTATGCCCGGGTAGTCGTCGGCCTCCCTGATATCCTCGGTGCGGTCGAACTCGAAGGTCCAACCATCGTCGACGCTGACAGCCGCCACCTCGCGGAAAACCTTCTCGGCGGATTCATGCGTCAGCGTGAAGCCGGTGACCGTCGTGTCGAGGTCCATCGTGGTCCTGGACGCCACACCCACGAGGGAGGAGATGAGCATGCCACCCTTGATGACGACGTTGTCGCGCCATTTGGATTTTGAGAGGCGCTCGAGGAGCCTCTCGAAGAGGTAGCTCTGCATAAGGGCCTGCGCGGGGATGCCCGCTTCCTTCGCTCTGGCGTTGATGCGCGCCTTGAGCTGCATCGCGTTCTTGGTCTTCACAGCAGCACCTCCAGGTAGTTGCGGATTTTGGTCTCAACTCCGAGGTTGCGAGCATAGGAAACTAGTTTTATGGGATCCCGTCCCTTTTTCTTCACGTAGGATTGCATCGCCGGAACCACCAGCTGGGAGTCAGGCGTGCCCTGGCCGCGAACGATGTCGCAGAGCGTCCTCTCGACGTCATACGCCCTGACTTTGTTGCCGTATTCCGTCTGGATATCGCAGAGACCGAGGTCTAGGACGTCGTCGGCGCAGGTGCGGCATGCGATGCCGGCTGCCTTGGCCGCAGTCGCGTTGTAGCTCCTGGGGAAGGTCATCGTCAGTGCGAAGGGCGCGCGGTCGGTCATACCGTGGAGGAAGAGCGCTGTGTCGTCCGAGAAAATGCCGCGCGAGAAGCGGTGCTGAGCTATGTAGAGGGGGTCCTCCCACACGTCGGGAAGCGCATAGAGACCACGGTCCACCTGGACGAGCTCACCGGCGCGCACGGCTTCTGTGAGCTTGCGTCTGGGAATTCCGGCGTCCGTCACCTGAGCGCTGGTGATGTAGCCGTTGCAGTTCGTGGCTATGTCCAACAGAGCGTCCGTCTCTTCTCCCCTCACATGCGTACTAACGCGCTTAATATTATCTAATATTCAGCACAAATGTACAACTGGTAAGTGAGAAGCAGTAAGTCACGCTCACATCGCTGCATGAAGAGCATTTCCGCAGGTTAACGCTCATGAAATAGCCCCGATATCCGAAAATTTCGACGCTTTCTCGCGTTTGTCACTCCTCAAAAGTCCCGGTGGCTTTGTCCAAGAGAGGGCACTGGTTGCTAGCCACCGCGACTAGACGTGCAGGATGAGACTAGATGAAATGGGCTATTTCCCTATTCCCACTCGATCGTCGCCGGGGGCTTGCTCGTCACGTCTAGCACCACTCGGTTGATCTGGCGGCACTCGTTGGTGATTCGGGTGCTGATGCGCTCCAGCAGGTCGAACGGCAGGCGCGACCAGTCCGCGGTCATGGCATCCTCGCTCGAAACCGGACGAAGGACGATCGGGTGCCCGTAGGTGCGGCCGTCGCCCTGAACACCAACCGAGCGGACGTCCGCCAGCAGCACGACGGGCATCTGCCAGACCTCGCGGTCCAAGCCAGCCTTGGTGAGTTCCTCGCGGGCGATCGCGTCGGCATCGCGCAGAATGTCGAGACGCTCGCGGGTCACCTCGCCGATAATACGGATCGAAAGGCCTGGGCCTGGGAACGGCTGACGCCAAACGATCTCGTCGGGCAGCCCTAGCTTCGTTCCGACCGCGCGGACCTCGTCCTTGAACAGATCGCGCAGCGGCTCAATCAGGGTAAACTGCAAGTCGTCGGGCAAACCGCCAACGTTGTGGTGGCTCTTAATGTTCGCAGCACCGTCACCGCCGCCGGACTCGACGACGTCAGGATAAAGCGTGCCCTGAACAAGGAAATCGACGCCCTTGCTACCAGCAATCTGGCGGGCGGCGTCCTCGAAGCTGCGGATAAACTCGCGGCCAACAGCCTTACGTTTAGTCTCTGGGTCGGTGACACCGGATAGAGCATTAAGGAAGCGGTCGGTCTCGTCGACGGCAACCAGGTCCACACCAGTTGAGGCAACGTAGTCCTTCTTCACCTGCTCGGCCTCGCCCTTGCGAAGCAAGCCGTGATCGACGAACACACAAGTCAGCTGCGAACCGATAGCCTTCTGAACCAGCGCTGCAGCAACCGCGGAGTCGACGCCACCGGACAAGCCACAAAGAACCTTTTTGTCACCAACCAGCTCGCGGATCTTCGCGACCTGCTCGTCAACAAAGTTCGCGCTGGTCCAGGTCTTGGAGCAGCCAGCAATGTCGTAAAGGAAGTTCTCGATGACCTTCTGGCCCTGCTCGCTGTGGGCAACCTCAGGGTGCCACTGGACGGCGGCGAAGCCGCGCTCGGCATCCTCAAAAGCCGCAACGGGCGCGCCGTCTGAAGTGGCGAGAGCCTCGAAACCCTGTGGAGCGGAATAGACGGCGTCACCGTGGCTCATCCAAACCTTCGGCTCGGTTGCCAAGCTAGCCAGCAGCTTGCCCTGCTCCTTTACGGTCACACAAGTGCGGCCAAATTCGCTGGTTCCGGTCTGACGAACCTCGCCGCCCAACGACGAAGCCATCACCTGAGCACCGTAGCAGATGCCCAACACCGGGATGCCCAGATTGAAAATGCCCTTATCCAGCTGCGGTGCGCCGTCGGCGTAAACCGACTGCGGACCACCCGAAAGAATGATCGCCTTCGGCTCCTCGGCAGCAACCTCGTCAGCAGTGATGGAATTGCGGACGATCTTCGAATAAACCTGCGCCTCGCGCACTCGCCTAGCGATCAGCTGGGCGTACTGGGCGCCGAAATCGACGACCAAAACAACGTCATGCCTCATAGTCTCTTCCTCATTTCGTTGCCCAGAAAAAATCCCGAGCTGATTGCTAGTTATCGGAGCGCTCAGCGATCTCCGTGTGGTGCCTTACTACCTCGCGAACGATAAAGTTCAACAGCTTCTCGGCGAACGCAGGGTCGAGGTGCGAGTCCTCGGCGAGTCTGCGCAACCGTGCCACCTGCTTCGCCTCACGGTCGGGGTCAGCCGGAGGCAGCTTCATGGCAGCCTTCAGCTCCCCCACCTGCTGGGTGATCTTAAACCGCTCGGCCATCAGGTGAATAACAGCGGCGTCCAGATTGTCAATGCTGTCGCGCATGGCGATCAGCTCAGCAGGCAATTCACTCATCTGGGCTCCTTACAGATTTAGTGGCTGTTAGCTATCACGTCGATCCGCTGGAAGCTCTTGACGTCCGTGTAACCCGTGGTGGCCAAAGCACGACGCAACGCACCAACGACATTCATCGTGCCATCCGGCACCCTGGACGGGCCGTGGATGATCTCCTCAAGCGTTCCGACCTGGTCGAAGTGAACGCGACGGCCACGCGGCAGCGACTCGTGCCAGGCCTCCTGCCCCCAGTGCCAGCCCTTACCTGGCGCCTCAGTGGCGCGGGCAAGCGGCGAACCGATCATGGCTGCGTCGGCACCGCATGCAAAGGCCTTGACGATGTCACCGGAGTGGCCCATGCCACCATCTGCGATCACGTGCACGTAGCGACCACCAGACTCGTCCATGTAATCGCGACGGGCCTCCGTCACCTCGGCGATAGCGCTAGCCATCGGAACCTGGATGCCCAAAACCTGCTTGTTGGCAGAAGCGGCGCCACCGCC
Source organism: Propionimicrobium lymphophilum DSM 4903 (assembly GCF_000423485.1). Lineage (GTDB taxonomy): Bacteria > Actinomycetota > Actinomycetes > Propionibacteriales > Propionibacteriaceae > Propionimicrobium > Propionimicrobium lymphophilum. The sequence goes on along the minus strand of NZ_AUIB01000006.1, from coordinate 31,682 downwards.
AAAACCGACGAGAACACCGGCGGCACCGGTGCGCATCAGGTGCAGGGCCGTCTTGTAGCTGGCGCAGCCACCAACGATGACGGGAACGTCCAGCTCGTAAATGAACTTGCGCAGATCCAGCGGCTCCGAAGCGGAGCAGACGTGCTCCGCACTAACAGCCGTGCCACGAATGACGAAGAAATCGGCGCCGGAATTCTGCACCGCGTCGGCGTACTCACGGGCATTGCGCGGGCTGAGCGAGCCGGCAACCGGCACATCAGCCGCACGGATCTCGCGCATGCGCTCGACGATAAGTTCGCTCTTGATCGGCTCAGAATAAAGCTCCTGCATACGCTTGGTAGCCGTCAACTGATCCTTGATCTCGGCGAGCTCATCGAACAACGGCTGCGGATCCTCGTAGCGCGTCCACAGGCCCTCGAGGTTGATGGCGCCAAGGCCACCCAACTTGCCGAACTCTATGGCGAGCTTCGGGCTCATCACCGAATCCATCGGAGCCGCAATAAGCGGGAAATCGAAATTCAGTGCGTCGATCTGCCAGCGCAGATCAACAGTCTCGATGCCTCGCGTGCGCCTGCTCGGCACAACCGCGATGTCGTCCAACGAGTAAGAGCGCCTGGCCCTCTTGCTGCCGCCAATATCAATCATTTCTACCTACCTGTGACTCGAGTAGTTCGGGGCTTCAACAGTCATCTGGATGTCGTGCGGGTGCGATTCGCGAAGGCCAGCAGAGGTGATGCGTACGAAACGACCATTCTCCTGCAGCTGCGGGATAGTAGAGGCGCCCGAATAGAACATCGACTGGTGCAGGCCGCCAACGATCTGGTAGACCACCTGGCCGAGCGGGCCACGGTAAGCAACCTGGCCCTCAATACCCTCGGGAATGATCTTGTCGTTACTCGTGACGTCCGCCTGGAAGTATCGGTCCTTCGAGTAGCTCATGTGCTTGCCGCGAGTGGCCATCGCACCGAGGCTGCCCATGCCACGGTATTCCTTGAACTGCTTACCATTGATGAAGACGAGCTCGCCCGGGCTCTCGTCGCAACCGGCAAGCATAGAACCGAGCATCACGGTGTCAGCGCCGGCAACGATTGCCTTGGCGATATCGCCGGAGTACTGCAGGCCGCCGTCACCGATGATCGGAACACCAGCAGGCTTAGCAGCGCGAGCGGATTCATAAATAGCGGTGATCTGAGGAACACCGACGCCCGCAACAACGCGGGTGGTGCAGATCGAGCCAGGGCCAATGCCAACCTTAATGCCGTCGACGCCGGCCTCAACCAACGCCTTAGAAGCCTCGTAGGTGGCCACGTTACCGCCGATAATGTCAACGCCCTTAGCAGCCGGCTCCTTCTTCAGACGCTTGATCATCTCGATCTCAGCGGTGGAGTGGCCGTGCGCAGTGTCGACGACGATCAGGTCGACGCCCGCATCAACGAGCGCCATTGCGCGCTCCCAGGCGTCGCCGAGAATGCCGATACCTGCACCGACGCGCAACCTGCCCTGGGCGTCCTTTGCGGCCATCGGGTACTGGTCGGTCTTGACGAAGTCTTTAAGAGTTATCAGACCGGTCAGTTTGTTGTTAGCGTCGACCAGCGGGAGCTTCTCAATCTTGTGCTTAGCCAGAAGAGCCAAAGCGTCCTCGCGGCTGGTGCCACGGTCTGCGGTAACCAGCGGCATCTTCGTCATGACCTCGCTGACCGGGCGCGAAAGATCGTGCTCAAAACGCATATCACGGTTAGTGATGATGCCGACCAGCGTCATGTCCTTATCGACAACCGGGATACCGCTGATCTTGTAAGTGCCACACAGCTTCTCTGCATCAGCAAGCGTCTGGTCGGGGGTGATGGTGATCGGCTCGTCAATCATTCCGGCCTCGGAACGCTTAACCTGATCGACCATGTGGGCCTGGGCGTCAACGGCAAGGTTCCTATGCAAGATACCGATGCCACCCTCGCGAGCCATAGCGATTGCCATGCGCTCCTCGGTAACCGTGTCCATTGCCGCACTCAATAACGGCACATTCAACGTGATGTTTTTACTGACCTTGCTGGCGGTATTCACCTCGCTGGGGATCACATCCGACATGCGCGGCTGCAGCAGCACGTCATCAAAAGTTAAACCCAATACTTGGAACATCTTCGGCACGCCGGCCTCGGTAAGTTCAGACACTTGGCACCTTCCCGTTTACGCTTGATATTGATGTAAGTCTATAACGTTCCGGGCAGGTCTCACATTCCACCCTATTCGGATAGTTACGATGCCGGATACGGTTTGCGCATGCCCGCGTAGACCTTGCCGAGGACGAGGTCGTCACCGAGCAATTTCGACACCGTCACCAGGCGATAGCCCATCTTCTCCAGCTTCTCTATGAGAGCGGGAACGGCCTTAACTGTTGGCTCGTGAATGTCGTGCATCAGAATAATTCCGCCGGGATACGCACCATCGAGAGCATTCTTCGTCATGATGTCCACGTCACGGTTCTGCCAATCAAGGGTGTCGACGCTCCACAGCACAAAGCTCATATTTTGTCTCGGCGTGTAATCGTTAAAAGAGCCGTAGGGCGGACGAGCAAGTTTGGGCGCTACGCCCGCTGCACGCTGAATCTCCGCCGAAGTCGTGTCGAGCTGCCAGGCGGCAGAAGCAGGCCCCACCTTTACGAAATCAGGGTGGTTAAAAGAATGGTTGGCAACCTCATGCCCCTCGTCGACCATCCTCTTCACGGTGTCTTCGTTTCCCGCGATACTGTTACCCACCAAGAAAAAGGTGACCTTTGCATCCGTCTTTTTTAGATCATCTAATAGCTTTTCTGTGAATTTGCCGGGGCCGTCGTCGAAAGTCAGCGCGATGCACTTTTCGATCGAACAGTCTGCCTCGCTGCGCACTGGAGTGGATGTTACGGAAGGCGTCGGCGTGACCTCTGCGGCAGACTGAGACATGGCTACCGCCTGCGCCGGCTCGGGACGAGTAGACGCGGGATTTTGAGCACAGCCGCCAAGCAACAGAGCGCCGGCAATTATTGCTACGTGGAACCTTCGCATTATCCCCCTTCAGGACGCCACGGCAGGCGGACAATCAGATTCTAAGTTGCGCGGCTACCGCAGACGAAAGACAAATTGTAACCTTAGAGAAGAGGATAAATTTCCTGGACGAGTAAAGGGCTGAGAGTTTCGTCGTCGAGGTTAGACATGTCGTTCCAGCGAACTTCGGATATTTCGGCGTGCGGGCCGGTCGTTTCAGGAATGGGATCTGGCCACACGAAACAGTTTGCTACTACGCTAAATCCTGGCTCGTTTGCGGCCTGGGCCGTATGTTTACCGAGGGAAACTAAACGGTCGGGGTCTAGCTCCAGGCCGAGCTCTTCGCGGACCTCGCGCACGGCACATTGACGCGCGTCCTCCCCCGGCTCTGGCTTGCCACCGGGATTCATCCACATCTTCGTCCCACGTTTGCGGACGAGTAGCACTTCCCCAGACTTATTACGCAAAACGACCGCACTCACATGTACTTCAGGCACAAGGAGATTTAACCATTTATTGCGTCAGTTTTGGTCCGACAACGAGCCAAAATTGACTCAATGCCTAGGCATTTGGGTCGAAGCGCAAGATATCGCCCGGCTGGCAGTCCAGGGCCTCGCAAATTTTATCCAATGTGCTCAAGCGGATCGCTTTTGCCCGGCCATTTTTAAGGATCGATAGGTTTGCAGGAGTGATACCGATCATTTTGGCCAGCTCAGCCACCCCAACCCTGCGCTTGGCCATTACGACTGATAAGTCAACAATAATCATTAGATCACTCCGGCAAGCTCGTCGTTCATCTCTGTCGCCTGGTTTAGCAGCTGAAGCATTACCCACATCAGCGCGGCAGCCAGCCAGCAGCAACCCCAAAGCGCAAGCAGCATCAAGAACATGCCAGGCTGCTGTTGGCCGGTGCCAAAGCCAGTTATCAAAATGATTACAAAACACGCCAAGCCCGCGACCAGCAGAGACCAGATAACCATCCAAACGTAAGCCCTAGACCTGGGCTCGAAGATTTTCTTCGCACTAACAAAATCAAGCAAACGCCAGATGCCAACCAAAACCACGAGACCGCAAGCCGCAACCGCGCACGCAAAGAACCTGTAGGGTGTCACGAGCCAGGAATACTCGGGATATTCGCTAGCGATTTCTGGGCCAACGACAGCAACAGTGAGGGCAGTAACACCCACACCACCCAACGCAGCACAGACAATTCCGATACGCAGAAAAAACCTTATGACGAAGCCGCCCGATGTGTTATTCGAAAAATTCATAAGACAATAGCACCACGATCACATCGTTTAACAATATGTTTTTATCGATAAACAATCAGTTAGATTGGTGGCTACCTAGAACAAAACTTCGCACTTGCCTGACTTTTTGCGGTAAACCCTCAGAGCTTATTGCGTCAGTTTTGGTTCGACAGCGTGCCAAAACTGACGCAATGCCTAGGTTCTGCACTTTGGGCACGGGTGAGCCTCGCTTCTAATTCCGTATCTACCTAGAACTTGGTTCACCTGAAAGGCAACCTCGCACGGGCGGTAATTTACGTCGTCCCAGCCATAACGCAAGGTAACCGCACCCATAACAGCGTGGTAATTATCTCGCTCCATATCCCTGAACCTGCCGCCGCCAACATGCCCAGCTCTGCCATCAAGCTCAACGAACACCCCGCCATAATCGACGTCAGTTTGAAACCTGCCCCTGCTTTGGCGTCTCCCCTTGGGCAGGCCATGTGCCTTCTCGACGTCAATGTAATACTTCTTCTCAAGGACGCTTTGAATGCCTTGTTTGTAGTCGCCGACTATTTGAGACACAAGCTTCCTGTGCTTATAACGACTTCTAGCTTCGAGTGCGTTGCTAACATCATCAGGTCGTAGCCATCTAATCTTGTAGCAAGCCTGGCTAATCCAGTAGGCAGCTTTTTCGGGCTGAGCATCACATACGTCGAGAATCACCTCTTGAGGAGCTGCAACGGGCAAATCCCCGTGCGCTTTCGGCAACGTCCGTCGACGCTCGAAGCGCCAAGGTCCTTGAATCTTTTGTGTCCTTTTATTTGGAGGCACTAAAACATCGATTATTTCCGGAGCCTTATCAGCGATACCCCACCCATATGCTCCGGCAAGCCCAGTCAACATGGACCCAACGCCACCAACCAATATGCCTGCCCATGCCATCGCTCGCCAAGAAGGTTCTGCGACTCCAACGAAATAAATACCGGAAACGATACTTCGCCACTGTTCGTCACGAATCAATCGCTTTACTGTGCTAGCCGGCATAGACAGACCAACGGCTTGAGACCTAGAGATGACCCCATCTTGAAGAGAAATAAGTCGTTTTACAGAGGGAGAAAACTTGTATTTTTGGTGCACCCAGCCATCTTGCCGACGCAAAAATGACGTACTGGGACTTATTCACAGGCAAAATTAATTTATTGCGTCAGTTTTGGTCCGACAATGAGCCAAAACTGACGCAACAAACAATTTGGCCCCGGCTCGTCTTGAACCGGGGCCAAATTTTAGAGATTTTTACTTCTCTTCGTCTTCTTCCTTGGCCGTAACCACGAGAGTCTCGGTGGTCAGGATCAGGCTGGCGATCGAAGCGGCGTTAGCCAGAGCGGAGCGGGTGACCTTGACCGGGTCAATAACGCCCTGGTTCATCAGGTTGCCGTAGGTGTCGTTAGCGGCGTTGTAGCCCTCTTCCTCACCCATCTCGGAAACCTTGCTGACGATAACGTAGCCCGGCTTGCCGCCGTTCTCAGCGATCCAGCGCAGCGGCTCGGCAATTGCCTTCTGCAAGATTGCGACGCCGTGCTTCTCGTCGTTATCGGCGACCTCTAGGTTATCGAGCGACGCAGCGGCGTGCACCAGAGCTGCGCCACCGCCAGCGACGATGCCTTCCTCGATAGCTGCACGAGTAGCCGAAACGGCATCCTCGATGCGGTGCTTCTTCTCGTTGAGCTCAACCTCAGTTGCGGCGCCAACGCGAATGACACAAACGCCACCGGCGAGCTTAGCGATACGCTCGGCCAGCTTCTCGCGGTCCCACTCGGAATCGCTGTTAGCCGACTCAGCCTGCAGCTGAGCAACGCGAGCCTTCACGGCCTCTGCATCGCCAGCGCCGTCGACGATCGTGGTGCTGTCCTTGTCGACAACAACGCGACGTGCACGGCCGAGAACCTCGAGACCAACCTGGTCAAGCTTCAGGCCAACCTCGGACGAGACAACCTCGCCACCGGTCAGCACGGCCATGTCCTGCAGCATTGCCTTGCGACGATCGCCGAAGGCCGGGGCCTTGACTGCGACCGAGTTGAAGGTGCCGCGGATCTTGTTAACAACCAGGGTGCTCAGAGCTTCACCGTCGACGTCTTCGGCGATAACAACCAGAGAGCCGTTAGCGGCGATGACCTTCTCCAGCAGCGGCAGCAGATCGTTCATCGAGGAGATCTTGCCCTGGTGCAGCAGGATGTACGGGTCTTCGAGGACGGACTCCATGCGGTCCTGGTCAGTCACGAAGTAAGGCGAGATGTAGCCCTTGTCGAACTGCATGCCCTCGGTGAAATCGAGCTCGGTGCCGAAGGTCTGGGATTCCTCGACGGTGATCACGCCGTCCTTGCCGACCTTCTCGAAGGCCTGGGCGATGATGTCGCCGATTTCCTTGTCGCGGGAGCTGATGGTGGCAACCGAAGCCATGTCGTCGACCTTGTCAACCTGCTTGGCGACGCCGTGCAGGTGGTCGATGACGGCCTTGGCGGCCTTCTCAATACCGCGCTTCAGGCCAACCGGGCTGATGCCAGCGGCAACAGCGCGCAGGCCCTCGTTAACCATGGCCTGAGCCAAGACGGTGGCGGTGGTAGTGCCGTCGCCAGCGACGTCGTTGGTCTTGGTGGCGACTTCCTTGGTCAGCTGGGCGCCGAGGTTCTCGTACGGATCCTCCAGCTCAACTTCCTTGGCGACGGAAACACCGTCGTTGGTAATGGTCGGAGCGCCGAACTTCTTGTCGAGAACGACGTAGCGACCCTTGGGGCCGAGCGTCACCTTGACGGTGTTGGCTAGCGTGTCAACACCGCGCTCGAGGGCGCGCCTGGCCTCCTCGTCAAAAATAAGTTCCTTAGCCATAACTGCCTCTTCTAAAAAAGATTTACTTCTCTACGACCGCGAGGATGTCGCGGGTGTTCAGCAGCAGGTAGTCAGCGCCGTCGTAGTGAACCTCGGTGCCGCCGTACTTGCTGAAGATAACGACGTCGCCTTCCTTGACGTCCATAGCAATGCGCTCACCCTTGTCGTCGATGCGGCCTGGGCCAGTAGCAACGACCTTGCCTTCCTGCGGCTTTTCCTTGGCGCTGTCCGGGATGACCAGGCCAGAGGCGGTGGTGGTTTCGGCTTCCATTGGCTGTACGAGGACGCGGTCCTCAAGCGGCTTGATCGTGGTTGCCACGATTGCCCCTTTCTCTATAGATTCTCAAATCAATTGTCTTGTTGTTCTTGAGACGCCGTCGCGGTGCCGCCTCAAGGATTAGCACCCGCTATCAACGAGTGCTAAAACAACCCTAGCCATCCATTGGCACTCGCACAACTCGAGTGCCAGTTTCTTTTATTCTCATAGCCTCTTGACAGCTTTCGCAACGAATGCAGTCGCCAAACGTGAATAATTTATGCTGGAGCTAGGAATTAAGAAGGGGAAACAAATGAGCAATTACCCGGCCCAACCCAACTACCAAAACATTCCCAACCACCAGCAGGGGAACATCAGCTATCAGCAGCCTTACAGCGCACCGCAGGCCAATCCGGCGGATTCCGTCGGGTCATGGATGCTGGCTCTGCTGCTGACCGGCATCCCGATCGTCGGGTTCATCTACCTTCTCGTGGTGGCTTTCGGCGGCTCCGCCTCCATCTCGAAGCAAAACTGGGCGCGCGCAGCATTTATCTGGCAACTGATCGCTATTGGCATCATGCTCCTGTTCATGCTTTTCGCCGCCCTGGGCATGTTCGGCACTGCCCAGTCTCTGCGCTAAAGCTTGCAGGCGAAGACGAAGTCGTCGTCGGTCATTGCGCCTAACTGGAAGGTTTTGACGCCGACGTTGTCGAAACCGTTCTTTGCATAGAACTTCCCTGCCCGGTGGTTGTGCTGGCTGGTGTTCAGCCACAGCACATCTGCACCGCGGGTGCGGGCTTCTTCTTTGGCGCGCTCAATTATTCGAGCCGCCAGCCCGCTCCTATGCAGGTGTTTGGCGACGTAGCATTTGGAAATGTAGGCGGGCTTGTTTGCCTTGACCCCGAAGCTTGGGTCCGGCTTCGCTGCCTCGCCGAACCACATGAGGATGTAGCCGGTTATCTCGTCATCTTCGGCGACGATGACGAGGGTGTCGGGGTCGGTTAGATACTTTTCGAAGTCTGCTACGCGCAGGTTCGCGTCAATGTAAGCCTGAATGTCCTCCGCCACCGCAAAGTCTGGGCACGCGAGCGGAAATGTTGATTTAGCGAACTCGCTAACTCGTTTCGCGTCGCTAGGTTTTGCTAAACGGATTGAAGATTCATCGGCTGCGCTCATACTTCGATCTTATTTCTGGATTGCCTCCACACAACTTGTGACCAAAACGAAAAAAATGCCACCCGGGTTCCGGGTGGCATTTCAAGGGTTGGAAAATTTACTTTAGCAGGCCCTCGAGCTCACCGAGCATTGCTTCGATTTCGGCCTCGCGACGTTCGATCGGAGCAAACTCGCCACCCTCTCAGTCTGTAAACATGCCGAAGTGAACCTCTGCGCGAGCCTGCGGCATGGAGAAGTTGACGACGATTTGTCGCCACTGCTGAACAGCACGAATGCCAAATTAGACGCAGATTCCGCGCAGGATCATGTTCGAATACGCCTGACTTCCAGCGGGAGTTAGGTGAATGCCGTCGTCAGCCAAATATTCGGGATGGTTCTTAGTCAAAGAAAACCAATCCAACAATCCGACGTTCGGATGCGATGAAACGTAGCTCCTCAGGGCATCGTTGCTGGGATCCTGATGTGCCTGCGGAACCCGAAGCGTCAGAAAGTAGACCGGCAGACCGTTCGCGGAATCAACCAAACCTTGAAGCAGATCGTCGTCAAAGATCGGGCCATTGGTGCCCAATGCGTACACGACGACTTTGCCAGGGCTACCGTTCGCAACCGCCTGCTGGTAAACAGCGGGTCCCTCGAAGACGCTGCGGCTGACCTTTCCGTCCACGTACGAGTTCGGCAGCACCTCCTGCAGTTGGGGCTGGGCACCGAGCAAGACGGAATCGCCGACGAGGGTAACCGGGGTCTGGCATGTTCCTGTGGCCGAATCGATCTTCCAATCGGACGCGTCAAGCCCGCTAGGCACCTGAGCAGCTACCGGCTTGGGCGCAACCTCTGTAGGTGTCGGGATGGGAGTGGGGGTTGGGGTTGCGGCGAGTTCCGGCCGCAGCTCGATTGCCCTCTTCTCGGCCGCGCCCTTCCAGTCGATGCTGACGAAAGCGAATGCGAGCGTCAGCAAAGCGCAAACCACAATTGCAGAGATCCTGGCGGTGTCGATTGATTTTGGTTTCTTAAACATGCCCTTGGGCCTCTCGATGAGCTGATAGAGCAACTCAGCTGCAACCAAGATGATCGCCGCGTGCAGCACTCGTTCTGGGATGCCGATGTCCGTTGTCCGGGTTGCTGGATTAAACATCAGCAAGATTGGGAAATGAACCAGATAGAGGGCGAACGAACGAGTGCCTAGGTAGCTTAGAGGTTCGAATGAGAGCGCCTTAGCAAACCACGTGTTCGGACTCAGGCAGGCCCACATTGCCACTGCCGAGACCAAAGCGAATAGCAGGTATCCTCCGTGCGGCAGCCACGACGCAGCGCCGTCGACGAGGAAGAAGGCCGCGATCAAAATGGCGACGGCGAGCAGACCCAGCATCGAGCGAAGCAAACCAGAGACCTTGCTGGACGCCAAATCTATCTTGTTAGCCTCCCTAACCTCGACTTTTCTGCACTGCCGGGGACCGATGATCGTCGCTAAGGTCACACCTACGAGGAACTCCCCCGCCCGCGTGTCCAGGCCGTAGTAGATGCGGCTGGTGGCGTCTTGGCCGGTAAGGTTGAGGCCAAACATAACAGCAAGCGAAGCGACCACCAGAGCCGAGCTGACTAATAGCCAGCCCCGCCTGCTCTTAACCCAATGCCTTGCCACGGCGAAGATCAGAGACCACACAACGAAGGCCTGCATAATCAGGCTGACGTACCAGAGATGCTTCAGCGGAGAAGGCAACCCAGCGTTGTCGAAATACGAGACTTCGCGGAGTATGTAAGACCAGTTGCTGAAGAAGAATGCGCTAGGCGCCACATCCGATTGCGCCTTCGGCAGCAAAGAAGGCGAGACCAGCCACGAGCCAATCATCGTTAAGACGATCAGCACCAGAATGCTCGGCCAGATACGCTTCAGCCTTTTCCAAACGTACTCAAGCCAGCTGAAGGTTTTGTCTGCACGAAGCAGCGTCCTCATCGCGAAGTAGCCGGAGAGGACGAAGAAAATCGTGACGCCAATGAAGCCACCGCTCAAAGTAGCGGGACGCGTATGGAATAGGATGACGCCAATGATCGCGAGCGCGCGCAACCCGTCCACCGCACCGGACCTGCCGGTAACCGCGTTGGCTTGTTTTAGATTTTTGAAAAACTTAAACGTTGAATCTGAATTCAACGATATCCCCGTCCTGCATTACGTAGTCTTTGCCCTCCAGACGCATCTTTCCGGCAGCCTTAACCTCTTGCTCACTACCTAGCGCAACTAGATCGTCGTAGCTCATGACTTCGGCCTTAATGAAGCCCTTCTGGAAGTCGGTGTGGATGACGCCAGCGGCCTCAGGTGCGGTTGCGCCCTTGTGGATGGTCCAGGCGTGCGCTTCCTTAGGCCCTGCGGTCAAGTAGCTTTGCAAGCCAAGAGTGTCGTAACCAACGCGAGCCAGCTTGTCGAGACCCGGCTCCTCAACGCCGGACTCAGCCAAGAACTCACGACCCTCTTCCGGGCTCATCTCCACCAGTTCGGATTCGAACTTGGCATCTAGGAAGATGGCCTCGGCGGGTGAAACGATATCGGCGAGCTTAGATTTCAGCTCCTCGTTGCCGAGTTCGTCTTGGTCGAGGTTGAAAACGTAAATGTAGGGTTTCGCGGTCAGCAGAAACAGCTCGCGAAGTGGTTCAGGGTCGAGATCTGACTGGAAGATGCCCTTGCCCTCGGATAGGATCTCGTACGCCTTCTGCCAGGCATCGTATTTGGGGCGCATCTCCTTTTTGATGCGCGCTTCCTTCTCGAGCTTGGGCATCGCCTTCTCCATTGTTTGGATGTCGGCGAGGATCAGCTCGGTGCGGATTGTGTCGATGTCGTTACCCGGGTTTACTTTGCCATCGACGTGGGTGACGTCCGGATCCTCGAAGACCCTGGTCACCTGGCAGATCGCATCCGCCTCGCGAATATTGGCGAGGAACTCGTTCCCCATGCCCTCGCCCGTAGACGCACCGCGGACGATACCCGCGATGTCAACGAAACTAACTGTGGCGGGGATCGTCTTCTGCGATCCGTAGATTTCGGCCAGTTTGTCCAGCCTCGGGTCTGGGACGCCTACCACACCGACGTTGGGCTCGATTGTCGCGAACGGGTAGTTCGCAGCCAGGACGTCGTTGCGGGTAAGAGCGTTAAAAAGGGTCGATTTGCCAGCGTTCGGCAAGCCCACGATTCCGATAGTTAGTGCCACGGCGCACAAGTCTAGCCGAGATAACTGACAATGCCGGCTTCAGTCAGTTAAAACTTGCCACCGAGATGTCTCTAACAAGGCGCTACAACAGCGCCACCGCGTAGAGGGCGGGAAGCTGTTCGCCATCGAAGATGAAATAGCCGTATTCCTTGTCATCGCGCGGCGTCTTGTCTTTGCCGATGACGCAGGCCATCCAAGAATTTTTGCCATCCGAAAGCGGGGACCCGCCGAAGGGAACGGCTGTCATGCTAGCAGTAGGCCTGAGCAAGGAAACCGCAGATAGTGGTTAATCGGTATTCCCGAATTTTCCCTGGCACAGACCAGCTGAGAGATTAAGGGCAAATCTCTTGCGCTCGTCTCTTCTAAACCAGGCCAACCGCGTAGAGATCGGGCAGCTTCTCGCCATCGAAAAGCAAGTAGCCGTATCCAACATCCCTCGGCTTTTCGTCGGTTCCGTAGGCGCACGCCACCCAGTGGTCCTCGCTGGATGCATTCGTCTTTTTACTGCTGCTGGACGGGAAACCGCCGTAGCTGAAGTAGTCGCGAGTGTCGATCTTGGCGTTCGATATCCCGATGCCATCGGCAAGCTTCAAACCGCAGCCATATACATATAGCGACTTCTTGAATCGGGGATCGTGCTTAATTGGCATGACGCGAGGAGCGCCCTCTCCCTTGTCAGTGCCCTCTTCCATGGACTGCGAAAGTTTGCCGCTGAATCTTTCGTCGTCGAGGTTGCCCGCCGAGATCTGTTCCAAAAGTTCGTGCGCTTCAGACGTCGTCGGCAACTTGATAGATTCTCCGTTTGGTAGATAAACCGTCGTGTTGTCGACGTCCTGGACGAAGGCTTCTCCGTCCCACGAGAGCACTGATTCGGCCTCTGCGCTGGCCTCCAGCAGATACATAGTGTCGGGAAGCGGGCCGTCGCCATTAGTGCGGACGCTTCCCCAACGCATCCTGATGCCACCGTCGGCCGGCTCCATCATTTTTAGATCGAATCTCGCCACGGGCGGAGCGGCCGTGAAGTTGCTTATGTCTATGTCGGAAAGCTTGCTGCCGTCTGCGCCATAGACGGCTACGAATGTGGAGCCCGTCTCGGTGGTGCACTCGAACTGGATTGCCAGGTGGCTCTCGCCTTCGACGTCCACGGGGACGGAATGCTTGATTTCAACCCCGGAGTTTCCCTCCATGACGCCGTCTTTGAAGGTGCCCCGGTCGGAGATCGAGCTATCCATGGACTTCTGGAAATCTATGCACCCCTTAGGAAGAACCAGCTCGTGCTGGGTAACTTCCTTTAAGGAAAGCTGATCACCTTTCTCGGCCTCGGCCCTGGCCTTTGCCTCTTCTTTCACCTTTTCGTTATTAGAATCGGTCTTGGCCAGATCGAACTCGGAAAGGCTACCTTTTGAATCGACTATGAAGATTCGCTGGCCATCTGTGACCCATGAGGACAGCGAGGATCCTTCCGGAACATTTATCTGCCACAACTGAGAGTCATCAGAAAGTTTATTGCTGGTCAGGCCATCTTCGGAGCCGAGGATGTAGGTACCGTTAGACACGATCACGGACGGGTTGGTGGTCAAGAATCCGTTCAGTTTTAGATCGTCTTCGCTGATGTTCTTCTTCCACAGAACGTCGTAGTCCTTTGTGGCATACACCTCGAAACCGTCAACATGCAGCTCTATACCGCTCTCATCCAGCTCGTTGAGGGACGGTGGGGTCATGCTGTCATATGGATAGTTAGCGCTAGAGAAGCTATCCGGCTCGCCCGACAGCTCGCCTGTTTCAAGGTCGACGCTCTGGCCCGAGCAGCTGACGTAGGAATCGTTTAGTTCGCAATCGCTTCCATCAACAACTTTGGTCCTCCAGCGGGCGATTCCGCCGTTGTCGTCCTTATTGACAGCGATCAGCTCGTCAGAAAAATAATCTTGTCCCCTGAAAACTCGAAGCTCTCCATTCTCAAGGAAAGGGCCGGACTCGAAGGGCACGATCTTAGGGGCGCTTCCACCACGAGAAACGTCGACGATTTGCACCAGCCCAGGCGCTTTAGTCGAATCGTTTAGAGCAGGACTGGCGGTCAGATATCCGATTGTCCCGACAACTAAACCCAAAATCAGGACGCCGACCAAAACCAGAGTGACTCTCAGGCCAGTTCTTTGACGTTTTCCCGAGACGTTGGAATTCTTTTTTACCCCTTGCTGATTCATGTGTTCATGCTAGCAACAGGTATGCGCCTTGCTGCGGCAGGTCGAAGATAGTTAGGACTGCACGGTTCTAACTGAGCTTTATGGCCGTGAATCGAGAATAAATACTTCCCAGCTGCGCTTCGGTGAATCGCAGCGAGAAAGAGATCGGGGCGTCTCGCTTTCTCGCTGTATTAAGGCCTAGACTGCAATTGGAAGCTACCGATTAAAGGGGCACTTAAAAGTGACCGACCAATTCAATCCAGAAAACAACCGGTTCCAGCCCAACTCGAAGCGGGGCTACGACACCAATTCGAGCTACAGGCAGACCACATACCCGCAGGATAGTTTCTCCTCTCAATATGGAAATACGGTCTCGCCGTACGCTCTGGACCATCCACAATCGACGGCTGTCCTGATTCTGGGCATCATCAGCCTGATAATTTTCCAGCCGCTTGGCATCGTCACGCTGATAATAGGCAACAAAGCTCGAAAAGAGATCAGGCAGAATCCGGGCGCATACGGCAAGTCCACCATGCTGACCGTTGGCTGGGGGCTAGGCATCGCGGCGACGGTTCTGTTTTGCATCGGAATCGTGTTGTTAGTAATCACGATATTGCTGGCTATTAGCGGACCCATGGACTCCTAAAACAGACAAGAAAATAAGACACAAAATAAATGCCGGCTGCGTTAGTAAACGCGGCCGGCATTTTATCTACGAGCTTTTAACCCACCAAATAGGCCTTTGCGGCCTTGTTAAAGGAGATCAAGTCTGTGGTGGCGCACATCTCCCTAGCCGAATGCATGGAATGAATCGGCAGACCAACGTCGACGGTGCTGATGCCCATCCTCGTCGCAACCAGCGGCCCAATGGTCGTGCCGCCCGGAATGTTGTTGTTATTGACGTAGTTCTGGCTAGGCACCCCGGCCGCGTCGCATGCACGTTTCCAGAAAGGTCCGGAGGCTGAGTCAGTTGCGTATTTGCCGGCCGCGCTGATCTTCATGGCCGGCCCGTAACCCAGGGACGGATAGCAGCGCGGGTCGTAGTGATCGGCCTTGGTAGCGTTGAGACCGTGGGTGACGTCTGCCGAGACGCAGGTTGCGCGCTGCAACCAGGCCAGGTGCTCGCCGGTGTCGAGGCCCATCGCGAAGCTGAGTCGAGTCAGAATATCGGAAAGGAAGGATCCGGAAGCGCCCTCGGTGGTGGCGGAGCCGATCTCTTCGTGGTTGAACGCGGCAAAGACCTGAACGTGCTCGGTGGGACGGGCTTCGAGCATCGCCAGCAACGCGGGGTAAGTGCTGGCCAGGTTGTCCAGTCGGTAGGAAGCGAAGAATTGGTCGCGGTTACCGTAAATAGCGGGTTTTTCGCTGGGCACTGCGAATAGGTCTGCGCCCGCGACCTCGCTAGGTAACACGCCGGCAAGGTCTAATAAGTATTCAGACAGCGGCTCGTCCGCATCCGCGATCGAGAATAGCGGCAGCAGATCATTCTGCTTGTCGAGTTTGAATTCGGTTGCCCTACCCCGGTCCAGGTGCGGCGCCAGCGACGATAGCCGCAGGATCGGATCCGTGTTCAGCAGATAGATCTTGCCCTGCTTGTCGACGATTCGTCCCGCTACGCGTAGTTCTCGATCGAACCAAGTGTTCAGCAGGGGGCCGCCGTAAACCTCGACATCCACCAGTCGATGACCCGAACGAGCGAAATCGAAATCGGGCTTGATCTGAAGAGCCGGGGAGTCTGTGTGCACTCCAAGGATTCGCAGACCGCTCGATTCTGTCAAGCGCTGAGGCATCCGCCAGGCCAAAATAGCTCCGCCACGAACGACGAAGTGGGCGCCGACGACGTCGTCCCAAGGCTTCGTCTCGTCGAGCGACGTGAAGCCTGCGCTCCTGAGCATCTCAGCGGCATTCAGCGCCGCGTGATAAGCCGTCGGGGATGCCTCGATGTATTCACTAAATGTCTTCAACCATGTTCGCATGCTCACAGCGCCTAAGCCTAGTCATTTTTTGTCAGTGGCGAGTGATTGACTCTTTACCATGAACACCACGCAAGTAATCATCGTCGCGCTGATCGCCATGATCTGCGTCCTTCTCGGGTTGTTTCTGGGGTCAAGGCGACAGCAAAACCCCGCGCCGCAAACACCCCAGCTGGAGCCCGTGACGGCATATCTGAACCGGCTCAACGATCAGCTGAAAGCGGTCGAGAAACAGCAGGCAAGCTTCGGCGCTCAGCTGTCAGAACAGGTGCGGACGGTGGTTTCCACCAACGAAAATCTGCGCCGCGAGACAGGGGCACTTTCGAACGCCCTGCGCAAGCCGCAGGTGCGCGGTCAATGGGGAGAACTGCAGCTCAAACGAGTGGTCGAACTCGCGGGGATGGTCGATCACTGCAATTTTTACACGCAAGACAGCGTTTCGACGGTTGACGGCAGGCTGCGTCCGGACATGAAGGTGCTGCTCGGCGACGGCAAGTTCGTTTATGTCGATGCCAAAACTCCGTTGACTTCTTTCTTGGATGCTCAACTTTCAGAGGACGAGGCGGCGAAGGCCAGGCTTTTGGCGCAGTTCGGCAACGCGGTGCGTAGCCACGTAGACCAGCTGTCGGCTAAAAGATATTGGCGCCTGGACGCGAATAGTCCGGAGTTCGTGGTGCTTTTCTTACCTTCCGAGGCGCTCGCCGCGGAGGCGCTAAGCCAGCAGCCAGATCTCATCGAATACGCCGCTGAAAGGGACGTGATTTTAGCTTCCCCCACCACACTGATCGCGATGTTGAGGGCGGTCTCTTACGGCTGGAAGCAGGCCGCATTGGCGGATAGCGCGAGAGAAGTTTTCGAGACCGGGCGCGAACTTTACGATCGCCTAGGCACTCTTTCCAATCACCTAGCCAAGCTCGGCAAATCCCTCACTACGTCGGTAAAAAGCTACAACGATGCCATCGGCTCTCTGGAATCCAGGGTTTTGGTCACCGCCAGGAAGTTCAATGAGATGAAGCTTGCGGATTCCGGCTTGGAGGGCCCGCAGGCGCTAACGGCTTCCGCCAGGCAGCTGCAGGCGTCCGAGCTGACTAGTGATTCTTCCGACTAGCCACCTGAGCCTCGGCGTCCGCTGCGCTGCGTCGGGTGCGAAGCTGCGGAGGCAGCGAGAAGCTCATCTGCTCGTCGACTAGCTGCTCTTCGGTGGCCTGCGGATAGCCGAGTTCGGCGAGCCGCTCGATAACGCCCTGCACTAACTCCTCAGGCACGGAAGCGCCGGAGGTCAGCCCCACGGTCTCGACTCCTTCCAGCCAAGACGGGTCGATCTCCTCGGCGTAATCGACTCGTTCGGCCCGCTTCGCCCCAGCTTCTGCGGCGACCTCGACGAGCCGCACCGAGTTGGACGAGTTTGCCGAGCCAACCACAATCACCAGGTCGGACTCAGCAGCGATCTCCTTGATCGCTGCCTGTCGGTTGGAGGTTGCGTAGCAAATATCGTCGGAGGGCGGGTCCAACAGCTGCGGGTACTTTTCCCTGAGTTTTTGGACGGTCTGACTGGTTTCGTCGACGCTTAGCGTCGTCTGGCTGAGCCAAGCGACCGGCTGATCGGTGGGCACGTCCAGGCCGTCCACCTCGTCGGGATGCTGAACCAGGGTGATGTTTTCAGGCGCCTCGCCTTGGGTGCCCTCGACCTCTTCGTGACCCTCGTGGCCGATAAGCAGAATGGGCAAGCCCTGCTTCGCGAAACGACGAGCCTCGTTGTGCACCTTGGTGACTAGAGGGCAGGTCGCGTCGATGGTGCGAAGGTTTCGGCTCTTCGCCTCTTCCCTAACCGCGGGGGAAACTCCGTGCGCGGAGAAGATAACCAACTCACCAGTTGGCACCTCGTCTAGCTCGTCAACGAAGATGGCGCCCTTTTCTTCCAGGGTCTTGACGACGTGCAAGTTATGAACGATCTGTTTTCGCACGTAAACGGGCGCGCCGTACTTCTGCAGGGCACGGTGAACAGTCACCACAGCCCTATCCACTCCCGCGCAGTAGCCACGCGGTGCGGCCACAATCACTCTCTTCGTCATCAGACCTCCTAGCAAGCCAGTCTAGGAAACCCGTTCAACATGCGCGAAAGTCGAAGCAGAAAATTGTCAGTGCCGGCATCTAAAGTAGACAACGTGAATCAGAACATGCCGCAATCTCGCCCGCTCGCCGATGTCGTACGCGATGTTAAAAGTTGGGTCGAGCGCTGTGGCTGGGTCTGGGTCGAGGGCCAGATCATCGAGCTGAACCGTCGCACCGGAAGGCAGTTCTTCACTCTTCGAGATCGCGATCAGGAGATTTCCGCACGGCTCAGTTGCCAGGCGCACGTGCTGGACGCGGCCGGTCCGTTGACGGTCAACACGCAGGTCATCGCCGAGGTCCATCCGACGGTCTGGCAGAAGAACTCGAGCCTAAGTTTTGAGTGCCGGAGTCTACGGATAGTCGGCGAGGGCCAGCTGCTTGCCCAACTCGAGGCGCTCAAACGAAAGTTGCAGGCCGAGGGACTTTTCGACCCGATTCGCAAGAAAAAACTGCCGTTTTTACCCGGCAAGATCGGCCTGATCACGGGTGCCGACAGCGCGGCTCAGAGGGACGTGCTCCGAAACGTTGAATTGCGTTGGCCGCTGGCCGAGTTCAGGGTGATTAACACGCTCGTCCAGGGTCCGCAGGCCGCAGGGCAAGTCATAGCGGCTTTGAAAGAATTGGACGCCGATCCTCAGGTCGAGGTGATCATCATCGCCCGTGGGGGCGGATCGCTAGAAGACCTGCTGCCGTTCAGCGACGAGGGCCTGGTGCGTGCAGCCGCCGCGGCTAAAACCCCGATCATCAGCGCGATCGGGCACGAACCGGACACCCCGATTCTGGACCTGGTAGCCGACGTAAGGGCGTCGACGCCAACCGCCGCCGCGAAGATCGTCGTGCCAATAGCCGCTGAGGAGTTGGCTAATTTAGAGGCCACCAAGCTACGCGCGAGGAATGCGATCATCAATCGCATCTCGAAGGAGCAAGAGGCGCTGACCTGGTTACGTTCTCGGCCGGTCTTGAAAGACCCTTCCGCAGCCCTTTGCGTTCACGCCGAAAAGATCGCGGAGCTTCGTCGCAGGCTGGGGCTATCGACACAGCTAAAGATCCGCGAAGAGAACGCATTCTTAACCAATGCTCTCGCCCGCATCCGGGCGATGTCTCCCAAAGCCACCCTCGAGCGCGGCTACGCCATTATTGCCGACGATGAGGGCGTTTCGGTCACGTCCGTCAACGACGTCGAACCTGGCGATCAACTACAGATTTACCTCAGCGACGGGCAACTGTTCGCCGAGGTCGACGCAATAGAGGAATAGGAGCCCGCATGAGCGAAGAAGACGGCAAGCAGAAACCCACTTACGAGCAGGCGCGCACGCGGCTGGAGGAGATCGTGACTCGCCTGGAGTCCGGCGGCGCTCCCCTAGCCGAGTCCATGAAGCTTTGGGAGGAGGGCGAGAAGCTCGCCGCCTACTGCCAGCAGTTCCTAGACTCCGCGAAAGAGAAGATCGAGGCCTCCAAGCAGACCGAGAGCTAGAAGTCCTCGAGCAGGTCGGTCACGAGAGCGGCGATGTCCGAACGTTCCGAACGGGTCAGCGTCACGTGGGCGAAGAGCGGGTTGCCCTTGAGCCTCTCAACTACGGCGGCGATGCCGTCGTATCGTCCAACCCTTAGGTTGTCGCGCTGTGCAACGTCGTGAGTCAACACAACCCGAGAGTTCTGCCCGATTCGGCTGAGAACGGTCAGCAGCACGTTCCGTTCGAGGGATTGGACCTCGTCGACGATCACGAACGCGTCGTGCAGTGAGCGCCCACGGATGTGGGTTAGCGGCAGCACCTCGATCATTTCGCGGTCCAGCAACTCGTCGATGACGAACTTATTTGTGACTGAACTAAGAGTGTCGAAAACCGCCTGCCCCCAGGGCGACATCTTCTCGGTCTCGGTGCCTGGCAGATAGCCGAGCTCCTGGCCGCCCACCGCGTACATCGGGCGGAAAACCATGACCTTCTCGAACTGGTGCTGCTCCATGACCAACTCCAGCCCCGCGCATAGCGCCAGCGCGGACTTACCGGTTCCGGCCCTGCCACCGAGGCTGATGATTCCGACGCTCGGATCCAAAAGAAGATCCAGCGCGACACGCTGCTCCGCGCTCCTGCCATGAATGCCGAACGCCTCCAGATCGCTGCGGACGAGCTTCACTTTTCCTTCGCCGACGTTCCTGCCCAACGCGCTTGATCCAGGCGCGTGAAGCACGAATCCGGTGTTTATCGGATGCTCCTTGGCGGGTTCGAGATCCGCCTTGCCGGCCTCGAATAACTCGTCCATCTGCGCGGAAGTTACGTCGAGCTCCGCCATGCCGGTCCAGCCGGAATCTGCGACCTGCTCGTTCAGGTATTCCTGGGCCTCGATGCCCATGGCCGCCGCTTTCACTCGCATCGGCAGGTCTTTGCTAACGACAATGACGTCTGCACCCTCGGCCTTGTAATTGAGCGCGACGGAAAGAATTCTCGTGTCGTTATCGCCGAGCCTGAAGCCCTCCGGCATTCTCGCCTGGCTCGTGTGGTTTAACTCGACGTGCAGGATGCCGCCTTCGTCGTTGACTGGGATTGGCTGATCGAGCCTGCCGTGTTTGGTTCTTAGTTCGTCCAGAAGTCGCAGCGCTCCCCGGGCGAAATAGCCGAGATCGGGGTGATGACGCTTACCCTCAAGCTCCGAGATAACCACGATCGGCAACACGACGTGGTGTTCTGCGAACCTGGTGATAGCCCTCGGGTCGCTCAGTAGGACGGATGTATCTATTACGTAGGTCTTAACGCCCATAACTTGAACTTACCGAGGCCTGGCCAAGCGCGCTTACGTTATGGCGGATTGTTCACCTTTTCATCACGCGCAGCTAACCTGCCTCACAGCACGACAAGCAAGATCGCCACCCAGTGGCAGATGGAACCAAGGATCGTGCCAGCGTGGAAGAACTCGTGGAAACCGAACGTTTCCGGCCACGGGTTTGGGCGTTTGAGCGCGTACATTAGCGCGCCCGCCGTGTAGAAGAGACCGCCTGCGATCAGCAGCACGACGACCGCCACCCCGCCGGTGCGCCAGAATGTTGGCAGCCAAAACAGTGCAACCCAACCCATGATTATGTACAGGGCTACGTACAGCCATCGGGGCGCCGAGAGCCAAAGCGTCCTGAAGACTACCTCTAGCAGCGCGCACCCCCAGATCACCGACAGCAGGATTGCCATCGACGCGCCCGAGGTGAGCCCGATCGCTAGCGGCGTGTAGGTGCCTGCGATGAAGATCGCGATGTTGGAGTGGTCGATCCGACGCAGCAGCTCGCTCATGTGCTGAGACCAGCTGCCCCGATGGTAGAAGGCGCTGTTGCCGAATAGGAGGATGGCGGTCAGCGTCCAGACCGCGCAGCCCACCCGTATCCAGACGTCGTCGGCGATTATCAACAGGATTAAACCGCAGACGAGAGCTATCGGTGTATTGATGGCGTGTAGGACGCCGCGCATGCGTGGTTTCGCAGGAATTTTCACATAACCTACGCTACCGTAGGTTATGGGTGAAACAAACTTTTCACAGCTTTTCCGGCTAGTCTTTTTCCATGACCGACTACAAGCTGATCCACAAATTTTTTGCGGGGGCCGAAGATCTAATCTCGACGGCTGTCGGTTACGCGCCCAAAATAGTTTCCGACCAGCTGTACAGGTTCTACGAGGGACGCCTGCGTCGAGGCTTCGCCAAACAGCAGCTACCCGAGCACGTCGCAGTGCTTGCTGACGGAAACCGGCGGTGGGCTAGAGCCAACGCGCCCGGTGAGACCCTCGAGGTTGGCTACAAGGCAGGCGCCGATAAGCTTCGCCAGTTCGTTAACTGGTGCCAAGAGATCGACATCCCGATTGTGACGCTTTGGGTACTTTCCACCGATAACCTGCAGCGCTCCCAGAAAGACGTCTTGCTGCCGCTTCTGCACGTGATAGTCGACCTGGTGGATTCGCTGGCCGCAGAGCACCGCGTAAAAATCGTCGGCGATCTCTCGCTCCTGCCCGACGAGATTTCTGAAAAGTTGAGCGCCGCACAAGAGCGCAGCGAAGACAACCCCGGCATCCACATCAACGTTGCAGTCAGCTACGGCGGACGTCACGAGCTGATCAGTGCCTTCAAAGATCTCCTGACCGAAGAGGCAAACGCAGGAAAAGACCTGCGCGAGGTTGCCGAGACGCTGAGCCTGGAGCAGGTAGAAAGCCACCTATATACGAAGGGCCAGCCCGATCCGGATCTGATCATCCGCACTTCCGGCGAGCAGCGGCTCAGCGGCTTCCTGATGTGGCAGAGCGCACACAGCGAGTTCTACTTCTGCGAGGCCCTATGGCCGGATTTCCGGCGGGTCGATTTTTACCGCGCGCTGCGCAGTTACGGCCAACGCGAGCGTCGCTTCGGCAAGTAAAAGCCCTCGGATAACTTATTGAGTCAGTTTTGGTTCGTCTACGAGCCAAAACTGACTCGCTAAACGTTTTCTGCCGGGGCAGGGCCCCACAGCAGCTCGCGAAGATCGGCCCAATCGGTGACGGGCTGTTCGCAGCGGTTGCCGTGGCAGACGTATGCGGTGGGTTTGCCGTCGATGGCGTTGCGGCCCTCGAGGAGTTCACCGAAACCTTCAGTTTCTGGTTGCGCGACGACGATCACCGAGCCGTAAGGTGCCAACCGGAAGGCCGCCTGGCTCATTTCGCTGAAAGCGTCGGCGGACTCGTCGACGATAACGATTTGCGCGGGACCGCGGCCATCTGCAGCCTCGAGCTTCGAAAGCTCATCGGCAAGAGCCCAACCCGCGAATCTGGGGGCGTCGGAGAGAATCTCGCGCAAGGACTCGCAGGCCAGATCCGCTCGCTCGTCATACTCTGGTTTGTCTGTAAGTTGAGCAACAAGCCGCAATGCGGCGATCATCGTGGCTGTCGCCGAAGGGTATGCGTCGTCGCTGAGCTGGCGAGGACGATCGAAGAGCAGCGGATCTTCGACGGCGTCCCAAAAGCCACCATCCGGGTGGCCGAAGAGTTCGAGTGCCGCGTCCAAAATCTGCTGGGCGCGCAGCAGCCAGGTGGCGTCCCCTAAGGCGCCGGAGAGCCTGGCGAAGCCTAGCGCGCTTGCCGCGTAGTCGCTGGTGGAGCCGATTTTAGTGTCCGGCGAGTTCACCCAGCGGCTCCAAATGTCCTCGGCGGCTGTCTTTGCGGCCGTCAACCAATCGGGCTCGTTTAGCACTATCGATGCGCGAACGAGCGACTCGATAAGGTATCCGTTCCAGGCCACCACGACGGCTTCGTCACGCTCGGGCAGGCCACGGTGCTGACGGGCGGCCAGCAGCTGCGCGCAAACGCGCCTGATGCGCTCGGGTGCGGGATTGCCGTGGAACTGCAGGGTGGACAGCCCGGAGCCGTCCTTCTCGGCGTCGCTTCCCGCCGGCATGTTACCCTCGAAAGTTACGTGGAAAACGCCCTGCGCGAAACGCGAGTTACCGCTGAGCACCTCGTCGAGCATTTTGGCGTTCCACAAATAGTAGCTGACCTCGGCGTCTTGGCTTGCCGCGAAAGCGCCGCTAGGCAGCTGCATCTCGCGCAGCAGCCAACCAACCGTGCCGCGGATCGCGCGCTCGAGCAGCTCGCGTTGCTCGGTTTCCTGGCCGGGTAACGCGCGCACCCAGCCGCGGGTCAGCGTGCCGAGCATGAGTGCGTTGTCGTAAAGCATCTTCTCGAAGTGCGGAACTTCCCATCCCGCATCGACGGCGTAGCGGTGGAAACCGCCGCCCACCTGGTCGTAGACGCCACCCCGGGTGATGAACTCGAGCGTTATTAGCGCCACTTCGTTAGCCAGCTTGTCGGTTCGCACGAGCAGCGCGTCCAAGGCGGGCGCGTTGAAGAATTTGGGCGCGCCTCCGAAGCCTGCGTGTTTCTCGTCGAATGTGCTGAGGATGTTTCCGACGAGCTGAACCGGATCGACATCGCCTTCGACGGGACGGGTCTCGTTCATTTCTTTCAGGTGCTCGGTGAGAGTGGCGGCGGACTCCACGGCTTCCGGTTTGCGCGAGTTCCAGGCGTCGTAGATCGCCAGCAGAACCTGACGGAAGCTGGGCAGCCCATCGCGCGGCTTATCGGGGTAATAGGTGCCGGCGAAGAATGGCTGCCCATCTGGAGTCAGAAAGACTGTGTTCGGCCAACCGCCCTGCCCTGTCATGGCTTGGGTGGCCCTCATCATGACGGCATCCACATCGGGGCGTTCCTGGCGGTCTACCTTGATGGCGACGAAATTGTCGTTCAGCAGGGCGGCCGTGGCCTCGTCGCTGAACGATTCTTTGTTCATGACGTGGCACCAGTGGCACGATGAATAACCGACCGAGACGAATACGGGCACGTCTCGGCGCTTAGCCTCCTCGAACGCTTCGGCGCCCCACCGCCACCAGTCGACGGGGTTTCCCGCATGTGCGCGTAAATATGCGGAAGAGGCCTCTTTGAGTCGGTTTGCCATGTCTATAGCTTGCCAGGTGCGCCCTAATCGCCCAAGCCGCCGAAGGGCAGGCCGAGCGCTTTCAGACGCTCCTCGCCGCCGTCGGGTTCGGTCAGTATCCACAGACCTTTGCTGGTCATTGCGATGGTGTTTTCCCAGTGCGCTGCGTCGCTGCTGTCTTGGGTTACCACTGTCCAATCGTCGTCCAGCTCCGCAACTTCTTCGGTGCCTAGCGTGACCATCGGCTCGATGCAGATGCACATGCCGTTTGTCAGCTTCGCGCCCCTGCCCTTGCGCCCGTAGTTGGGCACGTCGGGATTCTGGTGCATGGCGGTGCCGATTCCGTGACCGGTGTAGTCGCGCAGAATGCCGTAGCTGCCGCAAGAGTTGATGTAGTCCTCAACAGCATGGCCGATGTCGCCTACCCTGTTGCCGGGCTTGACCTGGGCAATGCCTCGCCACATGGATTCGCGCGTTACTCTGATCAGCTCCTCACGCTCGGCACGCTGTTCGTGGTCTGCGCCCTGCCCCACGATGAAGCTGCGGGCGGCATCGCCATGCCAACCGTCAACGATAGCGCCGAAGTCAACGGAAACTAGATCGCCGTCTTTGATGACCCTATCGCCGGGGATGCCGTGCACAACAGTTTCGTTAACGGAGCAGCAGATCACGCCAGGGAAAGGCATGATTCCCCAGTCTGCGCCATAGTTCAGGAAGCTGGAGTCAGCACCATGCTTGGCTAGCACCTCCCTGGCCATCTGGTCGACGTCACTGGTAGTCATTCCCGGCTTCGTCTCGGCAACCATCAGGTTCAGCGCTTCGGAAACCACGAGGCCCGCCTTGCGCATCAGCTTTATCTGGTCGTCGGACTTGATTTCGATGCCGCGTCCAAACATATTTCCTCCAATGAAAATAACGCCTCCAGAGAATGCTCTGGAGGCGTTAAAAAATTGATTACTTGTCTAGCTTGTCCAGCGCGTTGTGGATTCGCTCGGAGATCTCCTCGACGGTGCCTTCACCATTGATCGCGAGGACAAGGCCCAGCTGCTTGTAGTGATCCAGCAGCGGAGCGGTGGAGGTGTTGTACACCTTCATGCGGTTGCGAATGGTCTCCTCGTTGTCGTCGCTGCGGCCCTCGATCTCGGCACGCTTCAGGAGGCGCTCGATCAGGGTCTCATCGTCGACGTCCAGAACGACGACTGCGTCGAGGCCCAGGTTGTGCTTTTCGAGGTAGTCGTCAAGCGCGTCAACCTGGTGCATGGTGCGAGGGAAGCCGTCGAGCAGGAAGCCTGCGGAAGCGTCCGGGGCCTCTAGACGATCGAAAACGATCGACTCGGTTAGCTCGTCGGGAACGTAGTCGCCGGAATCCATGATTGCCTTGACCTGCTTGCCCAGCGGAGTCTGATTCTTCACGTTGGCACGGAAGATGTCTCCGGTGGAGATAGCAGGAACGTCGTAGCGGTTTGCGATGCCGTCGGCCTGGGTACCTTTACCCGCGCCGGGAGCACCCATGATAAGAAGTCTCACTTTAGGAACCCTTCGTATTGCCTCTGATGTAGCTGGCTTTCAATCTGCTTGACCGTGTCCAGACCTACACCGACCATAATCAACAGGCTCGTGCCGCCGAACGGGAAGTTCTGGTCGGCCCCAAGAGCAGCGATTGCGATGGACGGAATTAGCGCGATCAGGCCCAGGTATAACGAGCCCGGCGCCAGCAGACGGCTAAGCACGTACTGCAGATAATTTTCGGTCGGCTTGCCCGCGCGGACGCCCGGGATGAAACCGCCGTACTTCTTCATGTTGTCGCTGATCTCCTTGGTGTCGAAGGTAATCGACACGTAGAAGTATGCGAACGCGATGATCAGCACGAAGTAAATCATGTTGTACCAGGCGCCACTGCCCCTAGACAGGTGGGTGGCGATCCATTCGGAAACCGAACCTTCTGAGTTGAACATCGTCCAGAGGATCGGCAGGTAAAGAATGGAGCTGGCGAAAATGATCGGGATAACGCCGGACTGGTTGACCTTGATCGGGATGTAGGTGCTCGTACCACCGAGAAGCTTGTTGCCGACCATTCTCTTGGCGTATTGAACCGGAACGCGTCGCTGGCCTTGCTCGACGAAGACCACGCCAGCCATCACCAGCAGGCCGATGCCGATAACCAGCAGCATGACGACCAGGCCCTTGTTGCCTTCTTGCGCCTGGCGGATGTTCCACATGGCAGAGGGGAAGGTTGCGACGATCTGGGTGAAGATCAACAGGGACATGCCGTTACCGACGCCGCGGTCGGTGATCAGCTCGCCCATCCACATGATGATCGAGGTGCCTGCGGTCATGATCAGGATCATGACGACGATGGCGAAGATGCCCTTGTCGTAGACGACCGGTTTGTTGCAGCCCGGGAAGAGCTGACCGTTGACGGCCATCATGGT
This sequence comes from Propionimicrobium lymphophilum DSM 4903, assembly GCF_000423485.1. GTDB lineage: Bacteria > Actinomycetota > Actinomycetes > Propionibacteriales > Propionibacteriaceae > Propionimicrobium > Propionimicrobium lymphophilum. Next base: position 4,786 of record NZ_AUIB01000006.1, on the reverse strand, counting down.
GAAGGACGTCGCCTGCAGCACCGCTAGGACGATGGTCAGCCAACGGGTGTACTGGGTGATCTTCTCCTGGCCGGCGCTGCCCTCTTTCTTGAGCTGCTCCAGTTTAGGAATGACCACCACGAGCAGCTGCAAAATAATCGAGCTCGTAATGTACGGCATGATGCCCAGCGCGAAGATAGTCAGCCGCAGCAGCGCACCACCGGAGAAGAGATTCACCATTGTGTATAAGCTGTTCTGCTCGGCAGACAGCTGCGCGCACTCGCGAATCGAAACCATATTTACGTTTGGCGTTGGGATCGAGGACCCCAAGCGGAAAAGCACCAGAATGCCTAGTGTGAACAGGATCTTCTTGCGAAGGTCCGGTGTCCTGAATGCATTAAGGAACGCGGAAACCATCCGAGCTCGCTTTCGTTCTTTGACTAACTTCGTGAAATGCGCATAGACGCAACTTGACCAGCCTACCGCACGGCGCTAGCAGACTCCTAAAAGTCGTTGCCCTACAGGTTCAACTGGATCTTTCGTCCAGGCACCGCCTCGATCAGTTCGCGGGTGTAATCGCGCTGCGGATTGTTAAATATCTCGTCGGAGGAACCAGCCTCAACCAACTTGCCGTGTTCCATCACGGCGACGTCGTCAGCGATCTGTCGAACAACTGCGAGGTCGTGGGTGATGAACAGGTAGGACAGGTTGAGCTGCGCCTGCAAATCATTTAGCAGGTACAGAATCTGGTTCTGGACGAGCACGTCGAGCGCGGAAACCGCCTCGTCAAGCACAACAACCTCTGGGTGGAGGGCTAGCGCACGGGCCACCGCGACGCGCTGGCGTTGACCGCCAGACAGCTCGTTCGGGTAGCGACGCATCACCGAGCGCGGCAGCGAGACCAGGTCGAGCAGTTCGCTTACCCTCTCGGTGCGTTCCTTCTTGCTGCCAAGTTTGTGCACGACGAGCGGCTCCTCGATGATCCGGTAGATCGAATACATCGGGTCGAGTGAGCCGTACGGGTTCTGGAAAACAACCTGCAGCTTGCGACGCAGCTTGAACAGCTCCTCGCTGTTCATCGTGGAGCAATCGCGGCCCTTGAAATAAACCTTGCCCTTGGTTGGGTCGATCAGGTTCAAAATCATGTTCGCAACGGTGGACTTACCCGAACCGGACTCCCCCACCAGAGCAAGCGTCGTTCCGGTACGCAGACCGAATGAAACGTCGTCGACCGCGCGCAGTTTCTTGGCCTCGCCCTTTGCGCCACGAACGTCGAATTCCTTGGTCAGGTTTTCGACGCGGATGATTTCGTCTTTGGCGGTGCGGCCGGCGCCAGCACCGGTCAGCTCCTCCTCGGTGACCTGGATGCCGCGAGCGTGCGCGGACTCGATCCGAGCCGACGCCAGCGACGGGGCCGCCGAAACCAGACGCTTAGTGTACGGGTGCTGCGGGTGCTGCAGAATCTGCAAGGCCGGGCCGGATTCAACGATTCGGCCTCGGTGCATAACGACCAGCTGCTCGGCACGCTCGGCAGCCAGACCGAGATCGTGGGTGATGAAGAGCACAGCGGTGCCCAGTTCTGCGGTCAGCTTGGCCAGGTGGTCCAGAATCCTGCGCTGCACGGTTACGTCGAGAGCCGAGGTGGGTTCGTCAGCAATCAGTAGCTTCGGGTGCGCGGCGAGGCCGATGGCGATCAGCACGCGCTGCTGCATACCGCCAGAGAATTCGTGCGGGAACTGCTTAGCCCGACGCTCCGCATCTGGCAGGCCGGCGTCCTCCAAGAGTTCGGCCACCCGCTTACCCGTCTCAGACTTCGGGACGACGTTGTTGGCCTCTAGCGTCTCCGCAACCTGCTTGCCGATGCGGTGCACCGGGTTCAAGTTCGTCATCGGATCCTGCGGAACCATCGCAATTTGGCTGCCACGAAGCTCAACCCATTCCTTGTTGGAGAGCTTGCTGATCTCGCGACCGTCGAACTCGATAGAGCCGCCGGTCACCTCACCCGTGCCTGGCAACAGGCCGATGATGGCGGCTGCCGTGGTGGACTTACCGGAGCCGGACTCGCCGACGATTGCGACCGTCTGGCCTGGGTAGATCGTCAGGTTAGCGCCGCGAACCGCGGGCACCATGCCCGTCGACGAGCGGAACTGCACCTCAAGGTCGGTGACCTTGAGCAGCGGGTTCGCGTCGTCCGGGTGAATTTGGGGCTCAGCGTCGGTAAGAACTGCCTTGTCAACAGCCGCGTTTAGCTCCTCTTCGGTCAGCTGGCGGCGTGCCGGAATGTCTTCTGTCATTTCTTCTTAGCCTTCGGATCGAGAGCCTCGCGAACGACGTCGCCCATCATGATGAAGCTCAATACTGTGATGGCCAGCGCGATAGCCGGGTAGAACAGCACCATCGGCTTGGTGCGCAGCACGTGCTGGGCGGCGGAAATGTCGTTGCCCCACGAGACGACGCTCGGCGGCAAACCGATGCCCATGAACGAAAGCGACGCCTCCGCAACGATGAACGTGCCAAGGGCAACCGTCGCGTAAACGATGATGGGTGCTGCGGCGTTGGGCAGGATGTGGCTGGTCAGAATGCGCCACCTCGAAGCACCAGTCGCCCGGGCAGCGGTGACGTATTCCTCGTTCTTGGTGGACATCACGGAACCACGGGTGATACGAGCGATCTGCGTCCAGCCGAACAGCGACAGCACGGTAATAACCATGGCCACGTTTCGATTGTCTTTGAACATCTGCATGAACACGATCGCGGCCAGCAGCAGCGGAATCGCGAAGAAGATGTCGGTGATGCGCGAGAGCAGCGAGTCGAGCCAACCACCGAGATAGCCGGCCGCCGCGCCGATCGTGCCGCCAATCAGAACAACCATGACCGTGGTAACGATGCCGACGGACACGGAGGCGCGGGCGCCATAGATAACTCGCGAGTAGATGTCGCAGCCCTGCTTGTCGTAACCGAACGGGTGTCCGGGGGCCGGGTCCGCAAGGGAGTTATTTAGCTCGCAGAACCGCGGGTCCAGCGACGTGAACAGGCCGGGGAACAGCGCAAGCGTGATCGCCAAAATGATGATCGTCAAAGAAATCCAGAACAATGGACGCTTGCGCAGAGTCTTCCAGGCTTCGCCCCACATGGAGGCCGGCGCTGATTCGTCAGCAACCGCGTCTACTGCGCCCAAACCGGTCTCGTCGACGTCAGAAACGAAGTGTTCCTGGCCTGCGCGGTGGCGCTCAATTAACTTGGAAGGAATGTGACTAGTCATAACGAATCCTCGGATCAATCACGGCGTACAGCAGGTCGACGATCAGGTTGGCCAAAATGTAGACCAGAACCAGCACTGTCGTGAACGAGACGACAGTGGAAGGTTCGCCCTTAAGGATCGACTGCCACAGCGTGCCGCCGACTCCGTTGATATTGAAAATGCCCTCGGTAATAATCGCGCCGCCCATCAAACCACCAAGGTCGCCGCCGAGGAACGTAACGACCGGAATCAGCGAGTTGCGCAGCACGTGGCGACGCATAACCAAGCCGCCGGTCAGGCCCTTCGCGCGAGCGGTTCGCACGTAGTCAGCCGTGACATGTTCGGAAATGGACTGCCTGGTCAGGCGCAAAACGTATGCCAAAGACTGCGCGCCCAACACGATCGCAGGCAATATCAGGCTATGGAATGACACGTTGGGACCGACCGTGGGCGGCACCCAGCCCAGTTTGATGCCGAAGATGAACTGCATCACGAAGCCGATAACGAACGTCGGCACAGAAATAACAACTAGCGAAAGCACCAGCACCGATGAGTCGAAGAAGCCGCCGCGTTTGATGCCGGCGACGACACCCAGCGTAATGCCGAAGATCGCCTCGATGAGCAGCGCCATGACGGCCAGCTTGATGGTCACCGGGAACGCTTGTGCCATCACGTCGATAACTGGACGCCCTGAGAAGGTGTTGCCGAAATCTAGAGTTAAAACGCCCTTCATGTACAGCAGATACTGCATCCAAAAAGGCTTATCAAGGTTGTAGTCTGCACGGATTCGGGCCTCAACTTCGGGACTCAAACCGCGGTCGCCACCAAGTGCGGCGACTGGATCGCCCGGCATCAGGTAAACCATGGCAAAAAGCAGAAACGTGGCTCCAAAGAAGACCGGTATGGTCTGCAAGAGCCTTCGCCCGACATATCGGAGCATACGCATTTCCTTAAACGAACTTGTTTTTGAGCCTGGCTGCATCGACAGCTTTTAGCTCTTCAATTTACATCTGGAAGGCGGAAAACAATAAACCGCATCCTGAACTTTTGAGACGATACCCCAAAAGGGTGTCTATCTGCCACAAAATTTCATAAATGAGACGGAAAGCGCGCCGCAATTGCTTGCAGCGCGCTTGCCGTCTCAGAGACTGATTAATTCAGTCAGTTATGCCTGCTTGGTGATCTTGTAATACACCGGCACCGAGTGCCAGTCGAACGCAACGTTGTCGACGTTTGCAGACCAGCCACCGTTAACGTTGGCGTACCACAGCGGGATGGCGGGGAGATCCTCGAAGAGTTTCTCCTGAGCCTCGTTCAGCTTCTTTAGAGAAGCTTCATGATCCGTCATGCCAGCGGCTTCCTTCATCATGCCGTCGAACTCGGGCGAGGCGTAGTCGGCGTCGTTAGCGCCAGCGCCGGTCATGTAGACCGGGGCCAGGAAGTTGTACATGGACGGGTAGTCAGCCTGCCAGCCGGTGCGGAAGGCGCCGGTGATGGTGCGGTTGGTGACGTCGTTACGCAGGGACTTGAAGTCCGGGTAAGGCTTGCCCTCTGCATTGATGCCAA
>NZ_AUIB01000005.1 GCF_000423485.1 Propionimicrobium lymphophilum DSM 4903 | reverse complement strand
GAGTGATAGCTCGTTAATCGCGAAAGCGATGAGAGATAAACGAAGACACGGCGACTCGCTCGACAACCCAACCCAGACCAGAAACCGACCAGAAGCAGCCAGGCCGTCAGGCGACTTTAAGTATCCAGGCTAGAAGCCGACCTTAAGCAACCATGCCGCCAGGCGACCAGAAGCAATCAGGTCAACCACTAACGGAGAACGTCCAGGCCGAACCAACACGTCTCTAGAAACAGCGGGCATCAATTGGCTCGTCTATGAGCCATTTGGTTACTTACTCAGTGAGTGGGTGCTTCGGGGTGCGGGGTCTCGGGTTAGACGGTGGCGTCGGGTTGGCGGGTTACCTCGAGGCTGAGCTGGGCGTAGCGCAGGTACTCGTCCTCGTCGAAGTTACTGATTAGGCGTCGTTGAGTGATGAAGCCGAGGACGAGGCCGACGTAAAGCTGGCTGCGGCCCTCCATCATGGTCTCGGGGATGCCGTTTTGGGTTGCCCACGAAATCATGGTGTCCTCGAGCGCGTCACGCAGGGGTTTGAACTCTGCCTGGAGCAGCCTGCCGAGATCGTCATCGGTTGCTGCGCCCGCGCCTAATTGCAGCAGCAGGTCGCCGAGTTCGGGAGCTGCCTGAACCGCGCGGATCGAAAACTCGATCAGCTGCATGGGGGAGTGTGCTTCGTCGCGGAATTCCGAGAGTGCTTGAAGCGGCCAGCTGATCGCCTGCCGGGCAACCTCCGTGACGATCGCGTTCTTGCTGCCGAAGTGGTGATAGATGGCGCCGGCGGACACTCCGGAACCCTTGATGAGCTGAGACATCGTCATGCCGTTGACGCCGTGCGCGCAGATCAAGTCGGCAGCTGTGTCGATGATGACAAGCTGCTTGTTGGCTTTGGCTGTGTTCGGCATTTCCTTCATGCTAGCGAATGCGCGTCGAATTGCCCGAAGCGGGCGTGCTGTTGGCGGGCCGTCGTCACCACCGTTCTCGTTTTTACGCCTGTTTAAGATGAGAAGGTTGCCTTCCGTCCCTATGGCCAAAGCGTGGAGTTTGAGTAGAATGAATCAAAACAGAACGATCATTCTATTTTTGCTCGTGATGCTGCCAAGGAAATCGGGAGGCTTCCGCAGTGAGCTTGACTCAGAACGCTTCATCCGTCCGAGTGGACGAAACTTTTGATTCGCGCGCCCGCACGCTTTCGCTGGGCCTGGACGTGGGCTCCACCACCGTAAAGGCCGTGGTTCTGGACGGCAAGGAGATCCTGTTTTCCGACTACCGCCGCCACAACGCAGACGTTCGTGGTGAGCTGGCCAAGCTGCTTTCTGATGTCGAAAAGGAATTCCCGGGCGCCGCGGTCAAGGTGGCCATGACGGGCTCCGGGGGCCTGGGCGTGGCGAAGACGATGGGCATCCAATTCTCCCAGGAGGTCATCACCGCCACCGAGGCAATCGAGCAGCTCAACCCTGACGTTGACGTCATCATCGAGCTGGGTGGCGAGGACGCCAAGATCACCTACCTGCACCCGACTCCCGAGCAGCGAATGAACGGCACCTGCGCTGGCGGCACCGGCGCCTTTATCGACCAAATGGCGACGCTGCTGAAGGTCAGCACCGGCGAGATGAACGACCTGGCCGCCGATTACAAGAACCTCTATCCGATCGCTTCGCGCTGTGGCGTGTTCGCCAAGACGGACGTCCAGCCGTTGCTGAACCAGGGTGCCGCTCACGAGGACATCGCCGCGAGCATTTTCCAGGCCGTGGCCACCCAGACCGTCTCGGGCCTGGCGTGCGGCCGCCCGATTCGCGGCACCGTCATCTTCTTGGGCGGCCCGCTGCACTTCCTGCCCGAGCTGCGCGCAGCTTTCAAGCGCGCTCTCGGCGATAACGTCGATCGGTTCGTGACCCCGGAAAACGGCCAGCTTTACGTGGCGATCGGTGCCGCGCTTCTGGCCGAGGGCCCCGCGCTGAGCCTGGGCCGCCTGGCTAAGGAACTGCAGAGCGCAAACGACGTCTTGATGGACACCAACACCATGCGCCCGTTGTTCATCGATCAGAACGAGCGAGACGAGTTCGATGCCCGCCACTCCAAGGCTCGTGTAGATTTCGCCACCATGGACGACGTCACCGGCCCGCTTTGGCTGGGCATCGATGCCGGTTCGACAACTATTAAGTCGGTGTTGCTGGATTCGCGCGACCGGATCGTCCACCAGACCTACGGCTCCAACGAGGGCGACCCGACCTCCGCTGCCGTCAAGATTGCTAAGGATATCTACGCGGCACTCCCCGAGGAGGCCTACATCGGGCGGGCTTGCGTCACCGGCTACGGCGAGGATCTGATTAAGGCCGCGCTGCACGCCGACGAGGGCGTCATCGAGACGATGGCCCACTACCGCGCAGCCAAGCACCTAAACCCAGATGTCACCAGCGTTGTCGATATCGGCGGCCAGGACATGAAGTACTTGCGCATCCGCAATAACGCGGTCGATTCGATCTCCGTGAACGAGGCCTGCAGCTCCGGCTGCGGCTCGTTCCTGCAGACGTTCGCCGAGACGATGGGCACTGACGTCATTAACTTCGCCAAGGTTGGCACCCAGGCTAAGGCCCCGGTGGATCTTGGTTCGCGCTGCACGGTGTTCATGAATTCATCGGTGAAGCAGGCTCAGAAGGAGGGCGCCGAGATTGGCGACATTTCCGCGGGCCTCAGCTACTCGGTTGTGCGCAATGCTCTATATAAGGTGATGAAGCTGCGCGACACCGCCGAGCTGGGCGACCAGGTTGTTGTGCAGGGTGGCACGTTCCTGAATGATGCCGTGTTGCGCGCGTTCGAGCTGCTGACCGGCGTCGAGGTGACGCGTCCGAACATCGCCGGTCTGATGGGTGCCTATGGTGCCGCGCTGACCGCGAAGATGCATTACGGCGAGGGTGAACACTCCTACATGGACACCCGTGACCTGGATAACTTCGAGGTCACGGCCAGCCAGCGCACCTGCAAGTTGTGTCAAAACCACTGCAAGCTCACCATCACCAATTTTGACGACGGTTCCCGTCACGTCTCCGGTAACCGCTGCGAGCGCGGCGCGAGTCTGGAGGCACGTCCGAAGAAGTCGCAGGTGCCTAACCTGTACGACTACAAGTACAAGCGCTTTTTCGGCTACCGCCGTTTGACCGACAAGAAGGCGACGCGCGGCGCGATCGGCGTCCCGCGCGCGCTGGGCATGTACGAGAACTATCCGTTGTGGTTCACGATCCTCACCAATCTGGGCTTCAAGGTGATGCTTTCGGGCCGCAGCAGCCACGACCTTTTCCAGGACGGCATGGAGTCGATCCCGTCCGAGAACGTCTGTTACCCGGCGAAACTGGCACACGGCCACGTCGAATGGCTGCTTGACAAGGGCGTCGACACCATCTTCATGCCTTGCGTTAACTACGAGCGCAGGCAATTCTCGGATGCGGACAACAACTACAACTGCCCGATCGTGGCTTTCTACCCGCAGGTGTTGGCCAAGAACATGGAGCACCTGCAGCGCGAAGGTGTGCGGTTCATGACGCCGTTCGTCAACCTGGACAACCCGGAGAAACTGCCCGAGCGACTGGTGGAGATCTTCGGGGATTGGGACGTCAGCCTGCCCGAAGCAAAGGCCGCGGTCGCTGCCGGCTACGAGGAAATGGGCAACGTGTACGCCGATATCAAGGCGGAGGGCGACCGCGCGTTACAGTACGCCCGTGAGCATGATTTGCGCGTCATCGTGCTGGCCGGACGCCCGTACCACATCGATCCGGAGATCAATCACGGCATTCCTGAGGTCATTCAGACCCTCGGCATGGTGGTGGTCAGCGAAGACGCGCTGACTTCCGGCCTGGCTGAGTCGACGCTGCCCAGGCCGCTGCGCGTGCGCGACCAGTGGGTCTACCACACCAGGCTCTACGAATCGGCGAATATCGTCTCTACCGAACCGGACATGTCGCTTGTGCAGCTAAACAGCTTCGGCTGCGGCCTGGACGCGGTCACCACCGACCAGGTGCAGGAGATTCTCGAAGCCGCCGGCGATGTGTACACGGTTCTGAAGATCGACGAGGTCTCGAACCTCGGTGCCGCCCGCATTCGCCTGCGTTCGCTGAAGGCCGCGCTTGCCGAGCGCACCCCGTCGAGCGCGGAAATCGACACCACAGGACAGGATTCCCAGCCGATCTTCGGCATCGCCGAGCGCGACACTCACACGGTTTACGTGCCGCAGATGGCGCCGATCCACTTCCGCATGCTCGCCCCGGTGATGAGACGCAGCGGCCTGAACGTGGAGGTGCTCGAACACGCCAGCCGCGAGGACGTCGAAGTTGGTTTGAAATACGTCAACAACGACGCCTGTTACCCGGCCATCATGGTCATCGGCCAGCTGGTTAATAAATTCCTCACCGGCGGCGCCGACCCCGACAAGTCGACGGTGGCGATCACCCAGACTGGCGGCATGTGCCGCGCGACCAACTACGTCGGAATGCTGCGAAAGGCGCTCAAGGACGCCGGCTACCCACAGGTGCCGGTGTTAGCCATCAGCGCCCAGGGCATCGAGCAGAACCCGGGCTTCAAGATCACCCTGCCGATGATGCACCGAGGTCTGCAGGCCCTGACGCTGGGCGACCTGCTGCAGAACGTGCTGCTTCGTGTGCGCCCCTACGAACGCGAGGAGGGCTCCGCGATGGAGCTTTACCGTCGCTGGGACGACATCACCCGCGAGTTTTTCGCCAACTCCGGCTATTCGAAGACGCTGGGCAGGCGGGTCGGCTACAACTGGATGATCAAAAACATCGTCCGCGAATTCGACGAGTTGCCGCTGCTTAGCATCGAGCGCAAGCCCCGCGTCGGCGTGGTTGGCGAGATTCTGGTGAAGTTTCAGCCGGACGCCAACAACGACGCCGTGCGCGTCATTGAGGATGAGGGTTGCGAGGCTGTCCTGCCGGGCTTGAGCGCATTCTTCCTGCAGTCCATGGCCACCGGCGAATTCCAGCGCGACAACTTCGGTCTGGGCACCACAAAGAGCCGTCTGAGCAAGAAGTTCGGCATCTGGCTGATCGAACAGTACGAGAAGCCGATGCGTGCCGCGCTGGCCGCCACCAACGGCAAGTTCGACGTCCCCGGAACTATCGAGGAGCTTGCAGAGAAGGCACAGCGCGTCATCAGCCTGGGCACGCAGGCCGGCGAGGGCTGGCTGCTTGTTGGCGAGATCGTAGAGCTGATCGAGCATGGCACGCCCAACGTCATCTGCGCGCAGCCGTTTGCTTGCCTGCCGAATCACGTCATCGGGCGCGGCATGTTCAAGGAGCTGCGCGCCCAGTATCCGCAGGCCAACCTGGTTTCGATCGACTACGATCCGGGCGCCAGCGAGGTCAACCAGCTGAACCGCATCAAGCTGATGATCGCAACCGCGCACAAGGCCGCCGGCACCAAGTCGACGCTAGCCGACTGGTCTGACGGCGACGAGTTCACCGCGGTGGATCCGCAGCCGGCGGCAAGCGGGGTCTCGGATCGTGCTGCTGCCGCCATGCGCTCGCTAGGCATCACGGTTGTGGGGCAGAAATCGGAGGGCCGCTGCTCGGGTGGCTGCGGATGTAGCTAAACACAGCTTCTTCACAGTTTTCTCATAGTCTTTTGCATGGATATGGCCTTAGGCTTAGAGCGGAGGCACAGATGGAAGCTGGTAAAGAAAGACAGATAAGCCGGGCTGACGGCACCCCGATCCGCGTGTTAGCGGTTGACGACGAGCCGTCGATCACCGAGTTGCTAGGCATGGCGTTGCGCTATGAGGGCTGGGAAGTTTTCACCGCCTCGCGTGGGCGTCAGGCAGTCGAGGTTGCGAAGCTGCACAAGCCGGACGTCGCGATTCTCGACATCATGTTGCCCGATATTGACGGTTTCGAGGTCATGCGACGTATTCGCGCCGACCAGCCGAACATCCCCGTGATTTTCCTGACCGCCAAAGACGCGATCCGCGACCGAATCAGCGGCCTGACCGCTGGTGGTGACGACTACGTCACCAAGCCGTTCAGCGTCGAGGAGCTCGTTGCCAGGCTGCGGGCGCTGCTTCGTCGTTCGGGAACGGCCACCCAGGAGAGTAACTCGCAGTTGGTGGTTGGCGATCTGGTGCTCGATGAGGATTCTCACGAGGTGACGCGCGACGGTGACGAAATCCACCTCACCAACACCGAGTTCGAACTTCTTCGATACCTAATGCGTAACCCACGTAGGGTGCTGAGCAAGGCTCAGATCCTCGATCGAGTCTGGAATTACGATTTCGGTGGCCAGGCCAACGTCGTCGAGCTTTACATCAGTTACTTGCGTAAGAAGATCGACGCCGACCGCGAGCCGATGATTCACACTGTGCGTGGCGCCGGATATGTCATCAAACCCGCCTAAGTTGAGCAAGGCTTCGCTGCGTTCCCGCCTCACCAGGCGGATCGCCGTCATCGTTGCGCTCACAGCTTTGCTGCTTTCGATGATTTCGGTTGGTGTTATCCGTCAGCTTCTGATTTCCAACATTGATAGCCAAATTAGCTACGTTTTTGGAAATCCTGACGAGCCAGTTGTGCTTGATGAATTGCGAGTTGGTGGCTTGCCAGGTGGGTCTTTCATCGTGATTGCTAAGGACGGTGAGATTCACGCGCAAATCGTCACTGATTCTGGTTTTGGTGTGCCGAACGCGGAGCAGTTCAAAAAGGTGCTCCGTGTGGAGTGCGACGGCCGGCCCCGCAACATTAACGTCGGCCATCTTGGGCCTTATCGGGCGCAGTGTTCCGCCTCGACTGGCCCGCAGGTGTATGTGGCTATTCCGCTGTCGTCGGTAAATGGGCTTGTGGCGAACATCTTCCTGGCCGAGCTGGTGCTGTGCCTTCTTGCTGTGGTTGCTGCCGTTTTAGTCGTGAACCGGGTGATCGGTCGTGCCCTGTCTCCGCTTGGCCGGCTGGCGGCGACGGCCACGCAGGTCTCGCAGATGCCGCTGGGCAGCGGCGAGGTTTCGCTGAAGGTGCGAGTGCCGGCCACCTCCGACGGCAACGAGATCGACCGAGTTGGCTACGCGTTCAACAGAATGCTTGATCACGTCGAAAATTCGTTGCAGTCGCGGCAGGCGTCCGAATCTAGCGTGCGGCGGTTCGTTTCGGATGCCAGCCACGAGTTGCGCAACCCGTTGGCGTCGATCCGGGGTTACGCCGAACTCTTAAATAGGCGTAGCGCCGAGCTGGATGATGGCTCCGCTAGAGCCGTCGATCGCATCGATTTCGAGTCGCAGCGCATGAGCCGTCTGGTTGAGGACATGCTGCTGCTGGCCAGGCTCGACGAGGGACGTGGCATCGACGTCGAAGACGTGGACGTGGTGGAGATCGCGCTTAATGCGGTGTCTGATGCTCAGGTTTCGGATAGGCAGCACCGCTGGCTGCTGGATCTGCCCGACCCGGAGGCGGGCGAGGTGGTTGTGCGCGGCGACAAGTTCCGGCTGCAGCAGGTGGTGGCTAATTTGTTGGGTAACGCTCGCAAGCACACGGGCGCGGGCACATCGGTGATGACGAAGGTTTCGGTTGATAACGGCTGGGCGGTAATAACCATCGCCGACGACGGCCCCGGCATCGACCCCGAACTCCTGCCGCACATCTTCGAGCGCTTCACCCGTGCGGACTCGTCAAGGGCGCATAACGCCGAGGGCTCGACGGGTCTTGGGCTCTCTATTGTTGCCTCGTTGGTGGAGGCGCACGGCGGCAAGGTGGCTGTCAGGAGCACGCTTGGTCAGGGTGCCGAATTCGAGATTCGACTACCGCTTGCGGGTAATCAGGTTCAAACCGAACCGTAATCCCGCTAACCTGTTTATGTGTTGGCGTATGGCAGCGCTGTAATTAGGGGGTTTGATGGCTAAACGAGTTTTGGAGGGTGCTGCGCCGGAGCAGCCTGATGATTACACGCCCGAACGGGGTGCTGGCCCGATCGCACGGTTGAGGGAGATTTGGGCGGGCTGGATGGAGTCCAGGCTGTTTCGGTTTTTGCTGCGTGCCTTCGAGGTGATCGTCGTCGTAGCCGCGGTTAGTGTGTTGATCTCGACGTTTTTCATTTCAGTCCTGCAGATTCGCGGCACGTCCATGGAGCCGACGCTTCGGGAGGGCGACTTGGTTGTCGCCAACCATTCGTCGGAATTCTCCACCGGAGACATCATGGCCTTCTACTACAACAACAAGGTGTTGATGAAGCGTGTCATCGGTAACCCGGGCGATTGGGTGGACATTCGCGACGGCAAGGTTTTCGTCAATGACCAGCCGCTCGATGAAAAATATGTGCAAGGCATTGACACCGGACAGTCCGACATGAAGTTTCCTTACCAAGTGCCAGAAAACCGCTACTTTGTGCTGGGCGATCACCGTAATGTTTCAGTAGATAGCCGCTCGGAAGCTATTGGTACCGTCTCAGAAGAACAGCTCATTGGTAAGGCTCGGTTCATTGTTTGGCCACTGACCAGGCTCGGAATTGTCAAGTAATAATAATTCTGGTGTTGATAACTTTTTCGTGTAAAGTAAAACCGTCGGGGGGGGGGGAATATCCCCCTAAGCGCTAAAGAGTGTTTCCCCGATCTTTGTTCACTCCAAATCTAGGGGGCATTTTAATGTTCAAAAAGACTGGAAAAGCATTGGGGGGGGGTCTGCTTTCTGCAGTCCTAGCCCTCATGATGCTTGCAGCAAGCGTTGTTCCGTTTGCTAAGTCGGCACATGCTGCTGACACCTACACAATCACCGTAACCGCTGCCGAGGGCGATCACACCTACGGTGCTTACCAGGTGCTAAAAGGCTCCGTTGACACTGGTAACGAACAACGACTGACTGGTATCCAGTGGGGCGAGGGCGTTGATAGCTCCGCACTGCTTGCTGAGCTGGCTGGCATCTCGTTCAAGGGCATCACCGCTAACGACACTGCGGCCGAGTTCGCCAACAAGATTTCCGGCCTTTCTGGCGACGATGCCATGCAGCTCGCCAAGGTCGTCACCAAGCACGTCTCCGGCACCGCAAAGTCTTTCACCAAGTCCGGTGACGCTCCGAACTTCACCTACAAGTCCGAGGCTGTCGCTCCTGGTTTCTACCTGGTCAAGGACACCAACAAAGATGCCGCTGCGCTGACCTCACCGATCCTGCAGGTTGTAAACAATGTTGAGGTCAAGTCCAAGTCTTCGGTTCCGACCAACGACAAGGAAGTTAAGGAAAATAGCACCGGCGCCTACGGCGAAACCGCAGACTACGAAATCGGCCAGGAAGTGCCGTTCCGCCTGACTGGTACCATGCCGAGCAACATCGCGGACTTCACCACCTACAAGTACGGCTTCAAGGACACCCTGTCCAAGGGCTTCACCTTCAATAAGAGCACGGTGAAGGTCACCATTAATGGCAAGGAAGTCCCAGCGGCTAACTACACCGTTTCTGATGTGGCCCCAACTGCCGAATCAGCCCCTTACGATGGTGGTAACGACTTCTCTGTCATGTTCGATGACTTGAAAGCTGCTGCCACTGCTGCGGGCACTACTTTGACCACTGACTCAAGCGTTATCGTTGAGTACACCGCAACGGTGAACGAGAACGCGGTTATCAACGACAAGGGCAATGGCAACAAGTCGCACGTTGTCTACCAGAAGGACGTCAATGGTGGTGACGGTGAGCCTAAGGGCAAGACTCCAGAAGACCACACCTGGGTGTTCACCTACAAGCTGAACACCACCAAGGTCGACTCCACCAACGAGAATCAGACGCTTGAAGGCGCTAAGTTCAAGCTGTACAACTCTGACAAGACCAAGTCTGCAACGATCGTCAACAACAAGATCACTGGTTGGGTTGTTGGTGACGGCGGCACCGAGATGTCGACTCCTGTAGGTGGAAAGTTCGCTATCGAGGGTCTTGATGCTGGCACCTATTACCTGAGAGAGACTGCTGCACCAACCGGCTATAACCTGCCAGATGGGAATGCTGCTTTCTTCAAGTTCGTCATCTCTGCAAAGCACCAAGAAAATGCTCAGGGTCAAGGTGAACTGACTGAGCTGAAGATCGCTTCCGGCACTTCTGCTGCCGTAGATGGCAGCCTTGCTGATGCGAGCGTTTCTCAGAACATTCAGAACACCTCGGGTTCTGACCTACCGAAGACCGGTGGCATGGGTACTGCACTGTTCACCGTTGCTGGTCTGGCCGTTATGGCTGCTGCCGGTGGCGGCATCGCCTACCGTCGTCGCAAGGCGAACGCCTAACCGATGAATATTGCTTTTTCTTCCCGTCGGCAAGTCGGGCGACGTGCTGGCGGGAAGAAAAGCAAGAAAGTCAAAGGCAAGCTAGTCGATTGGCTACTTGTCTTGGCTTTCGTTATTGGCTTGCTGGTGTTGCTCTACCCGTCGATAGCTGACTACTACAACTCGCTTCGCCAAGGCAGAGCAATCGCCACTTACGATGCAGCGGTGGCCAAGATGACGCCACAGGATTTCAGTAGGTTCTGGACGGCTGCTGAAGAATACAACCGTCAGCTAGTCAATAACCCGGCAAGGCTGCACATGTCGCCGGCACAAAAAACTCAATATGATTCACTGCTTAACATCACTGGTGATTCGATGATGGGACACCTTGAGATAAAGAAACTAGGTGTTTCCCTACCCGTCTATCACGGTGTTGAAGATGAAGTGTTGCAGATTGGCGTTGGGCATATTCCTGGCACGTCACTACCTACAGGTGGTGCAGGCACACATGTTGCCCTATCGGGGCATCGGGGTTTGCCGACGTCAAAGTTATTCACTGATCTAGATCAGATGGCTGAAGGTGACCGGTTCGTTTTGCACATCCTTGATAGGTCAATGGCTTATGTCGTTGATCAGGTAAGGGTGGTGAAACCAGATGAGGTGCAGAACTTACAGATAGTAAATGGCGAGGATTACGTCACGCTAGTTACCTGCACCCCTTATGCGATTAACACGCACCGGCTGCTAGTTAGGGGACATCGAGCCAGCTATCTAGATGGGGGCGGATATGTTGCGGCAGACGCAGTGAAGGTTAATCCGGTTCTGGTTTCGTCGTTCATGTCGGTTCCGGTGTTTACGATCCTTTTCGTTTGGGCGCTGACCTGGACTAGGCGGCACAGAAAGCGTTCCGCAAAGCTGGAAAGCTACCAAATAGGGGGCATTGGGTAATGGATAAGTTGAAGATGTTTTTCGCCACATTGGCCTTAGTGCCGGTGTTTATGGCGAATAGGGGGAAGAGTGTCTAAGCAATTAATTCAAAGTGCAACAGCTAAGAAATATCTGGTTTTCCTAGCTGCCATTACCCTTTTAGGTACTCTGCTGGCGCTAACCATGCAGGCTTTCTCGGTGGATGCCGATAGCACTAAGAAATTAGGTGTGCGCGCTCCTGGCTGCGCGGTAGACCCTGGCACACCGGTTGAAGATGTTTTGGTGACTGGCGACCTCAAAGTGGCAGTAGCCGAAAACCAGAACACTAAAAAAGATCCGAAGGTAGTTGGCGGTATCCACAAACGCTGGACGGGTGAATCTTTTGCCCAGTCGATCGCTGTTTCTAACACAGCAGCAACTAAAGGCCAGAAGTTCAGAGTCTTCTTCAAGTTCACTGACAACAAGGCTAATGCTGATGCAGCAGCCCGTGGCTATGTGGTGGGTGGAAACGGCAAACTTTCCCCAGGCAACAAGTATTACCAGACGCCACCTGACAAGAACCCTTTTTGGTTCAAACAAGTCGAGGGTGAAGAAAACCTTTACTACATTGAGCTAGAAAGCACTGGTGTAGGCGATACCTTTACTATCCCCGTATTTACTAGCTTCGATTCTCCGGTTTCTGCTGGAGGCTCAGTTGAAGTTTGGGGGCAGGCTGTACCTGCAGATGCTTCCGATAAGGCGCCCTCTGCTGCTGATGCCGTGCCTACTTGTGGCGTACACAAGGCGACTTGGGACACCACACGTATCGAATACCAGGCAAAAAAAGAGCTAGTAGGTAAAGGCCATTCAGACGGTAGTGGTGGTACCTGGCCGGCTTCCTCAGATCCGTCAATTGGCTATGACGCTAAAACTGGCCGTTATTTCATAAAAGACCTACGCTATGTGCTGAAAGATGCTGGCCAGCCCAACTCCTCGGCTCCAAAAGGTAAAATTGGCCAAGATCCAGCGGTGAAATGGACATACACAGATACGTTCACTATTCCTGACGGTTTAGAGATAAACCAAGACTTGTTACAGGGAATCTCTAAAGTTGGGACCATCCAAACTTGGAACTCTAGAACTCCTGGTTGGGGTGATGTGTCATCTAACTACTCGACTATCGGCAAGGATGATAACCCCGCAATCGGTATTTATGGCTACAGCACCTACTATGACAAAGGTGACTCAGTAAGTTATGAGATTAACTCCAAGCAAATCAAGATAACTTATGTGACATCCAAGGGTTACAGGAATGAAGAAGAGCGGAAACTTCGTATTCGCTTCGCTGACAACTTCCTGCTAGTTAAACAGCCTGACGGTTGGGATACCGCAACTCAGGGTGCCTATGCCCCGCCAGCCGGTGCACAGTTCAAGGTATCTAACAAATTAGACGTAAAAACTGAGTATTCTCACTCTGACCCGGCTAAATCTGACGCTAGTGTAGACACCACTGTGACGGTTGATGGCCCGCGTCCTGTGGTTACTAAGTCTCATCCCAACGGAGAGAAAGATGTCTACCGTCGTGGAGACCCGATCAACTTCACCATCACCGCCAAGAACGAGGGTTCTGGGCCGTGGATCGTCAACGAGGGAGAGCCGGATGAGGGCAAGATCGTCGACCGGCTGCCGGGCGCTTACTACGTCTCGCCCGCACAGATGTACTACATGTTCGCCACATCCGGCGGAGATCGCCTAACTATCTCGATCGATGCGGCACAGTACTGCGACGCGACCATCGAAAAGAAGCAAAGCAGCAGCGGCAAAGAAGTCACGCCGTCGGCGGGCATGGCACAAGAATGCTCGCAATCCACCCAGACGTCTTACGTGCTGAAGAAAAATCAGCAAGGAAAGATCGAGATTTCTCGCGACGGCGGTTCGGCTGTCGTGGTCGAAAACACACCTAAAGCGCTGGGGGAGGCACTCAAAAAGCTCGTCGCGGTTGATGAAACCAGGTACACGTTGGCCTGGGACGTTCCCTACAAGACTATATACGGAGGCCAGAACTACACGCACGTCGTTAGGGCCACCATCAAAGACCAGTTCATGGCCAAGAGCGACTTAAGCGCCGAGGACACCACCAACAAGGTGAACCTGACCGGTCCGGATGTGCCGGACAAGGTTGATGTGCAGCGCGACTTCGAAGTGACCAAGAGCGCCTACGCGAAAAACAAAAAGGTTGAGCAAAAAGGCGTCACAATACCTGCTGGAACAGTTGTTGACTATGAGCTGACTGTTAAGCGAGCTGGCGGCAAAGCCGATTATGCTGCTCTGCCAATGGTAGATGAGCTTTCTGGGGCGCAAATCTTATTAGTGCCAGCTAATCAAGATAATGCGCATCTAGGCGAACCATCTGTTGGTTTGACTAAAAAGAAAATTAACGGCATTGACTACTACGTCCTTGATAAACCTGGTGCCTACAAAAATGTAGTGTTCACCGCAAAAGAGGATGCTGCTGGCGCAGTAACAGAGAAAAAGTTCATTGCTGACACTATTAAAGTTGAAAAACTTGACAGCAATCGGGGCATTAAAACCACCACGTTCTGGTTCATGGCCTCGCAAGATTTCAAAAATCCTTCGACAGTCACTGTTGGATATAAAACCCTTACTGACCCTGAACGTACTGACTATCTGCCATCTACTCCAGGGCATCCAGACGCGATAAATCTTGGCGGTATCAAACCGCCAAAGTATTCAATCACGGATAAAACCGAGATGAACCTTTCTAAGCTCTCGGCACAAAAAACTATCGTGACTAAACGGGGTAAAACACCAAGCGAGGACGCTACGGTTTCATCATCTGTAGTGAACCCTGGCAGTGAGGTGACCTATAGATTAGCAATTGCGCATATCGGCACTGAACCTTTCAAGCTCAAAGGCTCAGATATTTATGATGCGCTTCCTAGAACCGGCGAAGGATGGCTTTGGAACAAGGAAAACGTTCATATAGAGGTGCCGGCGCAAAGTAGCCTGAAGCAAATTTCCGGTAGCTTAAATGACTGGTCTCTTAGCAACAAAAACCCTGCTTCTGGCCAGGTCGAGGCTGGACAACAATACATTGTTTGGCCAGATACCTTTGAAGCAGAACTGAGTAAAACTGTTTACCTTTATGTGCAGGTGAAGTTCCCCGAGGCCGGCACCGAGTGGGCCAAATATAAGCAGACCTACAGCAAATCGACGCTCTACAACACCTGGCATGTTAAGGATGCTAATTCTTCCGTCAGCCACTATCTGGGCGGGGAATCTTCGCCAGTGCTGCAGAAAGGTGTAGTTGCGACGGGAACAGTAAAGGAAGACAGATACATCATTGATATGGGGGGTGGCGATCTGACAGCTACCTTCCAAGCGCTTTTGCCGGACCCCTCTAGCAGTGGTCGAGTGAAATACTATAACTCTGTCCTCGGCCCTAACGATACCTATGAAGGAATGGTGCAGTATTACGCGGTAATCCACAACGATGGCGAATCTCGGCTGTATCTCAATCCGGTTCAAGACAAATTGCCAAAGGGCTTCAAATTTGTGGCTGGCATTTCTGATGAAAATAAGATTCCTAAAGAACGATGCAAGGTAGAAACTCCAGATAACTTCTGGGGCGAGCCATGTAAAAAAGACGCGGTAATTGTTGAAACGGATAATGAAGGCCCTAAGGTCGATATATTTAAACAATTAAATGGTATTCGTGACCTAGACCTCGTGGCGCACTGGCAAACTAATTCTGCTAACGTGCCGGTGAGCATTTCTGGTTCAGATTCGGTGCCTAAGAAAGCAAGCGTTCACACAGCTATCGACAATAATGACCCACAGCGCGTTACTTTTTCTTTCGATAATTCGATAACTGGTTCAAACCTCGCATATGACGAGGTGAGGGGTAAATATTATTTGAATGCTGGCGAGACCTTAGCTTTTGAATACTATGCGGCAGTTGGGGAAGAAAAATACACCGAGGATATCGCCAAGAATGGCTTGGTTATGCCCTATGACAATTTCGATGGGCGTGGTGCTAAGACCAATAATGTGGTCAAGATTTCTGCTAAGCCGCAAGAGGCTAACCCGACAAATGATGGTGACAGAAATATCATCGACACTGCCACGGCTAATCAGGAAGGTTATGCTGGTGGCGACGATAACACCCAGTGGCTAGCCTCAGAGGTTAAGAATTATCGAGAAAATAACACTGTGCCTGGTGTTTCTAAAAAACTACTTTCTAAAACGTCTCAGACGGGAACAAAAACCGATTCACCGGCCACAGCGACATATTCTGACACCCTTACCTGGCAGGTCAAGGCCTACAATGATTCTGGCCAGCCTATAACTGATTACGTTATTTCTGATGTTCTTGATAAGGGATACGTCTTTACTGGTGATGTCAGGTTTGAGAATCTTCCTGGGCCGACGACTAGGCATAATCAGTGGAATCCTGAGCGTTATAAACTGTTCAGCTTCGGCAACTGGGAATATGACAGCCAGGGGAATCCTAAAGCAGTTTATTTGAATATCAGGGACTTCGCGTTTCGGGATATAAGGCAAAAGCTCATCGTTAATCCACAAAATAGTGACGAAGAACGACAGGCTGCTCCGATTACTGTTGTTGGCCAATACGGAAATGCCACTTATCACGTATCAATCGACACAGTTGAGGATGGGAAGCTGCGGCTGAACGTCCGTGTGCTGCCTGGTACTGGGGATCAGTATCCGCCAGGACGAGGCTACTCGTTCGCGGGTACACCGCTAAAGCCATATGCGACCTCCACGCTCGAGGTGTCGGCGGTAAACCCGAAAAAATCGGGTGATTACCGAATGACTTATAACCGCGGTTATGTGACGTTGCCCAGCAATAAGTATTCACCTGGGTCAGTTATTCACGGTTCCAATACTTCTCAGGACTTGAGGTTAGGTCAAGCCAAAAACCCGAATAGTGGGGATATCTGGGATGGGCCACATTATGGGTTCAGCAACAGAGATGGGCGTTTTTATAATAACAAGGTGATTAAGAATATCCCTTCAGTAGTTTCTGAAGCGGTTGTTCCTATTGCACAAGACGCTTATACCTCGTCAGGTAAGAGTGTTGAAGAGAAGGCAAAGCCTGAAAACAACACTAATTCCAACAACGAGACTAACTTCATAATGTTGCCTAACCAGGACAGCGAGTTTACTTACACGCTGCAGGTGACTAATAACAAAAACGATCCGCTGAAGCAGATGACGCTTATAGATAATCTCGCTGAGCTATCCGATAAATACACTTTCGGTCAGCCACCAAGGCATAGCGAGTTTAAGGTCGATTTTGCTGATGATCCAAACGTCAGGGTAGAAACCAAGACACCTAGCGGCGACTGGCAAACGGTAGACGCGAGTAAGTACAAAGTCGAATTCTCTGATAAATCAACAGGATTTACCGAAGAAGATTGGGCCGCTACATCCGTCTGGGGCGGGAAAACGGCTTCTTCTCGCTCGATTCGAGTGCGGATAGACGATGCCGCTTCGAGCAATTACACCATCGACGCTAACACCGCGATTAGGGTGCGTTTTGATGCCAAAGTGGCGGCTGGTCAGACGGTTAAACCAGGCTCAACAGCTTGGAATACCTTCGGCTATAGCTATCTTGAACCTGGCTCCAACCTCACGCTGCAGGCTATCCCGCTTAAGGTTGGTGTGCGAGTTCCAAACGTCGTGAAGCTGCAAAAGAGCGTGATTGACGCTGAGAATAAACCACTTACTCTCAATACAGACAAAACATATCGATTCGCGATATACGAGGGTGAGCCACTTAGCGCCAATGAGCTAGAAAACAAGGCGCTGGGTGATGCATTGACTGAGCGCAAACGCACATTCACTGTTGTAGACGTGACGGTGCCGGCTAATAAGTCACAGTCAGATGAAGTTGTTATCGGTGCGCAGAAGATTTACAGCTACGCCAACGGCGAGTGGCAGGCAACCGAAACTGATTGGGCTTGGCAAGCTGGTAAGCAGTACCAGCTTGTGGAGATTCCAAACAGTTCAGGCACCAAGCTGATGAAATTCACTGTTAGTAACGGAGTCGATGGCGAGGCTCCTACTGTGCAGAGCGACCACTTGACGTTCGCATATGAAAATGGCAAATCGCTATATTTCACTGCCGTCAACAAACAAGACAAGTGGCAGATTGATCTGAAAAAGGTCGATGGCGACGCATGTAAGACTGACACCGATTGCAAGGCGCTGCCTGGTGCTACATTCGGGCTTTACAGCACGGATAAATCCGAGGCAATGGCCGAAGCTGAGGTTAACGCTATTGGTGCAGATGTGCCAGCAACCAAGGACTACAACGGCACCACCTATTACTTAGCCAAAACTAAAGTCTCCGGTGCTGATGGAGCAGTTACCTTTGATGGCCTTAATGGTGACAAATACTTTGTTGCCGAGTTAAAGGCGCCATCAGGATACGGGGCTACCTGGGCTGGCTGGGAGTTCACCAAGCCTGCCGGTGGTCAGAACCCAGCAGCGACAGTGGTCAAGAACTACGGCACCTACATCCTGCCCAAGAGCGGCGGCATTGGCACCGTAATCTTCACGGTCACGGGTGTTCTGCTGGTCGGTGGCGCAGCGCTGGGCTTCCTCTATCGTCGCCGGAACCGCGAAGACGACTAACCAGAAATCCCGGGGATCAGCAGCTTGCTGCGGGTCGCCGGGATTATCTGCTGCCTGCTTGCGCTAACCCTGGCCGTGACCAGCTACTCAAGAAACCAATACCAGGCCTACAGATTCAGCGAGAGCCACCAGGCGCCTAATCAGTTAGCCAGGGCCTGAGCCAAAAGCTGCCGAGTAGCCTGACTGACGCTGATGCCCTCCTGGCTAGCCTTGTTAGAGATCGCCTGCTTCATTCCCGCGGAGATTTTGACCGATAGGGTGACCGCGGGCTCCTTTTTGGCTGGCCCGTCAGTAGCCTCACCGACGTTGACCCATCCCTGTGGCCAGCGATTAGCGTCCAAATCCCGGCCCCAAGACTCGATCATCTCGTCGGTGACCAAAGTTCCGTCAGCTGCTCTAATTTCTGACATCGTTACCCCTTTTTAAGTCCTAATTCCTTCAAAAACTTTTTAGTTGGAGGAACCATCGCGTGAAAAATACACCAGGTGCCCTTATCATCGAGGAAGCCAACCAGTTCCGCTAGCCTGCCATCAGGCAGTGGGCCTACCGCTATCCATAACGGCGGGTCATCTGCTCCGTGGCGTTGCCTTGAGCGCAATGCGTTTTCCCAGGCATAAGCAACTTGCTCAGGGGCTAAGCCGTGCTTCAAGGCGTGTGAATGAATGCGAGCCAAAGTCTTTCCGAATCTCGTAAATCAGTTTGTATATCAATAAGTATACGCATGATGTGAAGCAGATGTATGCCCAAGTAAGAACTGCTTTTAATTGCTAAAGTCTCGCGTTGCTGCTGTTCCGTGGTTAAACCGTCCCTTATTCGCTAGATTTAGAACATGCTGTTGTCAGACCGCGACATTAACGCTCAGATTTCCTCCGGCCGCGTGCGCCTTGACCCGTGGGACCCGGAAATGGTTCAGCCCTCCAGCGTCGACGTGCGCCTGGACCGCTATTTCCGCATCTTCGAGAACCATCGCTACCCGGTGATCGATCCGGCCGCCGAACAAAACGAACTGACCCGCATGGTCACTCCCAACGGCGACGACCCGTTCGTTCTGCACCCCGGAGAGTTCGTGCTGGGCGCAACCTACGAGTACGTGACGCTGCCCGACGACGTCGCAGCCCGCCTCGAAGGCAAATCGTCACTCGGGCGTCTCGGCCTGTTGACGCACTCCACCGCGGGCTTCATCGACCCCGGCTTCAACGGCCACATCACGCTCGAACTGTCCAACATGTCGACGCTGCCGCTCAAGCTGTACCCCGGCATGAAGATCGGCCAGCTTTGCTTCTTCCAGCTGTCGTCGCCCGCCGAGCACCCGTACGGTTCCTCGTCCACCGGCTCTCACTACCAGGGTCAGCGCGGTCCGACGGCTAGCCGTTCGTACCAGAACTTCTACCGCACAAACGTGCCCCTGGCCGAGTAGTTTTCTTAGCCGCAGCCGTCTTAAGAATTAACGGGACCCAAAAAGCTTGATGTCGAACCTTTTGGGGCCCGTTAATTTTTGGCTGATAAGTGTGGAAGAAAATGCTCGGTGTCGAGCTTTTTTCTCCTCGTTGTTTCTTGGAACGGTTGTGGCTGGGCTGATTGCGGTGTTACTGGGTGAGCACGTCTAGAACCTGGCCGTCGCCCAGGTCGATCCTTGTGCCCTCCTGGACGAAGGTGGCGCTGCCTGGGGTCAGCGAATAGCGGTTGCCGTCGGGCATCGTGATGATCGTGCCGTTGGTGGAGCGTTCGTCGGTCAACTCAAGGCCGCCCGCCGAGGGGAGCACGCTCAGGTGGGTTCGGCTGATGTCCTGGTTGGGGCTCTGCACCCGAATGATCTGGGGGTCATCGTCGCCGTGCGGCGCCCTGCCCACCAAAGTCAGCCTCTCAATGACGTGAAGCACCCCGTCGGGGGCACGCAGCACAAACTTCTTCTCGCGCGGTTTCGCGGGAGCCGGCATGACGGGCTCGGGCGCGTCGACGGGAGCCTCCTCGTAGAACGGCTCTGGGTCTTCGGGCAGATCCTCGAGAAGATCGTCGGAGACGGCAGGGATCTCCTCGACAACCTGTTCAACCTGGATCGGCTCTGGCTGCGGATCGCGCGGTTCTGGTTGTACGGGTTGTGCAATCTTAGGGGGCTGCTTAGACGCGTCCGCACCCCAGCCCGCACCCAGCGACGGGTTCGGCTGCCAGGCTGCCTGGAAAAGCTTGTCCACCTCGTTGAAGGTGCCCAACGGAGATGTCTCGACGGCATCCTGCCCGGGAGCATACGGCGCCATGAGGTCCAAAACCTCGGTTTTTTCAACGCCGACGGGTGCGGCTTGAGTAACCCCGACGCCGAAAGAAGAAACCAACGCGGCGCCCGCAACCAGCGGCATCTCGAAGCCGGTTTCGGAGTCGAGCTTTACCGCTATCTGCTGCTCGTGTAACGAACTTTCGAACCACTGGCCGACGGCACCGGAAGCGACGACGTGCCCGCTAACGGCATCGATGACGTTGATCTCGCCGCGCAGCATGATGTGCACCCGTTCGTCGTCCCACGTAAAAACGGCCTGACGCTCGAAGCCATCGAGGCCGAGCGCGGAAAGGGTCTGCATGAGTTCCGAAAGGCTTTGCTGTCCGACGGCGTGCCAGATCTGCTCGGTAGCTGCGCCCGTCGCTACGCCGGGAGGCAGCAGAACGGCTGCACACGGGCCACAAACCAGCAGCCAATCGCCGCGGGTATACCTGAGGTTTCTCTTGGCAAGCAAAGTAGTCCTTTCGTCACTAGATAGTTTGCAGCATAGTTGAGGGGCCGCGCCCCAAAGACGCGGCCCCTCGCTAATTTAGTCGGGTTACTTTTCGTTATCCATCGCGGCCTTCGCTGCAGCGAAGCGGGCGATCGGCACGCGGTACGGCGAGCAGCTGACGTAGTTCAGGCCGGCGGTCTGGAAGAACTCGATGGAGTCCGGGTCGCCGCCGTGCTCACCACAGACACCGCACTTCAGTTTTGCGTTGGTGCTGCGTCCGTTGCTTACGCCTAGGCGAACCAACTGGCCAACACCGTCGATGTCGATCGACTCGAACGGGTTACGTGGCAGCACGTGGTCTACGACGTAGTCGCTCAGGAAGCCGTTCTCGGCGTCGTCGCGGCTGATGCCCAGCGTGGTCTGCGTCAGATCGTTGGTGCCGAAGCTGAAGAAGTCGGCGTGCTCGGCGATGCGGTCGGCAAGCAGCGCAGCGCGCGGCAGCTCGATCATGGTGCCGATCTTGTACTCCAACTCCTTGCCGGCTGCTGCCAGCTCGTCCTTGACGGTGGAATCGACGATCGCGTGCTGACGCTTGATCTCCTCCTCCAGGCCGACCAGTGGGATCATGATCTCGACGCCAACCGTCTCGCCCTCGCGCTCGAGCACGGCCAGCGCTGCGCGGATGATTGCGCGAGTCTGCATCTCCGGGATCTCCGGGTACAGCATCGCCAGGCGGCAACCGCGGGTGCCGAGCATCGGGTTCTGCTCGTGTAGCTTCTTGACCTGGGCCAGGGTGGCTCGTGCCTTGCCGAGCTCCTCCTCGTCGGCGCCCTTGAGCTCAAGCTCCTGAACCTTCAACGACTGCTCGGTGAAGTCGGGCAGGAACTCGTGGAGCGGCGGATCGAGCAGGCGGACGGTGACCGGCAGGCCCTTCATCGCCGTGAAGATGCCCTCGAAGTCGGCCTGCTGCATCGGCAGGATCTTCTCCAGGGCGGTTGCGCGCTGTTCGGCGTTCTCGGCCAGGATCATCTCGCGGACGGCTGGCAGCCGGTCGGAGGCCATGAACATGTGCTCGGTGCGGCACAGGCCGATGCCCTCGGCGCCCAGCTCGCGGGCACGGGTGGCGTCTGCAGCGTTGTCGGCGTTGGCGCGAACACCCATGGTGCGGACCTCATCGGCCCATTCGACGACGCGCTCGAAGTCCTCGTTGATTTGCGGCGGAATCAGCTTCAGCGCCTCGTCGAAGACCTCGCCGGTGGAGCCGTTCAGAGTGAAGACGTCGCCCTCTTTGTAGACCTTATCGTTGATGGTCAGGGTCTTGGCTTCGGGATCGATCTTGATGGTGGTGGCGCCGGAAACGCAAGGCTTACCGAAGCCGCGAGCGACGACGGCCGCGTGGCTCGTCATGCCGCCGTGGGCGGTCAGCACGCCCTGCGCCTCGAGGACGCCATGGATGTCGTCAGGCGTGGTTTCGTAGCGAACCAGAATGACGTTCTGGCCCTTTTCGCCGAGCTCTGCGGCGGTGTCGGCGTCGAAGACCAGGCCGCCAACTGCAGCGCCCGGAGATGCCGGCAGGCCCTTGGTGACGGGCTTGGCGGTGTGGGCCGGGTCGATGGCCGGGTGTAGCAGCTGGTCGAGCTGAGCCGGCTCGATGCGACGCAGGGCCTCGTCCTTGTCGATGACGCCCTCCTCAACCAGGTCGCCGGCGATCTTCAACGCGGCGGCCGCGGTGCGCTTGCCGTTTCGGGTCTGCAGCATGTAGAGCTTGCCGTTCTCGACGGTGAACTCCATATCCTGCATGTCCTTGTAGTGCAGCTCCATGTTCTTCATGGTCTCGAGCAGCTGGTCGTACGCCTCGGGCAGCACGTCGCGCATCTCCGAGACGTGGCGCGGGGTACGAATACCGGCAACGACGTCCTCACCCTGCGCGTTGACAAGGAACTCGCCGTAGACGCCCTTCTCACCGGTGGATGGGTTACGGGTGAAGCAGACGCCGGTTGCGGAAGTATCGCCGCGGTTGCCGAACACCATCTGCATGACGTTAACTGCCGTGCCCAGGTCGCGAGAGATGTTGTTGGCCTTGCGGTAGACGTCTGCACGCGGGTTGCCCCAAGAGCGGAATACCGCGTCGACTGCGCGCATCAACTGCTCGTTCGGGTCGTTAGTCCAGTCGCCGCCGAGCTGCTCGTTGCTGATCTCCTTGAATTCGGCAACCAGCTTCTTGAGGTCTTCGGCGTCCAAATCGGTGTCGCTTTCGACGCCCTTGTCGGACTTCATGGCGCTCAGCGCGTCCTCGTAGAAGTGGGCAGGCACGCCCTCGACGACCTCGCCGTACATCTGAATGAAGCGGCGGTAGCAGTCCCAAGCGAAGCGCTCGTTGCCGGATTCCGTGGCGATGGTCTGCACAGTGTCGTCGTTGATGCCCAGGTTCAAGATCGTGTCCATCATGCCTGGCATCGAGACGACAGCACCGGAACGCACAGAAACCAGCAGCGGCTTGGAGGGGTCGCCGAGTTTGCGTCCGACTCGCTCCTCGAACTCCGCCAGGGCGGTGGAGATTCGGTCGCGAAGATCGGCCGGCCAGTTGCCGTCGTTGTTCATAGATTCGACGCAGGCCTCGGTGGTGACGGTAAAGCCGTCAGGAACCGGCACGCCCAGACGCATCATTTCGGCCAGGTTTGCGCCCTTGCCGCCAAGTAGCGAACGCATCGTCGCGTTGCCCTCTGAAAGTGCGTAGATGTACTTAGTCACTGTGCATTCTCCTTTGAATTGCTGCACTAAATTTTGGGTCGATATTTAGTTATCGCGTTGTTTCGAACTGCAACTAGCTTAGGCGAAATGGCCTTAACTGGCTATAGCAAATTCATTTGGTATTACTTTCGTTTTACCGCGCTAAGGTTTGATCTTCAACGTCTGGGTGGGCGGGCGTCGCAGCGCGGTGCCGGCCTTGTTTGCTCGGTTATCGACGATGTCGACGATGCGTGCGGCGGCGTCTTCGATTGCCAGGCCGGTGGTGTCGACGATCGGGCAGCCCAGCGAGCGCTGGATGCGGCCGACCTCGTCGAGCTCGTCATAGATCTTGGCCAGATCGGCGTAACCGCCGTCCTTGGTGCCGTAGCCGCCCAGGCCTTTGACGCGCCTGCTGCGGATTTCGAGCAGCCGCTCGGCGTCGATTGTTAGCCCGACGATGCGCCAACGGTCGATTTCGCGAAGTTGCGCAGGCGGCTCGATGCCGGGCACCAGGGGAACGTTGACCGTCTTGTAGCCCACGTAGCCCAGGTAGAGGCTGAGCGGGGTCTTTCCGGAACGCGATGCGCCTACGAGCACGATATCGGCCTCGGCGATTGCCGACGGCATCACGCCGTCGTCGTTGCGGACGGCGAATTCCATGGCAGAAATCCGGTCGAAGTAGTCTGCCTCGGCGAGTACCGGGCGCATCGGGACGCCGTCAGCCGTGCGGCCGGTTGCGTTTGCCATTGCGGCGAGTGTGTCGCCGAGCAGGTCGGCATGCTGCAACTGGTTCTCTTCGCACAGCTGCTTGATCAGCGCGCGCATCTCGGGGTTCACGAACGTATATAGAACAACGATCGGCAGATCCGGATTCGTTTCGCTGGATTTCGCGATCTCACGGAACGCGGCGATGGCCTTTTCTGCGTCCTTGATCCGGGGATGACTGATGATGTCGATAGTGAGCTTCGGGAACTGCGCCTTCGCGGCGCGAGCGATTCGGGCGGCAGATTCACCAGACGAGTCGGCGATGACGTGGATGTTTAATCTGTTTTCTGGCATTTTCCAAGGCTAGCCAAACTCGCGGGCGCTGGGAATAGTTTTGCCGTAACGTGCCGCGCATCTGAGACAATTGGCACATGGATCCAGTCGACAAAATCATCGTCAGCAATTCGCCCGAGGCCGCCCACACCATCTTGGTGATCGATGCTCCCGAGCTAGTACCCGCTGCTGCGGAGCGGGCGGGCAAGGTAATCATTTTTTGTGATGATATTCGCGACGCCGACCGGGCCCGAGAACTCGCTGCTCCGGGTGTGCGGGTAGTCGACGGTCTGGACGACCTGAATGCCGATTCGCTAGCAGACGTCGACCTTGCCTGGCTGCGCTTGCCGAAGGCCCTCGGTGCTCTGGACCAATACGCGCAACGGATCTCCGCGTACGCCAGCGACGAAGTAATGGTGCTCGCCGGCGGCCGCGACCGTCACATGAACCGGTCTATGAACGAGGTGCTCAACAGCCACTTTGGTGGCGTGAGCGCGACTCTCGGGCGGCAGAAGTCGCGTGCGCTGCGCGCTATCACGCCGTTCCGTAGCCAAATTGACTGGCCTCGCTACAAGCGGCACTCCGAGGTGAACGTGGCCGGACGCAAAAAGCCGCTGACACTGTGGGCCAACGGCGCCACCTTTGCAACCAACAAGGTGGACAACGGCACCCGCCTGATGCTCGGACGCCTGGGCCAGATCGCCGACGCCGACACCTATCTGGATATTGGCTGTGGCAACGGAATTTTGGCCACGAGCCTGGCCAAGATGCACCCCGATTCGCAGATTTTCGCCATCGACGTTAGCTGGGCGGGCGTTGACGCAACCCGGCGCACCGCGTCAACGGCAAAGGCACGCGTCGACGTGCGCTGGGCCGCCGACCTGAGCGGCTTCGAGGACAGCTCCATCGACGTCATCGTCACCAACCCGCCCTTCCACAAGGGCATCGCGAAGGAGTCCGAGCCCACCCTCGAACTGTTCAAACAGGCTGCCAGAGTGCTTGGCGAGGGCGGCGAATTCTGGTGCGTGTTCAACTCTCACCTGCCCTGGAAAGCTGCGCTGACCAAGCGCATTGGCCCCACCGCCGTGATGGAGCAGAACACCGGTTACACCCTCACCAGGTCAGTTAAGCAGTGATTCTTACACACCTAGTGCGGCAAGAGGGAATGTGATTGTTCCGTCCTCTAAGGTCATAACAGGGCCCTCCATCGTGACGATTGCCTTGAAAGACAACTCGCCAGTCTTGGTTGCGTCGATGGTGGAGACCGCAGACGTGAGCGATTTCTGAGCATCAGGAATCTGGCGCTGTCCGATTTTTACTTCAATCGCGCCCCAACGACCGTCTGGAAGCTGAACGATTGCGTCAACTTCGCGTCCACTCGAATCCCTGTAATGGAACACTCTGGCTTGCAATGCCTCTCCGAAGACGCGCAGATGCTGAACTACCTGAGATTCAAAGAAAAAGCCAGCAGAATTTAAGTCTTTAACAAGGGAATCAGCTGACCCTCCAAGGGCTGCGATCGCGATAGCGGGATCGGCGAAATGATATTTAGGCGATGTTCGAACTACCGCTCTCGAGCGCAGATGCGGTGCCCAGGCATTTTGTTCTTCCAAGATAAATAATCGTTTAAGAGAATTTAGATATGCGCGGGCGGTCTCGGGCTTAACATTCTCGGAGCCGCTCATATCGGAAGCAATCGTTTTCATAGTCACTTCCGTGGCTGTGTTACGTGCGAGTGAGCGAATGGCGGCCCGCATTCGGTCGGGGTTGCGGGTAGGCTCTCCATCAAGCCGATCTAAATCGCTTT
This sequence comes from Propionimicrobium lymphophilum DSM 4903, assembly GCF_000423485.1. GTDB lineage: Bacteria > Actinomycetota > Actinomycetes > Propionibacteriales > Propionibacteriaceae > Propionimicrobium > Propionimicrobium lymphophilum. The sequence continues at coordinate 125,181 of NZ_AUIB01000005.1, read as the reverse complement.
GAACCACATCGTCGAGATAATCGCGAAGGTGAGCTTGAGCTTGCGAGCTGCTTAGGTTTCGATCGGATGGCCAACCTCCGTGCGCCAGCTGCTCTAAGCCCTCGGTCAACGAAAGGGGCGAGGATAATTTTGGCTCCACACCATCTCGGTTGAAAAGTTTTTTTAGGGATACGCGCTTATTTTCGGGAAAGCGTTCGCTCAAAGTCATCGGACGCATGCGGATGGTAGATATCCTGTGCGCACCTGAATGGCGTCGGGCATCACCTGCCGGTACTGATGATCCGGTTAAAATAAACTGGCCGCGTTTCTGGCGGGCGTCAATTTCGCGACGAACCACATTCCATAGCTTGGGCTCTAGCTGCCATTCATCGATAAGATGGGGAGTATCTCCGGCGAGCAGCAACGCGGGGTCTACTTCAAGAGCTGTATCAATCGAAGGCAGCCCCGAATCTAAGGCGACTTCTGAAAGCGAGTGGTGACGGCCCGTTTCGGTTTTGCCGCATGCGCGAACACCCTCCAGCAGAATGCCACCGGAATATGACAAGGTGTCTTTTATTATCGTGTCTACGACTCGGTCAAGGTACACGTTTCCTCCCTAAGCACCCTCATGTTAGCAGCTAGGGGGTGTTTTGGTGACGTTTTAGGGGGCATATTGTTGACAAACCAGGGGGTGCTTTGGTGACGTTTTAGGGCGAGAATTGTTGGATGCGACGATTCTGGTGACCCGTCCCATTAGCGGCCTCAACATTGCCGAATGCTGCCAGCCGGTCGTGGGGCTTTCGCGCGCCCGGTCGAATCGGATTAAGGCTTACGAATGCGTATTATTGCTAAGTGATCAACATCCGCCTGCTTCGTGTCGCGCGCCCAAGTGGCGAACGGACCGGCAGAGTTAGGAGCGAAAATGCACTCTGACGGCATCCCCTTCATGCCCGACCTGGGCAAGATAGAACTTACAACTGTTGAACAGGTGGCTTCCGCCGCCGGGGCAAAAGTCATCGGCGACGCAGCCGTGCAGGTCCGCGGCGCGGTGGCCGACAATCGGCGGGTGCGCGGCGGCGAGCTTTTCGTCGCCATGCCGGGCGAACACGTCCACGGCGCCAAGTTCGCGAAAGCAGCGGTGGAAGCTGGGGCGGTTGCCGTATTGACCGACCGCGAAGGCGCAGAAATCGCGGGTGAAATCGATGCGCCGGTGCTCGTCGTCTCCGACATGAACCAGGCAGCCGGGCCCGCGTCGAGCCTGGCTTGGGGCAGTCCTTCGGAGCAGCTCAACACCTGGGGCGTCACCGGCACCAACGGCAAGACCACCATCGTCTACCTGCTCAAAGCCATTCTTCGTCAGCTCGGGCGCAAGCCTGCGCTCATCGGCACCGTTGACGTCGAGGTCGGCGACATGAATGCTGGAGCCCGGAACACCACGCCGTTCCCCGACGAGTTGCAGGCCATTTTGGCCAGTGCGGTGCAGAGTAGCTGCACGGACGTGGTGATGGAGGTGTCCTCGCACGCGCTAAGCCTGGGCCGCGTGCGCCCGATGCGGTTCGATGTTGTCGGATTCACCAACCTCACCCAAGATCACCTCGACTTCCACCACACCATGGAAAACTACTTCCAGGCGAAGCTGAGGCTGTTTACGCCTGAGCTATCCAAAAACCAGGTGGTCATCGTCGACGACGAGTGGGGACGTCGAATCGCTGAGGAATCCTGTGGAGAAAACCTAACAACCCTTTCCATGGGCGACGCGGAAGCCGACTGGCACGCCAGCTATAGCGAAAACGCCGGCGGTATCACCTTGACGCTGGACGGACCCGTCGGTCACCAAGAGGTGCCCGTCAACTTGCCCGGCGACTACAATGCCGCCAACTCTGCGCTGGCAATCGTCATGGCGGCACATCTGCTTTCCGCCGAGGCGGGGGAGAGCGCGGTGGCTGCGCTGTTCGACAAGATATCCGGCGGCCCCGAGGTGCACGTCCCGGGGCGAATGGAACTGATCAGCGCCAACCCGCGCGTCATCGTCGATTTCGCACACAACCCCGATGCCACCCGCAAGGTGCTTAAGACGCTGCGACCGACAACCAAGGGAAGGCTGATAATTCTGCTCGGCTCTGCGGGCCAGCGTGACCAGGAGAAGCGACCGATTCTGGGGCAGATCGCCTGCGAACTCGCCGACAAGGTCTACGTCACAGACGACGACCCGCACGAGGAAGACCCGGCGGCCATCCGCGCTGCCGTCCTCGAGGGCACCCGCGACGCAAAGCCCGGCCAGGTGATCGAGATCGCCGACCGTCGCGAGGCAATCATCGCCGCTATCACCGAAGCAGGCCCAGACGACACCGTCTTGCTTGCGGGACGCGGCCACGAAACCATCCAACCCATGCCCGACGGCCCCGTCGAACTGGACGACCGAGTCGTCGCCCGCGAGGCGCTCGCCGCCCGCGAAAAATAACCAGGCATAAAAAATATCCGGACCCCTAAGGGGTTCGGATATTTTTTATTTAGACCTTAGCTCGGCATCATGGTGCCGGTGTCACGCAGCCTCTGGTGGAAGCTGAACGCGTTGTCGATGTCCATAGGAGTGTGGATCGCCTTGTTGGTCTTGAGCGCGCGATCGTAGTACTCGTGCAGGGCGGCACGGTAATCCGGGTGCGCACAGTTGTCGATGATGACCTCCGGGCGGCGACGCGGCGACAGGCCACGCAGGTCGGCAACACCGTACTCGGTGATGATGACCATGACGTCGTGCTCGGTGTGGTCGACGTGGCTGACCATCGGGACGATCGTCGAAATGGCGCCGTCCTTCGCGGTGGAAGGCGAAACGAAGATCGACAGCGAAGCGCTGCGGGTGAAGTCGCCCGAGCCGCCGATGCCGTTCATCATGCGGGTGCCGGAGATGTGCGTCGAGTTGACGTTGCCGAAGATGTCGGCCTCGATCATGCCGTTGCAGGAAATAACGCCCAACCTGCGGATAACCTCCGGGTGGTTCGAGACGTCCTGCGGACGAAGGATGATCTTGCCGCGGTAGTCGGACGCGTTCTCGTTCATGTGGTGAGCCGCGTCAGGCGACAGCGAGAACGAGGTTGCCGAGGCGACCGAGATCTTGCCGGCGTCGATCAGGTTGACCATGCCGTCCTGAATAACCTCGGTGTAAGAGGTCATGTTCTCGTACTTGCTGTCCAGCAGGCCGGCCAAAACCGCGTTAGCAATGTTGCCAACACCCGACTGCAGCGGGAACAGGTTGGCGGGCATCCGGCCGTGGCGAACCTCGTGGTCGAACAGGTCGAGCAGGTAGCCGGCGATCTTCTTGGAGTCGTCATCCAGCGGCTTGAACGGCGAGTTGCGGTCCGGGTCGTTGGTCTTGACGACGGCGACAACCTTGTCGGTGTCGATGGTGAACGCCTTCTCGCCGATCAGGTCGCCAGGAGCGGTGATCGGGATCGGAGGAGTGTTCGGCGGCACCTGGCCGATGCCGTAGTAAATGTCGTGCATGCCGTAGAGGTCTTCGGTCTGCCACTCGTTGACCTCGATGATGATCTTCTTGGCGTGAGCCAGGTAGGTGCGGCTCATGCCGACCGACGACGTAGGAACAACCTTGCCGTCCTCGGTGATCAAGGTGGCCTCAACGACTGCGACGTCGATATCGCCCATGTAGCCGAGGTTGATCATCTTGGACAGGTGCGAAAGGTGAATGTCGCAGTAGTCCGTGGTGCCGTTGTTGATAACCTTACGCAGCGAAGGATCCGACTGGTACGGGGTGCGGAACGCCATGCTGTTGGTCTCGGCCAGAACACCGTCGAGCTCGGGCGCGGTAGAAGCGCCGGTGAAGACGCGAACCTTGAACTCCTCGCCACGGTCGGTGGCTGCCTTGATGCGCCTTGCCAGCGCGCCAGGAACTTCCTTCGGGTAACCGGCTCCGGTGAATCCGGAGAAGCCGATGCTGTCGCCCGGTTCGATGAACGCAGCTGCGTCGTCAGCGCTCATCACCTTGTCTAAGAATTTCTGGTTGCCGATGCGGCCTGCCATGGGTTTCCTCCCTATAAATAACTTTCAACTAAACACTAGCGCTAACTAGGTGTGCTGCTGCCCCAATGCTCTTAATCTCACTGCGGAAGCTTAGCGGTGGGTCGAATAACAAATCCCGTAAGGGGCTTGGGCGTGAAATAAGTGGACTTGGGGGGCATCAGTTTGCCCTTGTTGGCAGCCTCTGCGATCTCGCTGAATGAGACCGGGGACACCAAAATGGCTGCTGTCGCGTCCTCGGCCGCCTTGATGGTCTGGTCGATGCCGTGCACGTAGCTAACTTTGGCGAAACTGCCCGCCAGGGCGTGTTCAAGACGAGCCCCGGGCAGATCTCGAACACCCATGAAAGCTCCCGGACGTGGGACGAGCCACAGCGCGTTGCCCCTAGAATCCACCAAGACGAAGCGCTTAGTTGCGGCGATCTTCTTGACGGTCGTTTCGTCCAGCTGCTCGGTGAATTCCTCAAAAGTGAAAGAGCCCGAAAGGTCGCGTTTTAGATCCTTCAGCGAAATGCCGTCGTAGACCCGGTTATGGGCCTTGATATTCAGTTGATCTTCGCTGAACTCAGAAATGAACGCCAGCGTGAACTCGGCGTCAGTGTGTTTGCCGAGTTCCTTGCGAACCAAGTCGCGGTAAGTGCGCGAAACGGTGTAGCGGTGGTGGCCGTCGGCCAACACCACCTGAGCATTGGAGATCAAGCGGCTGATTGCCCTGATCCGACGCGGGTCCTCCACCTTCTCGATGGTGTGGCGAACCCCGTCGACGACGACCGATGCCAGACGAATGCCTGGCTTGCCTAGCACCTTCGTCAGGCCTGCTGCCCTGGTCAGGCCCCAAACCGACGAAGTGTTCGCCGCGGTTGCCTTCATCAGCTCGAGACGATCCTCTTCGTCCTTCTTGGTGATGCGCTCGTGAAGCAGGATCTCGTCGGACTTCTTGTCCATTATCTTCAGGGCGCCCACGACGCCAGTAACTTCCCGATGGACGTTGTCGGAATCGGTGAAAGACATGCGGTAAATCGTGAAGCAGTCGCGCTCGTCGTTCTCAAGAATGCCCTCGCGCAGCCACTCGTCGAGGCGGAACCCTGCCATCTCGTAGCGATCTTTACCGCCTTCGGGCAGATCGATCCACACGATGTTGTGGTCGTCGCGGTCGCGCAGCAGGTTGGCGTCGTCTTCAGAGAGCACGTCATAGGGCTCTGCTACGTTGCGCTCAATGTTTGCTGCCGCCGAATAGCGGATAGCGCGAAACGGTTCGAAAAGTGGCATATTTCGAGGTTACCTGACCTGTGTGTCTCGTGCGTCCAGCGGCGTTAAACCTTGGGTGCCTCGATGGTTACTGGAGCATTAAAATCGCCGTACGTCATCCGGTTATCCGACATGCCGCCGTCCGCGGAAATGGTGACGACACTACGGACCAGTCTGTTCTGCGAATCCACATAAATCTCCGCGGTGCCATCCGCCATCTTAAGAGCGTACTTCTTGGTGCCGATGCCGTTGATGGTCTCCGAACCCGCCGGCTCAACGGACGTTGCCTGAAGCAGCAAGGAACCGAACTTGGCCCCGGGCTCCTTAACTTCGGGGGCCGGAGGCACGTCCTGCTTGTGCCAGGCGCCGGAGGAATCCTTGAGATACCCCGTGTCGCCGATCATGATCGATTCAGACTCGAGGCCGGCGTCCCGAGAAACCGACTTGATCTTCACGTTCTTGGGGTCGCTCTGATCGATGATCACATCAGTCTTGGAAGCATACTCGCCGCTCTGATTCTCCAACTGCTTCTCGATGACCTGCTTGTAGGTGGACAGGCTGGCCATCGCCTCGTCGATTTTGCGTGCCAACTCTCGGCCGTCGACCGAACCGGTCTGCGACGGCCTGTGCTCCGAGCTGCCATCGCCAGTTGCTGGGCCCGTGATTATGCCAGGCGTTGTCACCTTGGGCTCGCTCTGCGACATCCGTGTTTGGCCTGGGGGAGCGGCGCAACCGGCAAGACAGATCAACGAGCAAAGCAGCCCGACGCTCAGCCGCTTAGCCGTGCGCGCCGAGGGCTGTGAAACATTCCTAGACATATTGCCCACCTAAAAAGTTAGTCATCAACAACTGACTTCGAGCTTAATGGCAGGCGCTGACAAAAAACGCCCAGGCGCGTGGCGAAGCGTCGAAAGTTAGGCAAAAATTACCGCTAACAGCAGCAACAGGCTGAAGACGACCTCCACCAGCCCAACCGTGGAGACCGAGATCCTGCCGCGCGAGTCAAACCAAGACATCACGCACGAGCGCACCAGCCAGCCGAGGGCCAACACCGCCCACCACCAGTTCAACGTGCCGAAAGCCGACGTGATCGCGAAACCAAGCACAAGCACGTGCCAGCACAAGTTCCTGAATCGCGCGCCGGATTTCCCGTGCTGTCGCACCAGCGCCTTGACGTGCAGAACCGTGCCGAAGAAATAGCCGAAGCAGATCGTCAAAATGGCGTCCAGCCTTGCCGAACCGAAGTGCAGCCAGCTGGTTAGCGACGGATATGCCACGACGAGCCCGATTGCGGAGGCCACGAGCGTCGTCATCATGCCGCTCAACACGCTGCGTTCCTGCCCGGTTGCCGCGCACCACAGCGCGATCGTCCCTGGAAACAGCAGCAGCCCGGCCCAGCCGAGCAGTCCTAGACCACCGAACAGGATCGAGACGACGCCAAATACCGCAGCTAGCACGGAATAAGTAATTAGCGGCGGACGAAAACTTGCCTTACGGTTTTTGGGCGCCTTCAGAGAAAGCGTTATGGCGTTGAAAGCCATGTATGCGCACACCCAGCCAGCCGCGACCGCGGTCAGCCACCACCCAGGTTGAAGCGTGTAGCGCAACCCTGCGATGAATGGCACCGCCAGCATCGCGTAGGCGCCGTGCTGGCTGATTAACCACCCAGATGTCCGTTTAGCCATGGTTTCTGTTCTACCCTGGTAGTCAAACTGTTCTTAGGGGGCTAGATGAGTCAAAAAGATTCGGCAGCGGGAGAAGCGGTTATTCGCCCGGTCGCTTTCTATCGTGGCGGGTTCGAGCAAAAATTCGGCATTCCCAGGCAGGCTGGTCTGGTGCCCGAGATTATTGGGCGCGTCGAATTTCATGGCGAATTCGCGGTTGCCGATGCCCTGCGAGGCATTGAGGACTTCAGCCACCTCTGGATCGTCTGGCAGTTTTCCAAGAACATTCGCAGCACCTGGTCGCCGCTTGTTCGCCCGCCGAGACTAGGCGGCAACGAACATATGGGCGTCTTTGCGACGCGCTCACCGTTTCGTCCCAACGGGCTCGGGCTGTCGTGCGTTCGGCTGCTCGAGGTGGACGGAACTGACTTGGTGGTCGGGGGTGCAGATCTTGCCGATGGCACCCCGGTCTTCGACGTCAAACCGTACGTGGGCGCGGATTCTCATCCGGATGCCGAGCTAGGTTTCACCACCCGCAACACCGACTATCAGCTCGAGGTGATTTTCCCCGAGGAACTGGCCTGCGATGTCCCGGCTTCTGTGTTGGAGCAGCTGCATGGGGTGCTCGCGCAAGACCCCAGGCCCGCATATCAGCACGAAGCCGAGCGCGTTTATGGGCTGACCTATGCCGGATGGAACGTGCGGTTCACCGTCGACGGTAAACGGCTGAAAGTTCTGGAAGTCGAGCCCGCTTCGGAAGGCTAAATAACCTAGTTGAAGAGGATGCTGCGCAGCTCGTCGACGGTGTCTGCGATGCCGGCGTTCGGCTGGGCGTGGACCTGTTCCGGCACGCCTGCGCCCCAAGTGACGCCAACACCGTCGATGCCTGCCGCGGCGGCTGCCTGCAGATCGTAGATGGCGTCGCCGACGTAGACGCTGGAAGCCGGATCAGCGCCGATGGTCTTCATGCCCAGCAGAATGGGCTCGGGATTCGGCTTGTGGACGGGCGTGTCCTCCATCGCAGCCGCAATGGCCAGGTCGTCAGGCAGGTTGGCGGGGGCGAACGTGTCGTGCGCCACACTGCGTCGTTTCGCGGTGACCACGCCGAGGTTTGCGCCGGCTTCGGCCAGGTCGGCTAGCAGTTGCGGGATGCCCTCGAACTCGGTCACCATGTCCGGCAGGTGCTCCGCGTTGAACTTCAGATACTCGCGCTCCAAGTCTTCTGCCTGGTCTGGGGCGTGTTCCATGAAGGCGTCCATCAGTGTGCGCCCGATCCAAGTTTTCGCCAGGTCGACGTCCAACTCTTGGTTCAGGACTGTCTTCAGGGCGTGCTCGTAGCTGGCAAGAATCAGCGGCACGGTGTTAGCCAGGGTGCCATCGAGATCGAATATGACGTTTTTCCATCGAGTGCTCACGCGATAAGTCTATGTTAGCAGCCACGCGCATCCGACGTCGTTCGGTTAACTTCCTGTGCGGGTAGAGTTGAGGCGTGAGAATCGAACCCCGCGCGCAGTTGGGCGACCCCGAACGCGGTTTTGACGATTACGTTCTTGACCCGCCCGCCGACACTGCCGAGGCTCCGGTCGCCTTCTCCACGCTTCTGGAAGAAGCGCCGAAAGACGAAAGTATCGATGAGAAGACCGGCGAGCCGAAGCACCCTGCGGTCGTCTGGGCATCCACTGCGCTGTTCGTGGTGGCAAGCATTTTCGCGTTCGGCTGCTACTGGTTCTATTGGTGGCGGGCCATCCACATGTACACCTTCGCGCACAGCGCAAACCTCATCGCCTGGCTAGACCCGCGGCCGGGTTCTGCTGGCTCGATAGTTGCGGTTTGCATCCTGGCTGCTGTTGGCTGCCTGGTTTCCGCGGCGCCAGCCGTCGCGGGTTACAACGCTTGGCGAGGCAATAGGTGGTGCCGCTGGGCGGGCATCGTAGCCGTTGGCATCACGGTGCTGTGCATATTATTTTTCCTGCTCGCAATGGTGGCGACCGCGCTCACCGCGATAGCCGCGGGGCTATTGTGGCTGCCTGCTGCGGGCAAGTATTTCGACGCCTGGGACGATTTCAACGATCCCGCAGCCGAGCCGATTGAGCTGCCTGAAAATGTGGCTTACGGACGCATCAAGAATATCCTGATCTGAAGACTTAAGCTTGACCGCCTCATCTGCTATTCTTGACGATCGTCGATCAAACTTGATCCCGCGGGCGTAGTTCATCGGTAGAACGACAGCTTCCCAAGCTGTAGAGGCCAGTTCGATTCTGGTCGCCCGCTCTCTAAGTCATCTCTGAAAATCCCGTATAACGTTGTGCGTTATACTTGCTATGTGATCGTTTCCTTTGCAGATAGAGATGCCGAACGGCTTTTCCAAAGGCAGCGCGTGAAACGCATTGATCCTAGGCTGCACAAGAAAGCGTTGATGAAATTATTAATTCTGGATGCCGCTGTTTCTCTTGACGATCTTCGAGTGCCACCCGGAAACAGGCTAGAAATGCTGAAAGGTGACAGGTCAGGGCAACACAGCATCAGGATAAATAATCAGTGGCGAATTTGTTTCGTATGGACCTCTGGCGGGCCGGCAGAAGTCCAGCTAGTCGACTATCACTAGGAGGTGCTAGATGTCAGAAAAAATACCGCCGATTCATCCGGGGAAAATCCTGAATGAAGAATTCCTTGAGCCGATGCGTCTGTCGCAGAATAAGTTGGCAGTTTCTATCGGCGTGCCGACGCGTCGAATAAATGAAATTGTTCACGGTAAACGCCGAATCACCGCAGACACGGCGCTTAGGTTGGGTCGATTCTTTGGGACGAGCGCGCAATTTTGGGTAAATCTGCAGTCTCGCTTCGATATCGAAATTGAGCTCGAGGCGATCGGGGAACAACTGGATAAAATCGAACCGTTGAAGATCGCCTGAGTGCAGAAAAATTTGGAACAGCGGCTCTCAATAAACCGCTGTAAGTGGATATCTAGAAAGCTGCGCGTGGCATATTTTGCCAGTGGGCTGCTCTAAACTTTTGGTTGTGAGTGCGAACCAGGATTTAGAGGCCCAGTTGGCCGCCGCCCGCGCGGAGGCGGCAGCGGCGAAGGCTAAGGCGGAGGCAGCTGCGGCAAGGCTAGCCGCGCTGGAAGCTCAGGCAAAGAACGCCGAAAAAGGCTCGTCTGACGTCGAGGCGTCAAAACAAGAGGCGCCAGCAGAAGCGCAGAACCCGGCAAAACCCGCCGAGGACGTCAGAGAGTTCGCCTCGCAGATTGCCTCGGCATACGAATTCGATGGTGCTTCGATACCATTCGGAACTCTCTTGGAAGACGGCAAACAGGTGCCTGGTGTAAACGCGAAGATCCCGCTGGCCACGCTGAATCGTCACATGCTGGTTGCCGGCGCAACCGGCAGCGGTAAGACCCGCACGCTGCAGCTGCTGGCAGAGGGGCTTTCCGCGGTTGGCACGCCGACCGTGCTGGTGGACGTCAAGGGCGATCTGACTGGCCTGGCCGAGTCGGGGCCGTCGTCAGAAAAGCTACTCAAGCGCACGAGCGCGAACGGCCAGAATTGGCAGCCAGGGCAGTTTCCGGTCGAGTTGCTCACTCCGGCGGGCGCCGACGCCCCCGTCCCTGGCGCATTCGTGCGAACCAGGATTTCGAGTTTCGGGCCGCTGCTTTTGGCCCGCGCATTGGGGCTCAACTCGACGCAGGAGCAGGCTCTGCAGCTGATCTTCTCATGGGCGGATAAGAACGGGCTCGAATTGGTCGACCTAGGCGATCTGCGTTCCGTGGTTGCCTTTTTGACCTCACCTGAGGGCAAGTCCGAATTGGCGACGCTGGGCGGCGTCGGCCCGGCGACAGCTGGGGTAATCCAGCGGGCGTTGACCGCACTCGAATCGCAGGGCGCCGACAAGTTCTTCGGCGAGCCGAGCTTCGAGACCGCGCAGTTCCTGCGCACGGCACCGGACGGCAAGGGCGTCATCTCCCTGCTTGAGGTGGGCGACATGTCCAGCCGTCCCGCGCTCATTTCCGCGCTGATCATGTGGCTGTTGGCCGAGCTCTTCCAAGATCTGCCGGAGGTAGGCGATCTGGAGCAGCCGAAACTGGCGTTCGTCTTCGACGAGGCCCACCTGCTCTTCACCGACGCCACGAAGGAGTTCGTGCGCCAGGTCGTGCACACCGTCCGGCTGATCCGCTCGAAGGGCGTGAGCGTAATCTTCGTCACCCAGACGCCGAACGACATTCCATCCGAGGTGCTCGCTCAATTGGGCGGCCGCATCCAGCACGCGCTTCGCGCAGTAACACCGCAGGATCAACGGAACCTGAAGGAGGCCGTCAAGACGTTCCCTGCCACCGACCTCGACTTGGCTGAGATACTGACGAACCTAGGCACTGGCGAGGCGGTCATCACCGTGTTGGGTAAGAAGGACCGTCCCACTCCGGTAGCGCCCTTCAGTATCTGGGCGCCCGCATCGGTGATGGGTGCCGCTGACTCGGCGAAAATCGACCAACTCATCAATTCTTCCCAGCTGTACGCCCGCTTCAAAGATCCGGTAGACCCGCGTTCGGCGACGGAGGTGCTCGCGGAACGGGCAGAACAGGCGAAGGCGCAGGCCGAAGCGGCGGAGCGTGCTGCCCAGGAAGCCAAGGAGGCTGAGAAGGCGGCGAAGGAGCAGGCTGCCGAAGAGGCGAGGCTTCGCAAAGAGGCAGAGCGTGCTCAAAAGCGCGAACAGGCGGAGAAGGAACGTCGCGCAAGGCAGGCCGAATCCGTCGTCACGAACGTGTTGCGTTCTGCCGGCAGGACGCTAGGCCGCGAGATCACTCGCTCGCTGTTCGGCACGCGCAGGCGATAGTCCCGCCAGTTTGGAAGCTGAATTTTTTGTCAGTGGGGCTAGCTAAGCTCTAAGCATGACTTCGAAAAACACTGACCATATTCAGACCACCCACGTCGGTTCGCTGCCGCGTTCCGAGCACCTGCTTGAGCTGAACAAGCGTCAGCAGGACGGCAAGATTGCCTGGGACGATTTCGTCTCCCAGTTGCACGACGAGGTGCGCGACGTCGTCAAGAGGCAGATCGATCTTGGCATCGACATCGTCAACGACGGTGAATATGGCCACGTCATGACCCAAAGCGTCGACTACGGCGGCTGGTGGAACTACTCCTTCTGCAGGCTTTCCGGACTGACCGCGGGCGATTCAGACAGCCGTTGGGGCGCCGAGGAGCCTCTCATCGAGTCGAAGCCCGGGCAGATCAGGCTGGCGTCGTTCGCGCATCGGCGCGATCGCGCCCGCTTCAAAGACGCCTACGAAAACCCGGTAAACGGCGTTCTTGTCGCCCGCAACCCCGTCAAGCAGCCATCTATTACCGGCGAAATCACCTACACCGGTGCCGACGCCGTCAAGGCCGACACCGATGGCCTGCGCACCGCGCTCGACGAGCTTAACGCAAACAACGAGGGCTTCGTCGCTGCGCTCTCTCCGGGGTCCGCGGCAAGGCTGACCAACGAGTTCTACGACAGCGACGAGGACGTGGTCTGGGCCTGCGCCGAGTCGCTCAAGAACGAGTACAAGGCCATCGTCGATGCCGGCTTCGTCGTGCAGATCGACGACCCGTCCATCGCAGAGTCTTGGGACCAGATCGTGCCCGAGCCCAGCGTGGCCGACTACCAGAAGTTCATCCAGATCCGCATCGACGCGCTCAACCACGCGCTCGAAGGGCTGCCGGAGGACAAGGTTCGGTTCCACCTGTGCTGGGGTTCTTGGCACGGCCCGCACACCACAGACCTCGAGTTCAAGTACCTGGTGGATCAGATGCTTACCATCAACGCAGGCAGCTACTCGTTCGAGGCGGGCAACGTGCGTCACGCCCACGAATGGGAGATTTGGGAAGACACCAAGCTGCCCGAAGGCAAGCTGATCGTGCCTGGCGTGGTCTCACACTCCACCAACGTCGTCGAACACCCGGAGCTGGTGGCCCAGCGCATCGAGCGCTTCGCCGGTCTGGTTGGGCGTGAAAACGTCATCGCGTCCACGGACTGCGGTTTCGGCGGGCGAATCCACCCGGATATTGCCTGGGCGAAGCTCGAATCCCTTACCGCCGGCGCGAAGCTGGCAAGCCAGAGGCTGTTTTAACTAGCCGAGGGTCTCGACAGGCGAAGCTCTTGCTCGTCGACGTCGAGGCCCTCAAGCCTCAGTAGCCCCACTTTGTGTTCGACGCCGCTTGCGTACCCGGTGAGCGAACCATCCGAACCGACGACTCGGTGGCAGGGGACGATGATGCTGATCGGGTTGCGCCCGACCGCCCCGCCGACGGCCTGCGCGGACATCGTGGCGCGCCCTGTTTCGGCGCAATAATCCTTCGCGAGCTGGCCGTACGTGATGGTTTCGCCGTACGGAATTTTCCGCAGCAATCTCCACACGGCTAGCTGAAAATCGCTGCCCTTAGGTGCCAGTGGAGGAGCGTCCTGAGGACGTTCGCCGCGAAAGTATTGGTCGAGCCAGTTTGCGGTATGCGCAAAGATATCTAAATCCCGCAGGCCCACGGCATCGTAGTGTGCCTCAGCCCTTTTCTTGGCGGTAGCGCCGTGCGACTTCGTGTGGGTGCCGACCGCGAAATCGAGCTCGGTGAGACAGTGCCCGTCGCTAGCCAAGAAGAGCTCGCCGAGCGAAGAAGAATAACTGGTGGCGTATATCACTGGTTTCTCCCGATCGTCTTTGAAAGGTATCTGCCGGTTATCGAATCCGGGTTCCGCGCCACCTCGTCCGGAGTCCCGGTTGCGACGACCCGGCCGCCCCTTGCGCCGCCGCCTGGGCCCATGTCTATGACGTAGTCGCAGTTTGCAATCAGGTCTAGATCGTGCTCGATGACCACCACCGTCGCGTCATTCTCGATCAGGCGCTGCAGCACCCCGACCAGCACCCGCACGTCCAACGGGTGAAGGCCGACGGACGGCTCGTCCAGGACGAACAGCGTGCCGGCCTGACGCTTAGTGATTTCGCCGGCCAGCTTCAGTCGCTGTGCCTCCCCGCCAGATAGCGCGGGCGTGTCCTCGCCGAGTTTCAGGTAACCGAGCCCGAGCTCGACAAGGTTTTTCAGTTTGCGTTCCATCTTTGTACCGGCGAACGCTGCTGCCGCTTCAGAAACGCTCAGTTCGAGAGCTTGGGGAAGAGAAATCTGGCTGTCGGCAGTCTCAATCGTTATCTCGTTGGCCTCGGGAACGAACCTGCTGCCGTTACAAGAGGGGCAGGAAATAGTGACGTCCGGCAAAAACTGCACGTCGAGGCTGATCTGTCCGGTGCCGTCGCATTCGGGGCAGCGCAGCTTGCCTGTGTTGTAAGAGAACGCACCCGCCTTAAGCCTGCGGCGCTTAGCCTCGTCGGTCTTTGCGTATGCCTTTCGCAGCTCGTCCATCGCGCCCGAATATGTGGCGACGGTGGAACGAACGTTAACGCCGATAGGGGTGGCGTCGACGATGCGAACCTTATTTATAGAACCCGGCTCGATTCCGCTCACGTGGCTGGGTTTGTTGCCATTAATCGCGGGCACCAGTGAATCCAAAATGAGTGTCGTCTTGCCCGAACCGCTGACCCCGGTGACCGCCGTCATCGCCCCGAGGGGGATTCTCACGTCTAGGGCGTGAACGGTGTGGATGGGCTGCGTTTCTAGCCGAAGCCACTCGTCGAATTCGGTGCGCTGGGCCCTGGTGACGATCTCCGCTTCGCCGTTTAAAAACGGCGAAAGTAGGGAATTTTCGTTGGTCGTCACCTGCTCGATGCTACCTTGAGAAACTATGTTGCCGCCCAGGCTTCCCGCCCCCGGCCCGAGCTCGATCAGGTGGTCGGCGGCGCGTAAAATCTGCACGTCGTGGTCGACGAAAACCACCGAGTTTCCGCCCGACTGCAGGTCGCGCATCACACCGATCAGCCCCTCGATGTTCGCCGGGTGCATCCCGATCGACGGCTCGTCAAGTACGTAAAGCACGCCGGTGGTCTCGTTGCGCACTGCTCTGGCAAGCTGCGCGCGCTGGCGCTCGCCGGTGGAAAGCGTAGTGGCGGCTCGATCTAGGCTCAGGTAGCCCAGGCCGAGCTGTATCAGCCGTTTGCCCATCGAGACGAAGGTAGCCGCCAGCGCGTCCGCCATTTGATGCATCTCGTCTGGCAGCGTTGCCGAGACGGTCGGTACCCAATCCATCAGGTCGGCGAGCGTCATGGCTGTGGCATCGGCGAGATTCCTCTCGCCAATTTTCGGCGCCCGGGCCTCCGCGCTGAGCCTGCTGCCGGCGCATGATGGGCAGACCCGCTCGGTCAAAAATCTCGAAACCCTGTTGAGTCGCTTCTCGTCGGTTGCCCGATCGAGCTCCTTGGTGACGGTCAGCCTGGCGTTTCTAAACGTGAAGTCGAGCTCGTGGACGCCTTTCACGCTCGTCACCGTGATGTGCTTCTTTTCTTCGGGGCCAGCGAAAACGATCTCGCGTTCTTCCTGCGTCAACTCGCTGAACGGGACGTCCGTGCGCACCCCGAACTCGCGCACGATATCCGGCTGCACACTCCAACCGAACATCCGCCATGGCACGACTGCGCCCTCGTCGATGCTCAGGCTTTGGTCGGGCACGATGGCGTCGTCGTTCACCTCGCGGACGATCGCCGTTCCCGAACACCTCGGGCACGCGCCGGCGGAATTAAACGCTAGCGATTCCGCGCCCGGCGGCGTCACGGTGCTTCCGCAATCCGGACACTTCATCTCAACTTCGGCGGCCACCTTCATCGACGGCTTCAAATAGTGCCCGTTAGGGCAGCGATGACTAGCCAGCCTGGAAAACATCAGGCGCAAGACATTCAGCAGCTCGGTCATCGTGCCGAACGTCGAACGCACTCCCGGAACTCCCGGCCTCTGACGCAGCGCGAGAGCCGGCGGAATGTGTGTGACTTCGGCTTTCGCCTTCTGAGCTTGAGACATCCGGCGGCGGGTGTACGTCGAGAGCGCCTCCAAATATCTTCTGGAACCCTCCGCGTAAAGCACGCCCAAAGCAAGCGACGACTTGCCAGAACCGGACACACCCGCGATCGCCACCAGGCGGTCGAGCGGGACGTCGACGTCGAGTCCCCGCAGGTTGTTTACCCGTGCCCCACGGACCTCGATCTGCTGCGGATGGTAAGACTCCATGGCCCCAAGTTTAGGCGTTGGCTATCTCGCTAGATGTCGCCTGATGTTTGCGCGGCCCAACGCCTATTAATCTGCCTCTTAGCCAATTAGGAGAAGGTATGAGCGAACGCACAGGTTTAGTACGCCGCCTAACCAGCGGACAGGTAGCCATGATCGGGCTTTCCGGCGCGCTCGGCACCGGGCTGTTTCTCGGCTCGGGTGCGACGATCGCGCTCGCCGGCCCCGCCACGATCATCAGCTATATCCTCGCCGGTTCGCTCGCCCTGGTAATCGTATGGGCGCTCGCCGAAATGGTTTCGGTGCACCCGGTTCCGGGCGGGCACGGTGCTGTCGCGGGCGCTTATCTTGGCCGGCTGGGCGGCTACGTCGGACGCTGGAATTTTGCCATTCAGTCGTTCATTGCGGTCGGCGCGGAGGTGGTCGCCGGTGCAACATATCTGCAGCATTGGTTCCCCGGCCTGAATCTGGGCGTCGGCACGGTGTGCTGTTCGCTGTTCGTCATCGGCCTAAACTTGGCGACGGTGCGTCTCTACGGAACCAGCGAATACTGGTTCTCGATGATCAAAGTGGTAGCCATCTGCGCATTCATTTTGCTCGGGCTCTCGCTGATCTTTTTCGGCTGGCCGAGCCCGAACCCGCCGACGGGGCTGTCCAACCTTACCAGCCACCGCGGTTTCGCCCCCTACGGCTTTGGCGGCATTCTGCTGGCCGCCTGCATGGCTGTGTTCTCGTTCGGCGGCATCGAGAACTCGTCCGCTGGAGCGGCGGAATCCGAGCACCCCGAGCGCGACATCCCGCGCGCAGCACGCGCGATGATCTGGCGCCTACTGATCTTCTACATCCTGGCGGTTGGTGTCATCGTCACCATGCAGCCCTGGACAGAGACGGCCGCAGCCAATGGAACTATAGAGAGTTCGCCGTTCGTGAAGGCCCTCGACGCCGCGGGAATTTCTGCCGCCGGACACATCATGAACTTCGTGTTGATCGTTGCCGCGCTGTCTGCAGCGAACGGTTGCCTGTACGCGTCGAGCCGGATGATTCACTCGCTGGCAATCGACGGCATGGCACCGAAGGCTGCTGCCAAGACGTCGCACAACGGCGCGCCGCGCGGGGCCGTCATGATTGCCGCCATCGGCATGGTCATCGCCAGCCTGCTCTCCATTTTTGCCGCCGAAAGCGCCTTCCAGTACCTGATGGGTGCCGCGATCTTGGGCATCCTGGTGACGTGGACCATCGTCCTTCTCACGCACCTGCGGTTCCGTTCCGTGCGCAAGAAGTTGGGCAAGCCGGCCGCGCCAGCCCGCGTCTTGGGTGCGCCATACGTCAACTACCTCGGAATCGCCGCCTGCGTCTGCGTGTTCATCGCGCTGTGGTGGCAGATCCACGCGGCTTGGGTTGCCGGTATCCCGTACCTGATCTGTCTGTTCGGTTCATACTTTGTGCTCAAACACTTCCGTGATCTCCCCGAGCCGAAGGAACTTCCCGAAGGCCACTGATAATCACATAATCTAAATAAAGCGATGGGTGCCGAGGGTTTATACCTTGGTGCCCATTGTTTTTGCTTGGCTAGTGGTTTCGCCGGTTGCTTCTTGTCTGTGGTTTCTTTGGACGGGTACCGGTCGGTTGTGGGATTCAGGTCTTTGCGTCACTGGCTACGTGTCTCCGCTCCTGATTCAAACGCTTTCGCGTTTGAATGTCGTCGCTCTCGCCACGCCTTGATGTTCCTTCAAAGACCCGAACTCCCACAACCTCAGCTAAATAGGTGCCCACCTTGGCTCATCTGGAGATAGCGAGGAGAAAAAGATTCGACGTCGGACTTTTTCTTCCGCGATGATTTCTGAGGATTTAACGGGAACGATAAGGCTCGACGTCGAACAATTTCCTCCACGTTGATTCGCCAAGATTTAACGGGAACCAAAAAGCTCGACTACGAACATTTTCTTCCTCACTAATCTCGACGACGCCCAACTCGGTGCCCACTTTTAACAGCGAGGATGCTGGGCTGGGTTGGTTTGGAGAGCATCGAGGCGTGGCGAGAGTGAAATCTCGATATCGCGCAAGCGATAAGAGATTAACGTAGACACGGCGACTCGCTCGACAAACTAAGCCAGACCAGCAGCCGCCCAGAAGCAGCCGAACCAGAAACAGAACGATCGGTGAGGAATACGTCGGGTGAAATTGTCAGTGCGCCCTGCAATGATGGAAGGCATGGAAAACATGGCACCATTGGCTAAGCTGCTCGACGATTTGGGGCCCAAGCCTGAAACTGACGCGGTATTCGACGCGTTCAGTAAGTATGCCGAGAGCAAGGGCACGCCGATGTATCAGCATCAGGCGGATGCGCTTCTGGCGACGCTGATGGATGCCAACACCATCATCACCACGCCGACGGGTTCGGGTAAGTCGATG
Organism: Propionimicrobium lymphophilum DSM 4903; assembly: GCF_000423485.1. Classification (GTDB taxonomy): domain Bacteria; phylum Actinomycetota; class Actinomycetes; order Propionibacteriales; family Propionibacteriaceae; genus Propionimicrobium; species Propionimicrobium lymphophilum. The sequence continues at coordinate 106,710 of NZ_AUIB01000005.1, read as the reverse complement.
ATCGCCACCGCGGCGATGGTCGCAACGCTGGCGGAGCGCGGTCGCGTCTACTACACGGCACCCATCAAGGCGCTGGTGAGCGAGAAGTTCTTCTCTTGGTGCGACGATTTCGGGGCGGACCTGGTTGGCATGGTGACGGGCGACGCGTCCGTCAATCCCGATGCGCCGATCATCTGCTGCACGGCCGAGATCCTGGCGAATATCGCGCTGCGCGAGGGCGAGGACGCCGACATCGACTGCGTCATCATGGACGAGTTCCACTTCATCGCAGACCCAGACAGGGGCTGGGCGTGGCAGGTGGCGCTGACGGAGCTGCCAGCAGCGCAGTTCGTCATCATGAGCGCCACGCTGGGGGACGTGACGGATCTGGCTAAGAAGCTGGAGGAGGTTACGGATTATCCGGTCGAGGTGATTAGCGGCGTCGAGCGTCCGGTTCCGCTGCAATACGAGTGGTCCATGACGCCGCTGCCGGAGAAGCTGGAGGAGCTCGTCGCCACCGGGCAGGCGCCGGTTTACCTGGTTCACCCCAGCCAAAAGATGGCCACTGAGGCGGCCAGCAAGCTGCACACCACAAAGCTAATTTCGACGCAGCAGCGCCGGCAGATCGCCGATGCCATCCGGGACTTCCGCTTCGCTCCCGGTTTCGGCAAGACTCTTCGTTCCATGATTTTGAGCGGGGTCGGCGTCCACCACGCGGGTCTACTGCCTAAGTATCGCAGGCTCGTGGAGAACCTGGCCCAGGCCGGGCTGCTGAAGGTGATCTGCGGCACGGACACGCTCGGCGTCGGCGTGAACGTGCCTATCCGAACTGTGGTTTTCACGCAGTTGAGCAAGTTCGACGGCCGTCGCGATCGGGTGCTTCGCAGCCGCGAATTTCACCAGATTGCCGGCCGAGCGGGACGGGCTGGCTTCGACACCATTGGTTATGTCGTCGCGCAGGCCCCCGAGCATCAGATTGAGAACGCGAAGATCGAGGCGAAGTTTGCTGATAACCCGAAGAAACTGAAGTCCGTGCGCAAGAAGAAGGCGCCCGATGGCTTCATCAACTACACCGAGGACACCTTCAACAAACTGATCAATTCCACCCCGGAAACGCTGCACGCGCGGATGAAGATCACGTACTCGATGCTCATCAATCTGCTGTCGCGCGATCAAGACACGGCCGAGGCCGTCGTCAACCTGGTCAACGACTCCACCGAGAGCATCCAGCATCGCCACCGCTTGTATCGGCGGGCAATCCAGTTGGGTCGTTCGCTCATTCGTGACGGCGTGGTGGTGCAGCGTGACGAGCCGACTCCCGGCGGCAGGAAGTACGATCTGGCTCCGGACTTGCAGGACGATTTCGCGCTCAATCAGCCGCTAGCCGGTTTTGCTATCAACTTCATTGACGCCTTGGACGTCGAAAGCCCGGACTACGCTCTCGATGTGGTGAGCGTGATGGAGGCTACTCTCGAAGACCCTATGCAGATTCTCTACGCCCAGCAGTCCTTCGAGCGTGGCAAGGCGGTCGCCGAAATGAAGGCCGATGGGCTGGATTATTTGGATAGGCAGAAGGAGGCCGAGGAGATCACCTGGCCCCAGCCGCTGGCCGAGGAGCTGGAGGAGGCGCTCATGCCGATTCTGGCTAGGCAGCCTTGGCTGGGCGCTGCGCCGCTTTCGCCGAAGTCGATCGTCAGGGACATGTTTGAGCGCGCGATGACGTTCGGCGAGTTCGTCGCCCATTACAAGATCACCCGCAGCGAGGGACTTCTGCTTCGCTACCTATCGGATGCTTGGCGCGCTCTTCGTCAGACTGTTCCGCCAGAGTCCCGCACCCCCGAACTCGAGGAGATCATCGACTGGTTGGGCGAGACCATCAAGATGACCGACTCCAGCCTGGTGGATGAGTGGGAGGCCATGAATGACCCGACCCGGACTGTCGAGGAGGTGCGCAAGGCCGCCGAGGCGCCGGAGCGCCCGCTCACTGGCAACAAGACCGCGTTCAGGCGGCTAGTGCGAAACGCGATGTTCCGTCGGGTGTTGCTGATGGCGGACGACGACGTCGAGGCGCTGGCAGATCTTGATGGTGAGGATTCGGAGTGGACAATCGACGACTGGGACGACGCCTTGGGCGACTACTGGGACGAGCACGAGGAGATGGGCGCCGGTGCCGAGGCGCGTGGCCCGTCGCTGTTTATCGTCGAGAATCCGGAGGATCGGGTCTGGAAGGTGCGTCAGATCATCGACGACCCGGAGGGCAATCACGACTGGCAGGTGTCTGCGGAGGTCGATCTCGATGCCAGCGACGAAGCGGGCGAGCTGGTTCTAGAAATTTCGGAGTTCGATAGGAAAGATTAGGCGAACAGGTTCTTTCTCGGGCTGCGGGTCATTCCGGACGGGCTAGCTGCTGTTTTTGCCACTTAACTCTTGCGATTTTTATTTTTTATCGCTGCTGTGTAATATCGATCCAGTCGCTTCGCGCGAGTGGCGGAATGGTAGACGCGCTGGCTTCAGGTGCCAGTGCCCTTTACGGGCGTGGAGGTTCAACTCCTCTCTCGCGCACAACAAAACCCCTAGTCAACTGGATGTTTGGCTGGGGGTGTTGCATTTCAGGAGGAGAATAGGAGGATTGCTCTCCTCAACTCATCGCCTATGACAGAGGCATTGATGGCCTTGATAGGCTGGTTTCACCTCTGCCGGAAGTGCTCAATGGTGAAAACCGTCCAAGAAACTGCCCCACGCCCATGATCGAATTCAAGTCCGTCGAGAAGAGATATGGCTCCACCCTCGCGGTGGAGAATTTCTCTCTGCAACTGCCCTCGCATAAAACCACTGTTTTTGTTGGTCCATCCGGCTGCGGAAAGACCACGCTGCTGAGGATGATCAACAGGATGGTCGAGCCCACAAAGGGGGACGTCGAGATCGACGGCACCCCCGTCTCAAGCGGTTCGCCGGTGCAGCTTCGTCGTTCCATCGGTTACGTCCTGCAAAATGGCGGTCTGCTGCCGCACCTGAAAGTCATCGACAACGTAACTTCTGTGTTGCGCCTGCAGAAAACCCCGCGCTCCGGGGCAGCAGAGCGCGCCCGTCAGATGATGGAGCTGGTTGGGTTGGACCCATCGGTGGGCGATCGCTATCCGGCGCAGCTTTCCGGCGGTCAGCAGCAGCGCGTCGGTGTCGCCAGGGCGCTGGCCCCCGACCCGAACATTCTTCTGATGGACGAGCCGTTCGCGGCCGTCGATCCGGTGGTGCGGGCCGAGCTGCAGGCCGAGGTTATCCGGCTGCAGTCGGAACTCTCCAAGACGGTGGTTTTCGTCACCCACGACATCGACGAGGCATTCAAACTGGGCGATCAGATCGTCATCCTGGGTGAGGGAGCCAAGATTCACCAGGCCGGAACCGCCGACGAGATAATCGCCAGTCCTGCAGACAACTTCGTGCGAGACTTCGTCGGCCTTACCAACGGCTCCAGAGAGTTCCGGCTGGAGGGCGGAATCGTCAAGGACGCCACAGGGCGCACCCGCGGAGTGGTCCTCGAATGAATTGGATAACGAACAACCTGAGCTTGATCTTCGAGCTCGCGCTCGCTCATCTGGGGCAGTGCCTGCCTCCGATTGCTGCAGCCCTGCTCGTCTCGATCCCGCTCGGCTGGCTGGCCAACCGCATGAAGGTGGCAGGCGGGGCGCTGCTCAGCTTCATCGGGCTGTTCTACGTCATCCCGTCCCTGGCCCTTTTTGCGCTGCTGCCGCCGCTGCTCGGCATCAGCTTCCTGTCGCCGATCAACCTGATGATCGCGTTGTGCCTGTATGCTTCGGCGCTGCTCACCAGGTATGCGGCCGATGGCTTTCGTTCCATAGACGCCTTGACGCTGAGCGCAGCCAAGGCGGTTGGCTACGGCACGTTTGCCCGGTTCTGGCGGGTCGAGCTGCCGCTGGCCGGCCCGGTCATCCTGGCGGGGTTGCGGGTTGCCACCATGACCACCGTCTCGCTGGCGACGGTCGGTGCCCTGATCGGGGCTACGAACCTGGGCTACCTATTTACTAACGGCTACCAGCGCCAGATACCTGAAGAGATTCTCGCGGGCGTCGTCGCCTGTTTAGTGCTGGCTTTGACGCTCGACCGCCTGCTGGCACTTGCCGGACGCATGTTTTTGCCATGGACGGTGGTCAAATGAATCTTTTTGAGCAGGCATTCCACTGGATGTTCTCTGATCAGCTGGCGCAGAGCGTGCTGCCGATGGGCAAAGCAATATCTACGCATCTCGGATTCTCCCTTCTTTCTCTGCTGATAGCGGCGGCCATCGCCGTCCCGCTGGGCTGGTTCATCGGTCACACTGGACGCGCTCGAAACCTGGTGATTTCGGCGACGGGAGCGGCTCGCGCGCTGCCGTCGTTCGGTCTGGTGCTGTTTTTGGTCGTGCTATTCGGGGTTGACGGCAAAGCCTTAGCCGTCTACGCCGCGTTGACGCTGCTTGCCGTGCCGCCGATCTTGGCTGGCGCCTACTCGGGTGTCGAGGCGGCACCCAAAACGACTGTCGACGGGGCTCGCGCGATAGGCATGTCCGAGGCACAGGTCTTGTTCAAGGTTGAGGCCCCGCTCGGGCTGCCTCTGCTGTTCAACGGGCTGCGCACGGCGTTGCTGCAAATCATCGCTTCGGTAACAATCGCGGGATACGTCGGTGCCTGGGGGCTCGGCTTTTATATCGTTCAGGGCATTGCGTTGCGGCGCTTCGACCAGGTGCTCGGGGCGTCGCTCGTGACGGTCGCGCTGGCGGTCATCGCCGACGTGGCGATGGCGCTGGTCAGGCGCCTGGCTATCCCGAAAGGTGTCCGGCTGCAGCCGGCTAATGAATAGGAAAAAACAATGAAGATCTTTCGCAAACTGGCCGTTTTGGCGTCTGTCGCGGCGCTGTTGCTTACTGGCTGCGGCGCAAACGACGACCCCTTCGAATCGGGTTCCAGCACCGACGCCATAACCGTTGGCTCGTCCGCCTACTATTCCAACGAGATCCTGGCGGAAATTTTTTCCCAGGCGCTTGAGGCTGAGGGATTCGAGGTGAACAGGCGCTTCAACATCGGCAAGCGCGACGCCTACTTGCCGTCACTGCAGAACGGTGACATCACGCTTTTCGCCGAATACACCGGTAACCTGCTGCAGGCCCTCGAGCCGGACACCACGGTGACGGAGCCTCAGGCCGTCTACGATGAATTGGTCAAGGCGCTGCCCGACAACCTCGTGGCCTACGACCGCGCTCCGGCCGCCGATCAGGATTCGTACAACGTCACGGCTGAGTTCGCAGAGAAAAATCAGGTGAAGACAATTGCTGATCTTGCGAAGATCGGCAAGGTGCGTGTTGGCGGCAAGCCGGAGCTGGAGGGGCGCCCCTATGGGCCCCAAGGCTTAAGAAGCGTCTATGGCCTTGATGTCGAGTTCGTCGCAACAGGCGAAACCACCCCCGAGGAACTCGCCGCAGGAAATGTGGACGTCGCCAACATTTTCAGCGCCGAACCGCGTATCAAGACCTACAACCTGGTGACCCTGGAGGATCCCAAGGGCATGTTCCTAGCCTCTAACGTGGTGCCGATCGTGCAGGCAGAAAAGGCCGACGAGCTTCGCGGGATTATCGAACCGATAGTTAAGAAGCTGACCACCGAGGACTTGGTGAACATGAATCTTGCCTCCACCAGAGACAAGCGCTCCAGCGCAGACATTGCCAAAGAGTGGCTGCGAAGCATCAATAAATAGTCTCTGATTGGGGCATATATAAAAAGGTAGGGTAGTGTCTTTCGTGGTAACCGATCACCCACCCCTTCGGTTTGCTAAGAAAGAAATGTAAAAAATTCTTAGAAAAGTTGCCAAAGTTTGAAATTTTCTCAGGATTGCTCTTATATTTATCTCAGCTTCCACTTCGAAGCTGAACTTTCTTAAGTCTTATTCGTACAGGAGAACCAAGTGACCGCACGCCGCGCCCTTATCGACGAAGCCGTTAACGACTTCGATACTTTGCCGGCCCGTGCCGCACGTCGGGCAGCTGCCGACGATAGCGTGCTGAACGTAATGAGCATTGATCTTTCCTCCGTCGAAACCGCACGCCGCGCGGTTGACATGACGGTTCCTGCAGTAGAGCAGACCCTCACCGACCCGATCCGCCTGAGCGCCGACAATACCGGCCTTAGCGGACGCGCCCGCAAGCTGATGGCCACCGCGGCCACCATGGCTGCCGCCGCCGTATTCGTCGTTCCGGGTGCCCTGCAGGTTTCCTCCGCGGCCGATCGCCCCCAGGCGACCACCGCAACCCTTACCGGCGACCGCACCGCCAACAAGGTAACCCGTGCAACCGAGCGCACGCTGTTGGATGTAACCGAGACCACTAGCGACCGCGCAGTTGACGACGACACCGAGACCCGCGTCACCGCGGCTTTCGAGAAGAAGGCGGCAGACGACAAGGCTGCCGAGGAAAAAGCTGCTGAAGAGGCTGCAGCTCAGGATCGCGCTCGCGAAGAGGCCGACGCCCGACGTGCAGAGGCCACCAACAACGCTGCAGCTCCTGCAGCGGCCAGGCCCGTCACCTACTCCTCGGCTCCGGCTAGCGGTGCGGCAGGCGCAGCCGTCGCATTCGCACTGGCCCAGTCCGGCAAGCCCTACATCTGGGGCAGCACCGGTCCTGCCGGATACGACTGCTCCGGTTTGATTTACGCCGCCTATGCCTCCGCTGGTGTCTCCCTGCCCCGCACCTCATTCGGCATGGCGACCGCAGGTGTTGCGGTTTCCACCTCCGATCTGCAGCCCGGTGACATCATCATTTCCTACGGTGGTGGCCACGCGGCTCTGTACATCGGCAACGGTCAGGTTGTAGAGGCTTCGGCCCCTGGCATCCCGATCGGCGTTAACGCTCTGGCAGGCGGCATCACCGCAGCCCGTCGCGTTATCTAGATTCATACTTTTTAACTGATGCCCCCCCTAGACACTAGGGGGCATCAGTTTTTATTTGGCAACTTTGTTCCGCGTCGCTCGTTCTCCTACTACTCTGTTGGCTATGCAGACACCTGTTGACCCGACGACGACATCGGCTTGGAGCGATCTTTCCCGCACCGCTGAAAGCTTCTACGTAGATTTCCGCAAGTGGTTCGAAGAGGACCCGGAGCGGGCCAAGCGTTTCTCGCGTGAGGCCGCCGATTTATACGTCGACTTTTCGAAGAATTATCTGACTGACGAAGTCCTCGAGATGCTGGTCAGGCTGGCCAAAGAAGTTCAGCTTGAGGAACGTCGCGACGCAATGTTCGCCGGCGAGATCATCAACACCTCGGAGCAGCGTTCAGTGCTGCACACCGCTCTGCGTCGTCCCAAGGGCGACGAGCTGATGGTGGACGGCGTGAACGTCGTCGACCAAGTGCACGAGACCCTGGAGCGCGTCTACGACTTCGCCGAGCAGGTGCGCTCGGGTTCCTGGGTGGGCGTCACCGGCAGGCAGATTAAGACGATCATCAATATTGGGATCGGCGGCTCCGACCTCGGCCCGGTTATGGTCTACGAGGCGTTGAAGCCGTACAAACTCAACGACATCGAGTGCCGCTTCATCAGCAACATTGACCCGGCCGACATGTACGAGAAGACGCACGACGTTGACCCGGAGACGACGCTGTTCATCGTCGCTTCAAAGACCTTCACCACGCTCGAGACGATGACCAACGCCCGCATGGCGAAGAACTGGCTCATCAACTCGCTGCGCGCGGTGAACGCCATCAGCGACAGCGAGAAACAGCGTGCGGAGGCCGTCGCCAAGCACTTCGTTGCGGTGTCCACCGCCCTGGACAAGGTTGAGGAATTCGGCATCAAGCGTGAGAACGCGTTCGGCTTCTGGGATTGGGTCGGTGGACGCTACTCCGTCGATTCGGCCGTCGGCCTGGCCGATGTGATCGCGTTAGGCAAGGACAACTGGCAGGAGTTCCTGGCCGGCTTCCACGCCATGGACGAGCACTTCCGCACTGCACCGCTGGAGCAGAACGTTCCGGCGCTGATGGCGATGCTGAACGTCTGGTACAACAACTTCTTTGACGCCCAGACTCACGCCGTGCTGCCGTATTCGCAGTATCTGCACCGCTTCCCGGCATACCTGCAGCAGCTGACGATGGAATCGAACGGCAAGCGCGTCCGCTGGGACGGTTCACCTGTCACCACGCAGACCGGCGAAGTCTTCTGGGGCGAGCCTGGCACCAACGGCCAGCACGCCTTCTATCAGATGATCCACCAGGGTACGAAGGTGATCCCGGCGGACTTCATCGCGCCGATCAACCCGGCACACGCACTGAGCGAGTCCGGCACCGACGTGCACGGCCTGTTCTTGTCCAACTTCTTCGCGCAGACGTCCGCGCTGTCGTTCGGCAAGACTGCCGACGAGGTCCGTGCGGAGGGCACCGCGGAAGAGATCGTCTCTGCCCGCGTGTTCCCGGGCAACAAGCCAACGACGAGCATCCTCGTCCCGGAGATTTCTCCGCGAGTTCTCGGCGAGTTGATCGCACTCTACGAGCACATCACGTTCGTCGAAGGCGTGGTGTGGAGCATCAACTCGTTCGACCAGTGGGGCGTCGAGCTTGGCAAGGTGCTCGCCAAGCAGATCGCGCCAGCCATCGACGGCGACCGCGAGGTGCTTGCCCAGCAGGACGGTTCCACGCAGAACCTGATCGAGCATTATCTAGATAATCGAAACTAACACGGTAGCGGCGGGAGGAGACCAAATGGTCTCCTCCCGCTTTTCATTGTTTGACGTTTCTGTCCGGCGATTAAACTGTTCGCATGGCGAAAAAGACTGGTGGTTGCGGCTTCGGGCTGCTGCGCGTGATCTTGGCCGTGCTGATCATCGCCGCGCTGGTCTTCATCGTTCCGCTCGCCGTCGTGCTGGCGGAGTCCAGTGGTCGGATCTATTACTCGGTTGAGGAGACGCCGTCCAGGGACGTGGCGATGGTGATGGGCGCTTCCGTGTGGGGCGACAGGCCCTCGCCATATCTGAAGGGTCGCCTCGACGTCGCCGCCGATCTCTACCACTCGGGCAAGGCGAAGGTGTTGATCGTTTCGGGCTCGATCAGTGACAACGAGCCGAAGACCATGCGCTCGTATCTGATGGAGCAGGGAGTCGATTACCGCGACATCGTGCTTGACGAGGGCGGCGACAATTCCTACACGTCGTGTGCGGTGGCCAAGCGGCGCTTCGGCGTCGAACAGCTAACCGTGGTCAGCCAGGACTACCACCTGCCCAGGACGGTTGCTGCCTGCCAGTTGCAGGGTGTTGACGCCATCGGGTCGGCGGACATCATCAAGATCAAAAATGACGCCTACAACAGGTATCAGCGCCGAGAGCTTGGGGCGAACGTCAAGCTGATGATCAACGCCATCTTCGACCACACCCCGGACGTCGGCGAGCCCAGCTCGGAGGTTGCCGACGCGCTGGCCAGGCCTCGCTAGCGGCGTCCGATTCCGCGGTAGTTCCACCCGGCGGCCTGCCACGCCGCAGCATCCAGGACGTTTCTGCCGTCGAGGATATTCGGCTGGCGCACCCAGATTTTTGCCTCGGCAGGATCTAATTCGACATATTCGCGCCACTCGGTGCCGAGCACGGTGACATCGGCGTTGCGCATAGCCTCTTCTGCCGTGTCTACTACGCAGAGGTTCGGGCGCTTGGCTCGCAGCCCGTCGGTTGCTTGCGGGTCGGTGATCACCATGTCGGCGCCCCTGGCCGAAATCTGCTGGGCGATGTCCAGGGCGGGGGAGTCGCGCAGGTCGTCGCTGTTGGGCTTGAACGCGGCACCCAGAACGGCCACCCGACGTCCGACGAAAGTGCCGCCGGCCATCTCTTTGGCTATTTCGACGGCACGCTGGCGGGAGCGCAAGTTGACGGTGTCCACCTCGCGTAGGAAGGTGAGCGCCTGCTCGACTCCCAGTTCGCCAGCCCTGGCCATGAACGCCCGAATGTCCTTAGGCAGGCAGCCACCGCCGAAGCCGAGCCCCGCGCGCAGAAATTTTTTGCCGATTCGATCGTCGTAGCCGATGGCCTCCGCCAGCTTGGTGACGTCTGCACCGGACGCGTCGCACAGCTCTGCCATCGCGTTGATGAAGCTGATCTTTGTGGCGAGGAAACTGTTGGCGGCCACCTTGACGAGTTCTGCTGTTGCATAGTCGGTCAACAGACGGGGGATACCCTCAGCCAGCAGTCGGGAGTAGCACTCGTCCAGGAGCCCCTGGGCGGTTTTTGCGTCGTCTGGGTCAGCGGGTAGCCCATAGACGATCCTGTCCGGGTGCAAGGTGTCGTCGACGGCGAAGCCCTCGCGCAGAAACTCCGGATTCCACACCAGCAGGCTCTTTCCTGCTAGGCGGCGTGAGATTGCCTCTGCTGTGCCGACCGGCACCGTCGATTTGCCCACGATCAGTTTCGGTTCGTCGCCGGTCAAGTTCGTCAGCAGCCCGTCGAGCGCGGACTCGACGTAGCTCATGTCCGCAGCGTTTCGTGACGAAGACTGCGGGGTGCCGACCGCGATGAAGCTGATCTGGGCATCTGCCGCGTCCGCGTACTCGCAAGTGAAGGCGAGACGTCCGGACTTCACCTGTTCGGAAAGTATTTCCTTGAAGCCCGGCTCGAAGAACGGCGGCTCGCCCGCGTTGAGCTTGGCGACCTTGGCGGCGTTCACGTCGACGCCGATCACCTCATGGCCCAGGCTGGCCATGCAAGCAGCGTGCACCGCGCCCAGATAGCCGCATCCGATGACAGAAATTCGCATATTTTTCCTCGCCTAGAAACTCCTACTAGAAGCTTAATGGCCTCAACCTTGTCAGTCGTGGAACAATAACTCTATGACTTCTTTGCCCGCACTACTTTCCGAGCGCGTCGAGGCCGTCGCAGGCGTCGACCCTGAACTCCGGCCTGCCACCAAGCCGCAGTTCGGCCACTTCCAGTCCAACGTCGCATTGCGGCTGGCCAAGACCGAGGGCGTGCCGCCCCGAGAAATAGCGCAGCGCATCGTGGATAAGCTCGAAATCGACGACCTGTGCGAGACCCCAGACATCGCGGGCCCCGGTTTCATCAACTTCAGGCTGAAGACCTCGGTGCTGGCAGCCGCCGTCAATAAGCTTGCCGCCGACGAGAATCTCGGCATCTCCCAGGTAGCCGAGCCGGAGCGCGTCGTGATCGACTACTCCAGCCCTAACGTCGCCAAGCAGATGCACGTCGGCCACCTGCGCTCGACGATCATCGGCGACTGCTTCAACCGGGTGCTTTCCGCCACCGGCGAGGATGTCATCGCCCAGAACCACATCGGCGATTGGGGACGCCAGTTCGGCATGCTCATCGAGCGGATCATCGACGAAGATCTCGATCTGGGTTCGCTAGACCTAGCCGGCGCCGAGGAGCTCTACAAGCGCGCTAATGAGTCGTTGAACTCCAGCGAGGAGTTTGCCGACCGCGCCCGCGCTCGCGTCGTCAAGCTGCAGGGCGGCGACGAGGACACCCGGAAGATCTGGGAACGCCTTATCGAGATCAGCAAGGCCGGCTTCAACAACACCTATCGCCGCTTGAACGTGCTGCTGGACGACGGCGATCTGGCCGGCGAGTCCACATACAACGAGTTTCTCAACCAGGTTGCCGAGGATCTGCAGAGCCGTGGCATTGCCGTCGAGGATCAGGGTGCTCTCGTAGTCTTCGTTGACGGTTTCGACGCTCCGGCCATCATTCGTAACTCTGCGGGCGGCTACGGCTATGACGTCACGGACATCGCTGCCATCCGCTACCGCGTCAACGAGTTGAAAGCCGATCGCATCATCTACGTCACGGACGCCCGCCAGGCCAACCACTTCGCGCTAGCCTTCGCCGTGGCCCGAAAGGCCGGCTATCTGCCCGATTCCGTCAAGGCCGAACACGTCGGCTTCGGCATGGTGCTCGGCCCCGACGGCAAGCCGTTCAAGACCCGCGAAGGCACTGCGGTTCACCTTGACGATCTGCTTGACGACGCCGAGAAGAACGCCACCCCGGAGGTGGCGCTTGCGGCGATCAAATACGCCGACCTCAGCTCCGGTCTTCAGAAGGACTACGTCTTCGACGTCGAGCGCATGACGGCCACCAGTGGCGACACCGGCCCTTACCTGCAGTACGCGCACGCCCGCTGCGCGAACATTCTGCGCGAGGCCGAGGCCCGCGGCTTCCAGCCCAGCGAGGTCGGGCAGCTCGCGGAACCGGCAGAGCAGGATCTGGCTCTGCAGCTGAGCGGCTTCGGTAACGCCGTCCACGTCGTCGCCGCCGATCTGACTCCGCACAAGCTATGCGGCTACCTCTACGAGCTGGCCGACAAGTTCTCGAAGTTCTACGAGAAGTGTCCGGTGCTAAAGAGCGCCGACGAGGTTCGTGCCAGCCGTCTCGGCCTGGTGGCCGCCACAAAGCAGGTGCTGGCCGCGGGCCTGGGCCTGCTTGGCATCGTCGCGCCGGAAAGAATGTGACAAATCACACTCGCTAATCCCTGATTCGGGGAGCCGTTTTGCAACACCCCTAGTCAGGGAACTTCGGTCTTTCCGTGGGTGGGTTAGCGAGTTGGATTTGGCAGATATTCGGGCACGAAAAAGCGGCACCCGCCTGCTTATGCTTAATCTGCGGAGTTATACCATTCGTTGTTCGTCATCGAAGGCAGCGAGTAGCCAGGCATACGCTCTGCGGCGAGGGCAGCGGCGCCAACGATTCCCGCCTGGTTCTCCAGCTTCGCGGCGACGATGCGTGGCCTAAGCTTCAGCAGCGGCAGGAACTTGTCGGCCTGCTTACTGATGCCGCCGCCAACGACGATCAGGTCGGGAGAGAATAGCTTCTCGAGCTCGTCGTAGTAGCGCTGTAGGCACTTCGACCATTCTTTGTAGCTCAACTTTTTCTTCGTCTTATACCCCGAAGAGGCGCGGGTTTCGGCGTCGTGGCCGTCGATCTCGAGGTGGCCCAGCTCCGTGTTGGGAATCAGGTGGCCCTTGTAGATGATCGCCGAACCGATGCCGGTGCCCAGCGTCGTCACAATGACGAGGTCGTTGACGCCCTTCGCCGCGCCATAGCGGGCCTCAGCGAAGCCTGCCGCGTCGGCGTCGTTGCACAGGTAGACGGGGCGCTTGAGCTTCTTGCTGAACAGATCGTCGGCGTTGGCGCCAACCCAGCTCTTGTGCAGGTTGGCCATGAACATGACGGTGCCGTGCACGATGGGGCCGGGGATGGCGATTCCGATGGGGGCCTCCGGGTCGAGGCGCTTTCGGAATTTGTGGACCATCTTCGCGACCACATCCGCGCAATTCTTTGGTGTGGAGTTCTTTGGAGTCAGGATGCGGATGCGCTCGCTGGTGAGCTCGCCGCGATCCAGATCGACGAGGGCACCCTTGATGCCGGTGCCGCCGATATCGATGCCAAGAATTTCAGTCATGCCAGCATTGTAGTGGTCGAAAGGGCATCCTTTAATAGCGGTAGCGCACTATTTCCAAGGACACCCCCTCTGACTACGCCGTTATCGGCTCGATTTGCGGGTTGGCCAACATTTCGCTGCGCGCGGTTCGCATCATCTGCGGCTCGGCGAGCGCCAGTTTTCTGGCATCTTTGGCGTCCAGCAGCTTCGCGCACAGGTCGACGGGCCCGGACGTGTTTTCCGCTTTGACGTCCGCCAACCCTAGTAAGCGCCGCAGGATGCCCTGGCTCAAGCGAACCTCTTGGACGCGGGCGTGAGGTACGATATCCACCTTGTGCGTAAGAATGTGGCCGGTGGCCACGATCGCCTTGTCGTTGAAGCCCCAGGTGAAGGTCTGGGCGTCGAACCAGCGGATCCAACGGGCCTTTTTGCCCGCGGGCCGCATCTGGATCGTCTCCAGCTCGAGCTGGGGAATGGCGACGTCGAGCACGCGTTTTACCTCGTCGTCGCTGCCGACGGGCAGCAGCAGGATCCCGCCGCCCGCGTCGTCGCTACTGATGCCGTGGCCGAGGACGTCGATGCGTACCCGTTTCCAACCCAGCAGGCGCCAAAGCAGCGGCTGGCTGATCTGGACGCCCTGGATGCGGTGGACGGGCACGGAACGGGAAATCAGTTCGGTCAGGCCGTGCGTGGTCTTCAACCCCGAGCTAGTCCAGGTGAGGGAGTAGTTGAAGCCCTCCTTGAGTTCCTTGAGTAGCCAGCCGATGTAGCCGAAAGCAGCCGGGAGCAGGCCGATCAAGGAAAGCCCAGCGGCGTCGCCGGGGATCAGGAGCCCCAGCGCGACGAAGATGGCGATGAACGCGATACCCCAGATCGTGCCCGTCGAAAGCACGAGAGAGCCGATCAGGCGCCCGACGGGAACCCGCACGATCACCTGGTCGTAGCCCAGAACGTCCTCGAGCACGCCCGGTTTGCTCAGCGCGCTGGCCTGGGCGGCTGGAGCGGCACCCGCTGCCTGCGGAGGCGGGGCGACGAAGCCCCTCGTAGAGGTCTGAGCACGGTTCGCCCTGGCCATCAGGAAGTCGCGCATCTTGTATGCGCGGTTGCGCTTCAGGTACTGGATCTTCTTGGACGCGTTGGCGCCGACGTCGATGTTCAGCGCGGCCAGGCCGAGGAGCCGGGCAACCAGCGGCTGCTTGATGTCCACGGACTGGATCTTGCTGAACGCGATTCTCTGGGACTGGTGCGCGATGAACGTGCGTTCGATGCGCACCTCATCGTCGTCGATCACGAAACGGGTGAACCACCAGTTCGCGAAGGCGAAGCCGATTGCCAGCACCAAAACGCCGAGAGTGATGAGAGCGGGGATCCAGAAATCCTTGCCAAGCACGCCGATCTCGGACAGCTTAATGTCGCCACTCAGCAGAGATTGAAAAGCGTCCTGGCCGAAGTAGATGACGACCGCCACCAGGAAAAGCCAGCCGTCGACGATCGGGCTGAGCGGGTGCGGGCGCTCTGCAACCTTTGCTTCGGGACTAGCCGCTGCCTGCTCGATGTCCACCACTTCCTCGTCTGGGGTGGGTGGCGGGAAATCGGTGGTGCTCATAGACCGGCCGCCTGCAACTCGCCCTTGGCCAGCAGACGTTCGCGTAGCCGCTGCGCCTCTTCCTTGTTAACTCCGGGAATCGTCCCGCCGGAGACGGTGGCTGCCGTGACAAGTTCGACGTTTGCCAGCCCGAGCCACCTGGAGATCGGCCCCGCGGTGATCTCGATGGCCTGCATCCTGCCGTAGGGAACTATCGAGAGGTTGCGCCAGAAAATGCCGTGCTTGATGTAGAGGTCGGAGTCGCGCTCCGCATAGCCCCATGCCTGGTAGAGGGCCTTCTGGCGCCAGACGCGGTAGCCCAAGAAGATCAGCGCGGCGAGCAAAACTGCCGCTGCCAGCCAGGTGGGGGTAAAAATGAAGCAGACCACCACTATTGGCACCAGGAGGAGAGGCCATTGCGTGAGCACGTCGATTCTGCGTTTGGTCAGGTATCGCGCATCGAGCGCAATCCAATTTTCGCCGGGCGGCGCAAAAAGATCGTCGGTTTTATCGGACACGGAATCCTCCGTCGTTGGTAGATGTTCGTGGGCAAAAAGCTTAGCGTTTTATCGAGTTTTTATATACCTAGCCGCTAAAAAATAAGTGGACCGCGGCTGCCGATTTTTTTCGAAGTGGGTATATGTTTTAGATATGGCTAAAAGGTACGCAATCACAAAGTGGCAGCGAAACCTGCCGAACGCCGATTCGAGCAAGGCGGCACTTTTCCTGCCTGGCAAACGTTACGCTTTCCCGCTTCCTGGGCTGATCTTCCCGGCGCTGGCTCTAAGGGACGCCGGCTGGACCATCTGGTATGCCGACATCGACATGATGGGCCTCGAGGATGAGGAAATTCGTTCCCTGGTGAACGAGGCGCTAGCTGAGATGTCCGCGCAGGCCGGCGCGAAGCAGCAGCTGGTCGTCGCCAAGTCCATCGGTTCGATGGGCGCCAAGTGGACAGCTGAGAATTCGGTGCCTGCGGTCTGGTTTACCCCTGTCCTGAACGACGCCCAGGTGGTCGATGACATCAAGGCATCCACGGCTCCCCGGCTGCTGATCGGGGGCACGAGCGACAGCTATTGGGACACAGACGCGGCCCGTTCCACCGGCGGCGAGATCGTCGAGGTTGAGGGCAGGGATCACTCCTTCCTGGTCCGCGACTGGCGGAGCGTCTTGGAGGATACCGGCCTGGTGACCGAAAAGATCGAGGAATTCGTCTCGAAAAACTGCTAAAAAATTGCCCGGTCTCCCGGGCAATTTTTATGTGCGCTTAGGCCTGTTTGATGGCCTTTATCGCCTCGTCGTAGTTGGGTTCGGTGCCGATCTCGGGTACCTGCTGGGTGTAGAGCACTACCCCGTCGCTGTCCAGCACGACTACCGCGCGGGAAAGCAGACCCATGAGTGGGCCGTCGGCCATGGTTACGCCGTAATCCTCGCCGATGCTGGAACGGAAGGCGGAGGCTGTCACAACTTTGTCGATGCCCTCTGCCGCGCAGAAGTTAGCGAATGCGAAAGGTAGGTCCTTGCTGACGTTGATGACGACGGCATTGTCTAGCTCGGAAGCGGCCTTGTTGAAGTTGCGCAGCGCGATGGCGCAGACGCCGGTCTGGACGCTGGGGAAGATGCTCAGCAGGACGCGCTTGCCTGCGTAATCGGAGAGCTTGATTTCGTTGAGGTCGTTGTCAACAAGCGCGAAGTCGGGGGCTTTGGTGCCTATGGTAGGCAGTTCGCCCACGGTGGTAACGGGTTTGGAATCAAAAGTAATATTAGCCATGTCCACATTATTTCGAATAATTCAAAATAATGCAGGCTTTTGGGTGGATTGATCCTAAGGCCAGCGCCCGTCGTTCGAAAATGTCACCAGGGCATGTGAACCGACTTGGGCTTCGAGGCGCCCCGACACAATGATTGGCAACATCGGGTTTTAGGTCCTTGGTCTGGTTAGCCTTAAAACACAAACTAGATCTTAAGGAGAGTCATGGTTGATCTTTCCGCCAAGCCCTTTAACCTCGCCGACGAGGACATCAAGTGGGTGCGCGAAACCATCGAAAATATGCCGATCGAAGAGAAAATCGGCCAGCTCTTTGTGAACATGGGTGCCGAGAGGACAGAAGAATACCTCACCGGCGTCCTGGATGACTATCACATCGGCGCGGTCCGCTATAACCCCGGCACGGCCGAGGAAGTGTGGGAGCAAAACTACATCCTGCAGACCAAGAGCAAGATTCCGCTACTCATCGCCGCCAATACCGAGGCGGGCGGAAACGGCGCCTGCACCGACGGCACGTACGTCGGCTTCGAGATCAAGGTTGGCGCATCCAACGACTCAAAATGGGCCTATGAAATGGGTCGTGTCTCAGGCGTAGAGGCCAGCGCCATCGGCTGCAACTGGTCTTTCGCGCCCATCGTCGACATCATGCGCAACTGGCGCAACCCGATCATCAGCAACAGGACCTTCGGTGCCGACCCGGACTACGTCCTCGAATGCTCCCGCGCCTACATGAAGGGCATCATGGAGTCCGGCATCATGCCTGCTGCGAAGCACTTCCCCGGCGACGGAATCGACGATCGCGACCAGCACCTTTCGGCGTCCATCAACTCGTATTCGACCCAAGAGTGGGATGCCACGTTCGGCAAGGTGTACCGGGGCCTGATCGACGACGGGCTGCCGTCCATCATGGCCGGCCACATCATGCTGCCTAGCTACCAGAAGCACTTCAATCCGGACGTGCGTGATGAAGATCTGCTGCCGGCGACGCTGAGCCACGAACTGCTCACCGATCTGCTGCGCGGCAAGATGGGGTTCAACGGCGTGGTCGTCACGGACGCATCGCACATGGTTGGACTGACGGGCGCGATGGCCCGTCGCGATCTGCTGCCGCACGCCATCGCCGCCGGCTGCGACCTCTTCCTGTTCTTCAACGATCCGGACGAGGACTTCGAGTGGATGATGCAGGGCTACAAGGATGGCGTCATCACCGAGGAACGTCTGCAGGAGGCCCTCGAGCGCATTCTTGGCCTGAAGGCCCGCCTCGGTCTGCACAAGACCCCGCGCGAGCAGATCTTGCCGCCAAAGGAAGAGGCGATGGCGAAGATTGGTCTGCCCGAAAATAAGCAGCTGGCCGTCGACCTGGCCGATCAGGCCATCACGCTGGTCAAGAACGCCCAGCCCGAGAACCTGCCGATCACGCAGTTCAAGCGGGTGCTGGTTGTTCCGGTCTCTAGCGCGCCCAACCCGATCTCCCGCGGCTTCGGCGGCGGTGGGGCGGTCGAGCACCCGGCGAATAAGGTCGGCAAGCTGCTGGAAGAGCGCGGCTACGACGTCACAATTCACGAGTCGTTATTCGACAAGCTCGCCGAGATGAGCCCCGAGAAGCAGGCCGAGGCGGTCAAGAACATTTACGCGTCTAAGGCCCCGATCGCCGCGCTGACAGACAAATACGACCTGGTGCTGTGCATCGCCAAAATCGACGGCATGATGCAGCCGTTCGAGCGCGTTATGTGGCCGGCGACGAAGGGAACCGTCGACATCCCGTGGTACATCCACGAGCTGCCGACGATCTACGCCTCCGTCTCCACGCCGTTCGCGCTGGTCGACGTCCCGCAGGTGAAGACCTACATTAACGCCTATGACGACAAGGACTTCACACTCGAAGCGCTGGTCGACAAACTAGAAGGCAAGAGCGAGTTCAAGGGTGTCTCCAGCGTCGACGCTTTCTGCGGCACGCCCGACACAAAGATCTAGGTCTAGACAAAAATGTGGGGACAGCACGCACACGAGCCGTCCCCACATTTTTGTCTCTAAGATTTTCGGCCTTTGGCCTCGTGTAGGTCCTTGGACTCGGGCTCGTCGGACTGCGGCTCAACCAGAATCGCCCGCGCAACGTTGTGGTAGCCGTACTGGTCGAGGAGCATGGCGGCGTCCTCGAGCTTCAGATCGTAGGCGTGCGCGAGCATCCGAACCTGTTCGGTGTAGAAGCCGTGCAGCTTGGTCACGCCGTTCAAAAAATCGAGTCGATCAGCCATGCTCTTCCAATCTTTGGTTAAACGCGTCCGACGCGAAGCCAGGCTTCCATGTTTGCAGGTTGTCAGGGTCTTGGCTAGCCATGTCGCCAATTCGTCATCGGTTGTTCACCCACGGTTAGCCGGTTAGCCGCCTTTTCTTAATTCGAAAGAGCCATCGCACCTGGTCATCGATGGTTTGGGATAGGGGACGGGTCTGGTGACCCAACTCCTCGCTGGCCAGTTCGTGGCTGGCATGCTGAGATTGCCACACGACGTTATTGCCCAGGAAACCCTCTGTCCCAGTGACTACCCAAAGTGTTGATTTTTTCGCCGCGCCCATGCTTCTAGGCTAGGCATTTTGCCTAGCAGTCGCGCTCTCTAACCCAGATTGTTATCGCGCTGCCAGGTGGCGATGAACCTGCCGCTGCCGACCTTCCGCCAGGTGCAGCCGGGCAGACCGCTGGCCACGACCTCGCGGGACTTCGCCCAGCCCAGGTCGGGCTTGATGGTGTCGGCGGGTTTGGGCGTCTTGCCGCGTCCAACCCATGCCCGCCGAATGCCGGTAGAAAGCGCGCCCAGTGGGTTCAGCTTCACCGAATCCGCGATCACGATGAGACCGTCTGGTTTTAGCACCTTGCGCATCTCACCGATGGCGAGCGCCGCATTCGTCTCGTGCAACATGGAGACGGAAACCACCGCGTCGAAAGAGTCGTACCCGAACGGCAGATTGGTGGCGTCGGCTAGCAAAAAGTGCGCCCGGTCGCTTTCTTCCGGCAGGTCCTCCGGGCTCCCGATGAAATAGTTGTCGACGCCGATCACCTCGTGACCAAGACCCGCCAAGTAGTAAGCCAGAGAGCCGTCACCGCAGCCGGCGTCGAGAATGGTCCGCCGTCCCTCGACGAGCTCGGCAATCTGCGGGTAAAGCTCGGTGTCGTCGTTCCAGAGATCAGAAAACGGATGGGTCATGAGCCAATCTTAGCTACACAAACGCGCGCCAACCCCTACACATAAGTGCCACCCGAGCCGTAGGGGTGCCGATTGACGCCGTTGCACGATATTCTGAAGCGGAACCCACTTTTTAATTGAAAGGCGTTGTATGTCTAAGCCCATTCTCGTACTCAACTGCGGCTCCAGCTCGATCAAGTACCAGATGATCGACACCGAGACCGAGGAGGTGCTCGCCAAGGGCCTGGTGCAGCGAATCGCTACCGGCACCACCGGCACCGTAGACCACGAGGTGCTCAGTGGTGAGACCGGCGAGTTCCATGTTGACCAGGATCTGCCCAACCACGAGGTTGCGCTGGCCACCGTTTTCAAGCTGTTCGACGAGCACGGCCCTGACCTGTCGGCAACCGTGGCAGTGGCACACCGCACCGTTCACGGCGGCGAAAAGTTCAGCGCCCCCGTTCTAATCGACGAAGAAGTCGTGAACGCCATGAAGGATCTGTCGCCGCTGGCTCCGCTGCACAACCCGGCGGGCATCGAGGGCATCAACGCCGCCCGAAAGCTGCTCACCGACGTGCCGCATGTCGGCATCTTTGACACCGCGTTCTTTGCCGACCTGCCCGCAGAGGCGCACACCTACGCCATCGACACCGAGCTGGCCAAGAAGCTGCAGATCCGCAAGTATGGCTTCCACGGCACCAGCCACCAGTTCGTCTCCGGCGAGGCCGCTAAGCTGCTCGGCCGCGACGATCTGAAGCAGATCGTCTGCCACCTGGGTAACGGCGCATCCATCTCCGCGGTGGACGCCGGCCACGCCGTCGAGACCTCCATGGGCCTTACCCCGCTTGCCGGCTTGGTTATGGGCACCCGCTCCGGCGACATCGACCCGGGTGTTGTCGCATACCTGAGCCGTGAGCTCGGCTGGGACGCTCAGCGCATCGACACCGAGCTGAACAAGAAGTCCGGCATGCTTGGTCTGACCGGTCACACCGACATGCGTGACGTCCAGGAGGCCGCTGACTCCGGCGACGAGCGCACCAAGGTTGGCCTCGACGTCTACATCCACCGCCTGGTATTCTACATCGGCGCCTACGCCACCCTCATGGGCGGCCTCGACGCCATCACCTTCACCGCGGGCGTCGGCGAGAATTCCGCCGAGATACGTGAGATGGCCTGTGAGCGCCTCGGCCTGTTCGGCGTGGAGCTGGACAAGGAGGCCAACGCGCAGCGCAGCAAGTCCCCACGTGTAATCAGCACCCCGAACTCCAAGGTTAAGGTCTGCGTCATCCCCACCAACGAGGAACTTGCCATGGCGCGTCAGGCCCTGGCACTGATCAGCAAGTAATCAAAAAATAAGTGTCTAGGAGGGGCCCGTAGGGCTCCCCCTGGGCGAAGCAACAAAGCGCCTAGACCTCAAAGTCGGGCGCTTTTTGTTTATGGTCAAGTCTGGTTTAAGAGTGTCGAATTAAGAGAGAAGCAGTTAGTGTCCAGACGCCAATCAACTCAGATGTTGAATGAGATCAACGAGCTAAGGCACAAGCCCAGGGTGAAGAAGCAGTCGGGCATTGACAGGAAAGTTTTCGGTGGGGCCGTCGTGCTGGAGGAGACCGTAACCGAGGGCGTGAAGCGCCACGATTCGACGTTCACCCTGCGCACTGCAGCCGTCGTCCCCGACCAAGATCTGCGCGACGACCCGGAGAAACTAGCGAAGGCTGAAGCCGAGACGAAGTTGCCTGGCGAATAAAAAACAAGTAAAAAAAGAGTTTGAGGCCGGGTTGGCGTGGATGACGCCCACCCGGCCTTTACGTACCGAACCAAATGCACGCTAGTCCCCTTAGGCAGGTAGATTTAGACGTATGGCAAGAGCACTGATCACCGGAGCAACTTCGGGCATCGGACACGCGTTCGCGGTCGAACTGGCCAGCGAAGGCTACGACCTGGTGCTCGTCGCCAGAGACGAAAACCGGCTCAAGGAAGTGGCTGGCGACTTGCATGGTCGCTATCGGGTGGAGGCTCAGGTGCTGCCCGGGGATCTCGGGGTTCGCGGGGACGTCGATAAAATTCAAGAATTTTTGCGGGAAAATCCCGTCGAGGTGCTGGTCAACAACGCGGGGTTCAGCCTCAACGAGCCGCTGATCGGCGGCGACACCGACCTCCAGCGGCGAGCAATGGACGTCATGGCCACGTCCGTGCTGCTGCTCACCGACGCAGCCGGCCGCTCGATGGTCGAGAACGGCAAGGGAACCATCATCAACATCGGGTCTGTCTCCGCGTGGATCATCAAGGGGAATTATTCCGCCATCAAACGCTGGGTCGTCACATATACCCAGGCGCTCGCCGACGAGCTGGCGGATACTGGCGTGCAGGCCACCGTCGTCTGCCCCGGCTGGGTGAAGACCGAGCTGCACGCACGAGCGGGGGTTAAACGCCCCAATCTGCCCGGTTGGGCCTGGAATGAGCCACGGGACGTTGCCCGGGCTGCGTTAAAGGGTGCAAAGGCGGGTAAAGTATTAGTGGTGCCTAAGCTGCAGTGGCGGTTGGCCGTCTGGTTCCTGAACCACGGCCCAGCGGCTCTGCCAAGGTTTGTGTCAAGGAAAATACGTTCTTCGCGAAAGGCTAAGTAGATGGGCGACTACGGTGGCGGCAGACGCCGATTCAAGTCGCCCCTGAAACGATTGGCCTCGATGGGTGCACAGCGGGGGTTGCTGAAGCCCGCGTTGAACACGGCCATCAGCGTGCACGTTTCCGGCACCGAACTGTTGAAGGGCGTCGAAGAGCCCTTCTTGTTGGTGGCGAACCACTCATCGCACTTTGACGGGCCGTTGCTGATGACGTCGCTGCCTGCCCGGCTCTCCAAGAAGATAGCCACAGGCGCGGCCGCCGACTACTTCTTCACGAACAGGTTTAGTGCGGCAACCGTCGAGCTTTTCATGAACGCATACCCGGTGAACCGAGGCGCGACCCGCAGCCACCGGGGAATGTCCAAGCAGCTTCTGAACGACGGCATCCCCCTGATGATTTTTCCTGAGGGAACCAGATCCCGCACAGGTGCCATGGGGCCGTTCTCTCCGGGCACCGCGGCTCTGGCCATATCGTTTAACTGTCAGGTGGTCCCTGCCGCGCTAGTCGGCGCGTTCGCGGCCTGGCCGGCGAAGAACAAACGCTGGAAATCGGGCCGTCCTGACGTATACGTCACATACGGTAACCCGCTTCGTCCGCAGCCCGGCGAGGTGGCGCACGCCTTCAGCGAGCGAATCCGGCGTAAGGTTATTGAGCTGCACGATTCCACCGCGCGCGCATACAACATGCCCACCCAACTGGAGATGGCCAACCTGGCCGCGCTCGAGGCGGGGCCCAAGGGCAAAAAGCGGGCCGCGGAGAAAAAGAAGAAGCGCACATAGACGAGCCCCAAAAGCAGGTTCGGCAAACTTATAACCGTTAATGTGTAGCTATGAGTGTTAGGGTTGCCGCCGTTGTGGTGGCGTGGAATCGGGCTGACATCTTGCGTGACACCGTTGCGGCTCTTGGTTGTCAGGAGCGCAAGGTTGACGACATCATCGTCGTCGATAACGCCTCCACAGACTCCACCCCCGAGTTTCTTGCCCAAAGCGAGATCGTCGACGACGTCATCATCATGCCGGAGAATCTCGGCGGCGCGGGTGGCTTCGCGGCGGGTATCGCCAGGGCGATCAACAGGGGAGCCGACTACGTCTGGATCATGGATGACGACACCGTCCCCACACCCAAAGCGCTTTCGGAGTTGTTGGCCAGCCTCGCGAAATACCCCGGCGAACCCGCCATTATGGCCTGCAGAGCCGACTGGTTTGACGGACGCGAACACCCAATGAACAAGCCGCGCACTCGGTTCGGAATGCCCAAGCGGATGCACACCGAAGCCAAAAAAGCCGGCGCGCGGCAGATCCGCACGGCCTCTTTCGTTGCGATCATGATCGACGCCCAGGCAGTGCGCGAAGAGGGCCTACCCATTGCCGACTATTTCCTCTGGAACGATGATTTTGAATACACCGCCCGGTTGCTACGCAAGAGAATCGGGCTTTACGTCGACGCCGCCCGTGTCGAGCACCGCACGAAGGTCTTCGGTAATTCCACCGCAGACCCGGGCCCAAGATTCTTCAATGAGGTGCGCAACAAGATCTGGGTCTTCGGTTTTTCTCACGGTTTATCCCCGCTTGAGAAGCTGCTCTTCGGCGGTAAGACGCTGCTGCGCTGGACGAAAATGATTCTTAAATCCGGCGATCGCAAGGCGATGCTCGGATATCTGCGCTATGGAATCGCCGCCGGCTGCAAGTGTCCGCGGAGGAATTCCGAGGTGCTGGCGGGCACGCCCGTCGCCGACGAGGTCACCCAGATCGAGCGGGGTGCGGGCAATGAGTGAATTGCCCGAATTCAGCGTCCTGCTGCCGGTATATATCGGTGACCCGGTCGACTTTTTCGCCCGCTCGCTGAAGTCGGTGAGCGTCGAGCAGACGCTGAAACCTGCCGAGGTCGTCGTGGTTTGCGACGGGCCAGTGAAACCCGAGGTGGACGAGTTCTTAGCCGAGGTTACCGCGGGTAGCCGCGATGATCTGGTGGCTGATGTTCCCGTGCGGGTGGCGCGGTTGGAACAAAACCAGGGCCTGGCCACCGCGTTGAACTTTGGCCTTGGTGAATGCGCCCACGACGTCGTCGCCAGGGCCGACGCGGACGACATCTCGTTGCCCGAGCGATTCGCCGTCCAAATCCGGATGGTCGCCCACGGTCACGACCTGGTGGGCTCAGCTGTCGAAGAATTCGAAAGCGACGAAACTGAACCTGGCATGATCCGGTCGATGCCGGTGAGCCAAGACGAAATCCGCGAGGTCGTCACATACCGCGACCCGTTCAACCACCCGAGCGTGGTCTACCGCAAATCTAAGGTTCTGGAGTTTGGCGGCTATCGCCACCTAGAACGCATGGAGGACTACTGGTTGTTCGCCCGGCTCGTGCACGACGGGGTATCGTGCGCGAACAGCCCGAAGGTGCTGGTCAAATATCGAGTCGGAGCTGGCGCCTACGACCGCCGAGGTGGTTTGGAGATGCTCGCCTCGGAGTGGCGGTTGCAGAAAGCCCTGCTCGGCGAGGGCATAGTGACTTACCCGCAGTTTTTCAGGAACCTCTTGGTTCGTGGCCTCTACCGGCTAATTCCTTCCAACGTTCGCCAGGCACTGTATCGCGGCGTTGGCGCTAAACGCTGGTTTTCCAACGGCTAGTCGATCGTCTTGAAACGTCCGGTAGCCGTGGAATGAGACTCGCCGGTGGCGACGATCTGGCGGGCCTTCGCGATAGCGCTGGGCAGATCAGCGAACAGGTATTCGTCGAGGCTCACCTGCTCCAGCTCCATGCGCTTGGCCATCTCATGAACCTGCTTCGGCATTCCTTTCAGAAGGACGGTGTTGCCCGCGTCTACTAGCTTGCCGACAATTTGGGCCAGCACGCGCACGCCGGTCGCATCGACGATGCCCACGCGAGACAGTCGCAGGATAACGACGTCGACGCCGGCAAGGCGAGGGAGCTCTCGCTCGATTCGGTCGCCCACGCCGAAGAACATTGTGCCGTCGATGCGCAGGATGGCGATCTTGGGATCGGATGGCAGATCCTCGCGGAAGATACCCGAGCGGTTAGCCATTCGTCTCAGCACCAGCACGCCCGAGACGACGATGCCAGCGGCGATCGCCCAGATAATGTCCAAGCCGACGGTGATGATGGCGGTGACGACGAATACCAGCGCGTCGGAGCGGTTGGAGCGCATCACCTGACGGATGGTGTCTGGGTCGACCATGCGGAAACAGGTCACCGCCAGCACGCCGGCCAGCACCGAAAGCGGGATGACGGAAACCACGGTCGAGGCCAGGTAGACCACACCGATCAGCAGCAGTGAATGAACGATCGATGACAGTCTCGAGCGGCCACCCGAGCGTACGTTGACGGCCGTGCGGACGATGGCTCCCGTCGCGGGCATGCCCCCGAACATTCCGCTGGCCACGCTGGCCAGGCCTTGCCCGACCAGCTCACGGTCGGGGCTGTAGCTGCCGCCGCGAACCATGCCGGCGGCGATCCGAGCGGAAATCAACGATTCGATTCCGGCCAGGGCTGCGACGGCAAGCGAGCCCTGCAGCAGCGAGGTTGCCAGCGGAATCGAAAACTCCGGCATTATGGGTGCGGGCAGCAAGTTGGGGATCATGCCGAGCGTCGGTATCGATATGCCCATCGCCCAGACGGTTAGCGTCACTACGACGACTGCGATCAGCGAACCCGGCAGTTTTCTAGAAATCTTTGAACAGACGGCGATAACGACGATTGACGCCAGGCAGGTCAACCCGGTTTTCGTCGCCGTTGTCGGGTCGATGCGGGTGATCGCCTCGAACGCGGCCGGCAGCGTGCTAAGCCCAGATTTCGCCTCGACGCCGATTATGTTCGGCACCTGCTGGAAGAACAAAATGGCCGCAATGCCCAGCGTGAAGCCTTCGATGACCGGCCAGGGAATCAGCGAGACCGCCCGGCCGAGCCCAAGAAGTCCGCCGAGCACGATGAACGTCCCAGCCATCACGCACAGTAGGGGCACTACGTGCACCCCGTGAGCTGCGACGATCGGCGCGAGGATCACGGCCATAGCGCCCGTCGGGCCCGAAATTTGGTAGTTCGAACCGCCGAAGACGGCAGCGATGATTCCGGCAATGATCGCAGTGATCAGTCCGGCCTCGGCGCTCAGCCCGCTAGAGATAGCGAATGCTAGGGCGAGCGGAAGCGCGACGATCCCGACCGTGATTCCGGCGGGGATGTCCTGGCGCCAATATTTTTTGACGGCACTGAGGTCGTCGACGTTAGGCAGCAGAGAGCGCAGATGGTTCAGAACTGCAGGCACGTAAACCTCTCGAGGTTGGGGCACGGCTGTCGATACGGCGGTATTAACGCGCGGGTGTGGAATAAAGATCTTGTGCCGAGCCAGATCCGACGGCTCGACCATATCACAAGGTGTTTCAAAATATGAGACGGGATGATTTTCGGCGTTTACCAGCTGAGGTCGTCCTATCCCTGTATCCGGCTGAGCCTCGGTTATTATTGGGCTGTAGTTGTTCTCGTAAGAAATCTTTAAGTTTCAGGCGGTTATCGAAGCGCGGAAACAAAAAGGAGCTTTGATGGTCGATCGAGCAGAGGCTGTATCCGATCCGGCGGCAACGAAGCCGTCGCGTCGCACATTCCTAAAGTGGTCTGGCGTTGCGGGCGTTGGCGCAGGCCTGGTCGCCTGCAGTGCCCCCGCGGAGTACCCGGCCGATCAAAAGGCTGCCCGGTCTACGGCAGGAATGCTGGATGCCGATAAAACCGTGTGGTCGGCTTGCATGGTCAACTGCGGTGCGCGTTGTCCGCTGCGCCTGCAGGTCAAGGACGGTCAGGTGGTGCGCGTACTGCCGGACAACACCGGCGTCGAAAAGTTAGACGGCACCCCGTGGCGAATCCCTGCGTGCCCTCGCGGGCGCTCAATCAGGCAGCGAATTTACAACCCTGATCGCCTAAAAACCCCGCTGAAGCGCAAGCCCGGCACTAAGCGCGGCGAGGGCCAGTGGGAGAAGATCAGCTGGGAGCAGGCGTTCGACGAAATCGCAAAGAAATACGACGAGATCCTCGGCAAATACGGGCCCGAGTCGTCGTTCATTGCATACGGCACCGGCGTCATCGGCTGCAGCGTTTCGCAGTCGTACTCGCCGTCGGGTGGCCCGCTCGCCAAACTGCTTAGCTTGAAGGGCGGCTTCCTTACCTACTACGGCGACTACTCCACGGGCGGCATCACGGAGGCCATGCGCGTTTGCTACGGCGGGTACTTCGATACCAACTCCACCGACGACCTGGTGAATACCAAGCTGTACGTCATGTGGGGTCACTCGCCGATGGAGACCAAGATGTCTGGCGGTTCCGAGGCTTTCTACCTGCCCAAGTTCCTTCACAAGGCCGGGGTCAAGGTCGTCGCAATCGACCCGCGCTACTCGGACTCCGTTCAGCTGCTGGCCGACGAGTGGCTCGCGCCGAAGCCCGGCACCGACGCCGCGCTGGCGGCAGGGCTCGCATGGGTGCTGCTTGACGAAGGGCTACACGATCAGGCGTTCCTAGATAAATACTGCCTGGGTTTCGACGACGCCCACCTGCCGGAGGGTGCGAAGCCGGGCTCGTCCTATCGCGCTTACCTCGAGGGTAAGGGCCCCGACGGCACGCCGAAGACTCCGCAGTGGGCTGAGGGAATCACTGGCGTTCCCGCCGAGAAGATCATTAACCTGGCCCGCGAGCTGGGCAACAATAAGCCGTCGATGATCGTGCAGGGCTGGGCGCCTCAGCGTCAGGCCAACGGCGAGAATTCGGCGCGTGCCATCATCACGCTCAACGCAATGCTTGGCAACGTCGGACTCAAGGGCGGCGGCACCGGCACGTTCGTCGGTAGTTCCGGGATCGCGCTCGACGCTAGCTCGTACAACTCCGTGGAGAACCCCGTCACCAAGAAGATTTCGCATTTCTCGTGGATGGATGCCATGGAGCGCGGTCCCGAAATGCGTGGCCAGGACGGTGTGCGCGATTGGGACGCCGACGGCAACCCAATCGAGGATCCGCGCCTGAACGTGCCCATCAAGTCGCTGTGGGTCTACGGCTCCAACGTGCTGATCAATCAGCACTCCGAGGTCAACAACTCCAGGCGTGTGCTAGCCGACGATTCGCTGGCCGAACTCATCGTGGTTTGCGAAAACCAGCTGACCGCGTCTGCCGCCTATGCCGATTATCTGCTGCCCGGCACGATGACAACAGAGGAAGACGACGTCGTTCCTCAGGGTCTGGCCGCGAACATGGGCTACCTTGCGGTCAGCTCCAAGGCAACCGAGCCGCTCTACGATTCAAAACCGATCTACGAGATCTGCACGGAACTCGCGAAGCGCTGGGGAATCGAGGACAAGTTCACCGAGGGCAAAACGCAGCTGGAATGGGCCCGCCAGATCTTCGAGGACTCCCGCAAAGAGAACCCGGACATTCCCGGCTACGACCAGATGCGCGAACAGGGCGTCTACAAGCGGATGAACCCGTCGGCGATCGGGCTTGAGGATTTCCGTAAGGATCCGGTGTCCAACCCGCTCGACACACCCAGTGGCCTCATCGAGATCTATTCGCCCGAGGTTGCGCACAAAGCCGAAACCTGGCAACTGCCCGAGGGGGACGTCGTCACTGCCGTACCCGAGTTCATCCACACCTGGGAGGACGCCGAGGCGGCCAAGAACAACGAAAAGTATCCGCTGCAGATGACCGGCTATCACTTCAAGGGCCGCACGCACTCTTCGTACGGAAACGTGGCGTGGCTCAAGGAGGCCCACAATCAGGTGGTCTGGATCAACCCTGCCGACGCCAAGGCGAGGGGCATCGAAAACAACGACAAGGTGCAGGTGTTCAACGACCGCGGCTGCATCGAGTTGCAGGCTAAGGTGACGCCCAGAATCATCCGCGGGGTTTGCTCGGTTCCGGAGGGCGCCTGGTACAAGCCGGACGCCGAACGCACCGACGACAACGATTTTCCGATCGACCGCAACGGCTGCGCGAATGTGCTGACCAGGCACCACCCGAGTGCTCTTGCAAAGTCGAACCCGCAGTACACAAACAACGTCCAGATCAGAAAAGCCAAGTAGGTCACCATGTCAGATGAAGTGAATTTCACTGCTAAAGACGGACGATTCGGTTTCTATTTTGACCAGACGCTTTGCAACGGCTGCCGCGCCTGCCAGATTTCCTGCAAGGACAAGCACGATCTGCCGCTCGGTGTGAACTGGCGAAAGGTAGTGGAATACGTTGGCGGAGACTTGGACGGCGAGTCCGAATCCCCGAACGTCTTCTCCTATTACACGTCCATTTCGTGTAACCACTGTGAGGACCCGATCTGTGTGGAGGTCTGCCCGACCACCGCGATGACCATCCGCGAAGACGGCACCGTTTACGTCGATCAGACCAAATGCATCGGCTGCCGATACTGCCAGTGGGCCTGCCCGTACGGCGCTCCACAGCTCAACTCCGACACAGGACGCATGAGTAAGTGTGACCTGTGCTACGACTACCGCGCCAGCGGCCAGAACCCCGCCTGCGTCGACGCCTGCCCAACCAGGGCGCTGCACTGGGGACCGATCGACGAGCTGCGGGCCGAACACGGTGACGTCGCCGGCATCGCGCCGCTACCTGACCCGTCAATCACGAAGCCGCACTTGGTGATCACGCCGCACAAGGACGCCCAGACCTGGGACGAGGCAACCGGCGAAATAGCAAACAGCAAGGAGATCTAGAGATGCATCTCGAAGAGCTGCCAATGATCATCTTCACCACCGTCGGGCAGATGTCCGTGGGTGCGTTCTGGATGCTCGGCATCATTCACCTGCTCGGCTACGCGCGCAAGATGTCGGCGTCCACCATCGACCGTCTGACGAACGCGGCGCTTTACGCCTGCGGCCCGCTGCTGATCCTCGGCTTCGGTGCCGCATCTTTTCACCTGAGCTACCCGTTGAACGCGCTCAACTCGATGCGCCACGCGGGTTCGTCCTGGCTGACCAACGAGATTTTGTTCGGCGTCGCCTATGGCACACTTGGCCTGATCTTCTCGCTTTGCCAGTGGTTCGGCTGGCTCTCGCGCAGCGCCCGCCAGGTGCTCGCCGGACTGACGGCTCTGGCTGGCCTGGGCCTGGTCTGCGCGATGGTCGGCGTCTACTTCTTCCCCGGCACCATCACAACGTGGTCGACGTGGTTCAGGTGGGTGCTTTTCTTCGGTTCCGCGCTGGTGACGGGTCCGCTCGCCGTCGCGATCACGATCGCGCTGTCTTGGCGCGCCCAGACCCGCAACGCGGCCAACTATCGCTACAACCAGGAAAATCCACTCGCGGTTCACTGGGATTCCTCCCTTTCCGAGGACCTCGGCAGGCTGCGCGAGGCGTGGCAGGAGGCGCGTTTCCCAGGTGCCTGGAAGTGGTTCAAGGGTTGGATTGCCTCCCGATTCATCACAAAGGACGGCGTTAACGACGAGCTGACCGCCTTGACGCTTTCCGCCACAAAACTGTCGTGTCGTATCTCCGCTTTCGCTGGCATCGTTTTGTTGATTGCGTACCCCATTCACGCCATGCAGATGACCTCCGGCGACGTCGCTCAGCGCTATGTTGCCGACAAGGTGTTGGCAATGCCGTGGCTGTATGTTCGTTGGGTGCTGTTGGCCCTCGGCGTCGTCTTGATCAGCGTCTTCATGCACATGTTGATGCGCAAGGTCAAGCGGCCCACCCAGAAGATGCTCGCAGTTGTCACCGTGGCTTTCTTGCTGATCTTCGGCTCGGAGTTGCTGGGCCGTGGCCTGCACTACGAGGGACTCTGGCATGTCGGCATCAACACCAGCCAAAACTGGCTTGGCAGCGATGTAGAAGAAATCATCTTCCATGACGGGAACCCCACCGAAGATTAAATATCGCGAACTTTGATTTAGTGGGTGCATAAACCTGGCGTCTGCTCGGTTCTATGCACCCGATATTTTTATCCTCTGGAAATCTGGCAGATGGTAGGACAAGAACTTGGCAAACAGTATGATAGGCGCCCGCAAAGAGCACGACTTACGCCTACCGCGAGGTGCTTACAAAAATCTGGATTTTAGACCCGATCCCGGCTTGGACTACCTCTCAGGCTTCACTTCGGAGATTGACTTCTCAAGTTAAACATCACCTCATGGACCCTGCCATTGCGGCAACGGTGTTGAACGTTTCTGAAAGTGCACTTCTTTCTGCCCAGCCTGGAACAGGGGAATTGTTCGGCCAGCTTTTTGATTCTCTTGCGTCCCTGACCGTTCGCTCGGCGGGCCAATTGTCTGAAGCTAGGACGTACCATCTTCGTACGCGTGGCGGGGATCATGAGGTTGATCTTTTACTCGAACGCTACGACGGAAAAATCATCGCTTTCGAAGTGAAAATGGCTTCAGCAATAGATGATCGAGATGTCCGGCATCTTCTCTGGCTGAAAGAACAAATCGGCGATCGGT
The DNA here is from genome assembly GCF_000423485.1 of Propionimicrobium lymphophilum DSM 4903. GTDB lineage: Bacteria > Actinomycetota > Actinomycetes > Propionibacteriales > Propionibacteriaceae > Propionimicrobium > Propionimicrobium lymphophilum. Next base: position 74,732 of record NZ_AUIB01000005.1, on the reverse strand, counting down.
TGGTTGGGTCTGTTGTGATCAATACCGGATCTTATGCGTACAGACGCAAAGACGGCGTAGCAGTAGTGCCGCTGGCTCTGTTGGGTTGAGTGCGCATACGTGTTTTTAGTTTTTCACTAAGACCTCTCGTTAAAGCTGGGCTGCTTTAATTATCGGGTGCATCGAACCGGTCAGATACCAGATTAACGAACCCGATAATTTCGGTATTTGACGCTTGTATAGAGTTGTCTGCGAGTTCGTTATTGGGGACCGTTGAGCAGGATTTTAGGTAGCTGAAAAGCGAAGAACTGCGAAAAATTGAAAAACAAATTTTGTGCTGCGTTCTTATTTGTGAGCTGGTAAATTTGGTATCATTAACACAAAGGAGTGGAAAATGAGAAATGTTGTTACAATTATTGCTTCTATGTTGCTGATTGTTTTAGGGCTGACTCCACAATCTTCGGCTTCACCTATAAATGATCCAAGTAATTCAGCCTATTCGACGCCACAGGTTTTAGCCACAGTTACTGATTTAAGCACAGGGGAAATTGTTGAATTGGAAACTAGGCAAGAAGTTGTTTTGAATGAGGACGGTAGTTTTGTGTTATCTGCTGTTACGGAGAATACAGAGCAGCCAGAAAATGGGTTAAGGAGCGTGGCTTCGGCCACGAGAGGTACTGATGTTCATGCGTACCTCAGTATCGACTATGACATGAGGGGCAAAAATAACTCTGAAATTAGACTTAATCGAGTCTGGGGTAAGTGGGTGTCCCAAGTTGGAAACGTCGCAATATGGGGTAGGGAAGTGCATTACTCTGATGACGGTACGCCATGGGGAGGGAATAAAGGCAATAAGTACCCCAAGGGAAATTCTTTTAACTATGTCACAGGTTGGGGCTGGATGACTAGGTATCCACATACCCAATATTCTGGGGCGAGAGCTTTTTCGTCAGCTACGTATCAAAAATCTGGTATGGGAGGTCCATTCAAAGTCGAAGTTACGGTTCTGGCATGAAAATTTTTAAAATAATAGAAGCTGCTCTTTCGGGTCTATTGCTTGCGGCGATTGTGCCAGCGTATTTCATGTATTTTGAATTTTCAGCTTCTAAATTTTTAGCTGAAAGCGATAAAGCAATTTGGCTTTATTGTGTTGGCATAATTCTCGCGGTGCTTTTAGGGCTGTTATTCAACGTAGAAATGAAGAAAACTGCGCTTATTTTAGCTACCTGTGTATTTGTGGTTTCTCTGGTTTTGATAAACATTGCGAGTCCAGTAATTAAATTTTTTCCAAGCAGCCTCGTCTGTTGGGGAATCGGATTTGGCTTTTACGTTAGAACTTTCATAAGGCTCAAAAATTCTTAAAACATAAGAATTGCAGAAACAACCAGTTTTTCGTTTGGCATAGGCTTTAGTTATGGTTTCCCCGTTTAGGTGCGTGCTGCCCGGCTCAGTCAGCCTGCCGACGCTCGGTGGTGTCGCCGGCTACGCGGCTAGCTTCACCGCGAGCCTGCTGCCAAGGCCCTGGTACTTTCAGGGGCTGATCTCGGGTATAGGTGCGCTTGGCGGGTTTCAGCTCGGCAAGTGGGCAAGCTACATTCTCAACAGCCTGGCCAAGCGCGCCGGGCTAGCGACTCGCGTCAGCCCGAAAATGAAGCTGACCGCGCAGATCGCTGGGGGAGCGGTTGCTGCGGTCGGGCTGATCGGGGTGCCGCTGCTGAGCATCCGCTGGCAACGGCGGGCTGCCAAAAAGGCGAAAGTGAAAGGCCCAAATCTCAGTTGGGCGTTTGGTTCGTCCGGGGCTGCAGCGGGAGCCTTCGCGATACTTTATGGCCAGTGGCGGGCAACCATGTGCGCCATCAATTTCATCTCCCGACAGTTCCCGCAGCGTCACGTCTGGCGGCTGCTTTCCAGGCTGACGGCCACCGCCGTCACGCTAGCCACGATCATGGTGATCCTCGACCAGGTGATCATGCGCGCTGTGCCCAGCGTGGCTAAAACGGCATCCGCCGCCGTCGACCTGCGCGCGCCGGAAGAGCTAAAACAGCCTTTGACGCGCTTATGCTCAGGAAGCCCGTTTTCCCTGGAGTCCTGGGATCAACTCGGACTGCAGGGCAAGCGTTTTGTATGCGGCAAAACCACCGCGGAAAAGATCGAGCGAGTGATGGGAGAGGCCGTCGACGAGCCGATCCGCGCGTATGCATCCCTTAACGGCCGCTCGCTCGACGAAGCCGTCGATGCCGTGCTGTCCGAGGTGGATCGCATGGACGGCTGGAGCCGTGCAAACCTGCTGCTGGTCACCACCACCGGCCGCGGCAACGTCAACGAGTGGGCAGCGTCCGCGTTCGAATATCTCACCCGCGGCGACTGCACACTGATCGCAATGCAGTATTCCGGTCTGCCGTCCGCGGTGACGACGCTCACCTCGAAGTCTTCGCCGGTCGAGGCGTCGAAACTGCTCTTCGAGGCCGTCGAGAAGCGTCTGGCCGATATTCCGAATCCGCCAAAGGTCTACCTTAACGGCGAATCGTTAGGCGCATACGGTTCCTGCGGAATCTTCGATGGCTACGATGACCTGCTTGCCCGTGCAGACGGTGGCCTGTGGCTCGGCTGCCCAGAGTTTACGCCCCTGGCTAAGGGTTTCATCGAAGCACGCGATAGCGGTTCAGACGTCGTCGTGCCCGTCTACGACGGTGGGCGGCACGTGCGCTTCGCAGCCAAATCCGCCGACCTGCAAATGTCTAACGAGTGGGAATCGCCGCGTTTCTGCTTTCTGCAAAATGACACCGACCCGGTTGTCTACTGGAATTCGCGGCTGCTCTACGAGAAACCGTCTTGGCTAGCCAAGCCTAGGCCTGGCTCCGCGATGGCCGACATGACGTGGATGCCGTTCATCACCTTCTGGCAGGTAGCCGCCGATATGACGTCGTGCCGTAGCGTCGGCCCCGGCTACGGGCACAAGTATTACGCCCACCAGGTTGTTCCCGCGTGGGTCGGAATCCTCGGCCTTGACGAGCACGCCGACTATCGTCCCCTCTACGAAACTCTGAACGCCGACGTGCCGATCGTCAGCGGCGATTTAAAATTCGCGTCCCCGATAGATCTGTAGTGCTCTTGCATAAGTGACGGGTTTATTTGCCGGGTTTCTTGTTCCGAAGCGGTCGGCCTGTTCAGGTTAGGTCGGTTGCTGGTCTGGTTACTTTTCGACGGTTGTGGGATTCGGGTCTTTGCGTCACTGGCTACGTGTCTTCGCTCCTGATTCAAACGCGTTCGCGTTTGAATGTCGTCGCTCTCGCCACGCCTTGATGTTCCTTCAAAGACCCGAACTCCCACAACCTCATTCCTTTAGGTGGTCATCCGAATTATTGCGTCAAAAAGGGCTCGTCTACGAGCCAAATCTGCCGCAGTAATGTTGAGACCACTTAATAAGCCAACCCAGGCCAGCAGCCGTGTGCGCTTAAACCGATCAGCACGTCGCCGAAACATCGGGAACCGAAAAATCCGTACTCGAGCTTTTCTGCACTCGTTGATTCCTGACGAATTAACAAGAACCAAAAAGTCCGACTATGAACTTTTTCATCCCCGCTAACACGTCAAAATTTAACGGGAACCAAAAAGCTCAACTACGAACTTTCCGGTTCCCGATAATCGCGTCTGCTCAGATGAATCTAAGAAAAGGATTAGTCGATTTTTAGCTCGCCCATTTCGTCCCAGCCTTCGCCTTCGACCTGGCGGCTGACGATCTTCGGGGTGGCGACGATCACAGGGCGCATGTCTTCCATAGCCTTCTTGAAATAGGCGCTGTTGACGTGCGGGCCGGCTCCTTGCGGGTTGCTTCGGTGAAGTCGTGGACGATGCCCATCCACTTGTCTGCGTACTCGGGCTTGGTCTCAAACGACGATGAAATACAAAAATTAATTTTAAAGGTCGGGAATAACTCTGAGCGGGTCGGAGTTGAGTCTAGTGAACTCAAGTTGTAAGTTGAGTCAAACAGGCTCAGCTTGAATAACAGACTTTTAGCTTTTGACTTATATAGGAGGAAACATGGCTCGTGCAGTAGGTATTGACCTTGGCACTACAAACTCGGTGGTAGCTGTCCTTGAGGGCGGCGAGCCCACCGTCATCCCGAACGCGGAGGGCGCTCGCACCACCCCGTCCATCGTCGCTTTCACCAAGAACGCCGACGACGTCCTGGTTGGTGAGGTCGCTAAGCGTCAGGCGGTGACGAACCCGGATCGCACCATTCGCTCGGTTAAGCGTCACATGGGCACCGACTGGACGGTGAAGATCGACGACAAGGAGTACCGTCCGCAGCAGATCAGCGCATATGTGCTGCAGAAGCTGAAGAGGGACGCGGAGGCTTACCTGGGTGAGCCCGTCACCAACGCCGTCATCACGGTTCCGGCTTACTTCGGCGACGCAGAGCGTCAGGCAACTAAGGAGGCCGGCGAGGTAGCGGGTCTGGTGGTTGACCGCATTATTAACGAGCCCACGGCCGCGGCTCTTGCATACGGCCTGGATAAGGGCGACAAGGAACACACCGTTTTGGTCTTCGACCTCGGTGGTGGCACCTTCGACGTCTCGCTGCTGGACATCTCCGATGGCGTCTTCGAGGTTCGCGCAACCAAGGGTGACCCGAAGCTGGGTGGCGACGACTGGGACGCTCGCATCGTTGATTTCCTGGTCAAGCAGTTCAAAACCAAGCATGGCATCGATCTGTCTAAGGACAAGATGGCCCGCCAGCGTCTGCAGGACGCCGCGGAGCGCGCAAAGATCGAGCTTTCGCAGCTGCAGGAGACCGAGATCAACCTGCCGTACATTACGGCTGGCGCCGACGGCCCGCTGCACCTGGAAGAGAAGCTGACTCGCACCGAGTTCCAGCGCCTAACCAACGATTTGCTCGAGCGCACCCGTGCACCGTTCCAGTCGGTTCTTTCCGACGCGGGCATATCGGTTTCCGACATCGACGAGGTCATCCTGGTTGGTGGCTCCACCCGTATGCCGGCCGTCGCAGAGCTTGTTAAGGAGCTGTCGGGCGGCAAGGAACCGCACAAGGGCGTCAACCCGGACGAGGTTGTTGCCATGGGCGCTTCGCTGCAGGCAGGTGTGCTGAAGGGCGAGCTGAAGGACGTGCTGCTGCTGGACGTCACCCCGCTGAGTCTTGGTATCGAGACCAAGGGTGGCCTGATGACGAAGATCATCGAGCGCAACACCACCATCCCGACCAAGCGTTCCGAGCGCTTCACCACGGCAGAGGACAATCAGCCTTCCGTGATGATTCAGGTGTACCAGGGCGAGCGCGAGTTCGCTCGCGACAACAAGTCACTGGGCAACTTCGAGCTGACCGGCATTATGCCCGCACCGCGTGGCATCCCGCAGATCGAGGTCACCTTCGACATCGACGCCAACGGCATCGTGCACGTCTATGCCAAGGACACCGGCACCGGCAAGGAGCAGTCCATGACTGTCACCGGCGGCACCGCCCTGGGTAAGGACGAGATCGATCGCATGGTTAAGGAAGCGCAGGCCAACGAGGAGAACGACCGCAAGCGTCGCGAGTCCGTCGAGATGCGCAACCAGGCCGATGCTGTCGCTCTGCGCACAGAGAAGCTGCTGGCTGACGCTGGCGACAAGCTGACCGACGAGCAGAAGGCTCCCGTCACCGAGGCCTTGACTAAGTTGCAGGAGGCCCTGAAGGGCACCGACAACGACGAAGAGGTCAAGGCCGCCATGGAGGAGCTTGACCAGAAGGCCGCCGCAATGGGCCAGGCTTTCTACGAGGCCGCACAGCAGGCCGAGCAGCAGAACGCTGCGGGCGCCAGTGAGGCTTCTGGCGAGGGTGCTGCCTCCGATGACGACGTGGTTGACGCCGAGGTCGTTGACGACGAGAACGACGAAAACAAGTAACCATTAGGGGCTAGACCCCATTGGTTAGTGGGGCCGGCCGAATCCCGGCCGGCCCCGTTTCCGTTGCCCCTATGGGGTTCAATTACAAGACTTTAGGAATAGATATGAGTGAGGTAGACAAGACAGTCGCCGACCAGGCCCCGGATCCCGAGGCTCAGGCAGGGGAGGCGGCGCAACAGGCTTCGCCAGATGCTGACGCGAGCGTCGACGAGGTCGCCGAGTTGAAGAAGCAGCTTGCCGAACGCACGGAGGACCTGCAGCGTTTGCAGGCCGAGTACGTCAACTACAAGAAGCGCGTCGACCGCGACCGCCCGCTTGCCAGGCAGTCCGGAATTGATGCTGTGCTTCGCGACTTGATGCCTGCCTTCGACTCGATCGTTGCGGCCCAGAACATGGGGCACCTGAGCGATGGCTTCAAACTGACCGCGGACGAGTTCATCAAGGTTGCCCGTCAGTACGGCATGGTTAAGGTTGGCGAGGTCGGCGAAGAGTTCAATCCGTTGATCCACGAGGCTCTGATGCAGCAGCCCGTCGCCGGCACCGGCGAGCCGACAATTCACGAGGTCATGCAGGTTGGCTACCAGATCAACGGTCAGACGGTTCGTCCGGCCAGGGTTGTTGTTGCCATGCCAACCGGCGAAGCGGAAGAGGATAAGGCTGAGGAATCGCAGGCTGAAGAGCCGAAGACCGAGGCTGACAAGCAAGAAGGAACCGAGGACAACTGAATTCTCGGAAAAGATATAGCGCTTTAGTTAGGAGGGCACGATGAGCGCAGAAAAAGACTATTACAAGGTGCTTGGCGTGCCTAAGAACGCCAAGCAGGAACAGATCAAGAAGGCGTTCCGAAAGATCGCCAGGGATAATCACCCCGATCAGCATCCTGGAGACAAGGCTGCCGAGCAGCGGTTCAAGGAGGCCTCCGAGGCCCATGACGTCCTTAGCGACCCTAAGAAGCGCAAAAAGTACGACGCCGAGAGGGCGATGCCGCCCGGTGGCTTCCACTTCCCGGGTGGAGGCTCGCGCACCACGACGTTCACCGGCAACATCGACGATGTCCTGAAGGGATTCGGCGGCGCTGACGGCCTGGGCGACATCTTCGGCGGGTTGTTCAACGCGGGCGGCCGCAAGCCGACCACTCCGCAGAAGGGCGCGGACGTTGAGGGCACGGTGACGATCGACTTCATGGACGCCGTCAAGGGTGCCACGGTTTCGGTTAAGGTTTCCGACCAGCACGCCTGCAGCACTTGCAGAGGTACCGGCACTAAGGCCGGCACCCAGCCCAAGGTTTGCCCGTCCTGCCAGGGCGCTGGCATGAAGAACCAGGGCGGTATGCGCATGACTTGCACCGAGTGTGGTGGGCGTGGCCTCGTCGTCGACGAGCCCTGCCCAGATTGCCGAGGCACCGGACGTTCGAACTCGCACCGCAACGTGAATGTGCGCCTGCCCGAGGGCGTTTCCGACGGCCAACGCGTGCGAATCCGCGAGCGCGGTGGCTCCGGCAGCAACGGTGGCCCGAACGGCGACCTGTACGTGAAGGTGAAGGTGCGGGAGCATCCCGTCTTCGGACGCGATGGAAAAAACCTGACCATCACCGTCCCCGTGACGTTCAGCGAGGCTGCTTTGGGTGCGGAGATCGACGTCCCGACGCTCGAGGGTGGCACCGTGAAGCTGCGTCTACCGGCCGGCACCCCGAATGGTCGGGTGCTTCGGGTCCGCGGTCGCGGCATCAAACCTGCCAAGAAATCGGCGGGCGACCTGCTGGTCAAGATCGAGGTGCAGGTGCCGAGCTTCCTCGACGACAATGCCAAGGAGAAGCTGCGCGAGTTTGACCGTGCCGCAAATCAGCTGAATCCGCGCACCAGGCTGCTGGGTGATAACTAATGGCTAAGTTACCCGAGCGGCTAGACCCGGACGCCCCGATTTTTGCGGTGTCCGTGGCCGCAGAGCTGGCCGGGATGCACGCCCAGACGCTGCGGCAATACGACCGCATCGGGCTGGTCGTGCCGAACCGCACTAGGAGCGGGCGACGCCGCTACAGCCCCAGGGATGTCAGTAAACTGAGGCTGATTCAGCACCTGAGTCAGGAGGAGGGCGTCAACCTGAATGGCATTCGACGCATCATCGAGATGAGCAATCAGATCGATTCGTTGAAGAAGCGCAACGAGGAACTTTCCGAGCTGCTCGAACAGGTTTTGGCTAGGGGAGACGAACACAGGGTGTTCACGGCCACCGTCGGCGGAAGTATTTATCATGGCAGAATCCGACGCGATCTGCTGGCGATAGATCGATAATCCTCAATATCTAACCTGGATCTGGTGGACATTCACCGGGTCCAGGTTTTTAATGCAGGATGGCCACTGAGTCTTTGCCGAGCCTCAGTCTGCCGTCGTCGTAAGAAACCTCGCCCCAACTGGCCAGAATCTCACTGGGGTTTTGGCCAATCAGGTCTGGTTCGCCGTCGCTATTGACCACTACGGTCAACCCGCCGCTTTTCATTCTGAACCAGCCATTGCCCCAATCGCACTTGATCTGCTCGTCGGTCAACTCGCCGCGAAGCAGGATCAGTTCCTTGTACCACTGAAGCATCTCAGCGTGCCGACCACGCCCGCTTTCATCCCAGTCCAGTGTGCTGGCTTCGAAAGTCTCGGGGCTCTGCGGGTCGGGCACCCACGGGTTTTCGCCGTAGATTTCCTCCCAGCCGTGCGCGCCGAACTCCTCCATCCGGCCCTCGCTGACGTCTTTTCCTAGGCTGGCGTCATGGTCGGTGAAGAACTGGAACCTGCCTTTTGTTGCCCATTCCTGGCCCTGGAAGATCATCGGGGTGAACGGCGAAAGCAGCAGGATTGCTGCGCTTGCGGCCTGTAGGCCTTGGGGCAGGCGCTCCTCGGGGCGGTCGCCCTGGCCGCGGTTACCCACCTGGTCGTGGTTTTGCGTCGAGATGACGAATCTTTTTCGGCTCAGGGTTTCGGGAACCGGAGCTCCCCAGTCCTGCTTACGGAAAGTTGAGTAGCAGCCGTCGTGGACGAATACCTGTTCAAGCGCTTTGGCGAGTGTTTCCGGCGCGCCGAAGTCGATGTAGTAGCCGAAGGTTTCGCCGGTCAGGTACGAGTGTAGCGCGTGGTGGACGTCGTCGTCCCACTGCCCGTCGATGCCTAGCCCGCCATCAGCAACCGGCAGCACCATGCGCGGCTGGTTCATGTCCGATTCGGCGATGAGAGTCTTTTTCAGGCACAGCTCGGCCTCGAGCTCATCGACCTTCTCGGAAAGTTCCGCGAGGATGTGGACGGGCGAATCGTCGATCAGCGCGTGAACCGCGTCCAGGCGTAGCGCGTCGATGCGGAAATCGCGCAGCCAGCGCAACGCTGCCTCGACGATGAACTTGCGAACTCCCTCGCAACCTTCGTCGTCGAGGTTGATGGCGTCTCCCCAAGGGGTGGTGTGCTTCTTGGTGAAGAACGGTGCGAAAGTTGTCGCGTAGTTGCCGGCCGGGCCGAAGTGGTTGTAGACGACGTCCAGGCAGACTGCAAGATCCTGCGCGTGGGCCGCGTCGACGAATCGCTGCAGGGCCTCCGGGCCACCGTAAGATTCCTGGACCCCATACCAATAGACGCCGTCGTAGCCCCAGCCGCGCTTGCCGGGGAACGGCGAGACCGGCATCAGCTCGATGGTCTTAACACCGAGATCTTTGAGGTGGCCGAGACGCTCGATGGCCGATTCCAGCGTTCCTTCAGATGTGAACGTGCCGATGTGCAGCTCGTAGATGACGTCGCCAAGTACACTGTGGCTCGCCTGCGGGGTGCGCCACCGGTAGGCGCCTGCGTCGAATGTTCTCGACGGCCCATGCACACCCCAAGGCTGGGCCGCAGAACGCGGGTCGGGACGCGGGGAGCCGTCGTCGATAGACAGCAGGTAATTGGTGTCGGCCGGAAGCGAAATGGTGAAGTTCTCGCCGCTCTTGTGCATCTCCAACCGCTGGCAACCTGCCAACGCCTCGTCGCTCAGCGGCTGATCGAGGCGCCCGGAAAGCTGCTCCGGTAGCGGGTCGACGATTACGGCGTGCGCGGTCTTCGCTGACGGCGCCCAAAGCTTTATTTCAACCATTTTTCACTCCAAATGTGGGGTTCCGCCCGGCACAGCGAGCGAAACCCCACAGATTTATTCGTCGTTTTTCTTGCTGAATCGGCGCACGAGCCAGCTCAACATGTCCGGTTTCTCGACCGTTTTCTCGGCCGGTTCGGGGATCGCCGCGATGGTCTCGGTGCCGGGATTATCGTCAAGGTTTTCGAGCACAGCGCATGGGAATCTTTCCAGCAGATCACGCACCTTGGCCTCGCCACCGGGGAATTCCTTCTGGGTGAGAACGTCGATCCACTGCCCAGGCGGCAGCACGACGGTGTGGTCTGTGAACCCTTCGGACTTTTGGATGCCACGGTAGAGGCGTGCTGCGATCGTCACCACTTGCGCCTCTGCTCCGCGTGCGTAGGCGACGACGTGACCCGTTGAACAAGCCAACGGGCGGTAGCTGGCGTTCGGCCCGACGAAAACTTCCGGGCGACGTCTACGCAGCCGCAGGATCCTGGCTGTCAAGAACATTTTCTGTTCAGCTAGCGTCCGGGGCGAATGCTCGGTGACGTGGTCGAGCATCGCTGAAAGCTCTTCGAAGTTCGCTGGACGCCTGTTGTCCGGGTCAACCAGATAATTCTGTGTTGTCTCGCAAGTGTTGAATGTGTCGGCGACTCCCGGGCAGGTCAACTGCAGCGCCTTGCGCGAAAGAATCGCGACGCGCGCTGCCGGGTTGGTGAGCTTGTACCAGTCGGCGAGCGTGCCCATGACGTCTTCGTTGGCGTAGATCGCGTCGATGACGTCCAGCATGGTCTGCTCGACTTCGGTGTTTTGCTCGGTCCAGGTCGTCCACAACTGTTGCTCGCGGGACGCCTTGATCATGTACTGCTTTAGGCGCTCGATTTCGATCGGGCCGTCGTCGGTCCAGGTGCCGGCAAGGGTTTGCCAGAGGAAGTTTTCGGTCTCCGGTTCGACGCCTTCCGCGAATGGGTGCAGCTGGGTGATCAGCCCACGCCACTGCGGGGCAAATTGGCTGAGCACGCCGATGCGTTCGCGGACGTCCTCTGAACGCTTGTTGTCGTGTGTAGAGCCGGCGGACATGGCGGCCGGCCAATATGCGGCCTGGTGCGCTGCCCAGGAGTGGAAGTCGTCGGGGGCGAGGCTCCAGGTGGCGGGTGAACCGCCCACCTCGTTCAGCGCGATGAGCGTTGAACTGCGGTAGTAGGCGGTGTCCTCTACGCCCTTCGCGGTGGTCGCGCCGCAGGTTTGCTGGAAGCGCACGACCAATTCGTCTCGGATGTCCTGTTGGGCGCGGGACGCGGAACCAACTTCGCGGCCGAGAACCAGGTTGACGACGACGTCGAGGGTGTCTAGCAACTGCGGGTCGAGTCTGGTGGCGGCCACCTTCGCGGCTTCCTCCACCAGCCTGATGGCCTCTTTGTCTGCCGGCTCGCCCGGCACCACGTAGGCGCGGTAGCGGGGGAAGGCGATCACCAGCTCGGTGATGCACTGCTGAATCCACGAATGCGTGTGGTCGCGAAGCATGATGTCGTCGTGGCAGATCTGGTACGCCAGGTCCGCAATCCGGTAAACCTCCGCGTGCAGCGACTCAGTCGCGATCTCGCGCTTGGATTTTTCGATGGTGACGGACAGCGGCTCCGGAACAGCCCCGATGTCTGGCAAAACAGCGGCCATCTCGTTGTGCCCGGATGGGTCGATCTGCAGCTGCGAGATCCGCCAGGACGCGTCGTATCCGGTCGTGCCCGCAGTCGGCCAATCTTGGGGGAGTTCTTCGTCGGGCTCCAGGATTTTCTCGACGGTAACCCATGCGCCGCCCGTCGCCAGGGACAGGTTGCGCAGGTAGCCGCGCGGGTCGGCCAGGCCATCGATGTGGTCGATGCGGAAGCCGTCGATTTTTCCGTCGGCGTAAAGATCGAAGAGAAGTGCGTGGGTGGCCTGGAAAACCTCTGGGTCCTCAACGCGGACGGCGAGCAGGGTGTCGACGTCGAAGAAGCGACGGAAGTTGAGCTCCTCGTTTGCCACCTTCCAGTAGGCAAGGCGGTAGTACTGCTTGGCGACGCACATCGGCAGCGGCAGCGATTCGGTTCCGGCGCGAACCGGGAACACGTGGTCGTAGTACTTCAGCACGGGGGCGGGGCCTTCATCTTCTAAGCCCGGCACCACCATTTCTTCGCGGGTGATTTTGCCTTCCGCGAGTGCAGTGCCGATCCGCTCGCCCAGGAACGGCATGAGGATGCCGTCGGAGTCTTCGGTGCCGTCGAACCATTCGGCGTATTCGGAGTTCGGGCCTTCGCGAAGCACCGACCACAGCGCCTTGTTGTGGTAGATCGGCGTGGGCACGCCCATGTGGTTTGGCACGAGGTCAACGATGACGCCTATGTTTCGGTTGTGCGCGTCGTCGGCTAGGCGTTCGAAGCCTTCGCGTCCGCCGAGGCTCTCGCTGATCCGGGTTGGGTCTACGACGTCGTAGCCGTGGGTGGAGCCAGGTGCTGCCTGCAGAATCGGACTTAGGTAGATATCTGTTACGCCCAGCCGCTCGAGGTAGTCGAGCGAGTCCCTGGCGTCGTCGAAGGTCATTTCGGGGCCCAACTGAATTCTGTATGTTGAAACCGGCGTGCGGTGGCCGCTAGACGACAGGTGGCTAGCCGCAATCGGCTGGCCCGCTGCCTTCTGCTCTGCGGAGGTGGTCACGCCTTCTTTTTCGCTGTTCATAACTCCTCCAGGCTACCCAATAGCCTGATCAGGTTGCCGCTGCGGCGAAAAATAGCGCTCAGTTTGCATGTTTTGGCTGAAGGCCTCGTGATAAAACCTGGCGGCTCTGACAGGTTCGCACCGCAACTTTTGCAACAAAATCCTCTGACTTGGGGAATTGCAATAGCGCAACTCCAGCGGGTCTAAGGACGACCCTCATTTGTCACGCTCTTTTGTTTAGAAGGGTGTGCGCTCACTGCGGAAAAGGTGTCGTGTATATAAATAGGTAACAAGTAAGGGGTAAAAATGAAGAAAGTTTTTTGTGCGCTGTTCACTACGTTGGCACTGTTGCTGACGGCGTGTTCCAGCGTTTTACCGTCGTCCGTGACAAATCCTGACGGCTCTCAGAAGCCCGCCGCGAAGAAGAACAATAAGAAAGCATGCGGTCTAAGTCTCGAAGAGGTCGCGAAAGATGCTTTAGAAAAGGCGCCTTATAAATCAGCGGAGACCAGCTGGACGCAGAGTCCCTGGGCCTGGCAGGAAGACGGCGTCAACACTTCCGTCTACGACCCCTGCGCTCCGCTATCTGTGATCTCCATTCCTGTCAGTGGGGCTACTGTTGATTCGCCTGAAATCCAGTTGCTCTACAGCTACGGAGAATACCTGTATCCAGCGACCAAGTGGTTGTTTGGTGGGACCCCTGCAATCCAGCGAATCAGTCCCGAAGAGGTGGAGGTTAGCTACCGCTTCATGAAGCCAGGCGACTTAGCTCCTGCCGAAAGCACCGGTTGGGCAGAGTCAAAATTCAAGTATGACGTTGACCAGGACGAAGTCGTACGTACGGGCGAATTGCCGATTAATCGAATAGAACTGGAGGATCCGGGTATCGAATCATCCGGTAAGCCTGCATACAAGGACGAGGGGAGGGCCCCTGGTATCCCTGCCGAGGCGTACGAAGGTGCAGGTGGCCCGATTCCTGAAGGCGCAAAAGAGATTCCTATCACTGGCGTCTCTATCCAGGGAGGTGAAACCTTCAGGTCGATTCAAACCCCAGATAAGAATATTGGCTGCGAATTTCCAGCCTCGGGGGAGGGGTTGGCTTATTGCGGAGTCATGTCGTACTTGAAGGAAAACAAGTATCCGGAAGAGATGGGAGGAAGTTTCTCGGACGGCTATTCAACGATTCCCGCGTGGGCTTTCAGCCTGAACAGCGATAAGGCGATATCGGCACATCCGGAAACGTCTGCGCCGGCTTTCTTTGATGACCGCAGCAAGCACACGATCATCCAACCGGGCGAGGTCATGTACACCAGCAACTATGTGTGCGCGAGTTCCGGGTCAGCGCTTACCTGCTGGAACACCTCGACCGGCCACGGCGTATACATGGCTCCTGAAGGGTATCAGGGCTGGTAGCTGGTGCTTCGAGGGTGGGCGGCGATTGCCGTCCGCCCTTGTTTTTCCCTAAACGCCGTGACAAAGCGTGGTCGGTGAATGGGTGATCTAAGGCAACTCGTAGTGTTTACCCTAGTCAGCAGGTTTTGCTGCAATGGTTGCGGCTTCCCGTCGCTCTGTCTAGGAAGTTTTGTCACGGATTTTACAAATGACTTTACAAAATGTCGCGCGCCCTGGAATAAACCAGCCACTAAGCAAGTTGAGTTAAGTAGACTCAACTTTGTGTAGAGGTTGGGGTAATACCTAGCAAAAGAGGAAATTATGGATACCGAAAAGCTAACTTCATTAGCAACAGACGGTGTCACCACTGCGGTTCGGCTAGCGCTGAGCGCCGGCAACCCGCAGGCCGAGCCCGTCCACTTGTTGCGAGCGCTGCTGCTGACACCGAATAGCAGCTGCGAAAAACTACTTAACGCTGCAGGCATAGACGCCAAGGTGATCAGCCAGGAGGCGGAGTCTGCAATCAAGCAACTGCCGAGCACTTCAGGCTCGTCCGTGGCTCAGCCGCAGCTGTCCGGTTCGCTTGCCAGGGTGCTTGCGGAAGCCGAAACGCGCGCCCAGGCTCTTGGCGACCAATACGTGGCGACGGAGCACCTGCTGATTTCGCTCGCCGAGGTCGATTCCCAGGCGAAGACGATCTTGACGCGCACCGGGCTTACCGCCAGCAAGCTCGAAGAGATCTTCAATTCCGAGCGCGGTGACAAGCGCGTCACCAACCCCGAGGCTGAGGGCGGCGAATCCGCGCTGGAGAAGTACTCGATCGACCTGACGATGCAGGCCCGTGAAGGCAAGCTCGACCCGGTCATCGGGCGCGACTCTGAGATTCGTCGTGTCGCCCAGGTGCTGAGCCGCCGGACCAAGAACAACCCTGTTCTAATCGGTGAGCCTGGCGTCGGTAAGACCGCAGTCGTCGAGGGACTAGCCCAGCGCGTTGTCGCCGGGGACGTGCCCGATTCGCTGAAGGGCAGGCGAGTGGTCTCGCTGGACCTTGGCTCGATGGTCGCCGGTGCTAAATATCGCGGCGAGTTTGAGGAGCGCCTGAAGGCCGTCTTGAACGAAATCAAGGAGGCCGAGGGCCAGATCATCACCTTCATTGACGAGCTGCACACGGTTGTCGGTGCTGGCGCGTCGGAAGGCTCGATGGACGCTTCTAACATGCTCAAGCCGATGTTGGCCCGTGGTGAACTGCGAATGATTGGCGCCACCACGCTCGACGAATACCGCGAGCACATCGAAAAGGATGCCGCGCTGGAGCGCAGGTTCCAGACAGTTTTCGTTGGTGAGCCGAGCGTCGAGGACACGGTCGCGATTTTGCGTGGCCTGCGCGAACGCTACGAAGCCCACCACAAGGTGCGCATCACCGACGGTGCTCTGGTGGCGGCCGCTCAGCTGTCCAACCGTTACATCACCAACCGTCAGCTGCCGGATAAAGCCATCGACCTGATCGACGAATCCGCCAGCCGGCTGCGCATGGAGATCGACTCTTCGCCGATCGAGATCGACCAGCTGCGTCGCGCCGTCGACCGCCTGACTATGGAACAGTTCGCACTCAGCAAAGAGGACGACGACGCTTCCAAGCAGCGCCTTGCTGCGCTCGATCAAGAGCTGGCCGACGAGAAGGAGAAGCTGCGCACTCTCGAAGCTCAGTGGCAGGAGGAGAAACGCAGCCTGAACAGGGTTGGCGATCTGAAGACGCAGATCGACGCCCTGCGCACTGACGCCGAGAAGTATCAGCGCGAGGGCAACCTCGAGAAGAGCTCGCAGATTTTGTACGCGGAACTGCCAGCCCTGGAACGCGAGCTTGGGCAGGCCACCGAGGCCGAGAACACTTCGATGGTTTCGGAGGAGGTACGAGCCGAGGATATCGCGGATGTTGTTAGCGCGTGGACCGGCGTTCCCGTCGGCAAGATGCTGGAGGGCGAGTCCGAGAAGCTGCTGCACATGGAGGAGCGCCTCGGCAAGCGTCTGATCGGCCAGGAAGAGGCCGTGCAGGCCGTCTCCGACGCGGTTCGTCGTAGCCGTGCGGGCATCGCCGACCCGAACAAACCGATCGGTTCGTTCCTGTTCCTTGGCCCCACGGGCGTCGGCAAGACGGAGTTGGCCAAGTCTCTGGCTGACTTTCTCTTCGACGACGAGCAGGCGATGGTCCGCATCGACATGAGCGAGTACATGGAGAAGCACTCCGTTTCTCGTCTGGTCGGCGCGCCTCCGGGCTACGTCGGCTACGAAGAAGGCGGCCAGCTGACCGAGGCAGTGCGTCGTCATCCGTACTCGGTCGTTTTGCTGGACGAGGTTGAGAAGGCCCACGCCGACGTCTTCAACATCTTGCTGCAGGTGCTCGACGACGGCCGCCTGACCGATGGCCAGGGTCGTACGGTGGATTTCCGCAACACGATTCTGATCATGACCAGTAACTTGGGTTCTCACGCTTTGGCCGATCAGAGCATGGACGAGAAGGCCAAGCACGAAGCCGTCATGAACGTCGTTCGCGCCCAGTTCAGGCCAGAGTTCTTGAACCGTCTAGACGAGATTGTCATGTTCACCCCGCTGACTCGCGAGAACCTGGCGAAGATCGTCGACATCAACCTGGCCAGGGTCAACAAGAGGCTGGCGGATCGCCGCATCTCGATCGAGATGAGTGACAACGCGAAGGCGTGGCTGGCAAACACCGGCTACGACCCAACGTACGGTGCCCGCCCGCTGCGCAGGTTGATCCAGACGAGCGTCGAGGACCAGCTGGCTCGCAAGCTGCTTGCCGGTCAGGTGCCGGACGGCTCGGTCGTCCACATGGGCGTCGCATCAGACAACAATGGTCTAGAGATCACGGACGTCGAATAGGCGTAAATTTGGGGGCTACTAACTAGTAGCCCCCAAAAAAGGTTAGTTATTTGGTTAGAACCGCGATTGGATTCTCATAAAGTAGCTTGTGAAGGTCTTCTTCTCCTACTCCCTCTGCTTTGAGAAGATCTATGAATACTGTAGGCACGAAGGCAAACCCATTTCCGCCATTCTTCGTCCACATCTGTTTAAGAAACAGATCGTGGCTAAGTAATAACTGTTCCGTGTAGCCCTCTTTAATTAAGCTGGAAACGCACTTAACTGTTTCGTTTACCGAAGGAGAGACACCTTCTTTAGGGAAGGTTATATCCAGGCCAATCATGTCAAACTCCAACCAAATGCCTTTGTCGAGCATTCTGTGCTGGTATTCGACGTCGCATCCGGATGGATCAGAGTGTGCTAACGATACTTTCTCTGGTTTGACTCCTTCTTTGAAGACGATATCCAATACCTCGTCGCCTCTACGCTGCCAGCCAGGCATGTGGATATTTAGAGCCACTGTTGGGTTATTAGTCTGAGCGACGGCTGCTGCTGTTAGAGAAGCTTTTTCACCATCGGTGAAGAATGGGGACACGCCGATCTCACCGATCATTCCCGCTTTGATCTCTGTTCCTTGAACGCCAGAATTGATGTCGTTGTCTATGCCTTCGGCAATTTTGTCGATACTTTGTGCAGTTATTCGCTTTCCTTCAAACTTTTCTAAATAGTGCCCGCTGGACATAACTACGTTCAGACCAGTTTGGTTAGCCACTTCGAGAAGTTTCTTGGGGTTACGGCCTATAGCCTCAGTCCCGGTGGCATCGACGATAGTTTTGCCTCCGAGCTCTGCATAGTGATTTACCTCGAAGACAACATCAGATGTATCTTTTTCCGACATGTTATCTGCGTTGCAGTAAGGGTCTTGTCTAAGGCCATACATGAGAGATGGCTCGACTTTTTTGCCTACCAGTTCATTGGAAAACTTGAAATAGGGCTCATCTACTACAGACGACAAGTCATTAAAGAGATGCTCATGAACAAGCGTCATACCCATCTCTTCGGCTTGGATGATTCCTGTAACAGTCTGTAGCTGTCCTGATGATAATTTCTGGTTCATCATTGATCCTAAAAATCGTTGCTTTTAATCTTTTTTGTTGGCGCCATTGCAATTCCCGCTGCAACCAGGGCAACGCATGCGCCGATTACCGTCGCCGTGTAGATGACGTGTCCTGACTGAGGGAAGAACACATCAATCAAGATGGAGCCGATGAGCTGTCCGGCTGTAGATGCAAGAGCAAGCAGTAAGAGGCCTAGCTTGCGCACTAGCAACGCCATCAAGGCGATTGAAAGTAGCCCAAGAGGCCCTCCCAAAAACATCCACCATTGAGTAGGTAGATGGAAAGTGGCCTTACCAATAGCCATCCGAACCAAAAAGGCGAGCGTAAGTACTGAAAATCCTACGATGAAGTTCCAGGTAATAGAAACAAGCATAGAATCGGCCAGGTACCCGATTTTTGAGTTGCCTGCTGGCTGCCATCCAGCAAGGAGACCGCCACAAAAAGGCAACACTGCTAGCCCTATCATGTGCGGGGCAGTGAAGTTTGGTGACACGACAAGGACCGTTGCTGCGATCGCAAGCAAGGCCCCTAGGATACGCGGAATATTTAGTGCTTGCTTAAACTCAACACCAATTCCTAAACGGTCACAAACAATTCCTGAGATAACCATTCCTGCAATCAGCGAAGTCTGAAATGTGGCAACGCCAAGCATGCCTACTGAAACTCCCTCTGAAAGCACGATAACTGCACCGCAGCAACCGGCGAAGAAGTAAGGCCAGGGGAGGGCCCTGTTCTTTAGATGTCCTGGAAGCGACAATAGAGATTTACGCAGTTTTTTCTGAGATAGGACAATGATCAACATTACGACCAGTCCGCTGAAGAATGAGATGCAAGCGGCAAGATGTCCGTCTTCTACGACGACGCCGAGCCTGCCGTTCACCGAGCTCTGAAGAGGTCCTAGCATTCCAGCTAGAACCGTTAAGAAGGTGAATATTGCTACCGTTAGACTGCCGGAACTGTTTGTTTTCTGATCTTTATTTTTGGAGTCAACGCTTGAATTTGAAGACATCGTTGTCACACTTTCTTAGCTGAGCCAGTTGATAATGTTGTTAAATAATTTCCCGTAGCCGTTCCAGGCCATGAACTCTTCCGGAGCCCAATGAGGAGAGATATCTGAAGCGAATGCGACCGAACGTCCTTCTCCGAAATCCGTTGTAATGAGTAGAGGATCGTCGTTAATAGTGGCCAAGACTTCCGAGCCATCTTTAGGTGTTAATAGCTGGTATCCCAGTAAGTCAGGCCAGTATTCGTCCAGATCTTCGGTGATTGTGTGTGCAGTTGCTGAAAGCTGTGGTTTGGCACCTTCAGGCGTCTCAACGCGGTCGTCCCAGTGAAATATAGATACCGGTAGAGCTTCTTCAACAGGGGTGCCTGCGTAGTTTGCTTTTGCTTGGAAGCCTTGAAAGCTCAAGTAGCCTCCCGCCATTAGCAGGCCTCCGCCTTGCCTAACCCAGTCACGGATAACTTTAAGCCGATTCGGTGTTTTTTTACCCTCCTCAAAAACTTGTGGGGGAAGAAGAAGGCTGTTCGCTCCAACATCAGAAAGAATCACAACATCGTATTCATTCAGTTCGTCGATAGAGAACGGGAAGTCCGTGCTGACATCGTGAGATTTTAAATGAGTAACTTCATGGCCATTGTTGCGCAACACTTCTAGAAGTTTTTCGCATCCAATGTGAACTTGAGTGTGAGGGAAAGGATCGAAACCCTTGTGGTCGGTTACGTCACTTACCCAAGATTCGCCTGCCAATAATACTTTTGACACATCGTCTCCTTTGACAATGTTGCGCAACGTTACGCAACGAATAAAGGTATGATATATGTTTGGTATTGCAAATGCAAGGTTTTTAAGGATTGGATCTCTATGGGGGCGTCACTGCGCGAGGTAGCGAGAAAGGCAGGAGTTTCCACTTCTACCGTGTCTAGGTATGTCAAGGGCGAGCTGAATGTCACGGTAGATACCTCAAGAAAAATTCAAGATGCGATGTCTGAAGTGGGTTGGAGTCCTCGTCTTAAAAAAGATCCGAGTTTAAATTCAATTGCATTATTGGTTCCATCCCTGACTAATCCTTTTTTTGCGTCTTTAGCTGATGAGATAGTTGTCGCTGCAAAATTTGAAAATAAGCAGATATCGGTTCATCTTACCGGTGGTGGTTTGGCTAGTGAAATATCTACATTAAAAGCGGTTTTAAAAAATGATTCAATTCATGGCATATTGTATGTGGGAAACAATATGCTGGATGAGGTTATCGACGTAACTAGCTTTAATAAGCCATTCGTTATGGTTGATGAAATAGTTTTAAGTTCGGAATCTCTTAATAAAGTTCCTTATGTTGTTTCTGGAAATCTTAATGGTGCTTATCAGGCTACAAGTCACCTAATAGTAAACGGGCACGAAAATATTGCTTTAGTAGGAGGTCCTGTAGGCTTATCCTCGGCGGAGCAGAGAGAGCTTGGTTTCCGTAAAGCTATGAAGGCTCATGGGCTTGCGTGTTCGGAAGATCTTGTATTCAGGGGGCCTTACAGCGAAGCCTTTGGTGCATCCATCCTTCCTGCTTTGGTAAATAAGAAAATTTCTGTTTCTGCTGTTTTTGCATGTTCCGATATCATT
Source organism: Propionimicrobium lymphophilum DSM 4903 (assembly GCF_000423485.1). Classification (GTDB taxonomy): domain Bacteria; phylum Actinomycetota; class Actinomycetes; order Propionibacteriales; family Propionibacteriaceae; genus Propionimicrobium; species Propionimicrobium lymphophilum. The sequence continues at coordinate 54,077 of NZ_AUIB01000005.1, read as the reverse complement.
GCGGTTGGATTAATCAGGGCAGCAAAAGAATCTAACTTGGATATTCCAAAAGATCTTTCAATTATAGGTTTCGATAATATACCTCTATGTGATTGGCTTTCGCCTAGATTGACGACTGTGAGTCAACCAGTTAGTGAAATGGCGACTGCTGCTTTACAAGCTCTAATTTCTCAATCTCATCAACGTTCTTTCGAGAATGCCGTGTTGCCTATGCGACTAGTTACTAGAGCGTCAGTTGAAAAAATAAATAATCAAAAATAGAAACTCAAAGAGGAGTGTTTTGTGGAAGCTAAAGGTTTTTCTAAAAATATTGATTTGCTAAAATCTCTCGGCGCGCCCGTCGCCGTGGTTGGCTCCATTAATGCTGACCTGACGGTCGAGACCGAGCGTCTTCCTGAGCCGGGGGAGACCGTTGTTGGTGGTCCGTTAGCCATTCTGCCTGGAGGAAAATCGGCTAACCAGGCGGTGACCTGTGCGCTGCTTGGCGCCGACGTCAATTTGATCGGTGCGGTTGGGCTGGACGGCCATGGCGATCTGCTGCTCGCCTCGTTGCAGAAGGCCGGCGTCAACACGCTGGGCATTAGACGCGTCGAGCATCCCTCAGGATCCACTCTGATCACCGTTGATAAGGTGGGGGAGAACACCATCGTTTATTCGGCGGGCGCGAACAACGCCGTAGACGCCAAAATGGTCCATTCGAAGCGCCGGTTGATTCGCGAGGCAAATGTTTTGGGGCTGTGCCTGGAAGCCCCGATCGAGGCGGTCCAAGAGGCCGCCAGAATAGCCCACAAGGCTGGAAAGACGGTCGTGTTGAATTATTCGCCGATCGTCGAGGTGCCGGATTCGCTGCTAGAACAGGTAGACGTGCTGATCGTCAACGAACACGAGCTAGCGGTGCTCAGCGGTCGCAAAATAGACGCCGAATCCAGCGAGGACCTGGAGAAAGCCATGCGCGAACTTGATTGCGATCGCGTGGTGCTGACCCTCGGGGCAAATGGCTCAAAGGTTATGGAGGACGGCGAAATCTTCGACGTTCCGGCGGTTCGGGTCGAAACCGTAGACACCACTGGTGCCGGAGACTCCTTCATGGGCACTCTACTTTGCACCCTCTCGGCTGGTCACAGCCTGGTTGACGGAGCCAAACTCGCTGCGGTGGTTTCTGCGCTTGCCACGAAAAAGGTAGGCGCGCAGGCCTCGTACAGAAATGCAGACGAAGTGAAGGAATTCCTGAAGGCTCAGGCCTGAGACGAGGCGGCCTGCAAGTTCATCCCGGAACGCACGCAATTGATCAGGGCGATCTGACCCAGGAATGCGCTGCCACCGAAAAGATCGGCGTCGCTCGCTGGCGCAGATACGAGAACTTCGTCGACGACATTTGCTAGCGGTGAATTGTAGGACGTGGTGAACGCGATTGCCTTAGCGCCTGCATTCTTGGCGCAGCGGATGGAGTTAACCAGGTTGTCGACGTTGTCGGTGCCTGTCATGCCGATGGCGACGTCGCTGTCCATCAGACTGGAAGCCGCGGCTAGCCCAGACTTGTAGTCGTTATAGACGACGCAAATGACCCCGGCGTCGGAGAGAACCTGCGATAGAAAAAAGCCAACCACGGCCGAATCTGCTGGAGCGTAGATCTGGACGCGTTTGGCTTCCGCTAAGATCTTGATCGCGCGTTCAAGCGACTTGGTGTCCAACATGTTGAAGGTGTCGCGAATGTTCTCGAGTTGCAGCTTGGCCAACCGTTTGGCGTCTATAGATAGTGCGTCAGCCCCTTTATCCGTCAGCTCCCAGTCGTGCCCCGAACGCTTACCGGCCTCAATAGCGAGCAGGTAACGCATCTGAGAGTATCCGGAAAGCCCGATTCTTTGGGCGAAACGCATTACTGTTGTTTTTGATGTGAAAGCGGCTTTGGCGAGCTCGGATATCGTGCTGGCGGCAGCTTTAGTTGGATTATGCAGAATCAATTCGGCGACAGAACGCTCGGAAGGGCGTAACTTAGGAAGAATGTTCGATATGCGTTCTGTTATAGGTATCATCTGCTGGCCGATCTACTAATGAAATCTAAGACTCCAAGATTTTCTGGGGGGGTGAAAAGTAGGCGTCTGTGATTCGTAAAATAACAGGAACTAAAGAAAAATGGAATAGTTATTCCAGTTGGTGAAATAACTGGATCAATTCTCCCTAGTCAGAGGCTCGTCGGTAGCTGATATGTGGCGGCATAGCGAATGAAAATTCTCCGCGTTATCTCCAACAAATTACAGCTTTTTAGGGCTAAAGACGCTGAAGAATCGCTTGGAACGGAGATTAGGAAAATAAGTTACCTAAATCAGGAAAAATTTTGTAACTTATTTACACAGGTAAAAAGAAAAAGTGAATGAGCTAACAATATGAATGCAAATACTGTCAGATTCATCGAAGAAGATGACGGGGTAATAGTTGAGATCAATGGCGTCCCACAGTCTTATGTGGACGTCGAAGATCCGACGAAACTCATTTTTCCGTACATGGAAAGAATGGCCGATTTTCTAGATCAGATAGTTCCCTCAGGCCAGCGCCATCGCGTCGTTCACGTGGGTGGGGCAGGAATGTCTTTGGCTAGATACGTAAGCGTGACGCGTCCGACTTCCCCGCAGATCGTTCTGGAACCTGACGAGGCCTTGACCGCGGCAGTGCGAGAAAAATTGCCGCTTCCGCTCAGGTCTGGAATCAAGGTTCGTCCACTGGACGGCAGAGCCGGCATTGCTGGCATGAGAGACGATTTCGCTCAAGTAATAATCGTCAACGCCTTTTCCTCGGCGAGCGTGCCCAAGGAACTTGTCAGCGTCGAGTTCTTTGCCGAAATTAAACGGGTCTTAACGCCTGACGGTCTGTTGCTAATGAATGTCATAGACCAGCGCCCATTCGACTGGACGAGACGGGTGGTTGCGGGGTTGGCTTGGCTCTTTAAGGAGGTCGTGGTTGGCGCCGAACCCAGGATCTTTAACCAGCCCAGGTTTGGCAACCTGCTGCTCGGAGCTAGCCAGGCTGATATTCCCCTAGACGACATCAAAAAGGAAGCCACCAAAGCCATCTGGCCGTATAGATACATCGGCTCGGAAAAGATCGGCCGGTTCATTGCAGGAGCCGAAGCGTTCACGGATGCTGACGCCGAGCCGTCCCCGGTGGCCAGCAAACACGGCATCCTGCGGTTTAGTTAATCCGGATATTCTTAGTTTTGTGGCAGAGAAGAAATCGAAGTCTTGGGTTCTGCGCTTGGCGTGGGTTGGGCTCGTGGCCGTCGTGGTTGCGGTGGCGGCTTTTGTTGCCTGGCAGTTGATTGGCAGTAATCAACTGAGCCGAAATAAAATCGCGCAGAATCTCGCCGAGTTCGATGATGCCTGCGCTGCAGGAACCCAGCCGAGTGTCGTCGGAGTGTTGAAGATCGGCGACCAGCGCTATCCGATTCTGGAGGGTGTCGGACGAGACCAGCTCTCCGCGGGAGTCGGGCTCTACCCGGACTCCGTAGCTCCCGGACAGGTAGGTAACACAGCTATCGCCGGCTATCGCCTGACGAACGGCGAGCCGTTCCGGAATCTTCTCGACTTAAAGGTCGGCGATGCGATTCAGCTTGAGACCTGCAAAGAGGTTTTTGAGTACGAGGTAGTGGTTTCGCCGGATCAGCTAACGGTCGACTCCGACGACGATTGGGTTCTGGATGAGGTGCCTGGAGAGCAAGGCAAGCGCGCCACCATGCCCATGCTGACCTTGACGACTAGCCAGGATCTGCTGCCCACTGGGGATCGCTCAGTGTGTTTCGCGAAGTATTTGGGTAAGCGCGCTAGATAGCGTGTTAAAAATTGCCGGCCCTGGCGACTATGCTTCTTGGTATGACTGATCGGGAAACACTTCTTAAAGCCATCAATGAATTAGCCGTAGTCCGAGGCAAGGTGACGCTGGCTAGCGGTCGCGAAGCCGACTACTACGTAGACATGCGCAGGGTTACGCTGGACGGCTCGGCCGCACCTCTAGTCGGACGCGTTCTGCGTGATCTCACTAAAGACCTAAATTTCGATGCCGTCGGTGGCCTGACGATGGGTGCTGACCCGGTCGCCTTCTCCATGCTCGCGGCCGCAGCAGCCGAAGGCGAGCGGCTGGACGCTTTCGTCGTCCGTAAGGAAGCCAAGTCGCACGGCCTGCACAAACGCATCGAAGGCCCGGACGTCAAGGGTCGTCGTGTTTTGGTTGTGGAAGACACCTCCACCACAGGCGGTTCTGCCCTGACTGCCGTAGAAGCCGTTCGTGAGGCAGGCGGCGAACCGGTCGCGGTTGTCGTCGTGGTTGATCGCAGCACGGGAGCAGAAGAAAGAGTTCGCGAGGCTGGTCTGGAATACCGCTACGCGTACGGAGTCGAAGAGCTCGATATTTAATTTTGCGTCGCGACTTTTTGTCAGTGGCGGCGGTTAAAGTTTTTGTAGCTGGAATTTTCGTCTGCTTTAAGGAGAGTTCCGATGTCCTCGGTTCTAATAATTGTGATCGTACTTATCGTCTTGGTCGTAGGCATCATCGGCTGGGGCGTTGGCGCCTACAACGGCTTGGTGAAGCTGCGTAACCAGGTTGAGCAGGCCTGGCGTCAGATCGACGTCGAATTGAATCGCCGTTACGATCTGATCCCGAATCTGGTCGAGACGGTTAAGGGGTACGCGAGCCACGAATCCCAGACTCTCGAGCGCGTGATCGCGATGCGCAACAACGCATACCAGTCAGCACAGGCGGGAGCCAGTGGCGAGCAGCGTGCTGCGGCAGAGAATCAGCTGACCGGCGTCCTGCACCAGTTGATCGCTACCGCCGAGGCCTATCCGGAGCTGCGTGCGGATGCTGGCTTCCGTCAGCTCGCTAGCCAGCTGGAGGAGACTGAAGACCGCATCGCTAACGGCAGGCGCTACTACAACGCTGTCGTCAGCAGCTACAACACCAAGATCCAGTCTTTCCCGAATAACATCCTGGCCAACATGGGTGGGTTTAAGGAGGCCGGCTACTTCGAAGTTCGCGACACCAACGTTCGCCAGGCCCCGACGGTCGACTTCGGCAATCGCTCCGTGCAAGACCACGCCGTTACCGACGAATCCAGGAACTCTGGCGAGCTGCCCAGCTACACCGGCCAAGACCGCAGCACCATGAGCAAGGAACAGGGTTTCAGCTTCCCAGGCGCTAATTCGTCACTTACAATCGATCAAGGCGCCAAGTCGCAGGCCGGCTATAGCGCTGATCAGTTCGGCTCTCAGGCTCCCGCTCCTGGTTCGGTCGAATACAAGCAGCCACCGGCCAGCGGCACCAACCCGTACGGGCAGGTCGACCCTGAAAAGTGAGCTCTGAAGAAGACAAGAAGCCAATTGACCCGACCGCACCCACGGTCGGGGTGGGCCCGTACGAGGGTCCATGGCCCGACGACGAGCGGCTTGACCCGGAGCTGCTAGCAGAGGGCGACCACCGGAACGTAATCGATCGGTTCCGCTATTGGAAGATGGACGCCATCGTCGCCGAGTTGGACGCCCAACGCGATAAGTGGGCGCCCGCCGAGCTGCATATCGCCATTCAGAACTGGCAGCACGACTTCAATATCGGTTCCATCGTGCGAACTGCCAATGCGTTCAACGTCTCCAGCGTGCACGTGGTTGGCAAGCGCCGCTGGAACAAGCGCGGGGCAATGGTTACCGACAGATATATCCATGTTCATCACGCTCCTGACGAGAACGCGCTCGTGGAGTTCTGCAAACAGAATTCTCTGACCCTAATCGGCGTCGACAATCTGCCGGGGTACGTGCCGCTCGAAGAATCGCAACTTCCCGAGCGCTGCTGTCTGGTCTTCGGCTCGGAAGGTCCTGGGCTCACCGACGAGATGCTCGCCGCCTGCGAGCGTCTCGTGGCAATTACCCAGTACGGTTCCACCCGTTCGATGAATGCGGGCGCCGCGGCCGCCGTAGCCATGTACGAATGGTCGAAACAGTGGCAGTACGGAAAATAAAGGGAAGTCATGACTAAGAATTTTGTGCCGGTTAGCCAGCGTCCAGGAACATTCGCCGAGCGCGCGGATGCCAGGGACGCCCAAGAACTTCAAGAGGCGGGCAGCCTGAAGTGGACGGCGTTCCAGCCAGCTGACGGCGCTTGGGTGGCCGAGTCTGATTTCGGTCTGGCCGCGCCGGTGCGTAAGGCGGTCGTGGATTTCATCGATAAAGAGATGACCGGTTACGCGCCGATGAACATGCGCAAAGAACTCAAAGTGGCCACCGCGCAATGGCTGGATAAGCGGTACGGCTGGAGCGTGCCTGCCGAGCGTGTGCATTGGCTGCCCGATGTGCTGACCGGCTTGACCATGACGCTCAGTTATCTGGTGCCCGACGGCAAAGTCATCGTCCCGACGCCCTGTTACATGCCGTTCGTCGACATCCCCGGTGTCTGCGGACGCGAGCTGATTCAGGTCCCGATGATCCAAACCGAAGATTCATGGGAATTTGATTTCGAGGCCATCGATCAGGCATTCAAAGACGGCGGTAACGTGCTGATCCTATGTAACCCGCACAACCCCATCGGCAAGGTCGTCACGGCTGGAGAGATGGATAAGATCACGAAGATCGTCGACGCCCACAACGGTTGGGTATTCAGCGACGAGATCCACGCACCCCTGGTGCTCGACGGCAATCATGTGCCGTACGCGTCCACCAGCCAGAGCGCAGCCCAGCACACCGTCACTGCGCTGTCCGCCTCCAAAGCGTTCAACACTGCGGGGCTCAAATGCGCCCAGCTGGTCGTCACCAACGACGAGCAGCAGAGGTGGATGACCAGCCAGGGTCACGGCATAATCCACGAGTCCGCGCCAATCGGTGTCGTAGCGGCGATCTCCGCATATCGCGACGGCGAAGAGTGGCTCGACGATCTAGTCGACTACCTTCGTGGAAATCGTGACTATCTGGTTGAAGCGGTGGAGAAGAAGCTGCCCGGCGTGAAGATGATCGCTCCGCAATCCACATTCCTAGCCTGGCTCGACGTCCGCGGCCTTGGCCTGGAAGATCCGCGCCAACACTTCTTGAAGGCGGGTGTCGCGCTTACCGATGGCGCAGAATGCGGAGACGTCGGCAAGGGCTGGCTAAGGCTTTGCTTCGGCACTCCGCGTCCGGTGTTGGAGCAAATCATTGAAAAGATGGCTGCGGCGCTCGCGTAGGCAACCTGCCTCTCGGTGCAAACGTCAAACAGGGTAAGCTAGGTGACATGAGCCAGACATTGATGCGTGAGCGCTTGGCGCAGCCCGCCCAAATGCCTGGTTTTTCGGTTAGTTTCACGCAGAAAAACATGGCCGAGCGGGCAGCTGATATGCGCTCGAAAATGAACAGCAGACTAATCTCGCTGGCCGTCAGCATCGTGTTGACTATCGTCTTCTATTTCATTTGGAAGCCGAAATCGGACGAACTGTTTTTCTGGATTCTCATCGCGGGGCTTTGCTACTCGATGGTGATGGCGCTTGTGTCGGTCATGAAAATGGCGAGGGCGCGAAGCGTGGCCAAGTCCATCATCCCCGGGCCAGCCTTCCTGCTGGACAACGAGGGCGTCGCGTTTCCAAGCGGTGAGAAAATCCGATTTTCATCGATCAAATTGGTGAAAGCCGTCGATAAGCGATTCAACCCGGGCCCGAACCTTGTTTTCGAATGGCAAGACGGGCGACGCAGCTTTCCGATCATCTTTTTGGATGCAAACCCCGAGATTATCGACGGCATCCTCCGCGCCAACTCTAGGGGCCGTTTTGGTATGGATCTCAGTCAAGTGGACGAACTCTGGTGAGGGACACGGTGTTTGAGAGACTTACAACAAAATAGATCCTGATGAATGATTGCTGCATGCAGCTAGCATTTGATTAGAAAACAACTAGTAGAAAGAAGAAGCAATGGGTATTGCTACTCCTGAAGTTTATGAAGAGATGATTGACCGTGCGAAGGAAAAAGGCTTCGCATACCCGGCGATCAACATTACATCTTCGCAGACTCTGAACGCGGCCATCCGCGGTTTCGCCGAGGCAGAGTCTGACGGCATCATCCAGATTTCGACTGGCGGCGCTGAATATGCTTCCGGCTCGAACATCAAGGACATGGTCACCGGCGCTGTTGCTCTTGCCGAATACGCCCGCGTTGTAGCCAAGCACTACAACGTCAACATCGCCCTGCACACCGACCACTGCCAGAAAGAGAAGCTGGACAAGTACGTCAACCCGCTGATCGCCATCTCGCAGGAGCGCGTCGACCGCGGCGAGGACCCGCTATTCAACTCCCACATGTGGGACGGCTCCGCCATTCCGCTAAAGGAGAACCTGGAAATCGCCCGTGAGCTGTTGGCCCGAACCTCCAAGGCCAAGCAGATCCTCGAGATCGAGGTTGGCGCTGTTGGTGGCGAGGAAGACGGCGTTGTTGGCGAGATCAACGACAAGCTGTACACCTCTCCGCAGGATGGCTTCGACACCATCGACGCGCTGGGTCTTGGCGAGCACGGCCGCTATATCACCGCTCTGACCTTCGGTAACGTTCACGGCGTTTACAAGCCGGGCAACGTTAAGCTGCGCCCGTCCATCTTGAAGGAGATCCAGGACGCCTGCGCGAAGAAGTACGGCAAGGATCGTCCGTTCGACCTGGTCTTCCACGGTGGCTCCGGCTCCACCGACCAGGAGATCGCAGAGGCTGTTAGCTACGGCGTCATCAAGATGAACGTCGACACCGACACCCAGTACGCCTTCACCCGTCCGGTTGTTGAGCACATGTTCAAGAACTACGACGGTGTTCTGAAGATCGACGGCGAGGTCGGCAACAAGAAGATGTACGACCCGCGTTCGTGGGGCCGTGCAGCTGAGAAGGGCATGGTCGATCGCGTTATCGAGTCCTGCCAGCAGCTGGGTTCCGCTGGCACCAGCGTTAAGTAAATAATTCGCTAAAAGGCGAGGTTCGTTTCGCGGGCCTCGCCTTTTGCGTATCTAATTGTTTTTACGGCTCACTGGCTTTCGGGCTCGAGCAGATTTTTTAGCGAGGAAAAATGTCTAATGCGTTGATTGTTGTGGACGTCCAGGTCGATTTTTGTGAGGGCGGTTCGCTGGGAGTGGACGGCGGCAATGATGTGGCAGAGAAGATAGCGAAGATGCTTGAGTCTCAGGACTACGATCACGTGCTGGCAACCCGCGATCACCACATCGATCCTGGTTCGCACTTCTCCGACAACCCGGATTTTGTCGATAGCTGGCCCCCGCACTGCGTCGTGGGTACCGACGGTCAGCAGCTACACGAGGCCATCCGCGGTTTCGGTTTCGAGGCGATTTTTGACAAGGGATCGTACGAAGCCGCGTATTCCGGCTTCGAGGGAACAATCGGCGGCACGTCAGAGGGACAGGGCCTGGAAGATTGGTTGAGGGAGCACGGCGTCGAGGACGTCGACGTTTGTGGAATCGCGACGGATTACTGCGTTCGCCAAACCGCACTGGATGCGGCAAAGGCTGGCTTCACCACGTCGGTTCTGGGTAGCCTTTCTGCACCCATTCATCCGGAGAATCTGGCCGAGCTTGCCGACGAATTCGTCGAGGCAGGCGTCGCCTACAACGGCTAGCTTGCCTCTAGGGCGGCAGCGATCTGGTTGAGCACGGATTGTCCCTGCCCGAAATCTGCCGCGCGAACTGCGAATGCGATGGGAACGCGTCCTTCTGCGCCGGTGTACCAACCGAGCTGCCGCACGACGTAGCCGTATTGGTCGGGACCCCAACCGCCCTTGAAAACGGCATCTGGCAGCGTGCCCAGTCCCCAGCGCTGACCAGGAGATACGTTCGACATGTCCTCGATCACTTGTCCCGAGCCGGTCAGGCAGGGCATCTTTTTCAAAAAATCCACCTGGTTGTGGACGTCCCACTCGGTCTGGCCGAAAACACTGAATCCGGCCCGGATACGATAGCTGGGAACCGTTGTGTCGTCGCCAGTTGTCCTAAAAACCTGTGTAACCGCGTTGGCTCGTTCAGCGTCGGTTGTTCCTAGGTTGTTCCAGACCGCGTTCGCAGCCTCGTTGTCGGACTCCCGCAGCGCCAAAGAGATTTGGGCCGAGAGCTGACCTCCTAGCCCCGCATCCGTAGCCGCTAACGCGAGTGGCACCTTAGCCGTTGACCAGGCAGGGAGAGTTTCCTGGCCGCCGATCCGCTCGACGGAACCATCCTCTCGAAGCCAGGCAGCTTCGATCATCACATCCCGGTCTGCGGCGATGCTTTGGATGGCGGACGTCAGGTTCTTGTTCGACGGTGAGTGCAGCGGCGTCGAATCGCACGCGATCACCTGGGCCGGATCAGGTTCTTTAGTTTGCGCAGAAGCGGTTTCGTAGCGAGAAGCGGGCGTCGGCTCAACCCGTTCTGGTTTTATATGCTTCGAGGACACGAAAAGCAGCAACCCCAAAAGGGCCACCAATAGCAGGACAAGCACAGCCAGTAGCTTTGATTTATCGCGCATGGATATCCTGGTGTCGGGTTGCTTTTGTTACCATACGGAACAGATTATCGGCATCGGGAGTTTGGAGATAACCATGGCCAACGAACAACAGAATTTTCCGCAGGGAAATGGAAATAAAGGCCAGTACAACCAACCGATGCCCCCGCAGTTTCAGAATCAGCCAAACCCTTACTTGCCCCCAAACCAGCCTTACCCTCAGCAGGGTCAGCCGCAACAATACGACCCCTATTACGGCCAGCCCCAGGGACAGTTTCGGGGGCAACCGCAGGGTCAGTACCCGCCGCAAAACCAACAGTTCCAGGCTGGCCAGTATCCTCCGCAGTATCCAGGGCAGTACGGCCCAGGCAGCGGCCAGAAGAAGAAGGGTGGCAACGGCATTCTGATCGCTCTGATCGTGATCGTCTCTATTGCCATCATTGCCCTGCTGGCGTTCATGGCATTCGGATTCTTCGGCTCCGACCAGAAGTCCTCACCGGCGAACGTGCCCTCGGCTAGCGCAAAAACCACTGTGACGGTGGATCCGGAGCCGACAGTGACCGTCACTCGCCACATTGATTGGCCACCGACGGGCGCCACCAAATCTTGCAGTAGCAGCATCATGGTAAATGACTTCACCAGCTGCCCGTTCGCCGACAACGTGTTCAGCGAATTCGATCGTCACGGTGACGGCGAGATAGAGGTTTACAGCCCAACCACTGAGAAGAACTACACGATGTCGTGCAGCACATCCGATGGGGTGGCGATCTGCACGGGCGGTAACAACGCCGTCGTGTGGATTAAGCGTTAAATTCCTTAACCATCTCGGTTATCGCATCTTGCCCGCTCGCCTGATCGGGTGAGGTGGTCGCGATCGCGAGGATTACGCGTTCGCCGTTTTCCTTAGTGAACCAGCCCATCTGGCGGACGGTATGTACGCCGTTAGCGTCGCCCCAGCCGCCTTTGAACGACGGATTTGGGGCTTTGCCGATGCCCCAACGCTGGCCTTCAGTGATGTTGGACATTTCCTCGATCACCTGGTCTGAGCTATCGACGCAGGGCATCTTAGACAAGAATTGCACCTGATCTGCGACGTCCCAGAGCGTCATGCCGAACGCCTCGCCGTTCAGTTTGGTGGTTTCGTCGCCGCAAGACTGCAGCGTTTCGTCCACCAGCTGTAGGCGTTCGAAGTGTGATGGCGCTAAGGCCTCGAAGATGGCTGTGGCCGTGTCGTTGTCGGAAACCCGAATTGCCGTGGATATCGGTTGGGTTAGCTCCTCGCCCTTGCCCATTCTCGTGGCGGTTAGGGCAATCGGAACTTTAATCGTCGACCAGGCGGGCAGGTTGTCCTCAGATCCGATCCTTACAACGCCCTTCTCCGGATCCAGCCAGGCAGCCTCCAGGGTGACATTGTGGTCCTTCGCGATCTTTTCGAGTTTCTCCTCGATATCTTTGGGGGCTGCAGCAATCGTCTTGCCGTGGCATACCTTAGGGGCTGACGAGATCTTCGCCACCGGAGTCGGGAAGAGATTAAGACCATTCTCGGGCGTCGAGTCGACCTCGACGGTTTTGAAAATTGTCGACGAAAAAAGAACTGCCAGCACAATGGCGCCCACTAGGACGCCACTGGTCAGCAGTGTCTTTTTATTTATCCAACTTCTCTTGAGCATTCGCCCACCCCTCGACTTATCGCCGCATTCAAATTCAATGCTACCGATTAAGCCGCCGAATTTGCTGTTAAGCCCGCTCTAGAGCAGTGGATCAACCGAGCGAACCTTCTCAACCTCATCCATGCGTGGAGCGTAGGCGCCGGCTCGGCTGACGGTTATCCCAGAGGTGATGACCGCACGGTGTAGCGCGCCGCGGATGTCGGAAAGCCTGGCGTTGCGCAGGCGTTCCTTAGCGTCGGCACCGCCCAGCAGTCCCGCATCGAGCAGGCCAGAAATCAGGCCAGCCATGAAGGAGTCTCCGGCCCCAACCGTGTCGCCGATATCGACAGTTAACGGGTCGACGACCAACATGTCTCGGTCGCTGGCGATCTTCGCGTATGCGCCCCACGGTCCGCGGGTTGCGACGACCATGCTCGCACCAAGCGAGAGCCAACGCCTCATGACCTCCTCGATGGGGGTCTCTTTGCCATAGAACCAGGCGATGTCCTCGTCGGACGCCTTCACCAGGTCTGATTCGCTGATCAACTCTTCTACCAGCGGCACGACGTCTTCTGGGCTGCCCATAATGGAAGGGCGGGCGTTCGGGTCGTAGCTGACGGTGCCGGTGGAGTTATCGACGGCCTTCTTGACGTCAGCAGCGCCCGGGGCAAGAGTCGCCGAGAAGCTGCCGATATGTAGGTGCGAGACCTCGTCGGCACTTGGTAGCGCGGGTACTTGCCAGTCCAGATCGAACTCGTAGGTGGCCTGACCGTTCTCGTCGACCTGGGCGTCGGCGATTGGGGTCTTTTTGGCCTTGTTGCTGCCCTCGACAACCGAAACATTGGCGTTAACGAGGTGTCTTTCGATCATGCGTCCACGCTCGTCCTCGCCAAACCACGAGCCCATCAAAGTGGGGTGGCCGAGCTGCGCGATTCCGCACGCCACGTTAAGGGGGCTACCGCCGACATGCTCCTCGACCTCCGCGTCCTTGCGCGAGATGACGTCGATCAGCGCCTCGCCGAGACAGAGAACAGGTTGGGTGCTATTAGTCATAATTTTCAAAACCTTACTTTTCGATGCCGAGTTTGTCGGCCATCTCTTCTAGAGGAACGCCCTTGGTCTCAGGCATGATCTTCAAAACCCAAATTAGCTGGCAAGCCATGCACGCGAAGAAGACGAGGAAGCTGAATCCACCGCCGAGCAATTCGATCATAGACGGGAACGCGAACGAGGTGATAGCCGCGAAAATCCAGTGGGTGGTGGAGCCCAGCGACTGGCCTCGACCGCGAACCTGATTCGGGAAAATCTCCGAGATGAACACCCAGATGACGGAACCCTGGCCGAAAGCGTGGGCGGCGATGAACACCATCAGACCAACCAGAACCAGAATGGACGACGTGGAAGTGAAGTTGCCCTCGTAGACGAACATGACGCCAGCTAGGAACCCGAGGCTGATGAGGTAGCCGATGGAGCCCACGAACATCAGTGTGCGGCGACCGAGCTTGTCGATGACGGTCAGAGCGGTCATGGTGGCGATCAGGTTCATGAAACCGACGGCAATAGACATCAGATAAGAGATGTCCTCGCCGGCGCCGGCCTGCTGCATGACCATCGGTGCGTAGTACAGAATCGCGTTGATTCCGGAGAGCTGGTTGAAAGCGGCGATGGCGATCGCGAGCAGAATTACTTTGCGGTAGCGCTTGGTGAAGAAGGGTACCTTCTTGTTCTTGGAGTCGGCGACGAGCTGAACCTTGATGTCCTGGATCTCTGCGTCGGATTCCTCCTCGGTGCGGCACAGGCGACGACTGATCTCGATTGCCTCGTCTTCGCGGTTTTGGCTCATCAGCCAGCGTGGCGTCTCGGGGACGCCGAACAGCAAAATCAGGAAGATTGCCGACGGGGCGGCCATTACGCCTAGCATCCAACGCCACGCGTCCGGGTTATTGACGATCGCGCGAATGATTGAGTTGGAGGCGTAAGCAACGAGGATGCCCAGCACGATGTTGAATTGGACGAGGCCAACGAGACGACCTCGCTGGGCGGCCGGGGCGATCTCTGCGGTGTAGATCGGTGCGCAGACGCTAGACATGCCGACGCCAATGCCGCCGAGCACTCGACAAAGGAGGAAAAACCAGTAAGCAGATGCCGGGGTCAGTGCGGTGCCGAGCGCACCGATCATGAAAAGTGCGCCGATCGCGAACAGCATCTTTTTGCGTCCGAAGCGGTCGGCTAGCGAGCCGGCGAAAACCGCCCCGAAGATAGTTCCGATAGTTGCGCTGGATACGGCAATGCCGAGCCCGAAGCTGTCCAGGGTAAAGACGCGTTCCAGCGCTTTCGTTGTGCCAGAGATAACAGCGGTGTCGAAGCCGAAGATCAGGCCGCCGATGGAGGCGACAAGTGCGCTACGGATGACTATTGCGGTCGCACCTGTCTTTGCAGGTTGTTGTACTTCACTCGTCATTATTCGCCTTTCGCGGTGAGCATTTTCTGCAGATAAGTGGATTTGAGTTCGATGACGGTGCCGCTTGACAACGTTGTCTACAAACAGGACATTATTGGACAAGATGGCGCTGTGCAATGGAGTTGCAAAGGTTGCCAAAAAAATCTGGCATACTTGATCACATGAAAAACAAGCGGGTGACGATGAGGGAAGTTGCCGCTTTGGCTGGTGTCAGTCTCAAGACAGTCTCACGAGTGGTCAATGGCGAACCGGGCGTTGCTGAGCAAACTGCCGAGGCAGTGAAGGACGCGATAAACAAAACCGGCTACCGCGTCGACCCCCAAGCGCAGGCGTTGCGCAGGACGGACAGGCGTTCCAGGACGGTCGGGCTATTGGTTTCTTCGGTGGCCAACCCGTTCGACGCAAAGATCCACGCGGCACTAGAAGAGGTCGCCGCCGAGCATTCGTCGACGGTGCTGGCGCTAAGTTCAAACGACGACCCGAATCTGACGAAACAGAGGGCTCAGGTGCTGGTTAACCGGCAAATCGATGGGCTGGTTTTTTCGCCGCTAGGCAAGAGTCAAAAGTGGCTGGCCGACCTGATGGGTGACCGTCCCGTCGTTGCCTTCGACCGCCAACCGCACGGGCTAGACGTTGACGCTGTCGTCTCCGACAACTTCCAGGGTGCCCTACGCGCCACCAGACATCTGATCAGCGGCGGGCATCGTCGCATCGCTTTTCTTGGTGACAGGGACATTATCGAAACCGCGCAGATTCGCCGCGCGGGGTTCGAACGGGCGATGGGGGAGTCGGGCGTCGAGATAGCGCCAGGACTGGTCAGGTCAAACCTGCCCGGCGAGGAGGCCGCCCGAATGTAGGCACACGAGCTGTTGACCGGTCCAGAGCCGCCCACCGCGATTTTCTCTGCGCAGAACAATCTGACCGCAGGCGTGCTGCGGGCGCTAAAAGACCTGAACATGGCCGAACAAATCGCGGTCGTCTCTTTCGACGATCTGCCACACGCCGAACTGTTCAAGATCGGGCTAACCGCCATCACACAAGACCCCGAGCGAATCGGACGGATTGCTGCAGAGCGTCTCTTTGCAAGGCTACGCGGCGATATTTATCGCCCAGCGGAGACGATAACCGTGCCAACCGGGTTCCAGATCAGAGGCTCTGGTGAGATCAAACCTGCGTAAAAAACACTTCAATGCGAAGCTTTTGGTTTTCGCTGATTGAAAAGATTTAGCGGGAACCTTCGAGTCGGAAGTTTTCGGTTCCCGCTAAGTTTCTTGCTTAATCTAGCTGGCGACGAGCCGCACCCTTGTCGGCGCTTTGGGCGAGCAGCGCGAATACCTTCAGCGAATTGCTGACGACGCGGTCGCGCTTGGCGGGCTTCCAGCCAATCTTGTCCTGTTCGGCTCGACGCTTAGCGAGCTCCTCGTCGGATACCTCGACGTTGATCGAACGATCGGGGATATTGATCGTGATGATATCGCCGTCGCGAACAAGGCCAATGTTACCGCCCGAGGCGGCCTCCGGGCTGATGTGGCCAAGCGAAAGGCCGCTGGAGCCGCCGGAGAATCGTCCGTCGGTGATCAGCGCGCACTTCGGGCCGAGCCCAACGCCCTTCAGGTAACTGGTGGGGTAGAGCATCTCCTGCATACCCGGGCCGCCCTTCGGACCTTCGTAGCGCACGACGACGACGTCGCCGGCCTCGATACGGCCGTTGAGGATGGCGTCAACAGCTTCCTCTTGAGACTCCGTAACCTTGGCCGGGCCAGAGAACACCCACTGATGCCCTGGCACGCCCGCGGTCTTCACGACGCAGCCGTCGACAGCCAGGTTGCCCTTCAGCACTGCGAGGCCACCATCCTTCGTGTAGGCGTGCTCGACGGACCGGATGCAGCCGTTTTCGGAGTCGGTGTCCAGCGTCTCCCAGGTGTTCTCGGTGGAGAACATCTCGGTGGTGCGGACGCCACCGGGCGCCGCGTGGAACAGCCTGTTGGCGGCGTCGATTGCCTTGCCGCCGCGAATGTCCCAATCGTCAAGGAACGACTGCAGGCTGTCGTGGTGGACGGAGTGGACGTTCTTCTTCAGCAATCCTGCGCGGTTTAGCTCGCCGAGGATCGCAGGAATGCCGCCTGCGCGGTGGACGTCCTCGATCCAGTATTGCTTGGAGTTAGGTGCAACCTTGCAGAGGCACGGGACGTGCAGGCTGAGTTCGTCGATGTTGTCCTGCGTGAAGTCGACGCGGGCCTCCTGGGCAGTGGCCAGCAGGTGGAGAATCGTGTTCGTCGAACCGCCCATCGCGATGTCCATGGTCATGGCGTTCGTGAAATCCTCAAAGGTGGCGATGGATCGTGGCAGCACCGATTCGTCATCTTCGTCGTAGTAGCGCTTGCACATCGAAACGATCCGTTTACCAGCTTCGATGAACAGTTCCTTGCGCCAAGCGTGAGTGGCCAGCGTGGTGCCATTGCCCGGCAGCGAGAGACCGAGGGCCTCAGTCAGACAGTTCATCGAGTTGGCGGTGAACATGCCCGAGCAGGAACCGCAGGTGGGGCAAGCGAGCCTCTCCATGCGGGCGATTTCGTCGTCAGAAATATCGTTGCTAACCGATGCCATCATTGGGTCGATGAGGTCGAGGCCCTTGTTGGTAGAGCCGTCGTCATAGGTCATCGGCTTGCCGGCCTCCATGGCGCCGCCAGAGACGAAGATGGTTGGAATGTTCAGGCGCATCGCGGCAATCAGCATTCCGGGGGTGATCTTGTCACAGTTGCTGATGCAGACCAGGGCATCCGCTTTGTGCGCATTGACCATGTATTCGACGCTGTCTGCGATGATCTCGCGGCTGGGCAGCGAGTAAAGCATGCCGTCGTGGCCCATTGCGATGCCGTCGTCGATGGCGATGGTGTTGAACTCTCGCGCAACACCGCCGGCCTCTGCGACCGCGTCTGCCACTATTTTGCCGACGTCGCGTAGGCCGACGTGGCCAGGTACGAACTGGGTGAAGGAGTTAGCGATCGCAATAATCGGCTTGCCAAAGTCATCGTCGGTCATTCCGGTGGCACGCCAAAGAGCCCTGGCGCCTGCCATCAGACGGCCCTCCATTGTGGTTTGCGAACGCAGTTTAGGCATCAATTCCTCCTAAGAAACTTGTCGTTTCAGACTAACCTTCGGGCACAGGCCCACCCCGCGATGTCCGCCTGGTGACTAGTTAGGATTACCTATATAAAGCGGCCTCGGGCAGGCCCGGATTGGCCATTCGGATCTTCTCTGTGACGTCGACCGCCCGGCCATTTTCATCGAACACGCCCGATGCTCCGCGCCTGGGCGAATCGGCCGGGTGATCGTCAACCATGCCTATGGCCTGCATCAGCGCGTATGCCGTGCTCGGTCCGACGAACTTAAATCCCTCCTTCTTCAATCGTTTGCTGAGTGCGACGGATTCAGGCGTTTGAGTCGGAACGTCTTCGCTGGTGGAGGGCGCCTTCGTTTCTTCGGGGCGAAAAGACCAGACGAGGTAGGGCAGCGGCTGGCTCTTGCGCAAGGCCAAGGTTGCCTGCGCGTTGGCTATTGCGGCGTTGATTTTCGGTCGGTTGCGAATGATTTCTGGGTCCGCCATCATCTGCGCAATTTCTGGCTCGCCGAATTCGGCGACGATCTCCGGGTTGAAGTTATTGAAGTGCTTTCTGAACGCCGGTCTCTTCTTTAGGACGGTCAGCCAAGACAAGCCTGCCTGGAAAGACTCCAGACAAATTCGCTCATAAATGCCACGTTCGTCGAAAATGGGATTGCCCCATTCCGTGTCGTAATAGTCGCTGAGCAGCGCGTTCGTGTTTGCCCAGTTTGGTCGTCTAATTTGTTCGCTCACGAGGCAATCGTGTCATCGAAACTCGATTGCTCGAGAAGTTATCCACAGCTTTTGTTTTTAATCGGAGAGGTAGAACTATTGCTTGAGTCAAACGTGCGGGAAAATTTTCCCTGAATGAGAAAAAGCGCGAGCCGCTCGCTTGGTTAGATTGTTGTGATGGTCCGCAGGGCAGGAGAAAACTGGTTTGTCAGCAGTTAAATCTTGAGCTACTAAGAGCGGGAAATGGTTCAATCGGTGTAGTCTTCCATGCATTAGTTGACGGGTTCGATTTATCGAAAGGCCTGGTGGTGACGAAGTTGCCGTGATCGAACACTTGCTGGCGGCGCGTGCACATTTGTTAATCGCTGACCCCGGCTAGGGGATTCGGTGTGGGCTACGAAAACAGAGCTCGCGGAATCGCTCATGTTTGTTCTTTTTATCAACCGGTATGTTAATTTTAACATTGCATGTGTTGCTTGATGGATCCATGGAAGGTTCTGTAAAGCGGTCAAAGACGACGCAAGTTGGCTGAGCCCGCGAAGCAAACACCTGTTACCTAGTTGAAAACCGAGTCGGACAATCAAGAGTTAAAGACCAAGTTTGCTTTGGGAATTCGGGTTGCGAAACGTAAACCCCGGATTATTAAGGGCAGTAACCAGACATAGAAGTCGAAAAACATCTCGATGTCCCCGATCAGCTAGCGACAACTAAATATGTAGTAGTTGAGCACTAAAAACTGAGGTGCTCAAAAAATTCTTGAAAGCGCGGTCGCCAACGTTGGTGGCTGCCCTCGGAATAGGTGGAAAAATGACTCCAGATCTTGTAGTCCAATTCGTGGAGAACATCACGGTATTTGGGCTGATCGCCTCTATCGCTGGTGGCTTCTTTGGTGCAGCAATCGGCGGTAACAACGCGTTCGGCTTCACCGGCGTGATGATTCTTCTCGCCTTCGGTATCACTTTTGCAACCGGCTCGACCATGGGCTTCGACTACCTGGCCTTCGGCCCGCTGTTCGGCCCCCACGTCGCATTCGCTGGTGGTGCCGCTGCATCTGCATACGCGGCGAAGAAGAAATTCCTCACAGCCGACACCGGCTACGGACGAGATGTTAACCAGCCACTAGCCGGCCTCGGACATCCCGACGTTCTTCTCGTCGGTGCCGTGTTTGGCGTTTGCGGCTATCTGCTGCAGAAGGCGATTACCTTCATCCCGTGGTTCGGTACTCACACTGACTCGGTAGCGCTGACCGTTATGACTTCGGGCATTGTTGCTCGTCTGCTCTTCTCCAAGCAGCCTGTATTCCACTGGGTTAGCAAGCTCGACGACAAGAAGTGCTGGTTGGGCTGGCAGGAGAAGCCGAGCCAGTACCTCACCCTCGGCGCTTTCTCTGGTCTGATGGCTGCTGGCGCTGCTCTGGCTTTGACGCACTACGCTTACCAGGCTGTTCCGGGTGAGGCCGCTGACCACGTAATGGCTAACGCTCAGGCTCTGCCGTTCGCGATCTCCGCTCTGTGCATCTTCTTCCTGCCTCTAGGCTCGAAGTTCCCGGTTACTCACCACATGACCATCACGGCTGCTCTCGCAGCAGTGAAGTTCCTGCCGGTTGTTGGTAACAACGTTTGGGCCGCACTGGTCATCGGCGTCGTGGCTGGCATGCTTGCCGCGTTCCTGGGTGAAGTTGCCCAGCGTCTGGTTTACGCCAATGGCGACACCCACATTGACCCCCCGGCAAGCGCAATTTGGCCGATGAACACCCTGATCTGCCTGGGCGTTCTGGCTCTCGCATAACAAAATAAAAAGTTAGAAACACGCCACTAGGAGAAAAATGACTCAGCAACAGGCGCCTTTGAAGTTCCCTACCGAGTTCTACGATGCCTACATCTTCGACATGGATGGCACCATCTACCTCGGTGACCACCTCCTCCCCGGAGTGACGCGCATGGTTGAGGAGTTGCGCAGGCGTGACATACCGATCCGGTATCTGTCTAACAACCCAACAAAGGACCCGCAGCTGTACCTCGAAAAGCTCGAGCGCCTCGGTCTACCGACTGACATATCCGAGATCGCGAACACCGTCGTCACTATGACGAACTGGCTGAAGGAACACCATCCCGACGCAGTCGTGTTCCCGATCGCGGAGGAGCCACTCATCAATGCCTTCAAGGATGCTGGCATCAAGTTGAGCGACAACCCCGAGGAAATCGACATCGTGGTCGCCTCCTACGACCGCACTTTCGACTACAGGAAGCTCCAGATCGCTTTCGACGCAATCTGGTTCCACAAGCGGGCCATCCTTGTGGCGACGAACCCCGACCGCTACTGCCCGTTCCCGGGCGGTCGGGGTGAGCCCGACTGCGCCTCGATCATTGCTGCTATCGAGGCGTGTACACAGACCAAGTGCCAGATCGTCGTCGGTAAGCCGAACCCCGAGATGCTCTACGAGTGCCTCGTCGGTCTTGACGTCGATCTGAAGCACTGCGTGATGGTGGGCGACAGGCTCGGCACCGACATTCAGATGGCCGTGCGCGCCGGAATGGTGTCCGCGATGCCGCTAACGGGTGACTCCACATGGCAGGAAGCCGTTGCCCTACCCGAAAAAGATCAGCCCACCTACCTGCTGGACCGCGTAGACAGGCTGATCCCCCAGAGTGCCTGGGAAGAACTCGGCTGGACCGAGGACAACTAAAAACTTCAAGGTTTTGCAAAACATTTTTGAAAGGATGAAGCATCATGGCTTTACCTGGTTACGAAGGTCCCTTCCTTCTAGGCGTTGATTTCGGTACGGAATCTTGCCGCGCTGCGATTTTCGACCTTCGTGGTAATCCGCTGGGTTTCGCAGGCACTCCATACAAGACGAACTTCCCTCGTCCTGGTCAGGCAGAGCAGTCTCCTACTGACTGGTGGGAGGCCTTGAAGGCCTCCGTTAGCCGCGTCCTCGACCAGACCGGTATCCCGGCTCGTCAGATCGCGGGAATCTCCTACGACGCAACCACGATGACCGTCGTTGCTCTCGACAAGGAGGGGAACGCCCTTCGCGACGCCATTATGTGGATGGACGTTCGAGCCATTAAGCAGGCCAAGCGAGGCGACGAGGCCGAGAGCTGGGCGAAGCTGTATAACGGTGGTGACACCATGCCGGTTACTGCTGAGTGGTACCCATTCAAGGCAGCCTGGCTGAAGGAAAACGAGCCGGAAATCTACAAGAAGGCATACCGCATTGTCGACGCTCCGGACTGGCTGACCTTTAAGCTGACCGGCCGCTGGACTGTGAACCTGAACACTGCGGCAGTCCGTGGTTACTACAACCGTGACTTCGGCGGTTGGCCGGTTGAGTTCTTCGAACAAATTGGTTGTGGCGACGTCTTCGAAAAGCTTCCTGAGGACGTTCTGCCGCTGGGTCAGCCCGTCGAGGGCCTGTCCGTCAAGGCAGCTAGCGACCTCGGTTTGACCCCTGGCATCCCCGTCGTCCAGGGTGGCGGAGACGCCTGGCACGGCCAGATTGGCCTTGGCGTGGTAAACCCGGGCTCGCTGGCAGTTATCACCGGCTCCTCGCAGGTTATGAGCGGCCAGAGTAAAGACAAGATCTACGGCAAGGGCTTCATGGGCGGCTACACCGACGCCGTCATGGAAGGCCAGTACACCGTTGAGGGTTCGCTGGTTTCGTCCGGCTCCGTGCTGAAGTGGTTCCGCGACAACTTCGCTCGCGAGATTGCTTCCACCACCGAGCGTCTAGGCATGAACGTCTACGAGGTTCTCGACAAGAACTGTGCAAACATTGCCCCTGGTTCCGACGGCCTGATCGTCAACCAGGACTTCCAGGGCAACCGCACCCCGTACACCGACTCTAAGGCACGCGGTGTCATCTGGGGTCTGTCGCTGTCGCACACTGCCGACCACATGTACCACGCCATCATGGAAGGTGTCTGCTACGGCACCGCTCACAACCTGAAGGTGATGGAGGCCGGCGGCTTCAACCCCGAGAAGCTGGTTTACTGTGGCGGCGCCACCAAGTCGAAGGTTTGGATGCAGATGTACGCCGACGTTACCGGCAAGCCTGTCACCCTGACCAAGGTTGGCGACGCTGTGGTTCTCGGCTCCTGCATGCTGGCAGCTGTCGGCGTTGGCCTCTACGAGTCGCTGCCGGACGCTGCCCGCTACATGGTGCACGAGTCCGACGTGATCGAGCCCAACATGGAACGTCACGAGCAGTACAAGTTCTTCGTTGATCAGTACATGAACGCTTGGCCGCAGATGGCAGAGCTGACCCACAAGACTGTTGACCACATTTCGTAAGGAAAACATGTCTGAACTAATTGATAAGGCCCTGAGCACGGCGACGCAGACCCGGGACATAGCCTTCGGCAAGGGCGCCAACAAGAAGACCGGTGAACTGTTCAAGAAGAACTTCCCCGGCAAGAAGGTTATCGTCGTAGCAGACGAGAACACCTTCGGCGCCTGCGGTGACGAGGTAGTGGCCTCCCTCAAGGAGGCCGGCGTCGAGTTCGCTGCAGATCCGTACATCTTCCCCGGAAAGCCGACTCTCTACGCCGGCTACGAGAATGTGGAGAAGCTGCGCGAGATCCTGCGTCCGATGGGCGACGATGTCGTCTGCTGCTCCTTGGCTTCCGGCACGCTGAACGACCTGGCCAAGCTGGCCAGCAGCGAGCTGAACCGCGAGTACATGAACGTCTGCACCGCTCCGTCGGTGGATGGTTTCGCCGCCTTTGGTGCGTCCATCTCCGAGGATGGTTTCAAGTCGACGCACAGCTGCCCGGCCCCGGCCGCGCTGGTCGCCGACCTGGACACCATGGTTGCCTCTCCGATGCGCTTGATCGAAACCGGTTATGGCGACCTGATCGAGAAGATCCCGGCAGGTGCAGACTGGATTCTGGCGGATGCGCTTGGCGTCGAGCCGATCGACGACTACGTGTGGAGCCTGGCTCAGTCGACGCTTCGCGATTCGCTGTCTGACCCTGCCGGTTGCACAAACCGCGATCCGGAGGCCATCGAGAAGCTGGCCGAGGCCAACATCATCTCTGGCTTTGCTATGCAGGCCGCGAACTCGTCGCGTCCGGCATCTGGCGCTGGGCACCAGTTCAGCCACGTGTGGGAGATGGAGGGTCACGGCACCGACTGGGATCCGCCGCTGTCTCACGGCATGAAGGTTGGTGTTGGCACTGTCGCTTCCTGCGCAATTTGGGAAGAGGCCCTCAAGATCGACGTCGATAACCTCGATATCGAGGCCATCGTCGCAGCCACTCCTAGTGCCGCGGAGGTCGAAAAGCGCGTCCGCTCGAGGCACATCGATCGGATTGTCGACGCA
This sequence comes from Propionimicrobium lymphophilum DSM 4903, assembly GCF_000423485.1. Classification (GTDB taxonomy): domain Bacteria; phylum Actinomycetota; class Actinomycetes; order Propionibacteriales; family Propionibacteriaceae; genus Propionimicrobium; species Propionimicrobium lymphophilum. The sequence continues at coordinate 30,346 of NZ_AUIB01000005.1, read as the reverse complement.
GCCGTTGAGAACACCCTGGTCAAGCACCTCGAGGGCGACGCACTGCGCGAGCGGCTGACCAAGATCAAGGAAGTCTGGCCGGAGCTTCGCGAGAAGGCTAAAAAGCAGCTCTACACACCGGACGAGATCCAAGAGATGCTCAAGACTGCCGGTGCACCGTACCACCCGGAGATGATCAAGATTGATTGGGACCGCTTCCGCGAAACCCACTTCAAGGCTCAGAACATCCGCAACAGGTACACGATTCTAGACCTCTTGGTAGACCTGAATAAGACCGAAGAGGTTGTAGACAAGCTGTTCAGCCCAGAAGGCTTCTGGGGCAAACACCGTCATCCCGAAAACAACTAGACAGTTAGGTAAGAATTATGAAGATTGCATTTGGATGCGACCCGAACGCAACGGCCCTCAAGAAGGCCCTGATCGCCAAGGCTGAAGAGCTCGGCCACGAGACCAAGGACTTCGGCTCCGACGACCCGATCTACGCAAACGTTGCAGTTGACGTTGCCGAGGCCGTCGCAGCAGGCGAGTACGACCGTGGCATCGTCGTTTGCGGTACCGGCATCGGCGTTTCGATCGCCGCGAACAAGGTCAAGGGTGCCTACTGCGCCTGCGTCACCGACATCTACCAGGCCCAGCGCGCCGTGCTGAGCAACAACGCCAACATGATCGCCATCGGCGAGCAGGTTGTCGGCATCAAGTCCGCTGAGATGTTCCTCGAGGAATACCTCAAGTACGAGTTCGACCCGAACTCGCGCTCCGGCGAGAAGGTTGCTGCCATCTGCTCCTACGAAGGCAAGAACAACTAAGTAGTAACCCTTTTTGGAGACTGCCCCGAAGCCACACCAGGCGTCGGGGCAGTTGCTCGTTATCGAGAAAATATTTACCCAAAAAGATGCATGTTTTCTCACAATCTGAACGCGTTAATCAGCTGGTAAGGCAGAATCTGACGGCGAAGGTGAAATAACTTGCATTAATGCCGCAGAACCGTTTTACATCAGCCCCCAGTCGCACTTTTGCGAGTAAGTCGTGAGATGATTGGAGACATGAGCTACCGAGAAATTGAGATCGCAGCGCCGCGCAAGGTGGGAATCACCGAGCTCGCGCTTCGCGACGCCCATCAGAGCCTGATGGCTACCCGAATGGCAATGGAAGACATGGTCGACGCTTGCGCCGACATCGACGCAGCCGGCTACTGGTCGGCAGAGTGCTGGGGCGGAGCAACCTTCGACTCCTGCATTCGCTTCCTCAACGAGGATCCGTGGGAGCGCCTGCGCACTTTCCGCAAGCTGCTGCCGAACACCCGTCTCCAGATGCTGCTTCGTGGCCAGAACCTGCTAGGCTACCGTCACTACAACGATGAAGTTGTTGACCGCTTCGTCGAAAAAGCCGCCGAAAACGGCATGGACGTTTTCCGTGTCTTCGACGCACTGAACGACCCCCGCAACCTTGAGCACGCTATGAAGGCCGTCAAAAAGTCCGGCAAGCACGCTCAAGGCACCATCTGCTACACCGTCTCCCCGGTTCACACCGTTGAGAACTACGTCAAGCTGGCAGGCCGCCTGCTCGACATGGGTGCAGACTCAATCTGCCTGAAGGACATGGCCGCACTGCTGAAGCCGCAGCCGGCATACGACATCGTCAAGGGCATCAAGGACACTTACGGCGAGGACGTTCAGATCAACGTCCACTGCCACTCCACCACCGGCGTTACCCAGGTTTCGCTGATGAAGGCCATCGAGGCCGGCGCTGACGTCGTCGACGCAGCAGTTAGCTCGATGTCGCTTGGTCCGGGCCACAACCCGACCGAGTCCGTCGTCGAGATGCTAGAGGGTACCGGTTACGAGACCGACGTCGACATCGACCGCGTCAAGAAGGTCCGCGACCACTTCAAGAAGGTTCGTCCCAAGTACCAGAACTTCGAGTCCAAGACGCTGGTTAACACCAACATCTTCAGCTCCCAGATTCCTGGCGGCATGCTCTCCAACATGGAGTCGCAGCTGCGCGCTCAGGGTGCCGAGGACCGCCTCGACGAGGTTATGGAAATGGTTCCGGTTGTCCGCAAGGACGCTGGCTACCCGCCGCTGGTTACCCCTTCCTCCCAGATCGTTGGTACCCAGGCCGTGTTCAACGTCCTGATGGGCGAATACAAGAACATGACCGCAGAGTTCGCCGACCTGATGCTCGGCTACTACGGCGAGTCTCCCGCTCCGCGTAACGAGGAACTGGCCAAGAAGGCTCAGGAAGTTAACAAGAAAGAGCCGATCACCTGCCGTCCGGCCGATCTGCTGGAGCCCGAATGGGAAAAGCAGGTCGAGGAGGCTAGCAAGCTCGAGGGCTACAACGGCACCGAGGAAGACGTCCTCACCTACGCCATGTTCCCGGGCGTTGCACCGACCTTCTTCGAGCACCGCGACGAGGGCCCCAAGTCGGTTGCTCTCTCTGAGGCTGCGCTGAAGGCCGCCCAGGAAGGCCAGGCGAACGCACTATCCGGTCCTGTCACCTACAACGTCAAGGTAGGCGGCAACGAGCACACTGTTTCCGTCGAGCCCGCGTAAGAGGCGAAGTAAATGGCTAAAGAAAAAAGCATGGAGCAGCGCATCGACGAGCTCACCGAAGCACGTGCAACCGTGCAGGCGGGCGGCGGCGAAAAGCGCATTGAGAAGCAGCACGCCAAGGGCAAACTGACGGCTCGCGAACGCATCGACCAGTTCGTCGATCCGGGCTCGTTCACCGAGACCGGCGCGTTCCGTCGTAACCGCACCACGGCTTTCGGCATGGATAAGGCAGATATGCCTGCTGACGGTGTCGTAACCGGCGCCGGCTCGCTGATGGGCCGTCCGGTGTTCCTGGCTAGCCAGGACTTCACCGTCGTTGGTGGTTCCGCTGGCGAGACGCACAACATCAAGGTTACCGAGACCATGGAGAACGCTCTGGAGGCTGGCGCCCCGTTCGTCTTCATTAACGACTCGGGTGGCGCTCGTGTTCAGGAGGGCATCGACTCGCTGTCCGGCTACGGCAAGGTGTTCTACGCCAACGTCAAGCTGTCAGGGGTTGTCCCGCAGATCTCGATCATCGCCGGCCCGTGTGCCGGTGGTGCGGTCTACAGCCCGGCACTGACCGACTTCATCATTCAGACCCGTAAGGCACACATGTTCATTACGGGCCCTGGTGTGATCAAGCAGGTCACCGGCGAGGAAGTTACCCAAGACGCGCTCGGTGGCGCTGACGCCCACCAGCAGGTTTCTGGTGTTAACGACTTCGTTGTGGACACCGACGAGCAGGCGTTGCTGGTTGCCCAGAAGATTCTGAGCTTCCTGCCCAGCAACAACCGTGAAGAGGCCCCGATCGTCAACCCCGATTACTCGGCTGACCCGGACGAGTCGCTGCGCGATATCGTTCCCGTCGAGGGCAACAAGGGCTACGACGTTCGTGACGTCATCTCTAAGATCGTTGACCACGGCGACTTCCTCGAGGTGAAGGCCGGCTACGCGGGCAACATCGTCACCGGTTTCGGCCGTGTCGGTGGCCGCTCCGTTGGCTTCATCTGCAACCAGCCGAAGGTGATGTCGGGTGTTCTCGACATCAACGCCTCCGACAAGGGCGCTCGCTTTATCAACATCTGCAACGCGTTCAACATCCCGATCGTCAACCTGGTCGATGTTCCTGGCTTCCTGCCTGGTGTCGCTCAGGAGCACGGCGGCATTATTCGCCACGGGGCGAAGATGCTGTACGCGTACTCCGAGGCAACCGTCCCGAAGATCACCATCGTCCTGCGCAAGGCGTACGGCGGTTCCTACCTGGCCATGTGCTCGAAGGAACTTGGTGCCGACCGCGTGTTCGCTTGGCCGAGCGCCGAGATAGCGGTTATGGGTGCCGACGGCGCTGCCGCGGTTGTTTTCCGCAAGGAAATCGCCGCTGCCGAAGATCCGGAGGCCAAGCGTGCAGAGGTAGTGCAGGCGTACCGCGACGAGTTCGCGACTCCGTTTGCCTCCGCAGCACACGGTTACGTGGACGACATCATCGATCCGGCTGACACCCGTCGTGAGATTCTCGTCGCGCTCGAACTTCTTGCTAAGAAGAGGATTCAGCGCCCCGAGAAGAAGCACGGCATCATGCCGGTATAGGAGTGCTGATGAGCAAAAAAGATGACGAGCTTCTCGAGCTCGTAAAGCAAATGCAAGAAAAGATCGCCTCTCTTGAGACTGAGCTCGCCGATTCCAAGGCTGCACAGCCGATCCCGGAGGAGGACCTAGCGGTCATCGCGGCTTCCGCCGCAGCCTTCCTGGGCATCAAGGGCAAGGTGAAGGCCATCCAGTTCGCTGGCCGTTCCGGCACTAATTCGCTGGCGTCGGCATAAGAGATTTGAAAGAGGAAAATTATGCGTCTCAAGATGACCGTTAACGGCAACGAATATGTCGTCGACGTAGAGCAGGAGCCGGAAGTTCGTCCGGTTCCGGGCCCGATCGTGATCGGTGGCGGTGCCGCTCCGGCGGCTGCCGCTCCCGCAGCTGCCGCCGCTGGCGGCGCTGGCCCGAACGACGTAACCGCTCCGCTGGCCGGTTCGGTTGCCCGTTTCGAGGTTGCCGAGGGTGACAAGGTCGAGGCCGGCCAGGTTGTGGTCGTGCTCGAGGCTATGAAGATGGAGACCGAGATCGCAGCCCCCAAGGCTGGCACTGTCACCAAGCTTCTCGCCGAGGTACGCCAGGCCGTCCAGGGTGGACAGCCGCTGCTGACCATCGAGTGATCGATTAGACAATAAGGTTTAGGGCATCGGGATTCGTCCCGGTGCCCTAAATTTTGTGGTTTCGCAGTTTGTATCATGTGCGGAACCTGTTGGGGACAACTGGAACGGAAAAGCTCGTAGTCGAACTTTTCGGTTCCTACTATTTATTTTTCAATTAGTGAGAACCAAAACATTCGACTACGAGCTTTTTGGTTTCTGCTGATCTTGGTGGTGTTTGTGGGCGATTTGGTTTAGCACTCGGCAAGGCTTACGGCCAGGCCGCCCGTCGACGTCTCCTTGTATTTGCTCATCATGTCGGAGCCGGTCGCCATCATCGTCTCCATCACCTGATCGAGGCTGACCAGCTGACGCCCGTCGCCAGCCAAGGCGAGACGGGCTGCGGTGATCGCCGTGACCGCGCCCACGGCGTTGCGCTCGATGCAGGGCACCTGGACGAGTCCGCCAACAGGGTCGCAAGTTAGGCCGAGGTGATGTTCCAGGCCGATCTCCGCGGCGTTGCAGACCTGTTCTGGGCTGCCACCCCTTACCTGGGCAAGCCCCGCAGCAGCCATTGAACTAGCGACGCCCACCTCGCCCTGGCAGCCGACCTCGGCGCCGGAAATGGACGCGGTTTGCTGGTAGATGGTGCCGATGGCGCCGGCGGTGAGCAGGAAATCGCGGATCGGGTCGTCGCAGACGCTCAAGACAGCCTTAGCTTGGCGGGAGTAGTTCAGCACCGCAGGGATGATTCCGGCTGCTCCATTGGTTGGTGCCGTCACCACCCGGCCGCCTGCAGCGTTCTCCTCGTTGACCGCAATCGCCCACACAGACACTCGATCCATCACCGATAGCGGATCAGCCTCCTCAGATTGCAGATCCTTAGCTAGCAAGGGAGCGCGTCTGCGAACCTTTAGCCCGCCGGGAAGCACTCCTTCCGTGCTGCAGCCCCTCTCTATAGCCGAGTGCATGACGTCCCAGATTCGGTGCATCCTGCGCGTAACCTCGGCTTCGTCGCGTCCGATCGCGGCCTCATTAGCCAAAACGAGCTGGGCGATGGAAAGCTGCGTAGCCGAACAATGCCCCAGCAGCTCGGACGCCGTTCGGAACGGGTAGGGGATCTTCGCTGCGACGGTTGCGGTCGCCGTCTTTTTGTCGACGGTTTCGTCGGTTGCGATGAATCCACCACCGATCGAATAGAAATTTTTGCGCGCTAGCTCGGTTCCGGTCTCATCGAACGCCCAAAGCGTCATCGCGTTTGGGTGTGGGTCGCGGATTTGGCAGTTGTAAGAGGCGAATTCGAGGTCTCCGTCGTAGTCGAAGGGGATAGTCTTAGACACGCTTCCGGAGGTGTTTGCCAAAACCAGAGTCTTACTTTCCTTAGTCTGTGCGACGATGCCCGTCACCCATGTTGGGTCAACCGTTTCTGGCCAGCCGCCGCCCAGGCCGGCAAGCACTGCGGCGTCGGTACCGTGGCCTTTTCCGGTTGCGCTAAGCGACCCGCGAAGCTGCACACTTACTGCCTTAACTGAGGCAAATAGCCCTAGATCAACGAGCCCGTCGATGAACCTCGTCGCCGCGACCATCGGCCCAACCGTGTGAGAACTGGAGGGCCCGATGCCGACCTTGAACATATCGAAAACGCTGATGGCCATGAGGCAATTGTGCGCTTACAGGTCAAGTTATTTCCACTCTTCGATTGTGGGCTTATTGGGTGGGCACGACTGCTCTGGGTAGAGTTTTGCGCGTGAGTGAAGAAAAACCCAAGCGTGCCGCCGACAAGGCTATCGAGTACCAAGCCCCGGAGGACTCCGATGAGATAACTCGTGAGGCTTTCGAAATCCGGGTTGACGATGCCGTCACTGAACAGCGCGAGGCAACCTCGACAGAAAACGTAGAGGGTGCCGAACCAGAACGCGAATGGTGGGACGACCCGTCGCTGCCTTGGCGTCATAAGCCGTCCAGGTCTGACTGGGCTTGCATGGGTTGGATTGCCTTTCTGGGTATTTTTTCGCTTTGCATGCTGCCGTTGCGGGCATGGCTGCTCGGGTCACCGGATAGGTTGCCTTGGCTGGTGGCCTTGATGGGTAGCCGCTCCGGCACGGCCGCTCTCGGTTCCGTCGTAAGCACTGGCGGCAGCCAGCCCTGGGTCTGGCCTATCCTGCTCGGCACACTGATGTCCATCAAGCTCGACTGGGTCTACTGGTGGGCAGGCAAGCTTTGGGGGCGGGGCATGATCGAGGTTTGGGCCGGGCAGTCCGAACGCTCACGAAAAAACTACGCGCGCGCCGAGCGCTGGGCCCAAAAGCTGGGATGGCTCGGCATGTTCGTCGCATACGTGCCCATTCCGCTGCCAATCATGCCGGTGGTTTTTGTGCTTGCCGGCGCCAGCGGAATGAACTGGAAGAAGTTCATGATCCTCGACTTTTTCGCAGCTGGGATTTGGCTATTGGCATACTTCGGTTTCGGTCTACTGGTTGGCGAACCGGCTGTAGCCGTCCTGAAGTGGTACGGCAAATTGGCTAACTACGTCGCTATCGCACTGGTGGTAGGCATCGTATTCTTGGCCTTTCGACGCGGTTCTAAGAAGGCAAAGCAAACCGCCTAAACGCTGCGCGCCCAGGCGGTTTGCTTCTGCAACTATTAGTGGTCGATGTGGAACTTTTCGTGCAGCTTGCGCAACGGTTTCGGTGCCCACCAGTTCCACTTGCCTATGATGGTCATGGTGGCTGGCACCAGCAGCAGCCGCACCAGCGTGGCGTCAGCGATGACCGTGATGGCCAGCGCGACGCCGATCTGTTTGATGGCCAACATGTCGCCCGCGACGAAGCCGAGGAATACAGCGACGATGATGGCTGCAGCGGACGTGATTATTCGCCCGGAGCGCTGCAGGCCGCGTTCCACCGCCGTGTCGTTGTCGTAGCCGGCGTCCCAGTACTCCTTGATCCGGGCAATCAGGAACACTTCATAGTCCATCGCGAGGCCGAAGCCGAATGCGATCATCACCGCCACGATATACGTCTCTAGACCATTGACTTGTGGCATTCCGAAGTGCCCGCCGTGGAAGATCCATACGGTTGCGCCAAGCGATGCGACGAGCGAGAACGAGTTAACGATCAGAGCCTTGAGTGGCACGATCACGGAGCCCGTCATCAGGAACAGGAGGATCATTACAGCAGCGACGACGATCAGGCCGGCCCATAGCGCTCGATCGCCCAGGGAGTCGACGAAGTCCGTCTGCATCGCTGCTCCACCGCCAATTAACACGGGATCCTCGAAGTCGGTGTTTCTCATGTCCTTGACGATGTCAACTACGCGGTCGCCGACGGGGTCGTCGACGTCTAAGTGCACGGCCAGCTTCGTCATGTTGGAATCGTTGATGGCGGACGGCACGATGTAGCTAACCTCGGGGTAGCGATTGGTGATCTGATCGCTGACCGTCTGAACCGCCGGATCCTCGGGGGCTGCCTCAACGACCACTTCGATTTCGGGCGTGGCGAGGGCCGGGTAGTTATCGTTCATGGTTTGGTAGGCAATCCTTGAGGCGGAATCCTCCGGCAGATATTCCATGAACGACGAGCGCATGCGCAGGTCGCCGATGGGGGAGGCCATTAGGCTCAAAATTGCTACGACAATGATGAGGATAGGAATCGGCCACTTGTGAACGAACTCAGCCAGCTTGCTGAACGCGCCGTGGTCGCTTGAGCTGTCGCCGAACAGCTTGATGAGCTGTTTGATGCCAGGAAACTTTGAAACCATGGACGGCCTCACCAAGCGGTTTCCGAGCAGAACGATTATTGCCGGCACCATGGTGATCGCCGTGAAAACTGCGAACAGTGTGACGACGATGCCGCTGATGCCGATGGTCCGCAGAATGTTGGAGCTGAACACCAACAGGCCGGCGATTGAGAAGGCGATTGTCATTGCGGAGAAGAAGACTGTGCGTCCGGCGGTCTTGATCGTAGTGAATGTTGCCTTTTTGACCAGGTCGTTAACCACCGAGCGTTCCGGCAGGGTGGTGCCGTCGCTGGGGTATCCCGCCTTCTCGAGTTCCTCGGCTATTTCTTCCCGGTACCGGCTGACCACCAGCAGGCCGTAGTCGATGGACAGCGCCAGGCCGATCAAAGAAACCACATTCAGGATGAAGCTTGAGATGTCCATGCTGAACGTCAGCGCCCACACGATGCCCATGCCGATGCCGATGGCTGTTAGCGCCCCGACGAGCGGCAGGCCCGCGGCTACCAAGCCACCGAAAATGACGACGAGCAGAATCAGCGCCACAGGCAGGCCGATAGATTCTCCCTTAATCAGATCTGATTGGACCTGTCCCATGATCGTGGACTCGATCTCGCTCTGCGCGACTACCTGGACTTTTGCTTCAGGAGACTTTTCTTGGAGCGCCGACTGCAGGTCGTCGCTGTACGAGATCACTTGCGAATCGGCCTTCACGGTCGCGTCGTCGCTGAGGCCTTTCTCAAGTGTGATTGCGACGACGAAACCGTCGCCCTTTTTGCTGAGCAGGGCTTGGTTCTCAGGGGAGTGCAGGTCTGGCATGCCGGGTATGACCGTGCCCTCGGGAAGCTGCGACGGATCCAACTGGCTCGGGTCGACGCCGGCAGGCAGCTGGGAAGGATCGACGCCGGCTGGCAACTGGGACGAGTCTAGCTGACTTGGGTCAACACCCGCAGGTAGTTGCGGTGTTTGAGGCTGAGCGGGTTTCTCTGGAACGACTAGGGGATCCTTCACCTCCGCCACGCCGTTGATGTCGGCAATCTTTTCGCGTTGGGTAGCCATGACTTCGACGAGGCCAGGGAGATCATTTTTGAGGTCTATCCCACTTATGACGTAAGTGATTGCCTGTTGGCTGTCTTCGCCCGAAATTAGGTGATTGACTTTCTCAGACTCGGAGCCGGGAGTCAGCACCTGGGTGGTTGCCATGCGGTCGAAAAGGCCGCCTTGGCCAAAGCCCCAGAAGGTGCCAAGCAGGCCGAGCACGGCCAGCAGCAGCCAAGACACTATGACCGTTATCGGGCGGCGGATTACGCTTCTTCCCAGCCAATTGAACATCTCAACAACCTCTATCTGAGTGCGGCATTGCTTACTTATTAGATGCTACTCGGGGACACTGACAATTTCTGATGGTCGTACCCTGCCATCTTTTGAAAGTGGGGTTGGACAGACGCGCTGCCGCAAGTCATCTTGATCTGACGACAGTTTTAAGCGAGAATTAAACCTCGCAAATGCGTTTGCCTCCTTAGCTCAGTTGGTAGAGCACCGCTCTTGTAAAGCGAAGGTCGTCAGTTCGAGTCTGACAGGGGGCTCCACTTAGACGTCGGATTTGATAAGTACCCTTTTGCGTTAGCGAGTATCGCTTAGGGGGGGGGTGTGAAAAATCGCTTGCGTTAGCGGGTTTGGGTTTTGCGTTACCCAGTATCGTGTTTTCCCTGTTCGCACAGGATTTTGGGGTTTAACTCGCTAACGGAGATGAAAAATGCGTCTTTCTGACTCGCAAATAACGCTGTTCTAGCGGTGTCGGTATGAGTTCTTTTTTAGCTCACCCTCAAGGCCAATCTTCAAGCCAAAAGACGAATCAGCCATGGGTGTTTACCTTTCTTTTCGGTAACGACAGTTATGGGATAATCAATGAACGAACACGTAAAATTGAAAGGGCATATATGGGAAAGAACAGTGCGCGAGTGCGTAACTGGTTAATGTTGGTAGCCGTTGGGCTATTAATTGCAGCTATCTGTTTTGCTGTTTTCGGGTTCACGCACGTGATTTCACCGGTCACCGCTATCGGAAATGCTGCTGGTTTTCTGATAACTAGCCTGGTCGTAGGTTTTTTCGCGCTGCGTAAATGAACGATGCCCAAAAGGTAGTGTTTCTGCACGGGTTGGGCGAAACCTGTGGTGTTTGGAACCCGGTAATAAAGCAGCTGCGACAAACCGAGTGCATAGCTCTAGACGTTTTGAGAATGAAACCGCCGCTGGCGTGCTGGTCGCTTGAAGACGTATGTACCCAGATTGCTGACTCGCTGACCGAACCAGTTCACTTGGTCGGGCTATCGTTGGGTGCAGTGATTGCTTTAAATATCGCGATCACCCATCCAGATAAGGTGTCTTCACTGTTTGTTTCAGCTCCGCAAGCTAAACTCCCAAAAATGTTGATGAATCTGCAAAAGACACTAATGCGAGTTTTACCAACAAAATGGGTCTGTCCGCCGCTGCTAAGCAAACCTGAGCTACTGAACATTCTCGATAGTTTGAAAGATTTAGACCTCACCGCGCAGCTAGCAGCTTTATCGATGCCCGTAACTGTGGTTTGCGGTAGCAAGGATAAAGCAAATCTGCCTGCCGCCCGCAGAATCTCAAGCCTTATCCCCACGGCTCACCTAGAGGTTATCCAAGGTGTAGGGCACCAGTGGCACGCCGCCCATCCTCAGCTATTCGCCTGTTATCTCACTAAACATTTAGCCCGCTAAACCCCTGCGGGGATAATATCATCGATAAACCAGATGCGTTTCGGTACGGCTCTGCCTGTTTTGATATGTCAACAATCAACCAGATCCATTGGCTCACCCATGGTGTTTCCTTTCTTTTGGATCCTCGTATTGAGGGGTGATCTGTTTATCTCGGTTATTCTTGAGGTTAGGTGCGTGTGAACGAGGGGCGTGGTTGTGATGGCGCGTGGTAAAGCGGTGGAGCTTTTTCTGGTTGATGGAACCCCGGGAGGGATGGCTACTGCGGGTATAGCGGATTGGACGGGTATTCTCACCTCTGCACGCCGCGATCAACTTTCCCAGCTTTATAAGCGAGAGGAAGACAATAGTGGAAGATTTCGTCGGCTTCTTTCTTCACGTTGATGTTCGTTGAAGAGGTAAGCCAGAAGTCGAGATGGAGGTTTCCTCTTCGTCGATACGTAATAGGGTGGGCTCAGTCTTCAATATAGGCTGCGGATTCCTGGGAGAGGCCTGTGTACTGTGAAGGGCGATAGCTAGTTCATTGGTAGTGCAGTATTTGATGTAGTCGTACTAGTTGTTTGGGAAGCTCTGGATATAGTGGATTTTCTTGTATTTATTGGAAAATCGCAGGAAATAGAGGGAGAGGCCGAAAAGGGTCTGCTCTTAGCTGGATGCCTTGCGATTTTGGGTAATATTTTATGCGTATTGATGAGTTTTCTTGTTCATGGGGTCGTTAGGCGTTTTCGCGAGGCAAGATCGCTATCTCTAAACCGGCGAGTACGACTTCTGTGATGATTTCAAAGTATTCCTGACTCATGCGGTCTTCGTTTTTCGGGTTGGCTAGCGGAATTAAGTAGCCTTGGATGATGTCAGCGAGCGTTGTGGAGCAGGTAGCTAGGGGCTGAAGTTGGGTAATCATTTGGCCTAGGTCGTGGCGCTGTTCCTGCTTGGTTGGGCTGCGCAAGTTGCGAGCAGTAATGCTCCACAGTATCGTGTTGATGATAATTGAGTATGCGATGTGAATGTACTGGCTAAAACCAGCATCCCGTAGTTTTTCGTAAGCCACCTCCAAGATTGGTATAAACGCGGCGTTCATATGTCCATACATCAGTTTGTCGGTGACTCCGGGGAATTCAAGAAAGACGGGCCTGACATTTTTTGCTAGGGAGATGAACCAATCTTTCCATTCCAGCTGCTCGTCCGGTAGCTCGATGGTGCTAGTGATCTCGCCTATTACAGAAGCGGTAATGGCGTCACGGTTTTGGTAATGGTGGTAGATGACAGAGGGAACTACTCCCAGACGCTGCGCAAGGTCGCGAATCGACCATTTTTCTAGACCGCACTCTCGGGTCAGTTCCATTGCGGTGTACATGATCTTTTCCTGCGTCAGCCAGGCTCGTCTACCCGTGTTTACCCGTTTGTCTTTATTTCCCACGAAAACAGCATACCCTCAACCTCGACAATACTAGAACATTGTTCTAGTATTGTTTCAGCTTGATTGGCTGCTCACTTTGGAAAGGATGTTTTAATGTGCGCCACTAATGAACGAAACCAGAAAGTCGAATCAAGAATAACGGGACTGTTTCCCCTGTTTTTGACGGTGTTACTGGCATATATGGGGCAAATGATTCTTAATCCAATTCTGGCTCCGCTATCGCGCGAAATCGGGCTGAAGGAATGGCACATTGGCGCCACCATTTCGTTAGCAGCCATAATGTTTTCTCTTACCTCCACCAGGTGGGGACGGGTCTCATTGCGATGGGGATCTCGGCGTATCTTGCTTATTGGCATGCTTGCCGGAATCCTGGCTCTAAGCGGATTCGCTATGGTGGTGTGGCTAGGATTTAAGGGTCTGCTCACCGGCATAGCGTTGATCATAGGAGTAGTTATAACTAGGGGCGTGCTGTACGGCGGTGCCATCGCATCAGTTTCCCCAGCCGCGCAAACCTACGTTGTGACTCATACCTACAATGAGACGCAACGGGTAAAAGGTCTGGGAGTCTTGGGCGCTGCACAAGGATTCTCGTCTATTCTTGGAGCCTTATTGGGCGGCAGCCTTGCAGCTATAGGAGGTTTCATGATGCCCTTGCTGGTGATGCCTCTGGTCATGCTTTTTGGCGTTGCCGTTTTGCTGCTAACATTCAAACCCACAGGTGGCGAAGAAAAAGTCGCTCAACCGGCAAAAGTTTCCTATTTTGATTCAAGAGTATTCGTGTTCCTGGCTTGCGGTTTCCTAATGTTTACTGCTTTTTCTACCGTGGCTACACTTTTCGGCTTTTTACTGCAGGATGTTTTGAAGCTAGCGGCCGGCGCAACAGCAGGGCTCACCGCTTTGTGCATGTCAATAATGGGTGTGGTGATGATACTGGCGCAGGCCTTGGTGGCTCCAAGGTTAGACTGGGGTGCTAAAAAACTCTTTAGAAGAGGATTAATAATCGTTCTTCTCGGGTTACTACTCTTGGTTTATCCACTAAATCTTGGACTGTTCATCGTGGCCAGCATCTTGACAGGCTTTGGTCTAGGCCTGGCGATGCCTGGCTACAACACGGCGCCTACTTTGCAAATGAAGCCCGAAGAACAAGGTGGGCTGGCCGGGTTGATTAATGCTAACAATGGTGCAGCCTATGTAGTGGCACCGATAGCCTCCACCGCACTTTACGGACTCTCTCCGTGGCTACCAATGACATGTTGCACAGTCCTGATAGCTGCGGCAATTTTGCTGAGTTTTTACCATCCCGAGTTCCGCAAATAATCTCTTTATGATTAGAAGCAAAAACCATAAAAATTACTGCTAAAGCGGTGTTGACTTCAGCAGAACTATGATGTCTAGTCGCTACGAGATTCAAACAAACTCAAACGTCTCAAAAACCCCATGCAAACACGAGGTCATTCAGCTCAATCGCTTGTAATGGTGTGTATATTCTTCTTGGTAATGACCCTGAAGCTATTGAGAACACGTGGTGCTATATAGGTAAGACAGAAAACTTTGTAGAGAGTTACGCGATCATGATAAAAAACCACAGTGGGAAAAGGTCGTTATTGTCGCTAGCTTGCAACGATCTTTTAATGAGGGACATTGGGGCTATTTAGAAGCCCGTCTGGTTGAAATCGCCAAGAATGCCGAGCGCTGTTCTATGCCAGATAACAAACAAACCCCTCGGGTTAGGAAGCTTTCTGAAGCGCAACGAGCATCAGCCGAGTCCTTCTTAGATAATGTGAAGCTGATTTTGCCGATCCTGGGAGTCAACGTTTTGCGTTCCCCAGAAAATACTGTGCAACCAGATAACGCTCAGATAGCTTCTTCACCTGTTTTCCATCTACATAGACAAAAAGATGGGGTAGACGCCTCGATGCAGCTTATCGATGGCGAGTTTTTCCTCCTCAAGGGATCAATCGTGGTTGCTAGCTGGAAAACCAGCAAAGCCAGAAGCCAATCAACGGTTAACTCCTATACGGCTATCGCTAGTCGTCACCAAAAGCTAGTTAGTGATGGGTCAATACGCATAGAAAATAATCTCGGCGTAGTCACCAGGGATATTGCTTTTACTTCTCCTTCTGCAGCAGCGGCCATAGTGTTAGGTACCTCCGCCAATGGCAGAGCGCGTTGGGTGAATGATGAAGGGCAACAATATGGAGTCTGGGAGGAAAGCAACAACTCCTAGAAAATATCCGGCAAATAATCTGCGATGTCGATTGAATAATGGTGGTAGCCGGTATCATCCTCGGAATCGAGAAATAACCAAAGCTCCCGTCAAAACCTAGCCCCGAGATAAGAATCCGCAGGTAGATGAGATGTCGGTCATCTGCGTCGCGTTACGTTCGGGCACCGGACTCCAGAAGACATAGGCACAAGCAAAACGATTAGGACGAGAATATCTGGTGGCTTTTAGCAATATAAGGTTTGGAGCGTAGTCGGTTTCTAAGACCCGTGGTTTTTCCTTTCTGCTCATGGAAAAATGAATGCATGCGAAGGTGGAAAAGACGCGGCACGTGGGCGCGAGTTGGCGCGCTTTTCGCCTGCTATCTTTTACTGCCTGCTCTTACTAGAGCTGCCATCGGATTAGGCAATGCCTCCGATTTAGGAATGATGGCGTTTATCTTGCTGCTTTTCATAGCGTTTCCACTCGCCACTATTGCGCTAGCCGCCTGGGATGGAATCGCGGAGGGGTTCACTGTTTTATGGATAGTGATGCCGATAGTGTTTTTCATGGTGCCCATGCTGATCTTTTTCAACGAATCCGCGCTGATCTACGGGGTCGCTTATTCACTGCTAGCAGTAATAGCTAACAAGATCGGCAGCTGGTTATATTCAAAACCTCACAGCACCAACATTCCCCGCAAATCATAAATTGCGCTCGACTCTGGGGTATTGCGGTACCTAGTATCGTAGTTACAGTTTTGGGGGTTTAACTCGCTAACGGAGATGAAAAATGCGCCTCTGTGACCCGGCGTTAACGGTGGATCAGTGGTGTTGGTTCTAGGTCAGTAAACTTAGAATGATATTTGCTAGGACGTCAGGTCTGATAAGTACCCTTTTGTGTTAGCGGATTGTGGTTTTGCGTTACCTAGTACCGTGTTCAGGGCACGAGGTTAGAGATTGACCGTGATTTCTTTCCCGGTTCTGAAGACGAACCGGATCTCGTTGGCTCCGATAACGGCGTGGTCGATGAGCGCTGTCCATTGGGATGGCTGGAAGTGCTGGATAGGCTGGTCGGCTAGCTGGATGTAGGCGGTTTTGATCGCGGTGGCTTTGGCCTGTTTGGCTGCGATGTCGGCATCAATGGCTTGTTTGTGCCCTAGCGTTTTCTGGTATTTAGCTTCTAACTGGGTGTATTTGGCGAGGTATTGGTCTTGGTCTTGCGCTACCCGCTGATTTTCTGCAACCAATGCTTCAATCTCGCTGGCAAGAGCACGAATCTTCTTGTCTAATCTCGCAGATTCTGCCTCAAGTTGGTCGGTGTTGAACATGGCCTCGATAACCTCAAGTAGGTGGCTTTGTCCGCGATATTGTTCAGCCAGCTGGTTTAGCGCAGCGAGGAACGCAGTCTGGATTTGCTCGTCACGCAAGGTGGTGGTCTGGCATGGCTGGGCGTGATCGTATTTTTGGTTGCATCGCCAGATGGTGTGTTTGTATTTAGTGTTGGATGCCCAGGTTTTTCGTCCGTACCAGGCACCGCAGTCGGCGCATTTTAGGCGGCTGGCAAACAGCCCGATCTTGGCGGTGTTGGCCGCGTGGCGGGTGGCGAGTTCGTATTGAACCTGGTCCCACACGGCTGGGTCAATGATCGGCTCGTGGTTTCCGGTGACGTAATACTGCGGGACTTCACCTTCGTTTACTTCGATACGTTTGGTTAGAAAGTCAGCGGTGAACGTCTTCTGAAGCAAAGCGTCGCCTTTGTATTTCTCGTTGGACAAGATCGAGCGCACGGTTGAGGTGGACCAGTTGGTTTTACCTCGCGGAGTCAAAATACCGCGACGCTGTAGCTCGGCACGGATTTCGGTGATCGATGAGCCGTCTAGAAACAGCTGATAGATCAAACGCACGGTCGGGGCTTGGGTCTCGTCGATGGCGAGGTTACCGTCAGCGCCTTTCTTGTATCCCAGTAGTGAGGAGTACGGGACCATGACTTTGCCATCAGAGAAGCGCCTGCGGTGCCCCCAAGTGACGTTCTCAGATATGGAGCGGGATTCTTCCTGAGCAAGACTGGACATGATCGTAATGAGCAACTCGCCTTTAGAATCCAAGGTCCAAATGTTTTCTTTCTCGAAATACACCTCTACACCGGCTTCTTTTAGCTGGCGCACGGTGGTCAGCGAGTCGACAGTGTTACGGGCAAAACGCGACACAGACTTGGTGAGGATCAGGTCGATTTTGCCAGCCAACGCGTCGGCGATCATGGACTGGAAACCTTCACGGTGTTTGGTGGAAGTACCGCTAATGCCTTCGTCGGCATACATGCCAGCAAACACCCAATCAGCACGCGATTGGATGTAGGTGGTGTAGTAGTCGATTTGGGTCTGATAGCTGCTAGCTTGTTCTTCCATATCAGTGGACACCCTTGCGTAGGCCGCCACCCGACGCTTGGGGCTAAAACCTGAAAGCGCGCTGTCATGGATGCGTGTCTTGGTTGCTGGTATCGCGGTAATCGTAGCCACTGTTATTCTCCTTCCAGCCGGGCCAGCGCAATGACTGTCTGGCGGTGATTGTCGTGGGTGAGTGTCAGCTGGTCTTTTGTGACGGTGATACAAGATAGGCGGGACATGATTTCTTCCTCATCCCACTTAGCCAGCGCGAGAATCTTGATGACTGCTTGTTTAAGGTGGGTTTCTTTGAGGTCTGGCCCGCAAGTATTACCTTTCCCGAGGCAGGCTCCCCAGCAACGCCAAATCTTGTAAGCACCAGCCTTTCGGTAGCGGGTTTTACGCTGATAATTCCTGCCACACGACGCACACTTGATCCTGGAAGTAAAACAGCCCGTGGTAAGCGACGGCGTGGCAGCAAGACCAAGCCTGCGGCGACGCGCTAACTCTGCTTGCACTTGCTGAAAGGTTTCCATATCGATAATGGCCGGGTGGCTGTCTTCAACCCAGTAGCGCTCCAACTCGCCAGTGTTCTTTACTTCCCGTTTGGCGCCGATAGCGGGGATGAAGGTTTTCTGTAGCATCTGGTTTCCGGTATAGCGCTCGTTTTCAAGGATGCGGCGAGCAAGATTCGGCTCCAGAGGCTTACCTGTTAGAGAACGGAACCCTTCAGCATTGAGTTGGTCCACGATTTTCTCAGGTGACGTCCCTGCTAGGAAGCCGGTATATATGCGCCGGATGGCTTCGGCCTCACGCTCGTGGATATGGAAGCGTTGTCCGTCCCAGCGGTAGCCGTAGAGCACGAATGAGTTCGTTTTGCCTTGTTTGAAGCCTTGCCTGATAGCCCACTTCACATTCGCTGACAGTGAGGCGGATTCTTCTTGGGCAAACGAGACCAGCAGCGTCAACAACAGCTCACCATCAGCAGTGGCAGTGTCAATGTTTTCACGCTCAAAACGGATAGAAACATCTAGGTTTTTGAGTTCACGCACGATGCGCAAAAGGTCGAGCGTATTGCGGGCGAGTCTGGAGATCGACTTACACAACACAATATCCACCCCGCCTTCTCGGGCGAGGTTCATCAAATCTGCTAGGCCTTGTCGGCCGCCGGTCGTAGTGCCGGTAATACCCTCGTCGGTGAACACGCCGGCGTAGGTCCAGCCGGGAGTTGATTGGATGAGCCGCGAATAATAAGACACCTGGGTAGCGATAGAGGACAGTTGCCGCTGGCTAGCTGTAGATACCCGAGCGTATGCCGCGACATTCACGAGCTTCACTCTGACCGGCCTTACCGGTGTTACCTGCTCGATCTTCGCCACTGTCCCTCCTCACTTCTAAGCTGACTAGTGCTTGTGTCTATACACGCTCTAAACGCGCCATTTATCCAGTCAAAACCGATAATTTTCGCCGCTGATAAACCGGCCTGCACATCTCCGCCAACCGGGTGTAGAAAGCCTCGTGCTCGCTAGCAGTAATCACCCCGCTCGCCGCAAGGGCGGCAAGCATGTCGACATCTTGGATAAACCCGAGCTCACGAGCAAATACCGCGCCGTCTGCCAACTGATCAACAAAAGCAGCGGGCGGGGTCATTTGCGTCCGCCTCTGGTGCCAAAACGTGAACGTACATAGCAAGCGTGCGAGCAATACTGCTGGCCCGGCTTATCGAGCGCGTTGAAGGTTTGTCCGCAGGCTTGGCAGGTTTTCGGACGGTGTAGGCCTGCCCTCCAGGATTGATGCCGACACGCGCTACTACAGAATCTCGCACGAGGATCAACACTCGTTAGTTCTCGTCCACACCATTCGCACA
Source organism: Propionimicrobium lymphophilum DSM 4903 (assembly GCF_000423485.1). Lineage (GTDB taxonomy): Bacteria > Actinomycetota > Actinomycetes > Propionibacteriales > Propionibacteriaceae > Propionimicrobium > Propionimicrobium lymphophilum. Next base: position 11,278 of record NZ_AUIB01000005.1, on the reverse strand, counting down.
CCCGCTCCTGAGTCTCACCCTCAGCCGACAGGTTGTGTTTGGTGCAGTAGGCGCGCACCTGGTCGCGAGATATGCCACAGAAGTCTGCGATCTTCTTATACCCCCACCCGTTGGCGCGCAGATTGGTGATGCGTAATCGGTCTAGTTGGTTCAAAGAAACTCACCATCCTCTCAACCAACTGCCGACCAGCCCACATTTGTTAAATCCAAGCTGGCCATAAAACAAAAAAGGCCCCGCCACCACCTCCCAAACAGGGAGACGGCAGCGGGGCCAAAGAGAAAAACGTGCAGATGCTGTTAGCTGAGTTTCTGGTTTACACGGCGTTGAACAGCGTCATAAAGATTTCCGAGTCTGCGACGGCGCTCGTCGCCGTTGCCGTATTCGCCACGGATCACTGCGTCAGCCAGAGCATCAATATTCGGGCCAAAGCTAGATCCTGCACCTAGCTTTTCATTCACCCTGCGCTGGACAGCGTCATATAAACCACCGAGGCGAGCACGGCGGGTATCCCCGTTACCATATTCACCTCGAATCACTGCATCAGCCAATGCGTCAAGGTTCGGTGCAGTAGTTGCAGGAGTTGGTGTCGCTACGGGCTTGTTTCCGGTCATTTGGTCATACCAGTACCCAGCTCGTGCCATGTACTCAGCTCGCTGGTTGCCTGCGATGGATGCTGGGCATTCGGTCGGGCTGAAGTGGTTGTGTCCGTAGACGTTTCGTCCCCATTCGGGTCGCCCGAGCTTGTAGTAGACGCAGAGTGCTGCGACCAAGTGTGCACCGTTTTCTAAACACACGTCTGATATCCGCCACGGGCTATTGGAGGCGTCTGCGTGTTCGATGCCAATGCTGGTGAGGTTGGCGTCCCAATTGCCAGCGTGCCAGGCAGTATCACCATCCCACACGAGCTGCCCAATAATGCCGGTACTTTCTACCTGGTAGTGTGCGCTGGCTTGGCGGGTTTGCCAGGTGTCGAAGCAGCCACGCACAGAGAGGTTTCCGGCGTTGTGGTGCAAGATGATCTTGTCGATCTGGCGGCCTTGGCGGCCTTTCGAGTAGTGCTTGTCGAGTAGCAGGTTGATGTCAGCATCTAAGGTGTTCCAATTCTTCATAAGGGGGTTCCTCCAGTTTTCTGTTGTTTATGGAATCGTGTAAATGATGAGTGCCAGCAGGTAGATCAGCGGGGCCAACATCCAAGAGAGGATGAGACCAAGTAGCAGCCACACCCCAGCAATAAAAAGCGCTAATACACAGATAAGAATGAGCGCTTTGACGAATGCAGTCAGCCGGGGTTTCACTACTGCTCCAGCTCGTCTGGTTCGGCACGACGCGGCTGGTAATTTGGCTTGGTGGTGTCGGTGCGGGGTGTGGGTACCGGATAGTTCACGCCAGTCCCACTACCTGCCGGATCAGTAGACTTACTGCCAGCAACACCAGTAGTTTTTTCCTCTGGCTGAGTCTCGCCGCGTTGTTTGATTACATCCAAAGCCTGGCGCAAACCGCCCGGGATCGGCAGGCCCAGTAGCCCTGCGTTTTCGAGGATGGAGATGCCCTCGTTGGATAGGTAGAAGAAGATGGTGGCGGTGCGTAGCACTCCGGGTGTGCCAAGAACATGGACATCGAGCAGGTGGGCGAGTCCGATGAGGGCGAAGATTAGGATTTTGCGGGCGATACCGCGAAACCCTACCGAGCTGGATAGTTTGTGGGCGTTGATCGCGGCGAGCATGCCGGTTAGATAGTCGATAACAGTGAATGCGACTATCGCGTATAGCAGGGAGTCAGTTCCACCGAGGAATGCTCCTATCCAAGCACCTATAGCGGTGATGACGCCTTGGATAGTGACCCAGATAGATTTAATGGACATGTCGAGTGGTTCCTTTCAAAAGACAAAGAAAAACGCCCGACACAGGGTGTAGGGCGCATAAAAAATACCCACCAAAACTGGCAGGCGTAAGTAGCTGGAGACTATAACCTTTGAGGTTATAGGTCCGGCAGGTTGGGGTTGGTAAGCACTTCTAAAATCGGCATTCTTAGATCGAGGTGTGCTTCACGCGGGCGAGCCGCCTCATCTGATTTCTCGTTGGTAGGTTGTGCTGGTGGTGCTGGTGTGGGATCAGAGGGAATAGAAATAATCGGTTCTTCACTCATCGTCAGTCTCCTTGGCTAGTGCGTCAGCGACGGCGTCGTAAAGCACGTCGAAGGCCTCCGCCGCTGCTCCCGATAGTTCACCGTCATAGCCATCAAGCAGAGTTTTAATATCGGCTAGGTGACGGCCGTATGTGGGCCCGGAAACCTCGGCAGCACTATCGAATAATTCCTGGCGTAGGGCAAAAAATTCTTGCGCCTTTTCCGGGGTTGCGAGACTGAATGTTCCATCGGTATTGATGATGGGCTTGCCAGCATCGTCGAGGGTTGCGTATTGGCTGATTAGTTCGTATTCGTCGACCCCGAAGCGCGTAGATGCTTCACGTACCAAATGCAGTAGTTTGGTGCGCGCACGTGAGGCGGCTGGCTTCAGCGACATGCCAGCCAGCAGTTCGGTGACCGCGGCGAGCTGATCATTGGGAAGAAGAATTTTCATGTTGGTTTCCTTTCATGCGAGATTGGTGGACATTTTCTGGTAGCCGGTGTTGTCGAAATAAGTCCAAGAGATGGAGCCATCAGCGCGGGAGGTGATTTTAGAAATCCAGCCTTGGTTCAATAGCCCAAGTATTCCGTTAACGCGGTTCATCAAATCCCCAACCCGGTCGAATAATCTCGTCATGTTGTAGAACGAGCCGTTGGTAACAACCATGACGTCGTAGGTATGAAACACAACCTTCGACAAAGCGGTTGGCCCCACCCAGCCCGGATGCGTACCACGCCCCTGCAAAGACACGTCCTGCAAGGTGACATAGCGGTTTCCATTGGTGTAGAACTTGTAACCGTTTGTGCGCAGATCAGAACCTAAATGGATGCCGGCTGAACCGTAGAACTTGCCTTTAGGATCCAGCGTCAAGCACGTGTAGAAGGTACCGTTCGCTTGTGTTTGGTATGTCCATGCCACGTAGTCGCCTTGGTTGGCTAGTGACATAGAGATGCCTTGAATGTTTTCGTTGTTCTTTTTGCCACCACGCGACAGCTCACCGACGTAACGCTCGCCATACCAAAACTGCATACCCCGAGAACTAATTGTTCCCTCCAACCGGGAACCGTTATACCAAGAGATTTGAGTGGGGCTGATGCGAATATTCTGATTCCACCCCGCCAATCCAACCTGGATCGCGTTAGCCGCGAGTTTATCGGCGCTAATAGAGCCTGCCTGAATCCTGGCAGCGTTCAAATACCCAGTGGTGATCTTGCTGGCATCTATGTAAGCAATCTTCGCCGAGGTTATAGCCGCATCACGGATCATCACTGTTTGGATAAACCCATTGCTGATGGTCAACTTGTCGGAGGTGATGGAGCCTGCGGCGATCCTGGCTGCTGCTAGGGTGCCGGTGGTTATTTTATCTGCGGACAGCTGAGAGATTTTAGCGTTTGTGATCGCCGCATCGGCAATCATCGCCGTGCCGATAATTCCGTTGTCGATAGTGGTCTGCCCAGTGATATGCACCCGTTTGCCGTCGATGAGGATGGTTTCAGGTGAAATGTTGATTTGGTTGATGACATCGCCTTTAGTCACACGCAGGTTGATGTTGTTGCTCATCATGGCGATAGATCCCCACACGTTTTGCAGGTTATCGCTCAGCGTAATCTTCAAACCCTCAACGCCCTCACTAGCCTGGCTAGCAGTCTTGACCGCCTGGTCGGCTTGTTTGCGCGCCGCCGCAACATCACTGGCTGCTTTCGCTACGCTAGCTTGGGCTTGCCCAGCCAAATCGCCAGCTTGTTTAGCGGCTTGTTTAGCTTGGGCAACCTCGGTTTTTGCTTGCTCTAACTCAGCACTCACCAGCGCGTGGTTAAGGTCGGTGGCAAGACTGACCCATCCGGGCTGACCAGTATCGGTGGCCTTATAGATCCAGATTCCTACTTGCTCACCATTGTCTTTAAACCACACATCGCCCAGCCTGGCTGATACCGGTTGGGTGGTGCCATAGTGGTTGGTGTTCTTCCCATCAGCTGACGCCAGCGCCACACCTGCCACCTGGCTAGCTTCAGCAGCCTCAGTGCGAGCGGTATTAATAGCGTGGGTGATGTCGGTGAACTTACCCGCCACGCTGCCCAGCTCAATGCTGATGTATTCGCCAGCCAGCGGATTGTAATCGTAGGCAACGACCCTGGCGGTGAGTGCCACGTTGAGGTCATCATGGCGGACGGTTACTGTGTCGCCTAGGGTCACGGTTTCTAGGTCACGAAAACCCTCATATTCGCGAGTGCTAGCCAGATCGACGAATGACACCTTGTATGAGCACGCCGGCTGATCGACATGACAACTAGAGAACTCTGCTTTAGCTAGTTCACGCAATCTCGCGTGAGCTTGCTCTAGGGGCAGTTCGTCCTCACGTGGCTTGTCTGGGTCTTTGATGGCTTTGACCTGCCCATAACGGATGACCTTGATACGCGGCGCAACATAATCACCTATGCGCGGAGAATCCACGTACAGTTCAGGCAACAGCAGCCCGTCGTAACCAACCGGCAAAATCCGGGTAACTATGGTGGTGTATTCCAGGCTCGATTCATATCCGCACAGGTTTTTACGATCTCTGATCACCACGCCGTTATCGTTGCCGCGCCTGGGCGCGTGGTGGATATGCCAGTTATCGAAGGCTAGTTCACCACCCCACCTAGAGACGAAGGAGTTGTCGGCTTTGGAGTCTAGGATCGCGGCGGCTAGCGGTTGGCGCACGATTCGAGCTGAAGCTCGCGACACATTATCGGAGCTAGTGGCGGTAAAGCCGTGTGTGTTGTTGGCGGCATTGAGTAAGTGCTTGAGTGCATCAGCGGCGGTTTTGTTGACCACGTAGGTGTCGGCGATCAGGTTTGCTGCTAGGTCATAAAATACGTGATGAGCTGTCACCTCGAGCATTCCACCGAGCGTGGTGACCACCTCAGTAATGCGGAAACCCTGACGATCCTCCACGCCAGCTACGGGTGCTGCGACGATGTTCTCAAGACGCAGGTGCTTGGCTGCTGAACCATCAGCTGGGTAACTAAACGACAACATGAAGTGGCTGCCTAGTTCCTCGCTCACGACCGGGTCAATGATCTCGCGGTCGAGAACAGCCAAACCATTAGTGGTGAAGGTTTTAGCAACACGGTTGTGAACCGAAATCATAGGTTTTACTCCTTACTAGAGGGTGCGCCAGTTCCCAGTAACCGCTACCTTCGCTAGGCCCGCACCGAGTTCTATGTGATTCTCACCGATGGCAAGCTGCGGAAAAGACCCGCTTAAAGCATCGGTTTGGGTTTTTCCGCACACGTGAGTGATCATGCGAGCCGAATCGAGCGTGATCTGATCTACTGGTGAGGAGACTTTGTAGCGCTGTCCATTGATCGTCAGCACCAGCTGCCCAGTGCCGAACAAGGTTATTTCTGGATCGGATGGCAGCAGGCCAGGGTTGATGATCGTTGCCGTGCTGGTGAGGGTGATCGGTTTTAGCCCTGTGGCGAGATAGGTGAACGGCTGGCAGGTGAGGTTGGCTTGGAACATGCCCCAGCCAGCCATCTCCTGGGCAAGCGGCGAAACCTCTACATGTTTTATGTATCGGAATAGACCAGGCTCACCACTAAACGAGATCGTTGAAGCCTCCATCAAGGCAAGGCATGCTTGCCGATAAGCTTCCACGCCTCCATGCACAGCTAACGGCAGGCTGATTTCCGTGTCTTTCCAGCCGGTGAACCAGGTTAAAGAACCTGCTCTGCCACTCACTTCTATATCGTCTACCCGCCGTGCAGCAGCTGGAATCTCAACTGGAGCAGTGAACCGCAAACCAAGATCCCGAGAGGAGGTTTCGTGGTCGAGAGTAAACCTATACATCGCTTTACACTCCTGCCGTGATTAGGTTACTGCGCCTTGATAGTCGTGAGAGTTGAGTGTCGATGCGGGGTGCGAGTTTGCCTACCAGTGTTCCGTCATTGAGCACGACTTGGACATCCAGGCTGCTTAGAATTCTGCGGGCAGCTGTATCCACGACCGATTCGACGTCTACCGGCTGGCGGTCTTTCAGCGTTGCAGCAACGTCAGCTCGAAGCGCGGTGGCGGGTTCGAGATTAATACTCGGTAGCGACAAATCCGCGTCACTGATACTGACGGGCACGTCAACGCCTTCTGCCAGTGCGTCCATGGCGCTCAACGTGTCGGCGGCCATGTCTGCGGCTGCATCAGCTGCCTTGTACCCCTCGGATGTGATCGCTCCGGCGAGGCCTGCTACGAGCATGTCACCAACCCACGCCATTTGTTTGGAAGGACTGTGGATACCAAAGAACCCGAGAATCCCATCCCAAATTGAAGATACCCAGCCAGATACCTTGTTCCACAACCAACCCGCCAGTGATTGGATGCCCTGCCACAAACCAGAAACCAGGGACGCACCAGCTGAGATCATCTGACCAACCCCACCCAACACCGCGCTAACGATACCGCTAATAATTTGCGGGATAGCCGAAACAATCGTGCCAATAATTTGCGGTAGCGCACCAATAAGCGCCGTCAGTAGCTGGATGCCAGCTTGCACTAACTGCGGTATGGCTCCACCGATAGCCGAGACCACTGCAGAAATAATCTGCGGCAGTGCGTTGACTATCGTTGTAATGATTTGTGGCAATGCACCAATCAAAGCCACAAACAACTGGACACCAGATTGAATCAACTGTGGAATCGCACCCAACACACCGTTAATTACCGCCGTAATAATCTGTGGCAAAGCCGCAACAATTGCAGTAATAATCTCAGGCAGAGCGCTCACTAAAGAGGTGAGTAGTTGGATGCCGGTTTGAATGATCTGCGGAATAGCACTTATCAGGAAATCCACCAGCCCCTGAATAATCTGCGGCAAAGCCTCAACAAGCACCGGGATAGCCGCAATCAAACCCTGGGCAAGACCAATAATTAACTGCAGGGCTGCATCCAAAATAAGTGGCAAATTATCGATGAGCCCCTGGATCATGGTCATCAGCATTTCTACCGCCGCCGGGATCAGCTCCGGTAGAGCCTCGCCGATACCAGCAACCAAGGTGGCGATAATCTGAACCGCTGCCTCCAACAGGCTCGGAAGTGCCTCAATAATCGCTTCCACCAATGCCACAATCAACGTCACGGCAGTCTCTGCCAAGGAAGGCAGAACAGCAATAATGCCTTCAAGGAGACTGGTCAGGATTGTCATGCCGGTTTCGACAACTTGTGGGAGTTGCTCAGCAATGAACGCCAGCGCCTCCTGCAAGATTTGCCCGAAGGTATCAATCAGTGCTGGTGCCCCGCCGGTTTCGAAGGCTTCGGTGAGTTCATCGACCCAACCATTAACCATCGGCATCACCGTGCCAGCCAAAGCCGTGGTCAAACCTCCAGCCAATAAGCCTTTAAGGTTATCGACCCCGTCTTTTAGCGTAGCTAGTTGGCCAGAGAAGGTTTTGGATTGGGCATCCATCGCCCCATAAAACCGGCCGCCCTCACTTGTGGCACTAGCAAACGCATCCGCAACCATATCCGCACTGATCGCGCCCTTAGCCATTTCTTCTTTGAGCTCACCGATACTTTTACCGGTCTTACGGGAAATCTCCTCTAAAGGGTTGAACCCCGCGTTAATCATCTGGTTCAAATCCTGACCCGTCAGCTTGCCAGTAGAGCTCATTTGAGCAAACGCCAACGTGAGGGATTCGAACTTTCCAGCATCCCCCTGGCTGATATCACCTAACTGTTTGAGGCGTACCTGGGATTCTTCAGCGCTCATGCCGAACCCCATCAACGTTTGGGTGGCCTTGGCTAGATCCTCCATCCCAAACGGAGTACGGGCGGCTTCCAACTTGAGGTTATTAACCAGTTTCTGAGCCTTGGCTTGATCACCCAGCATCGTGGTAAACGAGGTGGTGTATTGCTCCATCCGGGCGTTATAGTCCAAACCATCCTTCATCGCTGAGCCAAAGCCTTTAGCGATACCCGCGATGGCGTGCCCGATAGCCTTAACCCCACCAACAACAGCTTCCGCTGCCAGGCTGGCTTTAAGCACGTCACCAAAAATGCGGGTCTTCGAACTGGTACCGTCCATCTGAGAGCCCAGCTCATCTACAGCATTTTCTAGGTGTCCGGTGTCCTTAGCGGCAGTTTTCGCATCATCACCCGCACCGTCAGCCTCATCGGCAAACTTGGAAAGAGCAGAATTATTCTCTTTAAGCTCACCCTCAAGACCATTCAAAGTCGCCTGAGCGTTATTGAGCTGAATCTGCCAATTCTTCGTCCGAGAATCATTTTCCCCAAAACTGGTAGCAGAGTTATCAAGAGCACTCTTAAGGGTCTGGATCTTGGATTTTTGTGCCTCAATCTCTTTGCCCAAAACCTGGTTACGAGAAGTCAACGCTGAAGCAGACTTATCGTTCTTATCGAACTGAGAAGCGACCAACTTCATCTCGGATCCCAAAACCCGCATTTCACGGTTGATGTCGGTGATCGCGCGTTTAAACTCCCGCTCACCCTCCAAACCAATCTTGAGACCAAAAGACGAGTCGGCCATGAGAGGTGTTTCCCTTCTTGACTCATGTAGCTTTTAGGCTACACTTAGGTGTGTGGAGATTATTTCCAGTAGCTTGTTTGACGCTTGGTTAGGTGAGCTGAAAGACAAACATGCTCAGCGGCGCATTTTGCATGCAATAGCCCGATGCGAAGCACACGGAACAATGGTTGGAGACATCAAACCCGTTGGCGAGAAAGTTAACGAGATGAGATTTCATTTCGGGCCCGGCTACCGGGTGTACTACACCCAACTAGGTGCAGTAACGGTTTTCCTGCTGGCCGGAGGAGATAAATCCAGCCAGGCTAAAGACATTCGAACCGCTCAAAAGCTCGCACAACAGGTAAGGAAGGAACAGTCATGAAGGAAGTAACATTTTCAGCGTTCGACGCAAGCAAATATCTCGATAGCCAAGAAGCAATGAACGATTACCTAGCTATCGCACTCGAAGACGGCGATACGAAAACCGTACAGGTGGTTTTGCGTGACATTGCAAGGGCACACGGCATGAGCCAGCTAGCTAAAGAAACTCAACTCAACCGTGAATCCCTCTACAAGTCACTATCAAAAGACGGCAACCCGTCCTTTGCGGCTATCACGAAAATCATGAAAGCCCTAGGACTCAAAATAACTCTCGCTACACAAAATGCCTAGATACCTGCTGGAATCACATCATCAATAAACCAAACACGCCTCTGCTCAGCGCGGCCGGTCTCGATGCGCCAGCAGTCCACGAGGTCGAGTAATTCACCAAACACGCACAGCTCAACCTCGACGCGACTCAGGTTTAGGTGGGCTAAACCGATATAGATAAGCCTGGTGAAGGCTGCCTCGTCGCTATCTAGGACTCGTCCTTGACATGGTCTTTTGGGGCCGGTGCTTCGGTGGCGATAGCTCGTCTTGTTCCTCTTTGTAGTGCTTCGCTGATTGCTGCCCGGTAGTCGGTCAGATCAGCTGGAACTGTGAGCAGTTCCACTGCATCCTCAGTTAGTTCAGTGTGTTGATCGTCTGGATGTGTGAGGTTGTGAATCTGCACTGACTGGTTAGCCAGAAGGGTGATGAGCCAGATTACCTCACCCAAGGATTTGCCTACGTCCTCGGAGGTTTCCAGAGCATCACCTAGATGTTCGAGACCGCCATATCGCTTGGCGATCAAACGAGTAGCACGCGTCGTTAAGACCAGTTCGTATTCTTGCCCGCCGATACTAATGACCGCACTACGAGACGAATCAACACTTGCAACTACAGTTTTCTTTCCCATGATCACTGTCTCCCTTTTTCTTTTAGTGGCTGGCGGCACGACTTGGATTGGTGGCTGCGGCGGGTTCGTAAACGCGGCTGTACCAGCTGGTAATGGTTTCAGCTTTCACGCCGGTGGCTCCTTCGGTGACTTCGGCTTTCCACGGGTGCTTGCCGGTAGCGTCTGGTTTGTTGCGGCGCAGGATCGTGCCCTCAATAGAAGGCGTAGAAAACGTGATCGAGTCTGCCTTGGTCGCCAAGGTCGTGGTCGGTAAAGCAAACTTCACTCGGTAGAGCCAAAAATACTGGTACTTCCCGTTAGAGCGTGTAGCTCTAAAACCGATAGCCACGGGTGCGCCACCATCCTCAGAAGTGCTGATAAGTACCCCGTTCGCGTCCAGTCTCGCACCAGTTAAGGCAGCTGCAGCCTCAGCCCCGAGATCATCAACCCCAAGAGTGAGTGTTCCAGATTTGAATTCCTTGACAATCTCGGATGCCCCGTCATCGGCATACAAAATTGCCTCAGCCACCTCCACAGACAATTCTGCAGATATTGCTTTAGCGAGCGGTTTAGGAACGGCATAAGTTTCCTCACCGCTAGTGGGATCTTCGCTAATGCTCGCGTAGTAGAGCTTGTCTAAACCAATAGTTGCCATGATGTTTCTCCTTTTGGGTAGTAATTTTCGTTAGATGTCATCGAGAGATAGAATTGGGGCATGAGGGAGAAAACGCGATGCTTGACCTATGCGGTGTTCGGGATTTATCTGCTCTTGTTGTTGTGGATGGTGCTGTTCAAATTCGCCACCAGCGTTGACGACATACTGAGCATGCGGCATGCGCGCTACTTAAATCTGATCCCATTTACAGATTCTGCGAATCTTTACGGGTCGAACTTCTTTGATGAGATCGTGGTCAACTTCCTTATTTTCATCCCGTTTGGCTTGTACATGAGGATGTTGTTGAAACGGCGCTCATGGTTAATTCAATTGCTCCCACCGTTTTTAGCAAGTGTGGCATTCGAGGTCGTTCAGTACGTTTTCGCTATTGGGATCAGCGATATCACCGATGTCATAATGAACACTGCTGGAGCCGCTACTGGCTTAGTAGTTTTTGCTCTGCTAGCCAGATTCTGGCCTGAAAAGAGCGAAAAAGTCATTAACGTCATCGGGTTAGTCCTGGAGATCTTGTTCATCGGATTTTTGGCTTTCCTGATCATTGCAAACTCTTAAGGACAGGCTCTAAAACTCGAAACATCGATGGAATAGTGGTGAAAACCGGTATCCGCCTCGTATCCGATATAGCGGCGGGCGGTCACCGTCAGCCCTGCATCAATTAGGGCTCGGGTGAGCTGGTTACGCAGCCCCAGGTAGTTGGTCTTCGTGAACAGTGCGATGCGGAC
>NZ_AUIB01000004.1:21491-173524 GCF_000423485.1 Propionimicrobium lymphophilum DSM 4903 | reverse complement strand
GCTTGATCGTCCACACTGATCAAGGTTTCCACTATCAACACTCTTCTTGGCGTCACCAACTAGAAAAACTCGGCGCGATTCAATCAATGTCTAGAAAAGGTAACTGCTATGACAACTCCATAGCAGAAAACTTCTTCTCACACCTCAAAGTGGAGTTCTACCACCAAGAAACCTTCAAAACTATTGACCAATTCATTCGTCAATTAGACGAATACATCACCTGGTACAACACCGCACGCATCCAAGAAAAACTAGAAGGCATGAGCCCGGCCCAATACCGAACTCATGCCCTAACAGCCTAAACCGGATACTATTTAAACCATCCAACAATCGGGGGACAGTTCAGTTATCCCCAGCCGCGCATATTTTTTGTGTTTTTAGATCAGGCCCTGGGCGATGACCGCGTCGGCGACCTTCACGAAGCCGGCGATGTTGGCGCCGAGCATGTAGTTGCCCGGGTGGCCGTATTCCTCGGCGGTTTCCGCACAAGTGTCGTGGATGTTGGCCATGATGTCGGCCAGTTTGGACTCGGTGTACTCGAAGCTCCAGGAATCTCGGCTGGCGTTCTGCTGCATCTCGAGACCGCTGGTTGCGACGCCGCCTGCGTTCGACGCCTTGCCGGGCACGTAAACCAGGCCGGCCTCGGTGATCGCCTCGATGGCGTCCGGAGTGGTGGGCATGTTGGCGCCCTCGCAGACTGCCTTAACACCGTTTGCGATCAGCTTCTTAGCGTCGGCAATCTCGATCTCGTTCTGGGTTGCGCAAGGCAGCGCGAGGTCGGCCTCGACGCCCCAAGGACGCTCACCGGGGAAGAACTTGGCGCCGGTTCGAGCGGCATAGTCGCTGACGCGTCCGCGCTCGACCTCCTTCACCTGCTTGAGCACCTCTAGGTCGATGCCTTTTTCGTCGTAGACGTAGCCGCTGGAGTCGGAACAGGTGAGCACCTTAGCGCCCTTTTCCTGGGCCTTCTCGATTGCGTAAATGGCCACGTTTCCGGAGCCGGAGACGAGCACCTTCATGCCGTCCAGGCTCATTCCGCGGTTGGCGAGCATCCGCTCGGTGAACATGACCAGGCCATAGCCGGTGGCCTCGGTGCGGGCGAGCGAACCGCCCCACGTCAGGCCCTTGCCGGTGAGCACTCCGGCGTCGTAGTGGTTGGTGATTCTGCGGTACTGGCCGAACAGGTAGCCGATTTCGCGGCCGCCGACGCCGATGTCACCGGCGGGAACGTCGACCTGAGGGCCGATGTGACGAGCGAGCTCGGTCATGAACGCCTGGCAGAACCGCATGACCTCGCCATCCGAGCGCCCGTGCGGGTCGAAGTCTGAGCCACCCTTGGCGCCGCCCATCGGCAGGCCGGTCAGGGAGTTCTTGAAGATCTGCTCGAAACCCAGGAACTTGATGATGCCCAGGTATACCGAAGAGTGGAAGCGCAGGCCACCCTTGTAGGGTCCAAGCGCGGAGTTGAACTGCACGCGGAAGCCACGGTTGATCTGTACGTGGCCGGCGTCGTCTACCCACGGCACGCGGAAGATGATCTGCCGCTCAGGCTCGCAAATACGTTCGAGGACGGCGGCCTCGGTGTACTGCGGGTTGCGGTCGAGAACAGGTTCTAGCGATTCGAAGACTTCTTTAACAGCCTGGTGGAATTCCGCTTCACCCGGGTTGCGGGCGATGATTTGGTCATAGACCTCGGAAAGATGGGCTTTCATTAATCGCTCCTTATATCGAACTGTCGTCTAGCCTTTAGTCCAGCGACTATCGCGGCACGAGGTTTCGTGCCGCGATAATTTTATTGCAGCCGATAATTCCTGAAAACCCTGATCCAAAACTTGGATAGCTAGCTTTGATTCTCCTCGGCGCCGCCGGTTTCTTCCGATCCCGGCTGCTGAGCCTGATTGGTGTTCGCAGGTGCCGGGTTCTGCTGATTTTCCCCACCGTTCTGCTGCGGCTCCTCCGTGTAGGCAGGCTGCTGGGCGGGCTGCGCTGGCCACTGCTGTTGTGGCTGAACGGGGACGTATTCCTGCTGCGCAGGCTCTTCCTCGACGGGTTCTGGCGCTTGCGCGGTTTGGGTGTGCGTCTGCGTCAGCGTCACCGTCGGCCCCGGAACCGAGACCTCGCCCGGCCGGACCCAGGCATACGCCAAAAGCCCTAGCAGGCACGCGATGAGCGCTATGAGCAGCACCTTTGGGGTCAGCTTCGCCAGTCTCGACGGCTCTCCGTGCGTCTTCGGAGTGCGCTTGTAGACGGGTGCAACGTTCGGATCTTCCGCGATGCGGCGCATTTCTTCGGAGACCTCAGCAGCCGACGGACGCTGCCCGGCACGCTTATCTAGCATTCTGGGCATCAAAGCGTCGAGCGCAGGCGGGGCGTCGGGGCGAAGATCGATAAGCGGCAGCGGTTCGTCATAAACCTGTGCGTGCGCCACAGCCACCGAAGAATCGCCAAGGAAAGGCGGGCGCCCGCAGAACAGAAAGTATGCGACGCAGCCCAGCGAGTAGACGTCGGACGCGCTCTCTACCTTCTTGTTCATGGCCTGCTCGGGCGACATGTAGGCGGCGGTTCCGATGGCCGTCGCCGTGCCAGTAAGCTGCGCCTCATTCTCGTTCATCACCCGCGCGATGCCGAAGTCGACGATGATGGGGCGCCCACGCTCGGGGTGGGCGTAGAGGTCGGGCACGGTGCCGTCCACGTCGCGGTGGGCGTTCATCACGATGTTTGCGGGCTTGATGTCGCGGTGGGTGATGCCCATATCGTGGGCCGACTGCAGCGCGTCCGCGACGGCTGCAAGGATGCGCAGGCCAACCCCGTAGTCAAGCGGGCCGCTCTCGCGGACGAGGGTGGCCAGGTTAGGACCAGAAAGCAGGTCCATGACGAGGTACGCCTTGTTGTTCGAGGTGCCGGTGTCGTAAACCTTGACGATGTTGGGGTGGTCTAGTCCAGCGATGGCTATGCCTTCACGCCTGAACCGCTCCGGCACGGTTTCGTCGGTGTTTGTGTCGAGGTCGACGACCTTAACAGCGACGGTTCGCTGTAAAAGAATGTCTTGGGCTTGCCACACTTCCCCCACGGAACCTTTGCCGATCATGGCGTCCAGGCGATAACGCTCTGCGATCAAGGTTTGCGACATGTCTCTATTCTTGCCGAGTTCTCTGGAAAGTTCATAACCGAAAACGCATTGGAGTGTCCTAAAAATTGCGTTGCTTTTTATAGGGACGCAATAGCGTTTGTTTAGCTCTTACTTACCATCCCTCTTAGCAGCCAAGTTGCCCCCGTCGCACACGTCGCTAAACCGGCGACGGAAAGCGCGTTAAAGATGGCGGAGGCGCCCGTTTTGATCATCAGCAACACCATGAACGCGAATAACGCCCACATGACGATCGCCACGATCATGCACCCGATTACGATCATGTTGCTGACGCGCGGGCCGAAGCCGTATGCGTCGAGTTTGTTGTTTCTGGCGCCCACCACTAGCGCATGGATCAGCAAGACGAAAACCACCGCGAAAAGCAGCGTGAAGGCGGTCTGCCCGATCGTGTTGTCGGGCACGCGCAGCCGAGCTGCCACCATCGCGACTCCGGTGACGATGGAGCCGATGCTCATCATTGCCAATGCGGGCGAGTTGTTCATGGCTCAATTATCAGCCATATACGGGGCTACCCGAGCCTTTAGCGAAAGTTAGCCGAAGACGCGTTTAGGATTGATGGGACGAATTTAGGAGGCGAAATGAAACACGCCGAGATCGATGAGGTCGGTTGGCGCAGTCACGTGCCGAAGCGGATCCGCAGGCTCGTGCGTAAATACCGCACCTATTTCATTTCGCAGCTTCGTGCCGGGCGCGCCCGCGTCAAGGGCGCGTTCGTGCCGACGATCATCGCCGCCGCTTTCGCCGCCGTCTCGTGGACGATCTGCAAGTATCTGATGGGTGAGCCGAACCCGGTGTTCGCGCCCATCGCCACCTTCCTCTGCCTGGGCATGAGCCGCAACCGAAATATCCGCAAGGTGGTCGAGCTCGGCGTCGGCGCCAGCATCGGCGTCGCCGTGGGCGGTCTGGTTGCCGTCAATTCGGGCTTCGACTGGTGGCAGATCTTCTTGTTGATGTCCGTCATGCCGCTGATCGGCCGAATGATCGACCGCTCCGAGATGACGGCGTTCCAGATGGGCATTCAGTCGATCGTGATGGCGTCGATGATCACCGGCGGAATGGTGTCGGCGTCGAGCGGGGTGTTCGGGCGCTGGATGGATGCCCTGACAGGTGCCGTGGTGGCGCTCTTCGCGACCTTGATTCTGCCAATCAACACCGAAAGCCGGCCTAGGCGTTATGCGGTGCTCGCGCTGAACGACGTCTCCCGCGCGCTTCGGGCTCTCGGGCACGGCATGGCCGAGGGCAGCGTCGTCATGGTGCACAGCGCGAAGGGCTACTTGAGCGCCACCCGCGAGGCGGTCACTGATGGCGAGGCGGCGCTGGCTTCAGCTCGAGAGACCAGCCGCCTGAATCCGGTTGCCCGACGGCGCTCATTGACGAAGCTGACCGAGCTCGAACGCATCCTAGAGATGACGGATCGACTCGAAATAACCGCGCTGATTTTCGAGCGTCAGGCACGCGGAATGGTTATCGAGCGCGGAGAAATCAAGACCGTTTCTCCGTACGTGCTGCAAGTTGCGACGATTATCGACCAGGTTGCAGCAGGAATCGGCAGCTGGGAGCGTCCGACGAAAGCCCGGAACGCGGCGGTGGCAATCGCGGGTGAGCTGGCCCCAGAAGAGGTCGGCCACAACGACGACTGGCGATCGGCAACCCTGACTTCCCTGCTGCGGGCGATCGTGGTGGACACGCTGCAACTGACCGGACTATCCAACGCGCAGGCGCGCAGTACCCTCGCCGGTAACGATCCGGACGAGCCGGAGGGTCTGCCTGAGGTTGAGGATTGGGACCGCCGCTCCGAGATCTGGGGCACTGATGAATTGCCCGCGATCGACTCAGAGGATCGTCGCTATTTCAAGAAGCTGGCCGCCGACGAGCTTCAAAAAGGCGAGGACGACTAGGGCCTCTGCGTCGGAGTTTCCTGCGGGGCTGCGACGCAAATCTTGCCGTCTGGAGCCTCGATCGAGCGAGGCGCTTCGGCATTAAACCCTGGGTAATTGTCGTCCAACAGCACGGTCACGGTGCCGTCTTTGCGTCCATCGCCGCGGGCCTCGGCGTCAATCAGAAACCCCTGCACTAGTTTGACCTCGGGAGAGTCTGCGCTTCCGCCGACCACCACGGTGCCGGATTCCTCCTCTGAGGAGTTACGGGCAGGGAATGTGTTGAAGCCGGCTTGCTTGAACTGGTCGGTGACCTCGCCGGCCAACCCATTGGATTTGCCGGTGTTCATCACCCGAACCCACACCTGCGAGCTGTCGAGCGTGCTGGAACTTTGTTCCACGCACGGTGGGGCCTCCTGGCCGAACGGCCGGGTCAACTGTTTATAGCCCCAGCGCACGCCAAGAAAAAGCAATGTCGCAACCACCAAAAAGATGATTGGTGAGGCGATTTTGCGCCATCTGGTCACTTTGCTCTCCTGTGCTCGGGCTCAATTCTTAGAGGATAATGCAGGAGGTCGAATACAACCAGTAACGAATTCTAAATTTAATCTAAGTTAAGCACCCGGGCGTGGACGGTGGGACGCTGCTGAAGCGCGGCGCGCAGCGCGCGGTGCAACCCGTCCTCAAGGTAAAGCTCGCCGCGCCACTCCACAACGTGCGCGAAAAGGTCGCCGTAGAACGTCGATTCTTCCTCTAGCAGAGTGTCCAGTTGGAGGGTGCTTTTCGTGGTGACGAGCTGATCGAGCCGCACCTGTTCGGGCGCGATCTTTGCCCAATCGCGGTTTCGGTAACCGTGATCGGGATATGGACGCCCGTCGCCGACTCGTTTAAAGATCACAAGTGAATGATAGTCAATAATGCCGACAGATATTAACGTTTAGCGACAGGGACTATTTTTCCACGTTTAATCGACACGTATATTGGGTTTCGCACCCGAAAAGAAAGGCTAACGATGGCCAGCACTGCCAAGCGCGCGCAATTTCCAGTTATCCGCGCGGTTGATCTAACGAAGATATATTCCACCGGTAGCTCCGACGTCGTGGCGCTCGATCACGTCGATGTGAGTTTCGATAGAGGCACGTTCAACTCGATCATGGGCCCCTCTGGTTCCGGCAAGTCGACGCTCATGCACTGCATGGCGGGGCTCGACGCGGTAACCTCCGGCCAGGTTCTGCTGGGCGAGGAGGACCTGACCAAGCTGCCCGACAAGAAGCTGACGCTGCTTCGCCGCGATAAGTTCGGCTTCATCTTCCAGTCCTTCAACCTGTTGCCCACCCTGAACGCGGAGAAGAACATCGTTCTGCCGCTGGAGTTGGCCGGCAAAAGGATAGACCGCGCGTGGCTTGGCCAGCTGGCCGAGTCGCTGGGCATAGCGAACAGGCTTTCGCACCGCCCCAGCGAGCTTTCCGGCGGTCAGCAGCAGCGCGTCGCAATCGCCCGCGCGCTCATCACCCGTCCCGAGGTGATCTTCGCCGACGAGCCCACCGGAGCCCTCGATTCCAAGGCCTCGCGCAGTTTGCTTGACTACATGCGCAAGTGTGTCGACGAGCTAGGCCAGACCATCATCATGGTCACGCACGATCCGTCCGCCGCGGCATATGGCGACCGCACGCTGATTCTTCGCGACGGCAAGATCACCAAGGATCTCGTCACGCCCTCGATTCAGACGCTAAGCGACGAGCTGACCGGGCTGGAGGGCTGATGCTTCGCCACAATTTTGCGGCAGCGGCGCGAGAGGTGCGCTTCCACCCGTCCAGGGTTATCGCGACGATTATCGCGATCGCCATCAGCGTCGGTTTCATGGCGGCGGTCAGCGTGTTCTTGCAGACCCAGCGTGAGGTCATGGGTAAGCAGCTCGCCCTGCCCAGCAGTTCCGCAGATTTGGTCGTCTCTTTAACGCCCAATGAGACCGCCACCGAGGAAGACGTTCTGAAAACCCTGCAGAACACCGAGGGCGTCGACGAGTTTTCAGCTGTCCATAATCAGTTCTTGCCGCTGAAGAGCCCAAGCCGCAAGGTGCAGATGTCTAGCGCATACAACCTGCCCAGCGAGAACTTCCGTTGGGCTTCCCTGCGCGAGGGCCAGTGGCCAAAGGACGACACCGAGATTGCGATTTCGCCTTCCCTGGCCGACGACCTTGACACAAAAGTGGGCGACGAGCTCACCGCCGGTGACATGAAGCTGAAGCTCACGGGAATAACGGACGACAAACCCAGCATGTTCTTCAAGCCGGCCTACCTTGCCCCGGCGGACTATTCGTTCGGAAACACGCTGTTGGTAAGCGTCTCGGAAGGCTCCGATCCCGAATCTGTTGCCACGCAACTCAACGACCGCCTAAAGCCTTTTGCCAACGAATCCGGCAATGAAGACCCGCTGGCGCAGACCTCCGAGCAGTACCAGGAGGACGCCCTGACCGGGCTTTCCAGCGATTTCGACGCGATGCGCAATGTACTGCTCGTGTTCGCGGGCATCGCCTTGTTGGTTGGCATGATCATCATCGCCAACACATTCACGATTCTGCTCGCGCAGCGTCGTCGCCAGATCGGCCTGCTGCGCGCGGTCGGCGCAACCAGCAACCAGGTTCGGGCGCGTTATCTGACCGAGGCACTCTTGTTGGGTTTCATCGGCTCCGCGCTGGGCATCGGCCTTGGTGGGCTCATTGCAATCATCGGCTCGCAGTTGACGGGCACGCTGGCGTGGGGCATTTCGGTTCCGTGGGGCGAGGTTTGCGTCGAGCTGATCGTGGGCGTGGCCATAACGCTGATCGCAGCGATGGTTCCGGTGCTGCGCACGTCCAAGGTTCGTCCGCTGGAGGCACTGCGGCCAGTAGCCACGCACGAGGCTGAGAAGCGCAAGAAGCGCGCCCGAGCCGTGGTCTGTGGGCTATTCGCGCTGGCAGCTATCGGTCTGATCGTGGGCTCGATGACCATCGAGTCTCAGGCCCTGCCCCTGGCTATCGCCGGCGCGATGCTGCTGACAATCGCCGTCCTCGCCGGTTCGCAGTTATACATTCCGGCGCTGATCAGGGTGCTGGGCGTGCCGCTTCGAGGCCGTCCGGCCGGCAACCTGGCTGTTGAGAACACGCTTCGCAATCCGGCGCGCGCTTCGACGACCGCCACGGCGCTCATGTTGGCTATCGGTCTGATCGTCACGCTTCAGGTCGGCACTGCCACCGCAGAGAAGACCATGTCTAAAGCAATCGACGAGAACAACCCCGTCGATCTGTCCGTCTCAACCTCTTACATGCACAACCCGCAGGACGGCTCGCTCACGGGCCCGAAGCCGCTCTCCGAGAGCGTGCAGAACGAACTGTCTACCCTGCCCAATGTCCGTTCGCAGGCGACGCTGAACGGAGTGGCTGTAAACAGCGGGCAGTACCAACATTTCATCGCGCTCGGCTGGAATAGCAAAGCCGTTCAGACCGTGCATGAGGCGCCCGAGAAGATCGGCGACGACGTGGCATTGATGAACGATAGCCACGCCGAAAAAGAAATCACGCTGACCGGGCCGAGCGGTTCTGTGACGCTGAAGACCGAGGAATCGAAGTATCCGCAACGCTACGACCAAGTGATTATTAGCGAGTCGAATCTGGCCAAGCTCGGCGAAAGCCAGCCGATGTCGGTGTGGCTGAAGCTGGATAGCCGCGATGACGTCGCCCAGACGTTAGACCCCATCGGAACCATCGTGCAGGCGTCTCCCGACAAGCTAGATGTTTCCGGCAGCGCATTCCAGGCGATGATCTTGCAGAAGGTGCTAGACAACATCTTGCTCGTCGTCACGGCACTCCTTGCCGTCGCGGTGATCATCGCGTTGATCGGCGTCGGTAACACGCTGACGTTGTCGGTCATTGAGCGAAACCGCGAGACGGCCCTGCTGCGCGCGCTAGGCATGCAGCGCTCCTCGGTTCGACTGATGCTCCTGATCGAGGCGCTGCTGTTGGCGTTCGCCGCGGCCCTGGTGGCTGTGGTCTTCGGCATGTTCTTCGGCTGGCTGGGAATCAACTCCTTGCTAACCCAGATCCAGCACGAAACCAATCAAACGATGTCGAGCTCGTTTGCAATCGACCTGCCGCAGACGCTAGCCATGCTCGCCATCACCCTGTTGGCCGCTGGGTTGGCGTCGATCCTGCCGGGCAGACGCGCGGTGCAGGCCAGCCCGACGCAGGCGCTGGCCGAAGAATAGTAAGAAAGAAGGAGGGACCGCTCGGGGGGAAATGCGGTCCCTCCGTTGGCTTATGTAGCCCGTCAGTCGGCGCTATCTTCAGAGTCAGGCTCTGCCCGCCTAGCTTTTGGCTGCGGATCGCCAGCAGAGATTTCAGGATCTTCTTGATCGTCTTGGCCGCTTAAAGATCGTCTCGGCTCTTCGTCGCTTTGATCCGATTTGTTTTTCTTTCGCAACCTGGTGGCGACAATACCCACGATCGCCGCCAGTCCAATTCCAGAACCGGCAATGAGCAGCCACATCCAAGGTTCCATTTTTGGTTTCCAGGAATCGTCCTTTTTATCTTTGCCAGGGTCGTAGGGAATTCGCTCGCCACGCACGATCAGCCTGTGCGAGTTAACCGCGTACGGGTAGCAGGTAAGAAGAGTTACGTAGTCTTTGCCTTCGACTTTGGTCAGGTCAGAGACCTCGTCGGGGTCAATGATTTTTATCTGGTTTACCTTGTAGGCCAAGGTTTTGCCCACCACGTCGATGTAAAAAACGTCGCCATCGACGACATCGACTAGGTGGTCGAATAGCGTGGCGGTGGCCAGCCCTGTGTGCCCGGTCAGAACCGAGTGTGTGCCTTCCCCGCCAACCGGAACAGCGGTTCCGTAGAGGTGCCCGACCCCGTGAGCCAGAACATCGTCAGTTGTGCCACGATAGACCGGCAAATCGATGTCCACTCTCGGCACCCGGAGCCGAGCCATGATCTCGGTTCGGTTCAACTGCTGGGCGTATTCCTTGTAGGCCTTCGAACCGGGGTCTGCAGCGGCTTTCAACAGCCAGGGGTCCAACACGGGCACACCAGTTATGTTCTGATTATATTTTTGCGCCCGCTCAAATATTTCATCAGCCTCCGTGCTATCTATCTCGGTCACTTGATGCACGTACTGCTGGGCAAATTTACGCTGATGATAGTTGTTGTATTGGGTCGAGATAACGGGGTACGCCATGATTAATACACCAAGCACCAGCAAAGCAATTGCCCCGACAACATTTCGTTTCATTCGCGACCCTTTTTAGCGTTTGGGCGCTGCCTATTCAGACAGCGCCCAAACCTATCTACTAACTCTGAACCGTCTTGCGGCTAGCGGACAGGTACCATCCGATACCGCCGCCAATGCAGAGCAGACCAGCTAGAGCCAAGGCTAGGGTGCCCGCGCCACCAGTCTTCGGCAGCTCGTTTTCCAGGTTGGTCTTCTCGTTATTGATGATGTACTCGATGGAAGCAGGAGCCGAGCCATGGTTAATTTCAGTTTCAGTTACTTGGCCGTCCTTATCTGTAACCACAGCCTTATTGGCGGTCACATAGAAGTGAATCGGCTCGGCCAACAGGTTGTAGCCATCTGGAGCCTTGGTCTCAACCAGGCAGTAGCCCTGCTTAGCAGTCTGAGCCTTGCCGTCGTACCAGTCAGAGGCCTGCAGACCCTTAACAGTTGCGGTGCCACCGTTGGCAGTGGTCACTCCGGTGTACAGCGGATCTGCCTTGACGTCGGCACCGTCGCACTTACCGTCCTTGCCAGCCTTGAAAATCGAGAACACCGCACCGTCTAGCTTGGTGTTAGGTTCTTTAGCGTCAACCTTGTTGATCTTCAGATCACCGTAGCGGCTCTCAACCGGGTTCGAGGGGATCGTCTTGCCGGGGTTCGACTCCTCCCAAGGCTTGTTCGGAATGAAGCTGGCAGTGTTCTCGATGATGCCCTTGGCACCCTCGTCGTTCACCTTTACCTTGATGGTGGTAACCACATCATTGTTACGGTCGGCCTCGAGCTTACCCAGCTGAACACCGTCGGTGGCCGCGTCAGTGTCCTTGAAAGCGATCTCAACCTTGCCATTCTTCGGGTTCGCGTTGGCGATTTTATCGCACTCAACAGCATTGCCAGCGATCTTAATGTCGTAGTCGGTGCCACAAGCTAGAGCAGTATTATCCGAGAGCTTCAGGTCGATCGACTGAATGTCAACGCGAGGATCGATCTCGTCGTAGATCACGTACTTGCCGAGCGGTTCGGAGCCGTCAGTGATCGACGAGGTAATGGTGTAGGTCACCTCGTGCTTGGCAGCTCCACCAAGCTTGGTGGGTTCAGCATTACCGCCGAAGGTGACGGTGCCCTCGTCCTTGACCTCCTTGGTGATGGTGTCGGACTGGTTCTTCGGGTAGACGTGCACGTCGTACATCCAAGAGGTCTTATTTACCGGCTCGGTCATCGGCAGGGTCACCAGGAACGGCTTGGCCGGGGTTACCTTAGCAACATCGATATCCTCAGTCGCACCGTTATCGTGCTTCTTGACGGTAGTCACACCACTCAGGTTCTCAACCACGACGTAGACGCCGACGCCGTTGGCCTTGGTGAAGGTAGCCGTGCCGTCAGCGCCAGAGGTAACAGTCTCTACGAAGGTCAGGTTCTTTCCAGTAATGCTCGGCTTATTGTTGGCGACGGTGATGTTGGTCTTGTAGAGCTCAGCCGCGGTCTTCCACCCAGCATTAGTGGTCAGGTCAACGCCCTCGACCTTGTAGATGTCGAAGGGCACGCCCTCTAGCGGAGGCTTACTGATGGTCTGTTCGGTGCCGTTGTTCGGCTCGATGCCGGCAGCGCCATAGAACTTGTGGATGGTCAGCTGCACCGAAGCGTCACCCTTAACCAGAGCGACGTTGGCGGTGTGCTCCTGGCTATTACCGCCAACCTTGGTCTGGTCGCCGGGATCAGCAAACGCAGGCGCATAGCTTCCCGCGCCCAGCGCAGCCACCAACATAGCTGCGGCAACGCCTGCCCCCAGCCTTGATGATTTGCGAATCATTTGATTTCTCCTTGGGTTAGATATTTTCTTTTCGGCGCCGCAGCGCCAGCTTTCATAGCGTCTTGACGCCTCTCACGCGCTTCGCGCGGTTAGCGCTTAAAACGCTTTTTCAGCTTGTCTTTGTTCAAGATGAGGCCAGCCGCAATAAGCAGCGCCGCACCAGCCGCTAGATACGGGTAGAATCCGCGGCTACCGGACTTCGGCAATACTGCCTTCGCCGAAGTGTTCTCGATATTTAGTTGCACCCCCTTCGAGACCTTTTCTTCGAGTATTTGCTTACCGGCCTCATCGAGGACGGGTTCCCCTTGCTCATTAACCTTGGGGACTTTCTCGCTAAAGTCCGTGACCGTCAGCAGGTCACCTTCTTTACCGAGTGGATCATCAGCGGGCCGATCGCCATTCCAAAGTTTGACGCCAGACTCATCAGCTTGAGTCTTCGGGTCATCAGGCGTGATGCGGAATTCGATGGGCCTGGGCAGCAGAGTGAATCCGGCCGGGGCCTGCCTCTCCAGCAGCCAGTAGCTCTTGTTGTATTCCAACGGCACCGACTTGAACATCGAGCCGGTGATCTTGCGACCCGGGGCCGAAGGATCCTCGACAGTGTTGTCCAAGAACGAACAGATCTGCTTGGGCAGGCTTCCCGCCGCTGTTGCGCCATCGGGATCCGGCACGCACACTTCCTTGAAACCGCCGCCCGACGTGGGTTCCGAATCGTAAATCACAAATTCAGCACCCTGAAGATCACATGTGGGCTGATCAGTGTCACAGTTGCGGGCAAACTTGTGCACCCGGAAATCCACTTTCGGGGGCACAATCGGGATACAAGCCTCATTATTATCTGTGCCGTCCTTATCGGCGGTCATCTCGACCTTATTGAACAGACCCTTGCTCGGGTTAGCGCCGGAAGCAGCTTGGCAAGTCTTCAGATCTTCCCATTTAACACTCGCCAAGTCAGCGATCTTGTAATCAATCAACGCTTCGATGGTGTAAGTTCCACCAGCTTCAAGCTTGGGGGCAGAGAAAATATATTTTCCTTGACCGTCCTTGGGCCATTCAACCGGCTCTCCTTGAGTATCACCAGCCAAGAGATACCGCACATTAGCAACTTCAACTCCGGCAGGCGGTGTGGGCAAGTCCACGACAACATCACCCGAACCAGCAAATTCACTGATGTTAGTGACGGTGATCTGGTAAACAGCAGTGCCTTTTCCTTGAGCATCAGGACGCACCGGGTCGCCAATTGGCTTCCAGATACGCTCGCCTACCTTCTTGGCAGTTCTCGCTTTAACGTCTTCTTCAGTTGCGGCCGCGGCAGCCAGCTTTTGAATCTTGAATTCCGGGGAACTGATAAACCACTTATCAGTGTCGTTTACTCGATGCTCTGATCTGTTGCCTTTAGCTTCGACGCGAGCAATATTCTCAGTTGGGCCATAGATGTTAGCTGAACAGGTGTATTTCCATGCTTCACCAGGAAGATCACCGTTAGGCCCATCAAGCAGCCCGTCCTCATTAACATCACCAATATTCACTTCTTTAGTGATTGGTTTACCCTGGCCATCAACCTTCGGGCTGCCATCCTCTTCACGCTCAGCGACGGTCTTAGTGACCGGACGCACCGCGCTAGCACCTTTGTCGTCAACACACTTATCGTCAGTTACGGTGACGTCTTTAAGTGGCTCAGTGCCAACCAAACTCTGCCAATGCTCTTCCTTAAGAGGCGAGTTGGCAGGCACCCTAGTCACCGAAGTAACTGGTAGCTTCTTCTCTGCTGCCTGACCCTCCGCAACGTCCAAGGTCTTATTAAACCTTGGTTCTTCAGGCAAACCTTTCGGCTGATCGGTCTTAGCATTGTTGAATTTCTGCTGGGTTGGGTTAGTGGTCACAGTGTATTCGTAAGTAACCTCTTCACCAGCCCTAGCCACATTCGTCTTGACGGCGGACTCGCCAGATTCACTAACGCTTACCGCTTTCTTGTCGATGCCAACGTTCGGCTCAACCACCAGCGTGCACGAAGAATCAGCAAAACCCGGCTTCGACGGATCATCAGAAAGTTGCGCAACTTTACCGACGAAAGTGCCTTGAGCTTGGTTACAGACTTGCTTGTTCGTGCTCGCTTTCTGTGGGTAATCAGGTTTCACTTTGAACCGGATGATTATTGGCGGCGGGGCCTGCTGCTCACCTGGTTTCTGGTAGTCGATAACCCCCTCGTTAGTTACCGAAGGCGACTTAATTAATTTCGGCTCGTGGAAGTAGGTCGTACCATCTGAATTATCGGGTAATTTCTTCCAGACCACTTCAGTTGGCTCTAACAAATTGCCTGCAGCGTCTGTTTTCCCAACCGTCATCTCCATCGAACCTGGCACATAGGTCGCGTCAGCCGGCATCAAGTCTTTGAACCTCATATCAATCGCGTGGAGGTTACCGACGTTTTCGATGGTGATTTCGTAAGTGATCTCTTCACCGGGAATCGGGCCGCCGCTAGGCGAGGCCTTCTTATCAATACGCAACTCAGGCTTAGGCAGCGCGCACGAGGCAAGGTCGTGAATATTTGTACCAACCTCGCCAACATCAGTGGCTCTACCGGTGCCGGTATCGACTAAATAGAGGTGACTGGAATTGTCTGTGTAGTTATAAGCATCACGCTGACGGCTATCGGTGGCCCAGAGGTTACCTTTTTCGTCGAAAGCTAAACCGACATATTCGTGCGGTCCCATTTCTCCGACGAAAACCGCAACTGCACCTTCATTTGCACCATTATTGTCATCAACCAGTTGCGAACGAGGCACCACGTACAATTCACCTGGGCCCTTACCACCGCCAACCACAGAGGTGATAACCCACATATTGCCAAGCCCGTCAAAGGCTAGGTCACCAGAACCTTTTTGAGCGAAATTTCCGTGGCCTGCAGGTAACTTGAAGGTGCCGTGGTATTCACGCACCATGCCGTCTTTTATGGTGTTACCTTCGGCATCAACCTGGAATTTGTATGAATAAATTTGCGCGTTATTGTCCAGAGTCCAAAGGGTGTGGTCAGCATCAAACCCAAGACGGACCATGGAACTTGCTTGGTCTGGGCCAACCATTTGTTCGTGGGTGCCAGTGGCGTTATCAAATTTATAAATACCGTTTTGCGCGGTTCCTCCACCAGCAAGGTTGCGAATTGAGTAGAAAACCTCGTTACTTGACCGTGGGTTCACCGCAACCGCAGCGGTACCGCCTCGGTTATTCCCGAAATCTGGCATATCGCCGTTATTGAGATCTTCTTTATCGAAAGTGCTCGCTTGCGGATTATTCCTGTCTGCGACGATATTTTTAACTAGCTCTAGCTTGCCACCAAGGTACTTCTGCCGAAAATACCCATAGTTGTCGTAGTAGCCCTCCCGCCGGCTATCTGATCCTGTCACAATTTCACTACAGCCGATTCGGCCCGGCACTGGACGTTCCTTAGCGCTGATGGTGACGGTGTTAGATTTAACGGTCGAAACCTGATTATCAACTATTTGCTTAAAACTCGCAGTAGCCGTGTTTTCTGTTTGCTCATCAACGATTTTGTGCAGACAACTCCAGGTGGCTTCCTGGTTAGGTACAAGATATTTACCGTTGCCATCCTGTTTTAGATCATTCGGGGCAGCAAGGCTACACAATGGGTCGCTAACACCTTGATCGACCAGATACATTTTGCCTTCTTGGCGGCCAGCGAATTCTACGGGAATATTGTTCTTGACTTTTACGTCGTAACGCACGAAGTCATCAAAGAAGACTTCGCCATCGCTAGGCACAATGTCGCCGTTAGCGTTACGCTCAAAAGCAGTCTTCTCAACCGAGATACGCTGCTCGGGAGCGGGTATCGGTGGCATAACAGTAACCGTGGCAGACTGCTCAAGCAGTGGCGCCTTGCGCGCAGTTACATTCGGGTCGATATTAGACAACTGCACCTTGATGGTATTCGTGACAGTTTCAGTAATATTCGTCTTGCAAGTAAAGGTCACCGATTCACCAGCAGGTAGATAAAACTGGCGACCATCGGGGTGTTTATTTTCAGTATCTTTAGTCAGCTTGGCACGTAACTCACTAGCTGCAGAAGAGCACACATCGTCGCTAGCATTTTCTAGGTAGAGCCTGCCGTAATCCTCGCCCTTCACCGTTTTTTTAGGAATCATGTTGGTGAGAGTGTAAGTGTAGGTAACTTCGCCACCACCGTTGGGGAGTTCTTCGACAGAAGGTGTCATCTCAAGACGAGCCCACCTCGACTTATCTGGATAGTTAGGGTTCGTCGAAACCTCAACTGTTGCATCAGCTGTCTTTATTGACTGTTGATTATCGCCAGCATTAGTGGCGGTGAAAGTAGCTGTGTTAGTGGTGGTTGCTGCCAAGTTAGCGACACATTCATATGTCGCGCTTTCGCCTGGGTAGAGCAGCTTTCGCTCCGCTCCATTAACCAGCTGGGTGCCAACTTCGCTAACTAGCTTTACCGGAGAACATTTATCATCACTCAGCTCGTCTATATACATTTTGCCAAGTTCACTGTCGGAATAGTCCTCAGGAATCAGGTTAGAAACCTGATAGCGATACCTAACCTCGCCACCGCCATAAGGCAGCCAAGTGACGTTCGGCTCTTTAGTAACTGAGACTCGATCGGCAGGATCGGGAAGTTTGGGCCGCACCCTAATAGTCGATGAGTTGGCGGCAACGGCTTCTTTATTGTCGTATTTACTAGTGAACTTAGCCGTTGCGGTGTTAGTTAGAGTCTTACCAGCATCACCATCAGCTATCGGGCGCGTGCAGGTGAATTCCATGGTTTCGCCAGGGTCTAGATAACGTACTGCCCCGTCTTGTTGACCACCTTGTTGATAGTTAATCGAAGTACAAGACGGATCAGTTAGTTCGCTGAAATACAACCGCTTGCGGTCTTCAATCATGTACTCACTAATTAGGCTGGTAACGCGATAGGTGTAGACGACATTTTCGCCTGGGTTAACCAGGGTTGGATTCGGGGTGATATCCAACCTGATTCGCTTTTGTGGATCAGGTAGATTTCGCTCTTGGATGCGCACCGTGGCGTGAGCGGTGGCAGTCGAGGTTTGCTGATCGTCATTGTTTCTAAACTTTGCAGTAACCGTGTTGGTTAGCTGACTCGTCACTTGCATTTTGCAGCTAAAAACTGCCGTACCTTCAGGGGGAATGTAGTGCCTAGTTCCGTATGCTTGCAGACCGGAAGTAGCCCCAACTTGGGGGCACTTGTCATCTGAGATGTTCTCGAAGAACATTCGTCCACGTTCACCAAAACGTGCCGGAATGTTGTTTTTAACCTCGTAGGTGTAGGTAACCTCGTCACCACCTTGTGGGATGGCGGGTTTATCCGGGGTTTTAGTAACTGAAATTCGCTTATCGACGTCAGGCAGCGGCTCGTCTTCCACCTCAACTGTAAGGGGAACTCGGAGGGGATACCTACCTCTTTTTACTGTTGGCGTATTGCCGGTTGTAGTCCACCAAGTCCACTCACCGTTCAATGCCTCAAGATAACTTTGGTCTCCTAAGAAATCCTTTCGTTTGTAGCCCTTAAAAGGATATTTGTACTCACTGATAGCAGTGTAGAGCATGTTTTCAACGGTTAGGGCAGCAGTCGTGGTCTTGGTGACGTTAGTTGTGCAGTAGAGATACGCGGGGGAAGCGTCACCAGAATATGGGATGATCTTGCGTGTTGGGTCAGCGCTAATTGCCCATCCACCGGTGCGGAAAGTACGGTCGTTGGCGACAAAGCTTTCGCTCGGATCGACACGTAGCCAACCGTTTTCTTCAGAGAAGCCGGTTATTTCACCTTTGTTGTAATCCCCAGTTTTAAAACCACTATCCAGGTCTACGCTGCCGCAGCCTTCGTCAGAAATTTTCGGGAGTGCCTTCGAAAAATCATAACGTTCATTGGCAGTGTATTGGCCCGTCATCTGCGCAGCAGAATATTTATTATCCGATTTATCGTAAAATTCAGGCGTAAAGATAATTCGCCCTTCATAGTTGCTATCTACGTGAGGGCTGTATTCAAACTTGTAGCGGTAAGTGACTTCACCGCCACCAAAAGGTAGTGGCCCAGTTAAGGGTGCCCACTTACCACCAGCCAGCTTTCCGGCCTCTTTGGTCACGATCAGTTTGCCGTCGTCTCTATCACCGCTAATCGCAAGACGTTGCACCCAGGTTGATTGGACAGACTTAGACGTAGCAGAAAAAGATCTGGCACTGGTGCCTCCTGGGGCAGCCTGAGCCTGAGAAGCTAGTTGACTGAAGGTTGGGGACAAACCCGCAAAACTTGCTAACACAATAAAAGCAAGAGTCAGCAAAAGCGTCTGGCATACCCGTTGCTTTGCGCCCACTGGGTGGTTACGGCCGTTCAATCTAGTCCCCTATCGAAATACCCAGGACGCATTGCGCTTCCTGCATAATCAATTTGCAAAATGCGACGGGAGAAGATCCTCATGCCAAAAGGCCACGAACTTTAAAATGGGTGGTCACGGCTCGCCCCTGATTACCCCCCCCCCCCCGACGGGTACCGGCTGGTACTTGACATGAATTTAATCGCGAAGCTGCTGAAACTAAATAACTTTTAGGGAATTTAACTCCCTATTTCACCCCTTCGGACAAAAATTTCACCCCCCCCAAAAAAATAATCATTTTTGCTACACACGATCAGTTTCGTGTTTTGCGCTTTCTCCTTACGGGGTATACAAAACGCCTCGCCAGATGAAAAGGTAAACCGTGGATTAATACGCAAAGGGAGGTCACCGATTAACCGGTGACCTCCCAGTAGCTTTTTATTAACTTTGACTAACGGGTCTGCGGGGTGCGCAGGTCTGCGCCGACGAACCAGGCCTGCTGCTCGAGCTGAGCGGTCAGGTCCTCGATGATGTCTACGGAAACCGGGTCCTCTTCGTCAACGGTGTCGTGAACGCGACGCATGGTGGCGACGGTTGCGTAGATGGCTTCAACGGTCAGCTTTGCGGCCTCCTCAACGGAGATCTCGCCCTGCGGGAACTCCTTGATGGTGGTCTCGGCAGCTACGACGGAAGGACGACCATCCGGGGTTGCCCAAACTGCGCGCATGCGCTCGGCGACCTCGTCGGAGCCGTCACGGGCAATGTTGATGATGTCGTCGAGACCCTCGTGCAGGGTCTTGAAGCCCGAGCCAACCAGGTTCCAGTGGGCCTGCTTGCCAACAAGGCTCAGCGCGATCAGGTCAACATTAACGGCCTGAAGCGCGGCTGCGAGCTTAGCGGAAGCCTGGAAGCCGTTGTGGGATACCTGCGGCTTGGTTAGGGTCTCGCCAGCGGGCTGCGGAATGTTAAGAACTGCGGTCATTTCTATCTCCTAAAAAGTAGGTTCCATTTGCCTTGTTACTAGGTGCAACGCTTTATGTTTTTAATTATTCCAAGGAATCTGGTTTTTTAGGTATTAACCCAAAAAACACTCTTGCGCAAAGAATTTTCTGCCAAACTCAACTCGCTAATCGGGTTACTGGGTCACCCAAAAGGCGTTTTCCCTAGTCAGAGCGCGGCAATTTATTCCACCGCAGAAGATTCGCGATTAGCGAGTTGAGTTTGGCAGAAATTTTGAACGCAACCGCTCGATGGAGGCCCCAGAAAATGAAAAATCTCGCGACGCGGTGGTCTGCGTCGCGAGATTAACTGGCGGTGACGGAGGGATTTGAACCCTCGGAGGCTTGCACCTCACTCGCTTTCGAGGCGAGCTCTTTCGGCCGCTCAGACACGTCACCGTGGGACAGTTTACGAAAAGATGAGGTAACGGCCAAATCGAAGACGACTCGTTCAGCGCAACTGGCCGAAGAAATCACGCAGCACCCCGGCGCAGGCTTCGGCCATGACGCCCGAAACAACCTGCGGGTTGTGGTTCAGCCGAGGGTCTCGCACGACGTCCCACAGAGACGCCACCGCTCCAGCCTTGTCATCGAAGGCGCCAAAAACCAGCCGTCCGATCCGAGCCTGGACGAGTGCGCCCGCGCACATCGCGCACGGTTCCAGCGTGACGACCAGCGTGCAGTCCGGCAGCCGCCACTCGCCCCGCTTCCTCGACGCCTCTTGCATGGCGCGGATTTCCGCATGCCCGGTGATCTCGCAATCCGCTTCGCGGGTGTTGTGGGCGCGCGCAATCACGCGGTCGTTTTCATCCAGAATCACCGCGCCAACCGGCACATCGCCGCGCAAGCCCGCGGCGTTGGCCTCAGAAAGCGCCAACGCCATTGCGTCGTCCCAGCGGGTCAGTTCACAACCTTGTCGAATTGGGCGCCGAAGTGCATCTCGTCCACAATCTGAAGCACTAGCTGATCGGAATCCTCGTCGGCGTCGCCGGCGATCTGTTCCATCTCGAATTCGCTAACGCCCTGATCCTCCAGCATGCCAAGATCCCCGATAACCTCGTCATCGTCGTCCTCGGAAGGCACCTCGATGCCCAGGTAGTCCATGACGTCACGGGCGATCGGCCAGTCGCAGCTTGCCAGCGAATCGTTGAGCAGCACCTGAATCTTGTTTCCGCGCACGCGGCAGAGCACGAAGAACTCGCCGGCGATGGAAACCACGCCCAGGGCCCCGCCGTCGCCGGGCAGCCTGCTGAGTTGAGAAATCATCTCGTCCAGATCGTTGGCAGCCGGGAACGGCAGCTCGACGACCGTTGGTTCGCCGTCCTCGCGGTAGAGGGCCACGACGAAATCTACGTCCGCAACGGTCGCGTCCTCGTAATCCTCATAATCGTCGTAGTCGTCGTAATCATCTTCGTCGTCATCGTCGAAGTCGTCGTAGTCGTCGTGGATTACGCCGCCGTCAAGATCCTCGTCGTCATCAAGGCTTTCCTCAGCGGACAGGTCGAGATCGTCGGTATTACTCTCGTCCGCAGAGTTGGACAGGTCTTCTGCCCTCTCGTCATCGAAAACGTCAGCCATCATGACTCCTTATCGCCCTATGGCTTCTATGTTCTCAAATTATGTTCGCGAATTCTATCCGAGGTTATTAATACTCTCGAGTAAAGAATTAGGTCTTGGACGTCTACTTTGTGCAAGAGTTAGAGACGTGGAACTAAAAGTGCTCGACCATCCGTTGGTCTCTCATAAAATGACCGTACTTCGCGACAAGAACACGAACAGCACCGTTTTCCGTCAGCTCGTTGACGAGCTGGTGACGCTTCTTGCCTACGAAGCAACCCGCGAGGTTCGCATCGAACCCACCGAGGTTGAAACCCCTATAACCACCACCAAAGGTGTCAAGCTTTCCAGCCCGAAGCCCATGGTGGTGCCGATTTTGCGTGCCGGCCTCGGCATGCTTGGTGGCATGACGCGCATGGTGCCGTCCGCCGAGGTTGGTTTCGTCGGCATGATTCGCGACGAGGAAACCCTGGAGCCCACCACATACGCCGAGCGCCTGCCGCACAATCTTGCCGGGCGCCAGTGCTTCGTACTAGACCCAATGCTCGCCACCGGCGGCTCGCTGGGCGGCTGCGTGCAGTTCCTTGCCAACCGCCACGCGGACGACGTCACCTGCCTTTGCCTGCTCGCAGCTCCGCAGGGCATCGAGAAGTTCTCGCACCTGGTTGACGACCTCAAGATCAAGACCACGCTGGTCGTCGCCGCTGTTGACGAAGGCCTGAACGAGCACGGCTTCATCGTGCCCGGCCTTGGTGACGCCGGCGACCGCCTCTACGGCATAGTCGACTAAGAATTGGGCTAGCCGACGACGCAGTTTTATCGGCCGCGTCGCCGGCTAGCCCGATTTTTTAAGCCCTCAAAGCCCAATTAATCAGTAGTAGTAGGGGTAGGCGCTCCAATCCGGATCGCGTTTTTCGAGGAACGAGTCGCGGCCCTCGACGGCTTCGTCAGTTCCGTATGCCAGCCTGGTTGCCTCGCCGGCGAATAGTTGCTGGCCGACCAGGCCGTCGTCGAGCAGGTTAAAGCCGTACTTAAGCATCCTGATGGCCGTGGGTGACTTGTCGCAGATCTTCTTAGCCCAATCCAGGGCCTCCTCTTCGAGATCTGCGTGCGGAACAACCTTGTTAACCATGCCCATGCGGCAGGCATCCTCGGCGGTGTAGGTGTCGCCGAGGAAGAAGATTTCGCGGGCAAACTTCTGGCCCACCTGACGGGCCAAATATGCGCTACCGAAGCCGCCGTCGAAGCTGGCAACGTCCGCGTCGGTCTGTTTGAACAAGCCGTGCTCCTTAGAGGCGAGCGTCATGTCAGCGACGACGTGCAGAGAGTGCCCACCGCCGGCAGCCCAGCCGTTGACCAGGGCGATGACGACTTTCGGCATGAATCTGATGATGCGCTGGGCCTCCAGAATATGCAGGCGCCCGGCCTTGGCGCGCTCCTGCGGAGTCAGCTGCTCCTTCTCGCCGTATTGATAGCCCGACTTTCCGCGCACCCGCTGGTCGCCACCGGAGCAGAACGCCCAACCGCCGTCCTTGGGGCTGGGGCCATTGCCGGTGAGCAGCACAACGCCGATGTCTGCGCTGCAGCGGGCGTGTTCCAGCGCCGTGATCAGCTCGTCGACGGTGTGCGGACGAAACGCGTTGCGAACCTCGGGACGATCGAACGCGATGCGCACGGCAGGCACGTCTTTAGCGCGGTGATATGTGATGTCGGTGAAATCGAAGCCAGGAACTTCCTCCCACCTCTCTGGGTGGAACGGATTATTCGGGCTGCTATTGGTCTGGGTCATGCAGACAACGCTAGCGTGCAGGTATGACAAATTTCGCGTCCGGGCAAGGCCAAGTCAATCGTTGCGCGGTGATCGGTCATCCGATCGCGCATTCGCTATCGCCACTTTTACACCGCACGGCATACGCTCAGCTGGGGCTGCGCGACTTCCGCTACGACGCGTTCGACGTCGACGAGCACGAGCTAGACGATTTTATCGCCGACTTGGAAGCACAGAATCATGACGGCGCCCGCTGGGTTGGGCTCAGCGTCACTGCCCCCAACAAACCCGGACTGCTTTCCCACGGCGAGGTGGATCCGCTGGCGCAGGCCCTACATGCGGGCAATACATTGATTTTCGGCTCACCCAACCGCGTCTACAACACCGACGTCACTGGGCTGGTCTCGGCGCTCGGGGCCCGAGGCGTCGAGCG
The DNA here is from genome assembly GCF_000423485.1 of Propionimicrobium lymphophilum DSM 4903. Classification (GTDB taxonomy): domain Bacteria; phylum Actinomycetota; class Actinomycetes; order Propionibacteriales; family Propionibacteriaceae; genus Propionimicrobium; species Propionimicrobium lymphophilum. Next base: position 150,319 of record NZ_AUIB01000004.1, on the reverse strand, counting down.
AGTCGAGACCGCCCAGCTGATCGGCAACGGCGCGACCGCGCGCAGCAGTCTCGCGGCTTTGCATAGGCTTGGCGTGGGAACAGTTCTGGTCAACGCCCGCAGCCGCGAACGCGCGGAAAGGAGCCTGGGCGAGCTCGCAGGCTTCTATGGAATCGAGCTGACGTTCGTCGACTTCGGCTCTCCCAGCCCCGAGCCCGTCGATCTGCTCGTCAATTCCGTGCCGGTGAACCTGGACGCGGAAGCCGCCGCGCTGCTCGTCGCGCCCGCGAAAAACGTCTTTGAACTGACCTACAACTTCTACCCCTCGAACCTAGAGCAGGCCGGCCAGGCAGCAGGCAAGAATACGCTCTCAGGCATGGACCTGCTCGTCTTCCAGGCGCTAGACCAGATCGAGTTGATGACGGGCCAACGCACAGACCCTAGGCCGCTGCTTGACGCCGGCTACAAAGCTCTAGCAAGCAAAAAATAGGGTTAATACCCAAGAGTCGCGTGATAAAACGTGGTCGCCCATGCCACCTCTGAAGCATTCACAAAAGAGAAAACTTTGGGGTTAATGGCCAAAATTCTTAAACCCCGATTGCAAAAACCCGAAGTTTTCTAAGACAAATATGGGGTTGGACGTCGCAGAACGAAGCGTCCAACCCCACATTTAGTTGATATCAAGCGGATATATCTTGGCTAGCTGTTTCTTCTCGCCCGCCTGGAGATAGCGACACCGGCTAGCCCACAGACAAGCGCGGCCCCCAACATCCCGGCTCCAGCAGAACCGGTCTCCGGCAAGTTGCGCTTGCTCTTCTTGACGGTGGCCTTTTTCTGCTTAGTCGGTTTTGTCGCAGCTGCCTCCTTAACCGTAATCTTTGCGATCGCGGTTACGCTTTCCCCGTTAGAGTCGGTGAGCGTGTACTTAACCTCGTAGGCCCCCGCCTTAGAGCTATCGAAATTTCCTTGCTCTATGACGACTTTATCGGCCAGGTTTGCTCCGTCCTGCTCATCAGCTGCCTTGGTTATCAGCGAGCGCAGATCCAGCTGCTCGCCGGCGGTAATCGTCGCGTCCTTGACCTCAAGCACGGGTGGGGTATTGACGACATAAATCGCGTATACCGCCAAATCACCCTTAACCACCGTGTCGGCGTCGAAGACATCACCAGAGCCATCAGCCTTGGTGTTCCATTCCTTAAACGCGTACCCCGCTTTGGCCGGTGCGGCAGGAAGCTCCTTTGGCAGGCAGGTTGTACCATCGCTCAGGCAGTTTTGCGCTGCCGAGCGTCCGTAATAAACCTGCATCGATGCCAGCACCTCGGGCTCAGCGCCCTCGCTAGCGGGCTGGTAGAACTTAGCCTCTGGAACACGCTGGTTCAAAGTGGTGACGAAAACGCTGGAAGACTTGAACTTTTCAAAAGTGTTGACCCCATCGTTTCCTTCCCACCACCTGAGGTACGAAAAATTGCCTTCTATTGCGCGGATGTTCCGAAGCGAAGACTTCTGATCTTTGTACATGAAGTAGAAGTACGCCGGCATGTTGCCCTCATCGGTAAGCTTCGCCACTTCTGCCTGAGTCGGCTGGGGCACTGTTCCGTCTTTAGCAACTGCCTTTATAACGTAGTCAGTGCCTTCGGTGTACTTGGTATTTATCCCGGTGACCTTGTCGTTTTCAACCACGAAAAGATCCTTGGCCACGTCCGCGTTCTTAGCGTAGGCGACGCTGGCTATATCAAGGTAAAAACGCGTTTCAGCTATGGAGTTTACGTTTTCCTTCGAGTTAGTGGCCGAATAGTTGTCAGAGCCTACGGCCATGACATCGGTTGGAGTTGGATCAGGTCTGTAGTTTGAAGCTAAAGCGGTAAACCAGGAATGGTAGCCCTCTGGAACAGTCGAATTGTCAACCTTTACGGTGTAGGTCTTGCCCTGCGGGTATGGGCCTAAATACTTTGCCCCACTCCATCGAACAGGATCCCCGACGATTCCCTTGGTCGTCTCAACCAGGTTCCCATCACCATCGTAAACCTGGAAAGCAATATTCTTCCAGGTCTCAAGAACCTTAGCCGGCGGCGCTCCGCCATAAACGTTAAGCGAACGGTCTGCCCCGATAGCTTCCTGCGGCGAATCGAAGAAGGCCTTCGTCTGCTCGTTTATGAAAATCTCCGGTAAAATCTCGATTCTTACCTGCCCTTGTGCGCTAGCGCTAGGGGGGTCATCATGGCAGTGACCATCGTCCCCAAAAACACCAACGGGGCGATCAAGAGGCTGACCACCCTTTTCATGCTTTCCCTCACAATTCCCTCCAAGTCGTCGGATATTCTTAGGAAAATTTTAACATCTTTTGGGCATTAAGCCTGAGATTCACTGGGCTTGATATTCAAGCCACCGCTAGCCGCCTTAAAGGCGGGGTTAGCGCTGCGATCCGACGCCTACTTAACGCGCATCGAGGCCTGAACGAGCCCCACATGAAAACAGCGGTCGAATGGGTGTTACACCACAACTCTATCGACCCGGCATACCCTATCGCCTGGCTGACTCATCACCGCCATATAACACCAGCCACCCCAAGCCGCCGCCAACGACCCGATCAGCCCGGCCAGCTACGACACCGCCAACGACCACGACCCGGCCTACCAAGACGGCTCGCTACACATCCGCAAAGGTTGGGCCAAACGATAAAACAATCCACGACACGCAGACCCCATACGCACATCTTGGGTATTAACCCCAATTTGAGCAATAAAAAAGCTCCGGTCTCCCGGAGCCTTCGCAACTGGCGCGCCCGGAGGGATTCGAACCCCCAACCTCCTGATCCGTAGTCAGGTGCTCTATCCGTTGAGCCACGGGCGCATCTCTCAATGCGAGAAATTACTTTAATACCGTTTAGCCGAAAAACCCAAATCGGGATTCCGTCAACGGCCGCGGAGGTGGCGGGATTCGAACCCGCGATGGGGTTTATGCCCCAAACCCGCTTAGCAGGCGGGCGCCATAGGCCGACTAGGCGACACCTCCAAGCTTCGATTCAGAACCTATAAGGCTCAAAGCCGAAACCCTACGTCAGCGACGTCCAACCTAGAATAATGGCAACTTAGAGCAAGAGCAAAACCAGGCAGAAATATCTGGCGCCTAACCTTTGCCAAAGATCTGAGGCTACCTGCCGCTTAACTCGCATTCTCGCTGCAACCGAGCAAGTTCCGCCGGCGTCAATTCGTCATTCTGAAGACCTGGGGCGGTTTCGGCAGGGGCAGGCTCGACGGGCGCTTCAGCTGCGGGCTCAGCACCCTCAGCGCTCTCTGCGGCCGGAGAATCGCTAGGCTGAATCGGCTGGACTGAAGGGTCCGGAATCTCGTAAACACTGCCGTTGCCGTCTCGCACCTCAGTGCCTGGGGGAAGCGGAGAGTCGTTCTTGAACGATTCCCAAATATCGTCGGCCCCATTGCCATCCAGCACGACACGGTTGATGTCTTCTGGTGCAGGTGCAACTGGCAGCGTAACGAAGCGAAGGTTCTCTGGGTTAATGGATTGAAGCGACCATCCCAGTCCAACGAGCTGAGCAACAGAAGACAGCCCCTCCGAGATGGTCAGGGATGACAACCCGTTACCAACGAACCTGTAGAGCTCGCTGACAGAGGTGAGAATGTTCTTATTCAACGCAGTGTGCAACATCACACTCATCACGGCCTGCTGGCGTTCAATACGACGAAGGTCCGAGCCGTCCGAACCCTCAACGCCGTGACGAACTCGGGCATATGCGAGGGCCTTCTCACCATCGAAATGCTGGCAGCCGGGGTCAAGGAAAAGTTTGGAATACTCGTAGTCGTGCACCGCGTACGGAACGTACATGTTGATGCCGCCCAACGCGTCAATCATCGCGGCAAACCCATTGAAATCGACGACCACGGATTCGTCGATGCGAATTCCCGATAATTCTTCAACCGTCTTCCAGGTGCAGTAAACCGCTGACGACAGATCGCCGCCTTCACCGCCAATCGAGAAAGCCCAATTGAACTGAGCGCGCTGAGGCTGAGAGACACTGCCGTCCTTACGCTCGCAAGAAGGAATGTCCACGATCAGATCGCGGGGAATGGAAACCACATTGACGCTCTTACGGTCCGCTGAAATGTGGGCAACCATGGTCGTGTCTGAACGAGCCGAGGTGTCGCCTTCAACCGATCCCTCAATGTTCTGTTGCCCAGCGCGGGTATCCGAACCAATGATGAGCACATTGATGGGTAGCCCGTCATACGAATCTGGGGGTGTTCGCCCCGCCATCGCCGGGGCTTCGAAGTTGTTTACCCGTCCAGAAAGGTCGCTGTAAATCAGCGCAGCAGCGGTAACCGCGAACGAGAGCACGAAAGCAACGACGCACAGCAAGATCCTGAGCAGCCACCTGCGTATCGGGTGCCGGTCAGCGCTCTGCCTGCTTGCTGTATCGTCTACTAGCCCTCTTTTTGGTAACCCCACGGGTGAAACTTTATATAGTAATTCAACAATATGTAAATGTAACGTCAACCATTCACTCACCTCGAAATGGGTGCGCAATGGCGTGGCTGGTGCAATAAGTATTGGCACGGGCGGCTACTGTTAGCGCATGAGCAAACGAGGATATCTACCCGAAGAATCCAGCCAGATGGAAAAAATCCAGCTGGTTCGCACGCAACGACGTCCTCACAAACGCTGGCATACGATGCTTGCAGTTCTCATCTCCGCGCTGCTGGGCGCGCTACTTGCCTGGGGTTGGGTTAGCTACACGAAAGGCCCTGACACAACACCTTCCAGCGCGCCGACCCCGACGCCGTCCGAAACTGTTGCTACGCCGAGCGCTAACCCGTCAACAATCGCTAAGCCAAGCCAATCCGCCACGGCGACGCCTGAAGAAGCAGCCGATAGCTCTCTCGATAAATCGAACATTCGAGTTTGGGTTTTGAACGCTTCTAGCCGTCACGGATGGGCAAAAGAGACCGCGGAAAAGCTCCAGCGGGCAGGTTTCGTCAATCCGATCGCCAACAATTCAACCGCGGAAGGGCTGGAAACCTCGACGGTGGTTTACCGCACTAAAGAATTCGAGGAAGCAGCCAAAAAGGCCGCCCGAGTTGCTGGAATCGACGCTGTTGTGGACGCCGAAGGTGGCAACTACCTAATCGGGGACACCGACATTGCTGTTTACCTGATCGGATAGGCATTCCGCGCAAAACGCCAGACCTAACTGCTAATTGAGCCTGCCGCGGAGGTCTTCGACTAGCTCCGTCATGAGGGTCTTCCATTCGCCGCGAGGAGCGGAGATGTAGGTGCGCTTGATGGCGCCGCAACGAATCACGATTCGGCTGAAATCTGGGGTGGACGAGACGCTCGTCACCTCGTCCCAACCGCCTTTACGAATATCGCCGCTGTTATTGACAACGAACCCGCGTTCGTCGAGCGTCACCTCGAGGCGGATCTTGCGGGCGATGAGAATCAGGATAAACAACAGGAGAACGGCGAGGGCAATTCCGACGATGCCGAGCACCGTCCACACTGCGGAGTCGCCAAGGACCAGAGCCAACATGCCACCCACGGTGAGCAGGCCAGCAAGAGCGTACGTCCAGATCGGTAGCCGCTGGGCGAACACGTATTTCGTGGATTTTTCGGGCATTAATGCTCCTAGTCCGCCTGAGAATGAATCGCGGCGAGGGTGGGATTCGAACCCACGGAGCTTTCGCTCGGCCGCTTTCAAGGCGGCTGCACTAGTCCACTATGCGACCTCGCCAGCACAACAGATTGTTGCGAGTAAATCTTATGTTAGCGCACGCAAAGTTTCCAAGGGATGGCACGCTAGATGTATGCATGCAATTACACAGACCCAAGAGGGTGGACCTGAAACTCTGCAGTGGACGGAGGTGGCCACCCCCAAACCAGGCCCTGGTGAGGTGCTAGTTAAGACAGTGGCTGCAGGCATCAACCGTGCCGATTCACTGCAGCGCCGCGGTTACTATCCTCCGCCGAAGGGCGTCACGAACGTGCTGGGTTTGGAGGCTTCCGGCGTCGTTGAGTCCGTCGGTGAGGGCGTCGACAATTTTGCGCCGGGTAACCCTGTTGTCGCGCTGCTTTCGGGCGGCGCCTACGCGGAATATTTCGTTGCGCCGGCCGGCCAGCTGATTCCACCGCCGGACAACGTCGAGCTTGTCGAGTCTGCGGCCCTGATCGAGGTTGCCGCCACTGTGCTGAGCAACTTGGAGCGCGTCCACCTGCGCAAAGGTGAGACGTTCCTGGTGCACGGCGGCGCAGGCGGCATCGGCGCGTTCGCAATCCAGTACGCAAAGTACATGGGCGTGCGCGTCATCACGACAGCGTCCGAACCGAAGCTGGACTACTGCCGCGAGTTGGGCGCAGACGTCGTCATCGACTACAACACGGACTGGCCCGAGCGCGTCAAGAACGCGACCGACGGCAAGGGCGTGGACGTGATCCTGGACATCATTGGCGCTAAATATCTGCAGCCGAATGTCGATTGCCTGGCTCAGGATGGGCGCATGGTAATCATCGGCATGCAGAAGGGCGTCAAGGGTGAGCTGAACATCGGCAAGCTGCTCAACAAGCGCGGCACCATCACGGCGACGAGCTTGCGGTTCCGTCCGACTGAGCAGAAGTCGGAAATCGCCCAGGCTGTTCGCGAAAAGATTTGGCCGCTTTACGAGGATGAGACTCTCTCGTTGCCTGATATCACCGTTTTCCCGATGGAAAATGCGGCTGAGGCTCACGAGATGCTCGACTCTGGCCGGTTGATGGGCAAGATCGTTCTGGCAGTCGACCAGCCTCGATAATTATTTCTATTAGTTGCCGGCCGGCGTCCGTTTGGACATCGGCCGGTTTTCATCTAGCCACACCGCGGCAAGACGTGGTTGCTGGATTAATAAGTTTGCAATCTAAACGCGTTTCCCCTTGCCGGAGAAACGAATTTCATCCTGTTGCCGAATTTTATGCCTTAGCGACCACATTTTGTCACGCACTTGCGAGATTAAATTCCACATCTATATAAGCGGCGAATTAGCACTCCCCCGCGCGAGGCGAGTTGGTCACTATCGCAACTATCGAAAGTTTATTCGGTCAATGTGGAAATTATTACTTAAGCGCGTTAAGCTAGCGGGCGTGTCTAAAGTATTAACTTCTTTGCCCGCAGGCGAGCGCGTTGGCATCGCCTTCTCAGGTGGCCTCGATACGTCGGTAGCAGTGGCTTGGATGCGCGAAAAGGGCGCAATTCCCTGCACTTACACTGCAGACATCGGCCAGTACGACGAGCCAGATATCGAGTCGGTTCCCGGCCGTGCCCTGCAGTACGGCGCCGAGCTTTCGCGCCTGGTCGACTGCAAGGAATCGCTGGTCGATCAGGGCCTGATGGCTCTGCAGTGTGGCGCGTTCAACGTCACCAGCGCCGGCCGCCCGTACTTCAACACCACGCCGATCGGCCGCGCAGTCACCGGAACGCTGCTGGTTCGCGCCATGGCCGAAGACGACGTAAACATTTGGGGCGACGGCTCCACCTACAAAGGCAACGACATTGAGCGTTTCTACCGCTACGGCCTGCTCGCTAACCCGCAGCTGCGCATCTACAAGCCATGGCTGGACGAGGACTTCGTCTCCGAGCTTGGCGGCCGCGACGAGATGAGCGTTTGGCTGACCAAGCACGATCTGCCCTACCGCGACTCGAAGGAGAAGGCCTACTCCACCGACGCAAACATTTGGGGCGCAACCCACGAGGCCAAGACCCTCGAGCTGCTGGATGCATCCCTGGAGGACGTCGAACCGATCATGGGCGTCAAATTCTGGGATCCGGACGTCCAAATCGACACCGAGGACGTCACCATCGAGTTTGTCGAGGGCTTCCCTGTTGCCATCAACGGCGAGCACTTTGATTCGCGCGTTGACCTGGTGCTTAAGGCAAACGAGATCGGCGGCCGCCATGGCCTGGGCATGAGCGACCAGATCGAGAACCGCATCATCGAGGCGAAGAGCCGCGGCATCTACGAGGCACCGGGCATGGCGCTGCTGTGGATCGCCTACGAGCGCCTGATTAATGCGATTCACAATGAGGACACGCTGGCCAACTACCACGCTGAGGGCCAGAAGCTCGGTCGCAAGCTTTACGAGGGTCGCTGGATGGATCCGCAGTCGCTTATGACGCGCGATTCCATCGCCCGCTGGGTTGCCGCGGTCGTCACCGGCGAGGTGGTCATCAGGCTGCGGCGCGGCTGGGACTACTCCATCATGGACACCCGCGGCCCGGGCTTCAGCTATCACCCGGATCGTCTTTCGATGGAACGCGTGGAGGACGCTGCTTTCGGCCCGACGGATCGCATCGGCCAGCTCACCATGCGCAATCTGGACATCGCGGATTCGCGCAGCAAGCTGGAAACCTACGCTTCGCAGGGTCAGATCACCGCTGGCGCCACTCAGGATCTGCTTGGCGAGCTGCAGCCTGGACGCGCAGGCGAGATCGCGGACCGCGGCATCGATTCCACCGAGGGCGAGGTTCTCGACCGCGCCGCGATGGACTCCGGCCACGACTAACGGCACATAAACTAAGAAAATCCCGCAGACGCCTAATGCCTGCGGGCTTTTCTTTGCAATTTTTAATACGGATATCCATTTTCACATATTGCTGATAGGTTCTATCTAGTTAGCCACAGGGGAATTCTGGTTTGTATCCAGAACTGTCGCGCAACGGTGAAGTCGCTTAGCGAACGAGTCCGAAAACCTGGGCTGTCGAATATTTTTGTACGCCGCGCAAGACGGCTTGAGCAGAAAGAAGATTCGTGAGCGATGCGGCCACCGCAAAGACACTCGAGATTTACGGCAAGACGAGGCGCCGCCAACGGCTGATTCTCTTCGCTTTGTTGGCTGCAGTCCTCGTTTTGCCATTGGTTACGATCGCTATTGGCCCGGCCGCCGTGTCCGTCGGCGACGTCATCGGCGTCATCAAAAGTCACATCCCAGGTCTGGACGTCGACATCACGTGGAGCCAGAACGTGGATGCAATCGTCTGGAAGACCCGTCTACCTAGAATCATCTCGGGCTTGGCTATTGGTGCGATCCTGGGCATTGCAGGTGCCGTGATGCAGGCTGTGGTGCGCAACCCCCTGGCCGAACCGTACGTGTTAGGCGTCAGCTCGGGTGCCTCGACGGGCGCTGCTGCAATGATAATTCTGTTCGGGTCTATCGCTTCTTGGTCGGTTGGCTTGGCCGCATTCGCGGGCGCGCTGGCGGCAACGCTGTTTCTGCTTCTGGTGACGGGAAATTCCGGATCGTCTCTGCGATTGATTCTCGCCGGCCTAGCGGCCAACTTCGGTTTCCAGGCTCTAACCAACTTCATCATCTTCTCTTCGGGCACGCCGGAGGCAACTCAAGCCGTCATGTTCTGGATGCTTGGCTCGCTTGCCCGCGCTAACTGGTCGCAGGCGGTTCCACTGATTGTTACGGCCCTCATTTTCTCAGTTGTCGTGGCGCTTTTCGGCCCAGTTCTCGATGCCCTGTCCAGCGGAGATCGCACGGCCCAATCGGTTGGCATCGAGCCAACCAAGGCGAGGCTGGCGATCCTGATTCCCGTCTCTGCGGTAATCGGCATCGCTGTGGCGTCATCGGGCGCGATAGGTTTCGTCGGCCTAATTATTCCGCACGTGATGCGCTCGATCGTCGGCTCTTCGCACAGAGTTTTGACGCTTGGCTGCGCCCTTGCGGGAGCATTCTTCTTGGTTATCGCCGACACGTTCGCGCGCATAGCTTTCGCCCCGATTGAAATGCCGATCGGGGTAATCACCGGCATGGTTGGCGTGCCATTCATCGTCTTGCTGGTTAGGCGAATGAAGTAACCAGCGACAACAAAAAGAAAAGGAGTAAACGAATGAAGAAGTTCGTTTGTGCACTGGCCGCATTGGCCTTAGCCGTCCCGCTAGCTTCTTGCGGACAGTCAGCCGCAGACAAGAAAGCTGCAGAAAGTTCGTCGGCACCCGAAAAAATCCAGGTTAAAAGCTGCGACGAAACCCTGACCTTAGACAAGGCTCCCGAGCGCGTGTTAATGATCTCAGACGTCAACTCATCGATCCTCGATGAGCTAGGCGTGCTAGATAAAGTAGTTTTCCGCGCTGGTGATGACCGCATTAAAAACGTTCGCCCAGAGCTTAAGAAAAAGCTGGATAAGATCGAATCAGCTGAGTCCGGAAAAACCGGTGCCGGTGGTTCTACGGTAGCAACTGAAACTGTCCTGGACATGAACGTCGATCTGGTTATTGGCTACGACAAAGCTGTCGACAGAAAGGCCTTGGCAGAAGCAGGTGTCCCGCTCTATTCACCAGATTCCTACTGCCCCAATTACAAGCTAGATCACGCAGATTTTGGCCTTGTAGATAACGAAATCGAAAAGATGGGAAAGATATTCCAAGTAGAGAAAAAGGCTGAGGAAGTTAAGAAAAATTCTGAAGCCCAGATCCAAAAAATCAAACCTTCCTCGGAAGTTAAAGGGGCTAAGGCCGTCGCTGTCTTCGTTACGCCAGGGTCAGATAAGTTATCGGCTTTCAATTCATCTTCGATGGTGCAGCCGATCTTCGAAGCTAATGGCATCGAAAACGCTTACGCCGATGGCCCGAAGAGGGTATTCCCAATTTCAATGGAGGATCTACTTGCCAAAAATCCTGATTACATTGTCGTCTTGTCACTGAATCCCGACGAAAATGAAGCGTTAAACACGTTCGCCAGTTTCCCGGGTTCAGAAGACCTGAAAGCAAGTCAAGAAGGTCAGGTAGTGTTCCTGCCATTCGCTCTGACCGATCCACCATCCACCCTTTCGGTTGACGGCGCCGTCGAACTGGCCAACAGGCTGCAAAAATAAATGCTTAAAGCAACTGATATCCGTGTCTGTCGGGGCGATCGGGTGGTCGTTGATGGCGTCAACCTGAGCGCCTCGGCAGGCAAGGTGCTCGGCATTGTCGGGCCAAACGGCTCGGGCAAGTCCAGCATGTTGTTTTCGCTGTTTCGTGCGCTGGAACTTGCCGGTGGTCGCGTCGAGGTGGACGGCGACGACATCGCGAAAATGAAGCGTCGCCAGATCGCCGAAAAAATTTCGGTGGTGGCCCAAGAGCGCGAGGATACGCTCGCGCTTTCGGTTTACGACTACGTAATGCTTGGCCGACTGGCTGGCTCGTCGCTGCCGAGCTACGGCAATAACTCCGATCAAGAAATCGTGGCCAGGGCGCTTTCTAGGGTTTCGATCACCGAGTTGAGTCAGCGAATGGTGACTCAACTTTCTGGAGGCGAGCGCCAACGCGTCGCCATTGCGCGAGCAATCGCTCAGAAATCCGACTATCTTCTCTTAGACGAGCCAACCAACCACCTGGATTTGCACTACCAGTTCGAGCTACTCGACCTAGTGAAATCGCTGGACTGCACGACGATCATCGTGTTGCACGACCTGAATCTGGCCGCGCAGTGCTGTGACGAGATTTTGATGCTGTGCGATGGGAAGATCGTGGCAAGCGGACCCCCACGTCAAGTCTTGACTAAAGAAATAATCACACCCGTCTACAGCATCGATGTCGACGTAATAACGCACGATGGCCTACCGCACCTCATTTTTTCTCGAAAATAAAAGGCAAAATTAAGTGAGCCCCGAAGAACTACTAGCAGCCTGGCACGACCAGCAGAAAGCATTCATCGAATTCCGTGACCTGCGCACCCGCACCATGATCGATGTGCTGCGCAACGTTCGTGCTGAAAAGGGCGCACCTATCAAGGTGCTGGACTTGGCTTGCGGGCCAGGCAGCCTGGGCACTGCTGTCATGCAGGCGATTCCAGATTCGAGTGTCGTCGCGGTAGACCGAGACCCAGTGCTGCTGCGGTTGGGCCGCGAAACCAATAAGTTCGACAAGATGCAGTTCATCGACGAAGATATTGCTTCCCCGAATCTGCCTGACTCGGTGGGCACGGATTTTGACGGCGTGATCAGCGCTACGGCACTGCACTGGCTGAATCCCGATCAGCTAGCAGCCCTCTATCTGCGCCTTGGGAGGATGATGAACCCGGGTGCAGCATTCATGAACGGCGACCATCTGTTTTACGATGCCTTCACTCAGCCTTATCTGCGCAAAACTGCAGAAGACATCCGCAATAGTTTCCAAAACGAATTCCTTGCAGAAGGCGCACTAACCTGGGATGCCTGGTGGAAGACTGCCCTAGAAATGCCTGGCTGGCAAGAAGAGGCAAAGCTGTGGCACGAGCGCTGGGCCGACGATAGGCCGTCAATCAAGGTTAATGTGGATTTCCATCTAAGCGCGCTTCAAGCCGCTGGCTTTGTGGAGACCGCACAGATCTACCAGTGGTTTGACGACCGCATCATCTTTGGCCGCATCAGCGCCTAATTTTTGCTGCCCGCTGCAGTTTTCACGCCTCGCCAATCGTGGCTAGACAAGGCCGCCTCCGAGCTGTTTTTTTGCAAGTTCGGGGGCGGTTTTTGTGCCCGCGCAAAATTGTAAAAAAAGTTCCAAGACCACGGTCGTATTTGGCTCCTAATCGGCCATTTTTGTCGGAGTTTGCCGATACCGTAGGTCATACGATCAATCATGGGCAGTGTTGCCCGAGTTAGGGGTTGAAAAATGAAGAAATTTATCAACGATCCGGACGCCGTGGTCACTGAATCTCTGAAGGGGATGGCCCTGGCTCATCCCGAGCTGAAGATAGACCTGGAACACCACATCGTTTACCGAGCTGAGAAGAAGCAGGGCAAGGTTGCCATCGTCTCAGGCGGCGGTTCCGGCCACGAGCCGCTGCACGGGGGGTTCGTCGGCAAGGGCATGTTGGACGCTGCGGTCTGCGGCGAAGTTTTCACCTCCCCCACTCCCGACCAGGTTGCCGAGGCAATCAAGAACGTCGATTCCGGCGAGGGCGTGCTGCTGCTCATCAAGAACTACACCGGCGACGTCATGAACTTCGAGATGGCCGGCGAGTTGGCCGCGATGGAGGACATCAATGTGGAGTCCGTCGTCATCAACGATGACGTGGCGGTTGAGGATTCGTCGTTCACGGCAGGACGCCGAGGCGTCGGCCTAACGGTGCTGGTGGAGAAGATCGTGGGCGCCGCCGCTGAGGAGGGCAAGTCACTGGAGGAGCTTAAGAAGCTGGCCGAGGACGTCGTCGCCAACGGCCGTTCGTTCGGTGTCGCGCTGACCAGCTGCACCGTGCCGAGCGTCGGACACCCGATGTTCGATCTGCCAGAGGACGAGATCGAAATGGGCGTGGGCATTCACGGCGAGCCCGGCCGAGAGCGCGTCAAGATGGCGTCGGCCAAGGAGATCTCTAAGACCGTCGTCGACGCGATCTGCGACGATCTCGATTTCACTTCTGGCCCGGTCATAGCGATGGTTAACGGCATGGGCGCCACCCCGCAGATGGAGCTTTACTTGCTCTACGGCGAGATGGAGCAGGCGCTCGAGGCCCGCAGCGTGAAGATCGAGCGCAGCCTGGTTGGCGACTACATCACGTCACTGGACATGGCCGGCTGCTCGCTGACTTTGCTAAGGGCCGACGAGGACATGCTGGCCTACTGGGACGCACCGGTGAGAACCCCGGGGCTGGTTCGTTAAGGAGAATCTGATGGCATTTAGCGTTGAAAATCTAGTATCTGCTTTCAAGGCCTTCGCCGAGGAGATCGGAAAGAATCGCGAATACTTGACCGATCTGGACGCAAAGATCGGTGACGGCGATCATGGCTCCAACATGGCGAGGGGCACTAAGGCAGCGCTCGAGAAACTGGAGGCCGCCGAGCCGAAGACCTACGCGGAATTCGGCAAAACGGTTGGGATGGGTCTGGTCTCTAGCGTGGGTGGCGCTTCCGGACCGCTTTACGGAACGTTTTTCCTGCGTTTCGGTGCGGCCGGGGGCGACGCCGAAGAACTCGACCTGGCAGGTTTCGCTAAGGCATTCCGTGCCGGCGTCGAGGGCGTGGTGGCCAGAGGTAAGGCGCAGGCGGGCGACAAGACCATGCTCGACGCCTTGTTCCCCGCGGCCGACGCGCTAGATGCCGGAAGCGACCTAGATTCTGCGCTGAAGAAGGCAAAGGAGGCCGCGCAAGCCGGCCGCGACGCCACCGAGCCGATGGTTGCGCACAAGGGTCGCGCGTCGTACCTGGGCGAGCGTTCCGCAGGAACTATCGACCCGGGCTCGGCGTCCGCCACGATGCTCGTCTCGGCCCTAGCTTCCGCATAAGCGAGGAACCATGATCGGAATTGTCGCCGTTTCGCATTCGCCGAAGCTGGCCGAGGCAGCCAAGGAACTGGCTTTGCAGATGACGGGCCAGAACCCGCCGAATATTCAGTTGGCAGCCGGCACTGCCTCCGGCGAGTTCGGCACGGACGCCATGGCCGTCGCCGAATCCATCGGGGCCGCCGATTCCGGCGAGGGCGTGGTGATAATTTCCGATCTTGGTTCGGCGGTGCTCTCCGCCGAAATGGCGTGCGAGTTCGTCTTCGACGTCGAGGTTCGGGTGGTGGCTGCACCGTTCGTCGAGGGCCTGCTGGCCGCAGCGGTGGCTGCTTCGGGTGGCAAGGGTCTGGACGAGGTTGCCTCCGCCGCCCGCTCCGCGCTCAACGGCAAGATCGAGCAGTTGGCCGATGAACCTGCGGAACAAAAACCGGCGGAGAATACAGCGGAGGCCGACGCACGCGCTTGCGTGAAGCTAATAAATCCGATGGGTCTGCACGCGCGGCCCGCCGCCGCTCTGGCTAGGCTCGTCAACGATCTGGGTTCCTGCATCAAAATCTCCACCGCCACGGGACGCAGCGCCGACGCGGATAGCCCGCTATCCGTTGCCGGGCTCGGCACAGTGGGCGGCGACGAGATCTCCATCGAGGGCTTCGGCGAGGACGCTGCCGTAGACGTCGAGCGGGTGCGCGAACTTTTAGCATCCGGTTTCGGCGAGGTCGCCGAGCCTGCGTACGAAAGTGAAACCAACGCTCCCCAGACTGCCGGCATCAGCGCAGGAAGGGTTGTCGGCCCAGTCGCAACCATGGCCGACACCAACAAGCCGCCGACACAAGGGGAAAAAGTTCCCGAAGCCCAACGCGAGGACGAGCTGCAGAGGGCGTTGGACTCGCTCGAACAGACCGCCGAGCAGCTGAATCAGCAGGCGAAAACCGCCGACCCCACCGCTAAGGACATCCTGCAGGCAACCGCCCAGTTGGTCTGTGACGGTGCCGTCCGATCTCGCGTGTCCCAACTGATCAACGATTCCGGCGCGACCGCCGAGCAAGCGGTCTGGGACGCGTTCAGTGAGGTCGTCATTCGCTTCGATTCTGCTGGCGGCAAGCTCGCAGAGCGGGCCTGTGACGTCCGCGATATCCGGGCGCGCGTAGTCTCCCGTTTGGAGGGACGGGAGCTAGCCGGAATTCCGACAAGCGACAAGCCGTTCATCCTTGTGGCACGCGATTTGGCTCCCGCCGATGCCGCTCAGATCGACCCGAAAACCTGCCTAGGGCTTATTCTCGGCGAGTGCGGGCCCACATCGCACACCGCCATTCTGGCTCGCGCACTCGCAATCCCCGCGGTGATGAACAGTGGCTACGCCGAGCTACACGACGGCCAGCGTGTCCTCATCGACGGCTCGACGGGCGATCTGGTGGTTGAGCCAACCGATGAACAAGCCGAAGGCGCCCGCACAGCGCCCGAGACGTCCGCTTCTGTAGATTTTTCCGGCCCCGGCGCCACCGCGGACGGCATCCCTATCACTCTTGCCGCAAACATCGGCTGGCCGCAGGACGTGCCGGTGGCGTTGGCTAACAACGCTGAGGGCTCCGGACTGTTCAGGACGGAATTTTGTTTCCTAAACCGCTCGGACGCCCCTAGCGTCTCCGAGCAGGAGGCCCAATACGCGCAGGTTCTTCGCGGTTTCGAGGGCAAGAAGGTGGTCATTCGTACGCTTGACGCGGGCTCCGACAAGCCGCTGCCCTTCGTCACGATTCCTGGCGAGGAGAACCCGGCTTTGGGCGTGCGCGGCTACCGCACATGTTGGCGTTCGCCGCAGATTCTTGAAGATCAGTTGAGGGCGATCGCAAACGCGGCCGCCCAGACGGGCAACTCACCGTGGGTGATGGCGCCGATGATCGCGACCGTCGAGGAGGCTGACGAATTCGCCAAGCTCGCTCGTTCATACGGCTTGAAGACGGTCGGCGTGATGGTCGAAACGCCGGCTGCCGCGCTGTGCGCCGACGAGCTGTTCGAGGTGGTGGATTTCGTCTCAATCGGCACCAACGACCTGACGCAGTACACCATGGCCGCCGACCGACACTCCGGCGAGCTGGCTCATCTGGGCACGCCTTGGCAGCCCGCAGTGTTGAAGCTAATCGCGATGATCGGCAAGGCTGGCTCACGAACAGGCAAGTCCGTGGGTGTATGCGGAGAGGCCGCCTCGGATCCGCTTCTGGCGGGCGTGCTGGTTGGGTTGGGCGTCACCTCGCTATCGATGGCGCCTCAGGCGATCGCCAGGGTGAGCACGGCTCTAGCCAAGTATTCCCTTGAGTCTTGCCGGAAGGCCGCTCAGCTAGCACTGGCGACGTCGGCTCCGGATCTTGCCAGGGCGGCCGCCAAAATTGCGTTACAGGCCTAGACCGAACCCACAAGAACAATTGTTAGATTAGACACCCCGTAATCTGTCACGAATCATCCAAATATCAATTTAATGACAGCTTAGAGGAGAGCTAATCTAACAATTTTTTGTTAGAATGCCAACTAATGCCAGATTAAGGACACTCGAATGTGACATTTGGAGGCACTATGCGAGCTGTTGGCATCGAACGCAGGCACGAGTTACAGAGCGCCGTTGGAGAAATCCTCGCAACAGCTAGTGACGGCTTTTTAACATCTAAAGAGACACAAGCCATCTACTTCAAAGAAGAGGCCGGGAGACGAGGTCACGGCGGCATCATTGAACCAGGCGACAAAACCAACAATGAGGCAGCAACAAAACTAGCCGACGAAGTGGCCTGTATGGCCAACACACCTGGTGGCGGCGCATTAATAGTTGGAGTCGCAGATAGCGGCGAAATAATTGGCACCGAACTAGATGTCGATTGGCTGCGCCAGCGAATCGATTCTGCAGTAAACGTGGCTCCGGATATCGTCTCACAAGAAGTCTGCGGTCTTCGCGTTCTTGTGATTTACGTAGCCGAGGCCATGGAACCGATTGCCAATACTTCAGATTCATATAGATGGCGGGTTGGAGATAGCTGCAAGCCCGTAGATCGTGCCGAGTGGTGGGAAAATATGGCCGCTCGCAACCAGTTCGACCCAATGGCTCAAAAGTCTCGGCTGACCGTTAATGACATTTCCCCAGCAGCTCTCCATCTAGCACAAAGATGGGTCGGCGAAACCGACCCGAGCACCACGGAAGATTTTTTGCTCAGGATAGGTGCCCTTCGCTCTGACAACCACCTCACCCAAGCAGCCGAACTAGCTTTCACCAACAGCAACCGTTGCAACATTGAGCTGACAGTATTCGACGTTCCTGGTGGGAAAATAATTAACCGTCCGCGCACCCCCGCAGACACTTCATTGTTGGAACAGCTGAATTTCGTCGAGCAGGCCCTATCTGCCTTTAACCAAGAGCAGATAATCCCAGCTGGAATAGCTCACCAGAGTTTTCGACAAGTTCCGGAGCAAGCTGTTCGTGAGGCGCTATTGAATGGACTAATTCATCGCGATTGGAACAGGCAACAACCTACGGAAGTTCGCTGGTTCAGCACGGATTCAATGTTAGAGGTACGCAGCCCCGGAGGGTTCCCAACAGGCATATCATCGTCCAATGTTCTCTCCAACCGGGCAGCTAGATATCCGGCTTTGGCCGATCTTTTCCGGGCTCTCGGACTAGTCGAAAAGCAAGGTGTTGGCGTCGACCGCATGTACCAGTCCATGATTACGCTGGGTCATAGACCGCCCGAGATTATTGAGGTATCCGGCCCGTATGTCGAATGCAGATTACAGGGCGGTGAACCGGTTTACCCCGTTCTAAAACTAGTTAGTTCGATTTCGCCGCGGGAAAGACAACGCGACTACAGAATTTCTGTTTTGCTTTACCACCTTTTTAGACATGCCTTTGTGACGGAGGGCGCACTCGCCGCAGCCTTGCAGTCGACGCGAGAGGCCGCGCTTAATGCGCTTCGAGCCGCGGAACAGACAACCGTTTCAGGGCAACCGCTGATAAGTAGGCACAAGCAGGTTTGGCTGTTGTCTGCTTCTGCCAGGAGCCTAGTGGCAGCTTCGAACGCCCCTTTCCCGATTCTCAACTATCTATCTACGGACATAAGGCAAATTGAATCTGTCGTAAGTGAGTGGTTAGAGGTTTTTCCGTCCATCACTACCGGCGATTTAATGCAGCTATGTGACATCTCGCGAGGAACAGCAAGAAGAATGCTTGATGAATTGAGCAATACAGGTTTGCTAGCCCAAACCGGAAAAGGTAGAGCGACTAGATTTGTGCGAAACCATCCAGTTTCTTAAGACAGAAGACCAGGAATGTTAGATTAGACACCCCGTAATCTGTCACGAATCATCCAAATATCAATTTAATGACAGATTAGAGGGGCGCCAATCTAACAATTTTTTGAAATTTGGGGTGTTTTTGTCGGAATAGCCAGCATCGTTTAGTGGTTGGAGTCACTTGGCCGAGTAATCGAAGGCCAGACGTGGGGTTCCGTCGTGGGTGTAGATGATTCCGCGCTCGACGAACCCGAAGTCGGTGAGCGCCTTGCGCATGCTTTGGTTGTTGCGGTGGGTGTCGATGCGCAGGTAGCCGATCTTTTCGGCACAGAACTCGAAGCAGGCGCGGCCGATGCCTCGGGCTTTGCCGCTGGATGCCAGCCGGTGAATTACTCCGTAGGGCGAATCGCCACCCCAGACGCCGCCCTCGATTACGCGATAGGTTGGGTCGTCCTCGACCGAGAAGTAGAAGGTGCCAACGATTTCGTCGTCCGCGACGATCACGTAGCTGTTCGAACTTTCAACGTCGCTTCGCACGATGTCGCTGTCAGGATAGCCAAACCCCCACTGGGTGTAGTTGCCTTCGTCGGCCATGTAGGCGCGCGCTTGATCATAGATCGCGACGATCGCGTCGAAGTCATCCATGGCGGTCTGCCTGATTCGCATACCTCATTGTAAAACTAGGTTCCCCAGCTAGGGCAGCGCAAGCCCTAGTCGTCGCACATAACCGTTATAAACATCGGGTGCATAAACCTGGCGTCTGCTCAGTTTCATGCACCCGACATTTTATTGGCGGACGCACGTCCACCTATTAGTGAACTGTGAGGTTCTTAAGGATCTGCCAGGTAACATGCAGCAAGCGGGCTTAGTGCGGCTAAATTAGCTCTTGCCCGAATCTTGACCAAAGCATTTTGGCCTGTCCGGGCAAGACGAAGCCGCTGTCCTGGCCTTGGCCGGGAGTCTTGAAAGAAGCATGATCTTGTTAACTACCACGTGTTCGATTGAAAGCCGCTAAGCGTGAGAATTCTCACTTTTCCATTGCTAAACAAAGTCACCATCGCGGCATTTGGCGTTCTCGGCGGACTTGCGTTGTTGCTGCTTGTCTGGTGTCGTTGGCGTCCGTTGTCTACGAAAGGGCGCCTGCTGACGTTTTTGCCAGCAGCGCTAGTCGGTTTATCCGGCTGGATACTCATAGACCAAACCTGGCGTCCATTCGCAGACCCAGTTGGCCGATTCGTTTGGGTGATGGCATCTTGCGTGGTATTCGGTGCGACGCTGACGCTCGCACGGCCAAAAGGTGCCCGGCAAGGAACCCTGTTTTCTAGGGCGGCCAAAATGCTTCGCGATCTGATCGCGCTGTTACTGGTTATGACCGCAGCGTTGGTTGCAATCAACGCTAAATTCGGGGCCTACCAAAACTTGAATCGGCTGTTCAGTTTAGATGCGAAAGCTCAACCGCTAGCTCAAGCTAAAGCACAAGTGGATGCTTCGAAAGGCGCCCTGGCCGAGACACAAATTCCGGGAACTAAATCGGGGTTTAAGGCCCGTAACGCGCTGGTCTATCTGCCACCCGGCTATTCCGATGACGATTCACCGGCCCCACTGCTGGTGTTGCTGGCAGGCCAACCAGGCAACCCACAAGATTGGGTTTCCGGTGGTGGCTTGGTTGAAACTATGGATGGCTACGCAGCCAAGCACCGGGGCAAGATGCCCGTCGTAGTGGTGGCCGATCAATTGGGCAGCCCCGTAGCTAACCCGCTTTGCTCGGATGCGCTGCTGGGCAATGCGGCAACCTATCTGCAGCAAGACGTAATTAACTGGGTGAATGCTAATTTAAATGTCTCGAAAGATCCTGCACATCGAGCTATCGGAGGTGCGTCCAATGGAGCAACTTGTGCACTACAGGTCGTCACCCGCAGACCTGACCTGTTCCACACTTTCTTGAGTTTTTCGGGCGAGCCGGAACCAAGCCTAGGCGATCGCGAACGTACCATAAATGAAGGTTTCGGCGATCTGGCTAAATTTCAGCAAAACAACCCGAAAGATTTATTGGCGAAAAATAGCTATCCACAGATTGCCGGAATTTTTACCGCCGGCGACGACGACGAAAAATACGGCCCGCCGACCGCCCAGTTGGCTCAGGCCGCCCGGAATGCGAGGATGAATGTTGAATTGCGCAACTATCCCGGCGGACATTCCTGGGCACTTTGGAATCATGCTTTAAGCGACCAGATTGATTGGCTATGCGACCGTTTAAACACTTAATCACCCGCGTGGGGCGGCTAGCAAAATATGGCGTAACAAAGGCGCCCGTAACGCTTACCCTATTGATTTTTATGTGGGCCGTGCTGGTGACCACTGGAGTAAGAATCCCTAGCCGACTGCTGAACCACTTCGGGGTTGGCCCGGCTGGACTATTTGACGGTAAATGGTGGCCGGCACTGACTTCGGCTTTCTTCGCCAGCCACGTCGGTGCGGCGGTTGGCTGCACGATTCTGCTAGTTGCCATCTCGTCCCGCGTCGAAGCCAAGCTAGGCAGTATTCGTTTTTTCGTCATCGGAATTGCTGGGCAGGCTATCGGTGCTTTAGCCACGGCGGTAAGCGTCAAATTTTTGGGTCTATTCAGCGCCACTGAACGCAGCCTGTATAACGCGTTCGACGTCGGCTGCACTCCCTGGTTGATGGCGGTTTTACTGGCCGCCACCGGAAAGCTTGACACACTTTGGCGACGGCGCGTGCGCACGAGCTCTTTCGTCGTGCTTTTCACCTTGCTTGCCTTTTCTGGTCATTTGCAGGATTTTGAGCGGCTATTCGCCGCACTTTTTGGTCTGGCGATTGGCAGGTTGGCCTGGCAGAAAAATTCTCCTAGCCGCTCGCTGATCGGCACGACTCACGAAGGCCGGGTGCTGGTTTCGTTAGTGCTGGCTTCAGTTAGCGCAGCGACTATTCTGACTGTTTTTGCCCCGCATGCTGTTGGCCCGCTAGCTCAGATCAGCGCAATGATCCACGGCCCTGATTTTGACGCAGATGCGCTGGCTCATATCTGTGACGACCCTACCCAAGACCGGCTGTGTCGTTACACGCTTTCGCGAGCGGCCAATTATTCTCTGGGTGCAGCGCTAACCATGCTGCTGCCCCAATTCACCTGTTTGGTCCTGGCCGAAGGGCTGCGTCGGGGACGAAGGCTGGCTTGGGCGTTAGCGTGTGTCGTGAACCTGCTCATCGCGGCGATCGCGACCCTGAACATGTTGGGTCAGCTGGCGCTGTTTGAGGCGGTCAATGCTGTCCGGCTAATTATCCCGGTTGCTTTGCCATTGGCGATTCTGGTTTTGCTGGTGGCAACCCGCAGGTGGTTTAAGGTCGTCACCCCGAAGGCACCCATGCGGCGGCTGTTATTGACGGTTGCGGCTGTTTTCGTCGTTTCTTTGCTGGTCTGTGTTTTCGTTGGCGCGGCTTCAGCCGACGAGTTCTATCCGCAGGCCACTGTCTGGGCATTGATTGGCCAATTTTTTGTTCATTCGTCACCGATGTGGTCAATGGGGCTGCTGGTTACGCCGATAGTTCCAATGACTTTCTTCACCCAGTTGGTGTTGACTTGGGTTCCGATGCTGCCTTGGTTGACGCTGCTGATCGGTTTGCTGCGAATCTTTTTGTACACCGGAGCGGTAGAAACTGTGGCTGAGCGTGATCGGCTGCGCGATTTGCTGGTGAAAAATGGCGGTTCATCTTTTGGCTGGTGGGCCACCTGGCAAGGTAACTCGTACTGGTTCAGCAAGGATTCGGCTGCTGGTTTGGCCTACCGTCCCTGGGGTGGGGTGGCTTTGGTAACCGCCGATCCGGTGTGTGCACCGCAAGACCTCGACAAGGTAGTTGCCGAATTTTCCGCTTTTGCTACCGATGCTGGACTGATCCCGGCGTTTTATTCGGTTCATGCCCCCTGCCAGGCCGCGACCAGCCGGCTGGGCTGGTCCCGTCTGCAGGTTGCGGAAGAAACCATTTTAGACCTGCCAGACCTGGAGTTTAAGGGTAAAAAATTCCAGGACGTCCGCACTGCCATCAACAAAGCGAAAAAACAGAATATTTCAACACTTTGGACATCTTTTGCGGATGCTAGCCCAGCCGTCGTCGCACAGATTTTGACGGTCTCTGAGGAGTGGATGAAGGCTAAGAAGCTGCCTGAGATGGGCTACACCCTTGGCTCTATTGACGAGCTGAAAGACCCTAATGTCCGGCTACTAATTGCGCTTGATGAGGAACATACTGTTCATGGCATCACTAGCTGGCTACCGGTCTATCGGCAAGGTCAGCTTGTTGGCTTAACCCTAGATTTTATGCGTCGACGCTCACACGGTTTTTCTCAGGTAATGGAGCTTTTGATTGCCCAAGCCGCATTGGACGCAAAAGCTGAGGGGTTGAGTTTCATCAGCCTTTCGGGGACGCCGCTGGCTAATATCGAGTCGCAGACCGATGGCTGGCTCGAGTGGCTGGGTAAAATTTTGGAGCCGGTTTACGGGTTCCGTTCGCTACTGGCTTTCAAGTCGAAATTCCAGCCTCGCTATGAACAGATTTTCTTGACGATTCCGGCATTTTCAAATTTGCCTGCTGTTGGACTGGCTATCGGCCACGCCTACCTTCCTAGCGTCAAACTGCGCGAGGGTATGCGGCTGAGAGGGCGAGCTAATCCACGGCAACAAGAAGGCTGCTCCTGGCGTAAAAAATAATCCGTAGTCGGTTCGATTTTTACGCCAGGACCCATGTGGCTAGTAGCCCAGGCTGGTGGCGGTCTCGCGAATCTGATCCGCGCTTGCCCTCAGCTGCGAAAGCTCGGATTCACTGACCTCAAGCTCCAGTTGACGGACCGCGCCACGGGCGCCAACGATCGTCGGGACGGACATGCAGACACCGCCAATGCCGTGCCAGTTGGTTAGCATCCTGGAGACGGGCAGGACGGCACGCTCGTCTCGAAGAATCGCCTTGATGATTCGGCAGGCGCTGACACCAATCGCGAAGTTCGTCGCGCCCTTGCCCTCAATGACCTCGTAGGCGGCGTTCACGACCCGCTGCGACATCTCGTCGAGCTTCTCCCCGGTGAAGCACTTTCCGTTGCCGAATTTCCAGTCGAGGATGGGCACGCCGCCGATACTAGCGGTGCTCCACATCGGGGTCTCGGAGTCGCCGTGCTCGCCACACATGTATGCGTGCACGTTGCCGGTGGCGACGGCACAAGTCTCGGCGATCAGCTGACGAAGCCTGGAAGAGTCCAACACTGTGCCTGAACCGAACAACCTCGACGGCGGCAGCCCAGAGATCTTCAAAGCGGCCTGGGTGGTGACGTCCACGGGGTTGGTCACCATCAGAAAGATGGCGTCTGGGGAGCGCTCGACCAGCGGGGGAAGGATGTTCTGCATCAGCTTGACCGTCGAACCCGCCAGGTCTAGGCGTGACTGGCCAGGCTGCTGCTTTGCGCCAGCGGTGATTACGACGACGTCCGAATCTGCGGTTGAATCGACGTCATCGGAGCCTTCGATGAGCGCCTCGGGCACGAACTGGCCACCGTGGATAAGGTCGAGCGCTTCTGCGTGAACCTTAGGCCCGTTGATGTCCTCGAGAACGATGTGCCTGGCGACGCCTTCGATCATCGCCGCGTATGCCAGCGACGAACCGACCGCACCGGCACCGACAATAGAGAGTTTTGAACCTTCTCGACGGCTGTCAATGTTTGAAATCATCGTTTTCCTCACTCTTATGGGCGGTTATCAAATAGCAGGTTCACACGGCTGCCGGATTCAACCGTGCGAACCTTGAGCCCATAAATAGGCTCCAAAATTTGGGGGGTGAAAACTTGAGTGGGAGTTCCTCTGGCAGCAACCTTACCGCCATCGAGGAGGATTATCTGGCCGCAGCACCGAGCCGCCAGGTTTAGATCGTGAAGCACAATTACCGTAGTCCGCCCGAGCTCCGAGATCAGGTCTAGGAGCGCGAATTGATGCCGCAGATCTAGGTGGTTGGTCGGTTCGTCCATCAGCAGGTGCGAGGACTGCTGGGCGATCGCGCGGGCGATCATCACCCGCTGACGCTCACCGCCGGAAAGATTTGTGACTAGCCGATCGGCTAGGTCTGTAAGTTCGACACGAGCCATCGCTTCGTCGACGAGGCTCTGGTCGGCGTCGTCGCCGTATCCAATCAGATGCCGGCTAGCCAGCCTGCCGAGGCCGACGGCGTCGCGAACTGTCAGCGGCAAAACCGCATCGCGTTCCTGAGCCACCACGGCTATTTGTTTGGCGATTTCTCGCCTACTCAGCTCGGCAATGTTTTTGCCGTCCACCAGCACTTCACCAGTGTCTGGCTTCAGAGCATTGTGTAGCGCCATCAGAAGGGTAGATTTTCCGCACCCGTTGACGCCGACTACGCCAACCACCTCGCCGTCAGACACGCTAAAGCTAACGTCGGAGATAATCCGACGTTTTCCACGGCTGACGGAGAGGCGGTTGACAGTAATCATTACTTCTTCAGCAGCTCTCCGAGCTTGACGGCGCCGTCAACAGACAGGGTTGTCGGCGGGTCGGTGAGGACGAACGGCAGGTAGACGATCTTGTCATTCTTCACAGCCTGCAGGCCGTCAGCACCGGCGTAACCCTTGAGGATCGCCTTGGCTTCCTCCGGCGTGGAGGAGTCGGCCATCAGCACGATCCACTCGGGGTCCTTCTCGAGAAGGGATTCCATGGATGCGTCGAATACGCGCTCCTTGGAGTCGTCGTAGACGTTCTTCAGGCCATTGGCTTCGAAGATCGGCTGAACCATGGAGCTGGTTCCGTAGGTGTAGAACTCGGTGGATCCCGGCATCACGAACAGCGCTGCGGCATTGGCCTTGCTGCCGGAAGGAGCTGCCTTCTTGACATCCTCGAGGCGCTTGGCAACCTTGTCCTTAACTTCTTTGGCCTTGTCCTGAACGCCGAACATGGTGGCGATCTTGTCGATCTCGTTGTAGACGAGGTCGTAGGAAGCGTGGTCGGTGGTCCAGTTCGGGCACATCGCGTCGGGCGAGTATAGCGGAACACCGGAGGCCTTCAGCTTTTCGCGGTCGGCGCCCTCGTCATAACCGAAGACGACGTCGGGGTTTACAGACAGCGCGGCCTCGGTGGACACTTTTGCGCCGCCGGTGCCGGTGTCGCCGGCCTCAAGTTGCGGGATGGCGTCGAGAGCCTTGTTCATTTCGGGGTAGCTCTCGTCGATGCGGCGGTTACCGGACTTGGCGACTACTTTGTCGGCCAGGCCTAGGTCGTAGAGGATTGAGAAGTCGGTTTCAGAGAGCAACAGAATGCGCTCCGGAGCCTTCTCGAATTCCAAAGTCTCGTTGCAGCTTTGAATCTTGGCAGGGAATCCTGCCTGCGCGGCGGACGATGCCGGAGCTGAAGACTCGCTTTCAGCATTGTTACCGGAACATCCGGTGAGAGCAAGACCGAGCGCTAGCGCTCCGACGATGAGTTGTTTCCTCATTCTTTTTCCTTTCTTAACTTGCACGCCGTTGCCTCTTAATGAGGACTACTAAACAAGGCGCACCAATTAAACCTGTGATTACCCCGATCGGTAGCTCTGCAGGAGCAAATGCGACGCGGGCGATTGCATCCATCCAAACCAGGAACAGCGATGAAGCGAGTGCTGATCCGAGCACTAGGAAGCGATGTGAATATCCGATGAATGATCGAATGACGTGCGGCACGATCAGCCCAACAAAGCCAATTCCGCCTGCCGCCGCCACTGCTATTGCCACTGAAGCCGAAACGATAATCAGCATGACGACCCGCATCCTCGATGCATTCACTCCCACCGACTCGGCCGTTCTGTCTCCGCTCGCCAGAGCGTCGAGGATCGGGCCGCAGAAGAACATCACAGCCGTGAAAACCACGGCAACGATCACTAACAGCGGGAGTTGCGGCCACTGTGCGCGAGCCAACGACCCAAGCATCCAGAACATAACGGCCTGCGATGTTTCGGGGCTGCCAGAAGAAAATATGAGCAGGTTCGTTACTGCCTGAAAACCGAAGCCAGCTGCAAGGCCTGCGAGTATAAGCTGCAGTGGCGTCGAGCCTTGACCGGCGACTGCCATCACCATCAGCGTAGCTATGAGTGCTCCCGCGAAAGCCATGCTGCCCGTGACCATGTAGTTGGACGCACCGAGCACGATAATCGAGAGCGCCGCGCCAGTCGATGCACCGCTAGAAACGCCGAGCACGTAAGGCTCCGCCAGCGGGTTACGCACCAACGCCTGCAGAACGACACCCGCAACGCCCAGAATCGCGCCGACAGCCAGCCCAGCAATGATTCTTGGGACACGATTCTGCCAGATGATCGCGTCGATGGCTGGCGTCCAGGTTTTATCGACGTTGAAACCAAGATGATCGAGTGTGACACCAACGATGTCTGGGATGCTCACGTTTGCTGACCCGAAAACTATGGAAAGAAGCGGGGTGAGGACCATCAAGAGCAGCAGAATTACAAGACGCACATTGCGCTTGCGTTTATTTTTTCTCCGCCTCAGGATTGTGCTCCCCTTGGCGGTAGCACTTTCCTGCATTCGGTTACTTTCGGTCGGACCGGTTCGCGCGGCTAATGATACCTGCCGGTTAGAGGTCGGACTCGACTTACGTCTTACCGTTGCGCGTCAGTTTTGGGTTCTCACCAAATTCCCTGTACCGGCTATTAGGCAAGTCTGGATTGCCTAACAAATAGATATTCTTACACTACTTAACAGTTTTAGCAATGAATCACGCCTTATTACGGCCAGTTGTTTCCAAACAAGAAGTTTGGGCCGCCCCAAGTGGGACGGCCCAAACTTCTTTATTTAGCTAGCAGCTATTAGTGCTTGCGACGACGGATCGCGTAAGCGCCAGCACCAGCGGCAATCAGACCAAGCGCTGCGATAGGCAGTGCGTCGGCGCCGGTGGTCGGCAGACCAGCCTTTGCCTTCTTCTTGGACTTCTTAACCTTCTTGCCCGGGTCGTTCGGATCAAGCGGGTCGGTGCCATTGGCAATCTCGTCACCGTCGTTGATTCCGTCACCATCGGTGTCAGCCACGTTCGGGTTGGTAGGCTTGCCGCCATTCTTGGCGCCAGTGACCTCGTCACCGTCAGTCAGGCCGTCGCCGTCAGTGTCCGGATTCAGCGGATCGGTATTGCCGGGCTTGCCGTTCGGATCGAACTTGTCGTTCTTGAACGGGTTCTTGGTGCCGTTGACCTCGTCGCCATCGTTGATGCCGTCTTTGTCGGTATCGGCCTTCAGCGGGTCGGTGCCGGTAGCGCCGTCCTTGTTGACCTTCGGGTTACCCTTGTCGTCCTTAACGGCATTACCGTTCTCGTCGACGTCGGTGCCAGCCTCCTGGCCATCATTCAGACCGTCGCCATCGGTGTCACCCTTGTTGGGGTCGGTGCCGATGTTCTTTTCGCGACCGTCGGAGATGCCGTCACCATCAGTGTCAGCCTTCTTAGGATCGGTATTGGTGGCGTTGTCCTTATTGACCTTCGGACTGCCGTCATCATTCTTGTCGGCATTCCCTTTGTCATCAATATCGGTACCAGCCTCTTCACCGTCCTTCAGACCATCACCATCAGTGTCGTCATTCTTAGGATCGGTACCAAGGTCCTTCTCACGACCATCAGAGACGCCGTCATTGTCGGTGTCAGGGTTCTTAGGATCAGTGCCGTCCTTCTTCTCGTCACCGTCGTTGACTCCGTCATTGTCGGTGTCGGGATTCTTCGGGTTGGTGCCGTCCTTCTTCTCATCCTCGTCCTTGACGCCGTCGTTGTCGTCGTCATCATCCTTAACGTCGGGGGTGCCGTCGTTGTCGGAATCGAGCTGGAAGATAGCCTCAGCCTCGTTGGCAGTTGCGCCGTCGGGGTAGGTGACTACAACAGGAACCTTGATTTCCTCAGCGGTGTCAGCGTTCAGGTCGCCCTTCTCAGGAGCCTTAGCGGTGACAACACCGGTCTCAGGATCGACAGTCACAGTCCAGCCTTCGGGGGCCTTCCAGCCGTCCTTGATCAGGTACTTGGTGCCTTCCGGAGCCTTCTGGCCGCCAGCGTAAACCGGGGTGGCAGTCTTAGACTCGCCAGGAGCAACTACAACGGGATCTCCGTAACCGGGTTGATAGATCGGGCAGCCCTTTTCATCAACCGTAGTGTTAGCAGGAGTGTTTTCACATTCGTCCTTGGAGTTCGGAACGCCGTCGTTGTCATCGTCTGGATCAGACACGGTGACCTTAGAGACATCCAGAAGCTCATCACCATCGGTTACCCTAACGATGATCTTTTCGCCATCGTTCGCATCGGCAGGAACCTTAACTACAAGGTTGCCCTCGCCGTCAAAGCTGCAGATGTCACCGTGATCGGTGGTGCACTTAACAGTTTCAGGGAGCTTGCCGTTAGCCGGATCCTTGGTCAGAGTGACGTCCTTACCAGGGGTACCTGTTCCGTCATTCCAAGCCGGGCAACCATTGTTGGAAGCTGGGCCAGCGATGTTCTGACAGCGGTCCTTGTCGTTATGAACGCCGTCGCCATCGTCGTCCTTGTTGTCAGTCTCAACAACTTCGACATCGGAGGTGTCGAGAGTCTTGTCGCCGTCCTTGACGGTAACGGTGATCTTGGTGCCAGGCTGAGCATCCGCGGGGACCTTGACGGTAATAGTGCCGTCAGGGTTAATAGTGCAGGTGCCAGCGGAAGCTTCGCACTTTACGGTGCCAGGAAGCTCGCCGTTAGCCGGGTTCTTGTCCAGTTTGACGTCAGAACCAGGAGTACCCTTTCCGTTGCCCCATGCCGGGCAGCCATTGTTGGAGGCCGGACCAGCAAGGTCGGGGCACTTGTCCTCGCCGTTCGGGACGTTGTCGCCGTCGTTGTCGTTAGTGAGAACCTCAACCGGAACGTTAACGACCTCAGAAGAGCCCTCAGGGTAGGTGATCTTTACGGGGATCTCGTACTTACCGGGCTTGGTTTTGGCGGTCGGAGCTACCTTGATGGAACCATCTTCGGCGCAAACCTCTACGGTCTGGAACGGTGCTTTGCCACCGAGTTCGAACTTGGTGCCCTCAGGAGCCTCAGCAGTCTCCTTATCAGGAGTGGAGGTGTTATCGAAGGTCGGCTTGGCAATGACGATTTCCTTGCCAGCCTCAACCTTGGAGTCCTGGACGTAAGCCGGCTCGTAGGTGTCGGCGTCAGAAGGCAGAACCTTAACCGGAACCCAAGTCTTAACAGTGAGCTTCTGCTTATCGTTTAGCGGATCGGTCATACTGACCTCAACCGGAATGCGGTAAGCACAGGGGTTAACATCTGCACCGGGCTTTACGGTCACTACACCATCGGCACCAATAGATGCCCAGTCCTTAGCGCCTTTACCTAGCTTGAAAGTTGCATCCGCGGGGAAACCAAATTTGCCATCAGAGATCTTGTTAAGACCCTTGGCTCCCCTGGTTGCGTAAGGCTTTTCGGTTGCCTTAGTGCTGCCCTTCTTAACCTCGATTGCATCGTACTTCGCATTGAGCGTACGAACGATGAAAGAGTCAGCAGAGAGTTCGTTATCCGCAGCCATCAGCGTAGCGGTGTAAACCTCTCCGTCTTTAGCGTTCTCAGGCACCTGGAAGTTCGCCTTGCTGGCATCGCTCAGTTTCGTCAAGCCTTCAGTAACCTGAACGATCTTGCCATTGGAATCCTTCCAAACAATCTTATTCGGAAGGGGAGACAACTCTTTACCGGTCAGCTTCAACTCAGCAGTCTGGCCAGGCTGAGCAAAGTTGTCCTGAGCATCAAAGTTAGTGATGTCCAGTTCAACATCAACGCTGTTGATTACTGCAAAGTTAACGTTGTACCAGTTACGCCAACCTGGGTTCTTAGCCGGAACAGTCTGGGGAGTCCAGGACTTGTTGGAATCTGCACCGTTGTACATCGGGCGCATGAAAGAAGAATAGTTCGGAACCACCCTGCCTGTGGGGTCTTGGACGAACATGTACATGTCGTCTGCAACCGTCATGGCATCCTTCGGAAGACGAATAGTGTAGCGTCCTTCGTTATTAGTGGTCGCAGTGTACGTGTAGGCAATGTATTCAGGGTGCTCGGTCAAAACATCCTTTACAGCCTTTTCTTCACCGTTTAGAGTCTGAGCAGCTTGCTTAGCTTCGCTTAGTGCTGCCTTACCCTCACTAGTTAGCTTAGAAAGAACAACCGTGTAACCCTTGGCAACTCCATCTTTGCTGGAATTGTAGTTAGGTCCGGTAGCCGAGTTGGCACGGTCACCAGCGCCCGACTCGAGCCAGATCAGGCCGGATACGGTATCGGTAACCTCGGTGGTAACTGCAGCATTTTCGAGAGCACCCTTATCGTCGTGGATCCACTCGGCCTTAGGGCGAGTCATGTAGTCGCCAGGAATTGTGTACATGAAGACCGCAGTGCGCTGCATGTTAGTACCAAGCAGCGGGAACTGGCCAATGTTGTTACCCGTAGAAGACGAGACGAACGAGCCAGGGAAGTAACCCCCAGCCTGGCGAACCATACTTACGGTGTTGCCAGCTTCGTTATTAAAGCTGTTAATCCACAGTCGGTACTGTTGGCCACCATTAGCCTGGAACAGGTGAACCTTGCCGGCGTTGTCTTCCCAGCCGTATACGGGGTTATTTTTATCGTCCGTCAGCTTTTTGCCATCACGGATAATTGGAGTGCGGAGGTCAAAAGCGTAAGCTCCAGGACCAATCTGGCTGCCGTCAGACTGGTCCAAAGACTTGACAGTTGTTACGAAGATGGGGGATGCAGCACCATCGGTATCACGCCACTGCAAATAAACCTTTGTTCCGTCCGGAACAGGAGTGGCACCATTCGAAGTGGTAGCAGGGGTACCAATGCCTGCATAGAACGCTCGACCACTAAGAGTCGCATATGCGTTCGTAGCGTCGGTTGAACTATTGATATAACCGGATTTAAAGGCGTCTGCCTCGATGATGTTGTCAGCCTTGAGAGCAATCTCAGGCTTGTTTCCTTCAGTGGCTTCTCCTGGCTTGCCCTCAATAGCAGTGTCGCCAATGTAAGTGGGGCAACTACCCGCTGCCGCAACAGCAGCATCTCCGGGAGCCGCGTGAGCAGTGCCAGCAGCTAGCGAGGGGACGAATGTCGTCACCATTGCTACTGCAGACAGGCCTGCCAGCAACTTCTTCCGGAAACTACGCGACTTTTCGGCCTTTGTAGGCTCGATGTTTTTAGTCATTGCTTCTCCATGTAGGGGGGGGGTGAAAGCACAGGAGAACGCAAGAAAAACGCGCAATCAATAAAGATAGCCAGCTTTTAAGAGCTCCCCCGAGCTATTTCTTCAGTTAGATGCACAAAGACACCTAAACTTGAACAAAAGAATATCCCCAAGCCTCCACCTGCGCAAGATAGGTTTCATAGACAGAGATTTCTCCGTCATACCGCACTTATTACACCTGTTATTTCACACCTCGCTACCCCTCCTATACGCAGTTTTGCCGCGGCGAGTGCCGCGGCAAAACGCTATTTAGATTGCTTCTAAAAAAGCAGTTATTAAATTGTTTTTTACACCTTTATATATAGGGGGTATTTATAGG
Source organism: Propionimicrobium lymphophilum DSM 4903 (assembly GCF_000423485.1). Classification (GTDB taxonomy): domain Bacteria; phylum Actinomycetota; class Actinomycetes; order Propionibacteriales; family Propionibacteriaceae; genus Propionimicrobium; species Propionimicrobium lymphophilum. Next base: position 118,254 of record NZ_AUIB01000004.1, on the reverse strand, counting down.
TCTCCCCTGCGGGCTGCGTTGCGCGCACCGAAGGCAATCGCGCAGCCACCCAGCACTGCAACCGCCAGGATTCCCACGCCAACCGGGCCACCCGTCCTCGGCAGGCCCTTTGGTGCGGCAACAGGAGTTGCAGTCGGGGAAGCCTTGGTCACTGCATTCACGGTGATCGGCAGCTCTAGAGTGGTCTCCTTTGCCTTGAAAACGATGTTGTGCTCGCCAGCCTGGGCTGCTTTCGGGGTCTTCACCTCGGCGATAAAAGTGCCGTCCTCCTCAGCGGTCACAGTGCCGAGGCGAACCGGAGTCGAGTGGAACTCAACCTCGATCTTCTCGCCAGGCACGAAACCGGAACCATTGGCCATCACTGATTCGCCAGGGAAGATCTCGGACTTATCCAGGACGACCTTAGCCTCAGGGGTCTTAGAGGTTTCGGTTGGGGAAGGCTTCGCCGACTCGGTGTTCTCCTCAGTCACCTTTTCGGTTTTCCCAGTGCTGGTCTCGGTTTCTGTGGGCGAGGCAGCAGGAGACTCACTCAAGGCAGCAGACGGAGTTTTCTCGGCCGAGGTCTCGCTCGCCTCTGCAGCAGAAGTCTCGACAGGCGACTTGGTCGCCGACTCGGAAGCAACAGGCTGAGTAGCGCTGGTCTGCGCTGCGGAAGGCTTGACGGAAGCGTTCGGGGCAGCGGACTCGGTGGCGCCCGCTTCCGGAACCGCATCAGCCGTCGGCTCCTTAGTCTTTGTGCCGCTGGCATCAACCTTCTCGATGAAAGCGAAAGTGTGTCCCAGCTGCTTGGGCTGGTACCCGTCAGCCGCAACAGTGACGCGCAGCTTCGAGCCATCGGCGGCAATCTTCAGCTTGGCGTCGCACTCGACGGCCTCGAAGGTGGTGCCGTCGGCAGCGTACTCGCACTTAAGAGTCGGGGTGATGGACTGGTCGTCCAGCTTAACGCTGAAACCAACCTCGTCGTCGGCCTTCAGACCCTCACCTGCGGTGGTGGTCAAAGTGGCCTTCCCGAGGTCCTTATCACCGGACTTTGTGCCACCGATGGTGAAGGTGGACTCGGTGGTGGTGCCGTCGGCCAGAGTGGCGGTGATGGTGGCCTCGCCGGCAGCAACGCCGGTCACCTCACCTGTGGCGGAGTCGACCTTCGCAACCTCGGGCGCGCTGGAAGCGAACTCCTTCACCCTAAGGGTGAGGTTGCCGGCGCTAACCACCATCTTGGTGGACTCGCCAACGGCCAGATTGGAGTTAGCTACCGAAGTGACCTCGTTGGCGTTCACGTTGACGACCGAAGACAGCTTGTAATCGCCATTCAGGCCGGCAGGCTTAGCGTCAGCGTTGCCGTCGAAATAAAACTGGCCAGCAACGAAACTGCGGTCGGCTCCGGCAACCAGAGCGAATGCCTGCGCGCGGCTCTTCGGATTCAAAAGGTTGTGCAGATGGGCGGTATCGCTGGTCCACTTGCCCTCGGCTGCGGCCAGGTCCTTCTCCTCGGACGCCCAAAGATCAATCGCAGCCTTGACGTCCATGCTCGTGCCGGACGCCAAAATCTCGAAACCGGCATCGCGGCCCTCGAGAGTTGCGGTCTTCGACTTGGAACCATCCGGACGGGTGTGGCCCTTAGCGATGGTCTGCTCGAACACACGCTGAACAGCAACCTTCTCGAGAGCCGAGTCCCAGACCACGGCGTCAAGGTACTGCTGCTTGTTCATGCCATTCTCAGCGACAACGCTCTGCAGCGCTTTGCCGTCGAACTTAACGTTCTTGTCGAACATTGCACCGCGCAGCTTCTTCAGCTCCGCCTGGCTAGTGGCCATGACCTCGTCCTGGCTCAGCGAGACGGTCGCCTCTCCGACGACGGAAGTATCAGTGCCGCCCAGCGAAACACCCAGCTCCGCGTCCTTGGCGGACGAAGCCGACGACGTTGCGGCGTAACCACCAACCAGCAGCACAGCAGCCAGTGGGGCTGCAAGCAGTTTAGAAAGTTTGGACATAGATCTTCCCCTCTTGTCTTGACACGCACGCTAACCAGCAAGACGCCGATACGTTAAATAAAGGCCGTTAAATGCCTAAACCCTCACTTGAGACTGCACACTCGTAGACTTGAGGTCATGAGCGAGTTAAATAAGGAAGAAATCCAGCAGCTAGCGCAGTGGCTATCTAAGGCAAAACGAGGCGTCTTCTTTGGCGGCGCCGGGGTATCCACCGCCTCCGGCATCCCCGATTTCCGCTCAGCCACCGGCCTGTACACCACGGCCAAAGGCAACATGCCGCCCGAATACATGCTCAGCCACAGCTGCTACCTGCAAGACCCCGAAGCGTTCTACGACTTCCACCGCGCGCACATGATCTTCCCCGAAGCCAAGCCCAACGGGGCACACACCGCGCTCGCCAAACTCGAGGAGCTCGGCCACATCAAGGCAATCGTGACGCAAAACTGCGACGGCCTACACCAAGAAGCCGGCTCGAAAACGGTCTGGGAGCTACACGGCAGCGTCGACCGCAACTACTGCCCAGACGTCCACGTCTACGACAAGGTCTGGATGAAGGAGTCCACCGGGGTGCCGCACTGCCCCGTCGACGGCAAGCAGGTTCGCCCAGACATCGTGCTGTACGAGGAAGGCCTCAACCCCGAGGTCATCAGCGAGGCCGTCAGGGCGATCGAGAGCGCAGACCTGCTCATCATCGGCGGCACCTCGCTCAACGTCTACCCCGCAGCAGGCATGATCAATTACTACCGGGGCAGCCACCTAGTGCTCATTAATAGGGACGCCACCCCGGCCGACAACCAGGCGGACCTGGTTATTCGAGATTCCATCGACGACGTCATGACCGCGGCCGTGGCCGCCATGGAGGAATAGGGCACGTCAGGTTTCGTCCCGTGGCAAAGCTAGGCTTCGATGAGCTCGCGGGCGATCATAGATCGAACCAGTTCGCTCGGGGTCATGTTTCCCTTTTCCGCCTTCTCTTGAATGGCCCGTTTCATCGCGACAGGAACCTTAACCGACAAAACAGCAGTGCCCTCCGGGCTAAGCGCTCGAGGCGACCCCTGAATCACATCGCTAGCCGCGCTTTCTCCATCAGGAAACTCACCCGAGGCATAAGTGCTCTCGAGTTTCTCGAGCATTTCGTCGGAAACCACCTGACCATTTATCGCAGTAAAGCTATTCACAATCTCACCTCATCTTTCTTGATTCAATACCTAATTCACGCATAAACGACTTGGTTGGTGGTGTCATCGCGTGAAAAACACGCCAGTTGCCTTGCGCATCTTCTATAGCGACCATCTTTCAGACTTGGCTCCGCAACCAGGTCTGGAGGCCCGGCATCGCGGTGAGATCCAGGTTCGGGCTGGCCAAAAAACGCCCGTCGAGTGTCATGAATAAGCAGTCGATCTGCGGGGTTTGCTGATCTAACACGATCGCGTCGTCGAGACCCATCGCAAGAAACGCGGTGGAATAGGCCTCGCAGGTCATGCCGTCAGGCCCGACGACGAGCACTGCCACCAGGTCGGTCAGTGCTGGCGCCCCCGTCTGTGGATGCAGGACGTGGCTGCCCTGACGCCCACGGGTGATTTTGCTGCCCATATCCGCGGAAACAGAAAGCGACCTGTCCGAGATGGTCAACGTTCCGAATGTTTCCCAACCCTCCCACGGGCTTTGGACGCCGATTTTCACGGGACGCCCACTCACCCGAATGGACGACGTCCCAAGACTAGAAACGACGCTGGTAGCGCCAGCATCGAGCGCGATCTGAGCTAGCCGATCGGCAGCATAACCTTTCGCAATCGCCCCGAGATCGATGATCGTGCCCGCAGGGGCATCCAGACGGGCTTGACCGTCGCGAAGTTCCAGTCTGCCGGCTGCAGCAGACGCACGAGGGAACCCGCTCTCCCCCAACTGCTGCCAGGAAGATGCCTGGACACCCATGAAGATGTTGAAGACGTCCAGCCGTTTGCTCAGCCGAAGCGCTGCAAAGAGAACTTCGAAAGTTTCCGGGCTAATCGAAACCCAATCACCGCGGTTAGCGCAGATGCGAGAAACGTCGGAATCGGGGATGAACCGGCTGAGCAACAGCTCGAGCCGGCGGCATTCCTCCTGGAGCCGCGCTTTGAGCGTGATCCCCGTATCGACGCCAGGAGGAGCAGTGTCGTAGCTACACGACACGCTGGCCAGGGTGCCCATCGTGCGAAAAGTGGTCTTTACAGTTCTTGAACCTACCGAATCATCCATTCGGTAAATTTTCCCCTTTCGAACCAAGACACAACCGCAAGACGTTAACCAGCTTCGTTAGCCGACTCGACGGCGTCGCGGATAGCACCTAAGAAAACCCTATAGCTAACCGAGGCGCCAGCGATAGATTCGACCTCATTTTGATTATTTGTTTCCTTCAACTGGCTCATGTACGACTTTTCGGCCTCGATCGCGTTCTGGGCACGCTGGTAGAACGTCTTGTCAGCAGGTGTTCCGTCGGATCCTAGGCCGTAGTTTTCGTCGTGCGGGGTGCCGTCCTTGTCTTTGATAATGAAGGAAACATCGGCAACCTTGCCGCCAGAAATCGTGAAATCGACGATGCCATACGAGCCATCGGTCTCGGGCTCCGACTGGCCGGTGTACTGGCCATCTGGCAGCTCCGAGATCGGGGTCGAGCTGGCCGAGCAGCCGGTGAACAGCATCGAGCCGACCGCGACGGCCAGCAGAACGGTGGCATCACTCTTGCGCATTAGGCTTCCTTTTCTTCGGTGCGGTAGCGGGCGCTGCCTTTGGTCGGTGTCGCGGAAATGTCATTCACCTCGCGCGCGATCCTGCCGTGCTCGAGGATGATCTGACGCTGCCCCTGGGCAGCCACCTCGGCGTCATGCGTGACGACGATCAGCGTCGTGCCGGCGTCGTGGAGCTGGTGGAAGAAGTCGATGACGATCTTCTCGTTCACCTCGTCCAGGTTGCCGGTGGGCTCGTCGGCCAGGATCACCGACGGGTGGTTGATGAGCGCGCGGGCAACACAAACGCGCTGCTGCTCACCGCCGGACAGCTCGCTTGGCAGGTGCGTGGCGCGATCCGCCATGCCGACACGTTCGAGCGCGGCCATGGCCTCCTGCTCGTCGGGAATCGAGTGGTAGTACTGCGCCAACATCACGTTCTCCACCGCATTCAGGTGCTTGACCAGGTGGAACTGCTGGAAAACCAGGCCGATCTTGTGACGACGCACGTTAGCGAGCTCCGGCTCGCCCATCTTGTCCAGGCGGTCGCCCTCCAGTAGCACGACGCCGTCGGTGGGCGTGTCCATGCAGCCCAGAATATTCATCAGCGTCGACTTTCCGGAGCCAGAAGGCCCGACGATGCTCACCCATTCGCCCCGGGTGATCTCGAGGCTGACGTTGTCGAGCGCGGCCAGGTCGCCGTACCTTCGGCTGACTCCGCGAACCGAGTAAACCGATTCGGCTGGCTGAATTTTCGCGTCCATTTCTTATTCTCCGCTCAAAACGTTACTTGGTTTGATCTGCGAGATCCTGCGGGCGGGCAGCAGCGTGCCTGCCAGGCTGATCGCGGTGGAAATTAGCAGTGTGATTGGCACAACCCACCAGTTGATGTTTAGGTCGATGGCGAAAGCGCGCACCGAGATGACGTCGGCGATCCAGATGCCGACGGCCACACCGATTGCGCCACCGAACAGGCCGAGCAGCACGGATTCGCCCAGCAGCTCGCCCATGATGTCATTACTCAGCGCGCCCAGCGCCTTCTTCAGGCCGAATTCCTTGGCGCGCTCGGTGACGATGGCGTTCAATGTCGCCGAAACCGAGATGACGGTCAGCACGACGATGATAGCGCTCACCATCCAGATCAGGGTCTGCATGGTCTGCGCAATGCCGGATTCGTTCTCGCTGGTGCGACGAACCACCTCGGCCTCGACGCCCTCGTTAGACTCGGTTATCTCGCCGGCTAGCTGGTTGATTGTCGCCGTATCACCGTCGATGGAATACTCCACTAGGTTGTAGCCGGGCTGCACGTTGAACTGCGCTAGGCCCTCGGGCGTCATGACGATGGAGTCGTCCTCTGGCCCGCCCGTGCGCAGAATTCCGGAGACCTTGAGCTGTTTGGCCGTGCCCTTCTCGGTGGTCGGTTCTGTCAGTCCGACGTTCTTACCGATCTCGAAGCGGTAAAGCTCCGCCACCGATTCCCCCACCAAAATCTGGTCGGGCCCGGTTGGCCTTTCGCCGTCGATCTCCCAATAAGGACGAACCTTTGCGACGTCGTCCATGTTGGTTGCAACCACCTGAATAGACTGCTGGTTATACAGCAGGTTCGAGTATTGATAGCCGGCCCTGCCGAGAGTCTTGTCGCCGGCCAGTTTGTCGACGTCCTCGACTTTGTCGGGACTGATCGCGTCGGCTCCCTGCGGCAGCACCACCATGTTTGCGCCGTAGCTGCGCAGCTCGGCTGTCAGCTGCTTGGGGACGGTGTACGCCACCAGGCCGAGCCCGGAAAGCGTTGCCGCGCCAACCGCGATAGAAAGCGACGCAATCAACACTCGAGACATCCGTCGCCACAGCGACTTCGTGATCATGCGCAGATACATGCGCCTTTGCTTGCTGTTCATCAAATCACCGTCCGTGCAAAACCTGGGTAGGTGTCAGCTTGAGCATCGAATGAATCGAGGGGATGCAGCCGATGACGACAGTCAACAAGATGATCAATGCCATCAGCGGGGCAACCACAGGCCGGATCGTGATTGCCGATCCGAACACCAGGTGCCCGACCAGCTGCGCCAGCCCGACGCCAGCGAAGAACCCGAGGACGCCACCGATCAGGCCGACAACCAGCGTCTCCGTCAGGATCAGCCCGATGATCGAACCGTTCCTGGCGCCCAACGCCTTCATCAGGCCGATCTCCTTGCTTCGCTCCATCACCGACGCGGTAACCAAGTTGGCGATGCCCAGCGCTGCCGCGATCATCGCGAAGCCGGCGACCATCGTCATGATCATCTGCGTCTTGTCGAGGATCACGCCTTCGGTGTCGGCGATCTGACGGACGGCCTTAGCGTCGGCGTTAGTCATGACCTCCTCGATCTGATACGAGATCGAAGAAACATAGGCCGTGCAGTACCAGGTCTCCCATTCCTCAAGCGAAAGCGTGCTCGGATCGCGGGCCGCACGGCTGGACAACTCGTTATCCGGCGTGGTCAGCGCGCGAACCTCGATCTTTCCGACCTGGCCCGGACGATCACTCAGCTTTTGCGCCTCGGATAACGGAATGTACATCGTGCGGTCTTCATCAGAACCTGCGGTGTATATGCCCGCAACCTTCAGGGACGAAGTTCCCTTATCTGAAGAAATTTCTATCTGATCGCCAACCGACCAACCATTCTTCTTAGCCACAGAGCTACCCACCATGGCTTCGCCAGAGTCAGAGGCCCACTGGCCCTCGACCTGCCACCAGTCACGCATACCCTGCAGACCAGTGGTGACGTCCTCGCCCGTCGGCAGATCGATGGTGTTGTGGAACCAAGTTCCCTGCACCTTCATATCCTCACCACCGACGTTCGCGTGGGTCTCCAAAAAAGGTGCAAAATCTTCGATGTTGTACGCCCAGAAGATCGTCTTCAACTTGGGCAGTTCGTCCTCGCGGAGCGCACCCTGGGCCTGGTCGGTGTCGACGTCGTACATGTCGGAGATCACCGCGGCGCCCTTAGGCAGCACCTGAATATTGGCGCCGTAGCTGCCGAGCTCCTGCTTGATCTTGTCGCCAACGTCCAGCATTACGGCAAACATCGACGTGGTCAGGCTCGCACCCAAAAAGATAGTCACCGCAACCAGCAGACGCTTGGACATCTGCCTGCGCAGCGCGCGGAAAATCATTCGCCAGAAAAACATGTTTACCTAAAAACGTTCTCTTGAGATTCCAGCTCGTCCAGCGAGAACTGCAGGTTGTCACCAACCACCTCGTAGGAAATCGGAATCGGGTTGCAGCCACCGGGGAATCCGATGGTTTGGATGTTCATCATTACGTTGCACTTTTCGCAGATCACCTTGCCGTCGGACTCGTAATAGCCCGAATCGCCGCAGATCTCGCAGGCATCCAGGCCAGTGCCGAACGCCGTCTCGTTCTTCATGATGACGATGAAACGCACCTCTACCCCGCCCTGGGTCTTGTAGATGCCGCCGGCCTTGCCAGGGTATTCCTTGCCGGCACGGGTCGTGATGGCGAAGCGGTGCAGGTGACCGTCGGAAACGGTGGCGCGGTCGACGAGCACCTTGTCGTCCTGGATCACCGATGGCTCGATCGGCGAAAGTTCCGGTTTGGCCTCGGCCTTCGCATGGCCGAGGGTCAGCGTCACGCCGAACAGGATGCTGAGCACCAGCGAAAGCGCGAAAAACTTGCGTCGTGAAATCATGTCGGCCTTGCGGATCCTGCCCAGTGCCGGATTTGCGACGGGCCCACGCGGATGCGTCCACAGCGCGATCAGGCTCGGGACGCCGATCAGAACCGCGAGCACCAGCTGGGTGATCGGGCCGTTGTACTGAATCCACAACACCATGTCGAAGATCAGGTTGCTCTTGGGCAGCATTCCCCTGGTGGAAAGCTGCTGATAAAGCAGCACCGCGCGCGGGCCGATGATGGCCAAAAAGACGACGACGGTGATGACCGTTCTGACCACCCAGGGAACTCGGCGAGCGGATTTCACGTAACACCAGCAGGCGACCAGCACTAGCAGAGTGCCCAGCACGAAGCCGGCCAGGCGAAGCAGCGATTCGGACTCGAACAGACTCGAGCCCATCAAGACGACGCCGTCCGTGCCGAAAAAGTATGGGAAGCCCAGGAATACCGAGTTGAACGCTAGGGTCACCAGGGCGGAGATCGTCAAGAAGCGATGGCGGCCGGTCTGCTCGATGTCGTGCAGATCTCGGTTGCCGAACATCCAGACGGCAACCAGGAAGACGATCGCGGAGATAATCGCGGGAATGCCGACGATAGTATTCATCGTCGGGATGTTGATGAGCGTGGTGTTTATTCGCAGCTGGGCCAACACGGCACCCGCCGCGAGAGAAAGCACGGTCACCGCCCAAGTAATTCGAGAAACCGTCCTACGCTCCATCGGTGCGTGAGCGCGAGACGCCAACAAAATGGCGATCGTCAGCAGCAGCGGCATCGACAGCCGTACAGCGGCAACGAAGAGTTTAAGCATTTGTTAAGCCTCAGCTAATTATTCAGCAAACAGATTTTCCAATCATACGACGAGCTCCAAGAAACGAGTTATTCGTCCACTCACCGCTTTTACTGCGACACCCCGGAAGGCAGAAACCTTCCGGGGTGCACGCGAGAACTCTAACTAGACGAGCTGGCCGTCCCAGTTCCAGTTCTTGAACTCGAACTTCAGCGGCTCGGTCCAGAAGCGGCCCTTAACGCCAGAGGAGTCCTTGCCGGTGTGCAGCATGAACTCGTCGGCGGGCGAGGCGATGGTGACGGTGACGTCATACTTGCCCGGCTTCAGCTTGATGTTGTTGCCGTAGTGCGGGCCGTCAGAAGCGATCATCGGCATCATGGTGCCCGGATCGATTACCTCACCGGTGTTGACGTCCTTGATCTCAACCTTCGGGTCGAGGTAAGGCAGGAACTGATCGGCGTCGTAACCCCAAGCCTTGGCCTCGTCGGTGGTCTTTACATCGATCTCGAAGTGCATATCAGACTCGGAGGCCGGAGGCATGGACATCGAGCCGTGCTCCATGTCGACAGCCTGGAAGTAAACCAGGTCTACCTCGAGGGGACCATTCTTCTGCGGGCCAGAATCGCCAACCGGAATCTCGTTGATACCAATGACGTCAGGATCGGTGGACTCTTCGGCAGCCTCAGTAGCGGCAGCGGACTCGGCCGGCTTAGCATCGCTATCAGCCTTCTTGTCGGTGCTGTCACAAGCCGTGAAGGCCAGAGCCATGAGCAAAGCGGCAATCAGCGCAATAAGTTTCTTCACTGATTACTCCTTTCAGTTTTGTGGGGCTTCGGCCACGACGGTGGCTTCCCCGGATTTATTTGATTGCCGGTATTGCAGCCAGCCGAGCACCGCCAAAATGACGATTACCAGCAGCTGCGCCCCCAGCGATTCGACAGTCGGGTAGACACCCAACAGAGATATCTCGGGCATACCTTCGACCCGATGCGACGAAATTATTGTCGCGTCCTGGAACTCCTTCACCGCACCACCTGCGATGGTTATGGCGAGCAGACCAAGCAAAATCGACGTCCACTTGAAGAAGGCCTTCATGGGCAGCCGGACGCCAAACTTCCAGACCAGCAGGAACAAGATCGCGAGGATCAGCACGGCGAGGCCGACGCCAAGCCAGATCTTCGCGTGGTCGGCACCGTTCTTTGCACCCGCGATGATCGGCAGATAGAACAGCACCGTCTCGGAGCCCTCTCGCAGCACGGCCAGGAACGCCACCATGGCTAGCGCGAACACGCCGCCCTTCGCGGCCTTCTCGCCCGCGGTGCGCTCGATGTACTGCTCCCACTTGTTTCCGCTGGCCTTGTTGAGAATCCAGTTCGACGCCCAGATCAGCATCACGACGGCCAGCAAGCCTGTGATGCCCTCGATGAACTCCTGCGAGAAACCGCTCGACGCGGATGCGGTGATATTGGCGAACACGATTGCCAGGCCAACCGAGATGGCAAGCGCAGCGAGAACGCCAACGAGGATGCCCATCAGTTGGTCGCGACGCTGTCCCTTGAGAGCGTAGGTGACGACCGCCGCAACAACTAACAAAGCCTCGGCGCCCTCACGCAGCAGGATCAGGAACGACGCGAAGAAGCCACGCCAGCCGAGTTCGGCGTCCGGTGCGGTCAGCTCGTCGAGCTCCTTGGCGTCCTCTTGGACGTAAGAGATCAATTCGTCGGCAACAGCTGCGTACTCGTCGGCGCTCTTCGACTGGTCTTTGGCCATTTGACGCATGTCGGCGTATAGCCCCTCGAGCTGAGACACTCGGGCCTGGCCGATGTAAGAGATCGTGGCCTTCTCAAGGCCATTCGCCTCATACTGGGCGAGGTAGGCGTCGGTCGCAGCCTTGTACGCCTTCTCGAAGTTGCCGGCCGCGTACTCGTCCTTGGCAGAGGTCAGCAGATCTGAGATGTTGCCCGCAACGCGCGTCCACTGGTCGTTTAACTCCGGCGCGTCTTCGAGCTCCTTGACGTTGGCCTCCAGCTTGCCTATCACGTCCATTGAGGATTTCTCGAGATCAGCAGCAGGCACACCGGAGTTCGCCTGCGTGCGCAGGTCTAGCAGCGCCTTGACGAACTCGGCCGAGCGCTCATCACCCAGACGATGCTTGATCTGATCTTCAAGACCGCTGGTCTGGTAGTTCTCGTAGTAAGCCTGACGGATAGACGTCTTAATACCGTCCAGATCGCCGGCCTCGTACTGCCCCGGGATCTGCTGGATCTTCTCGGACATCGCAGCGACGACTTCGTCGTAGTTCTGCTCCGCCTTAGCGACCGGGGCGAACAGATTACTGAACATGCCGATGCACACCGCCACCAAAAGAAGTGGCAGCGCCCAAGCCTTCATCCGGCTAGGACGGCTCGCGCGCGACGCGCCGTCCTCCTCCGCACTGGGCCGAATGGCTAAATCGATATTTTCTTTATTCACGTCAACTCTCAAGTCAAGTTAGCTTCAGAAGGCTGCTCCCCTTCTGAGCAGAAAAACCTTTACCGGTCTTTCTCGCAAACAATATATAGCATTAATTAGGTTAGGTATCCCTATCTGAAAGCAATGTTTCATAACGAAATGGTTTCAGTCGCATTTTTTGCAAGGCTCACCTAAGCAAAAAGAAAAGATACTCCTGCGAATTAAGTAAAAAGAACTTTTTAACAATTAAAAAAAGCCCGCCGGAAAAATCCGGCGGGCCAAATTTTTAATTATTTACAGGACCTCGAAACGTTCGCGGCCACCTAAGTAGGGGCGAAGAACCTTCGGAATGGTCACCGAACCGTCTTCGTTCTGGTAATTCTCCAGAATCGCCGCGATGATTCGCGTCATGGCGCACAGTGTGCCGTTCAGGGTGGCCAGCGGCTGGACGCCGTCCTCGCCGCGCATCCTGATGTTCAGACGGCGGGCCTGGAACGTGGTGCAGTTCGACGTGCTAGTCACCTCGCGGTAGCGCTGCTGGCCCGGGAACCAGGCGTAGCAGTCGTACTTGCGGGCCGCGGAAAGGCCGAGATCGCCGCTGGCGACGTCGAGAACCTGGAACGGAATCTCGAGAGAAGTCAGGAAGTCCTTCTCGTAGCCCAGCAGCTTCTGGTGCTCGGCCTCGGCGTCCTCGGGCGCGCAGTAGACGAACATCTCGAACTTGTCGAACCAGTGCACACGGAAAATGCCTCGGGTGTCCTTGCCGTAGCTGCCGGCCTCGCGACGGAATGCCGAGCTGAAGCCCGCGTAATGCCTGGGCAGGGTCTCCTGCGGCAAGATCTCGTCGGAGTGGAAGCCGGCGAGCGAAACCTCGGCGGTGCCGACCAAATACATGTCGTCGCGCTCGAGGTGGTAGACGTCGTCGGCTGCCTGACCTAGGAAACCGGTGCCGTCCATAGCAGACGGTTTAACAAGCGCCGGAGCGATCATCGGCTGGAAGCCCCACTCAAGCGCCTTCGACAGCGAGTGCTGAATCAGGGCGAACTCGAGCATCGCGCCCGGACCCGTCAGGAAGTAAAAGCGCGAACCGGAAACCTTGGCGCCGCGCTCCATGTCCAGAGCACCGATCTTCTCGCCGATCTCCAAGTGGTCTGCCGCCTCGAAGCCCTCGGCCTCGAAATCTCGGGGAGTGCCCCACTCGTCGATGACGTAAAGGTCGTCCTCGCCGCCCTCCGGTACGTCGTCGATGACGATATTGCCGAGAGCCATGGCTACGTCGTGGAATTCCTTCTCGGCTTCGTCCGCCTGAGACTGCAAAGACTTAACCTCAGCGGCCAGCTCCTTAGTCTTGGCGAGCAGCTCCTTACGCTCCTCATCCGATGCCTTGGCGATCTGGCTACCGATCTTCTTCTGACTGGCCCTGGTTGACTCGAACTTTGCGATGGTTGATCGACGGTTCTGGTCTGCGGCGACCGCCCGGTCTACCAATTCCACCGGCGCGTTACGACGAGCCTGCGAGCGACGAATTAAATCAGGATCCTCACGGATCAACTTAGGGTCAATCATGTCCATTAGCTTACTATTTGCGGTTCACGCTGGCGAACACCTGTTAGCGTTATGACATGTCAAAAGCGGTGGTTATCTTCAATCCGGTCAAGGTTAACGAGCAGGATTTCAAGAAACTTATTGATGCCCAGGCCCAAGAGGCCGGCTACGACAAGCCCGAATACCTGGAAACTTCCGAAGATGATCCGGGCTACGAGATGGCAAAACAGGCTCGCGAATCCGGCTGCGATCTGGTGTTGGTCTGCGGCGGCGACGGAACAGTGCGGGTTGTTCTTTCAGAACTGGTGGGTTCAGACATTCCTGTCGCCCTGCTGCCCGGCGGCACAGGAAACCTGCTTGCCCGAAATCTGAACATTCCACTCGATATGGCCGACGCAGCTAAACACGCTTTTAGCGGCGAAGCCAACGCGCTAGACGCGATCAAGCTGACCGTCGACGGCAACAAGGACGAGGCCGAGCACCTGATGGTGATGGGCGGCATAGGTTTCGACGCCCAGCTGATGGAGAACACCGACGAAAAATTGAAGTCCGTAGTCGGGGCAGGCGCGTACGCCGCCAGCTTCATCAAGAACTTCGACGCTCCCCTGCGTCGACTCAAATACCGCATGGACGACGATCACGGCAGGCGATACAAGAAGGACACCCGAAAGGCCGCGCTCGTGCTCGTTGCCAACGTTGCCAAGTTGCAGGCCGGCTTCGAGCTAATCCCCCAGGCCAAGCCGAACGACGGGGTCCTAGACCTTATGATGGCCTCGCCGAAGGGCCTGGGCGGTTGGGCGAAACTGCTCGGCAAGCTGCTGTTCAAGCGAGAGGCGATCTCGATGGTTTCCGGGCAGCGCCTGCACATTCAAATGGAAGAGCCAACACCGTACGAAATCGACGGCGACACCATGGGCGAGGGACAAGACTTCGTCTACGAAATCGTGCCCAACGCGCTCAAGGTGATTTGGAACCCGAAAGAAGCGCTCAGCTAGCTCACCCACCGAGCGGTTTAGCCGCTCGACTAACCGCCGTTCTTGATTAGGTTCGTCAACTCGGTGACCTGGTTGTAGACGCTCCTGCGCTCGGCCATCAGCTGGCGAATCTTCTTCACCGCGTGCATGACCGTCGTGTGGTCTTTGCCGCCGAACTCGGTGCCGATCTTCGGCAGCGAAAGCTCGGTTAGCTCGCGGCACAGATACATGGCCACCTGACGAGCGCGCACCAAAGTCTGCGTCCTCAAGGTGGAGCAAACCTCCTCGGGGGTGATGCCAAAGTAGTTGGCGGTCTCCTCGATGATGGTCTGCGCATTTACCTCGCGCTCCGAGCCTGCAGGGATGAGGTCCTGCAAGACGTCCTCGGTCAGCTTGAGGTCGACGGCCTGGCCATTGAGCGACGCGAACGCCGTCACCCTGATCAGCGCACCCTCCAACTCACGAATGTTCGTGGTGATGTTCGAGGCCATAAATTCCAGCGCATCGACGGGCACCTTCAGACGCTCGCTGATTGCCTTGCGCTGCAAAATGGCCATTCTGGTTTCGAGGTCCGGCGGTTGAATATCCGTAATCAGCCCCCACTCGAACCGGCTGCGTAACCTGGTTTCGAGGGCCTCGAGCGCCTTCGGTGGGCGGTCGGAGGTCATCACAATCTGCTTCTGCGCGTTGTGCAGCGTGTTGAAGGTGTGGAAGAACTCCTCCTGCGTCTGAATCTTCGACTCCAAGAACTGAATGTCGTCGATCAAGAGCACGTCCACCTCGCGGTAAGAGCGGCGGAACTCGTTGGTGCGGTTCTCCGAAATGGCGTTAATGAAGTGGTTGGTCATCTCCTCGGTGGAGACGTATTTGACCCGCACGTCCTGGTAGTAGTTTCGGACGTAATGTCCGAGCGCGTGCAGCAGGTGCGTCTTGCCCAGCCCGGACTGACCGTAAATCATCAGCGGGTTGTACGCCTTGCCCGGGGCCTCTGCGACAGCGACGGCAGCCGCGTGCGCGAAGCGGTTTGAGCTACCAATGACGAAGTTGTCGAAGGTGTACTTCGGGTTCAGCCTGTCGCCGTCGTCGGCGGGCTGTGTATCCGAGGCGATCAGCTCGGGCACGTTCTGCTTGGGGACGAACTTAGCCACCTCTACGGGTTCCTCGTCCTCTTCGTCGCGCACCGGCGGCTCGAGCGCCAGTTCCAGATCAGGTTCGATGGTGATGGCCAGCCGCATTGGCTTATGGAAGAGGTCCGAGAGCACCTCTTCGATCTGCACCCGCTGCCTGCTCTCGATGCGCTCGCGGGTAAATTCGTTCGGCACCGCAACCATCAGCGTCGACTCGTGGACGGTCAGCGACTTCGAACTGCGCAGCCAGGCACGGGCGGTGGCATCGGCCGCGTCCAGGACTTTCTGCCAGGCATCCTGGGCGGATGGGGTTTCGACGCGATCAGGGAAAGCTCCAAGTTCGGAACCTAATTCGCTCACGCCGCCCCTCCAATCGGTGAAGATTTCAAAATTTCTGCCTCAGGGCCATAACTTTAATCGGCCCCCTTTAAAAGTGGTAAAAGCTAGCCTAGCCCTAAAATCAAAGATGAGAGCGATTGCAGATAACTCAACACTTTGCCAACTCTTTTGTTATTAAGGCCTCGAGGGCCTAACATTGGATAGCCGCTTTAGTTGCTGCCTGGGTAGCCCTGCGCCAAGACAGGGGACGGGCACGTTCACGACGCGGCAACCAAGACCGAAAAATACCGCCTCGCAAGCATCATGCTCGCAAGGCGGCCCCCCAACAACTAACGGAGATAAATCGTGAGCAAGCGCACTTACCAGCCGAGCAATCGTCGCCGTTCGCGCAAGCATGGTTTCCGCGCGAGGATGCGTACCCGCGCAGGACGTGCAGTTCTTTCCGCACGCCGCCGCAAGGGTCGCGCAGTCCTGTCGGCCTAGCGTGCTAGCCGCCCAGGCCAGGCTACGCTCGTCTGCCGACTTCGCCTCGACTGTAAAGAGAGGCGTCCGGGCGGGCGGATCCACCGTGGTGGTACACGCGCGACTAGCGGATACTACTTCGGCATCTAGCGCCGAAGGCATAACGCGCCCACCTGCAAACACGCAGGTGGGTTTCGTCGTGTCTAAGCGGGTTGGAAACGCCGTCACCCGAAACCGCGTCAAGCGCAGGCTTCGACATATGTGCCGCAAACTTTTGGCCGATGAGGACGCCTCGTTCGCCACTCCCGCCTCGCAGGCCGGATTGCGTCAGATTGTCGTACGCGCGCTTCCAGACGCGGCGAAGCTACCGGAGCTAGTCGAGGACGATCTAGCGAAAACCTGGTCTAGGGCAGAGAAGAAATTGGTGGCCCGACAAAACCGATGAAGCACCTAATGATTTGGTTCATCAAGGCCTGGCGGCGATTCGTTTCGCCGCTCTACGGAGACGTGTGCAGGTACTATCCCAACTGCTCTCTATACGGCCTGGTAGCTGTGACAAATCACGGTGCGCTTCGCGGTGGGGCACTGACGATTCGACGCATACTTCGTTGTCACCCGTGGTCGGCGGGCGGCTTCGACTTGGTGCCTGACACCGAGCTAGACGACTACAAAAACTTCGCACCAGCCGAATAGAACAAAGGTGAAGCAACAGTGCTAATTTCCCTGAACGCATTAATCCCGCTCGGGCTTGGCGACATCGGCCGAGCCATCATGAGCCCGCTCTACTGGGCGATCTCGGGATTACTCAAGCTCTTCCACGACATCATCACGCCGCTATTCGGCTACTACTCTGGCGTCACCTGGATCTGCGCCATCGCGATGCTGACCATCTTCGTCCGCACGCTGCTTCTTCCCCTGTACATCAAGCAGTTGAACTCGTCTAGGGCAATGCAGACGTTGCAGCCCAAGATGAAGGCGCTGCAGGAGAAATACGGCGCCGATCGCGAGCGCATCGGTCAAGAGACGATGAAGCTCTATCAGGAAGAGGGCGTCAACCCGATGGCCAGCTGCCTGCCGCTTCTGCTGCAGCTGCCGATCTTCTGGGCGCTATTCCGCGTACTTAACGGCGCAGCGCGCAACAATCCGGTCGGCTACTGGTTCGAAAAAGACCCTGAACTGGTCAAGTCGCTGTCCGACGCCAACATTTTCGGCGCTCAACTATCCGGCACGCTCCTTCCGCTCGACAACGGCTTCGGCGCTACCCAGATCCTCGCGATCATTCTTATTCTTTGCATGACCGGTCTGCTGTTCTGGCAGCAGATCCACATGATGCGCCGCAACATGCCGCCGAGTGCGCTCGAGGGCCCGATGGGGCAGCAGTCGAAGATGATGCTGTACATACTGCCGTTCATGTACTTCATTTCCGGCCCGATCATCCCGATCGGCGTTCTGATCTACTGGTTCTTCAGCAATATCTGGACCGTCGGCCAGCAAATGATCATCATCCGCACCTACCCGACGCCCGGCACTCCCGCGTACCTTGACTGGGAAGACCGCATGAAGGCCAAGGGCAAGGACCCGAAAGAGATCGAGCGTCGTCGCGCCGACAAGGCCCGCAAGGCACCTCGCAAAGCCGATTCCAGGACCGTCACCGACACCACTCGCGTGACTCGACAGGGCACCAACCGTAAGACCACCAAAAAGAACTCCGAGGCTCCGAAACGTACAGTTCAACGGCAGCAGATTCAGCGCCAGCCTCGTTCAGCCCGTAAGAAAAAGAAATAGTTCAGGAGTAATCCATGACTGACGAAAATGTTGAACCGCACGACGAAGAACTAGACGAGAAACTCGCGATTCTCGACACCGAGGGCGATATCGCTGCCGACTATCTCGAGGATTTACTTGAGATCGCGGACCTGGACGGCGACATCGATATTTATACCGAGGGCGATCGCGCTCACGTTTCCATCATCACCGATGACGATAAGCTCGTCGGCAAGAATGGGGAAGTGCTCGAGGCTCTTCAGGAGCTGACTCGTCTTGCCGTGCTCACCGAGACCGGCAACCGCAGCAAGCTGATGGTGGACATCGCTGGCTACCGCGATAAGCGCAAACAGGAATTAAAGGAGCTTGCCGCGCAGGTGATTCATGAAGTTAAGGACTCCGGAGAATCTGTAAAGCTCGAGCCGATGAATCCGTTCGAGCGCAAGATTGTTCACGACGCCGTAGCGGAGGCTGGCCTCTACAGCGAGTCCGAGGGCAAAGCGCCCAACCGTTGCGTCATCGTAATGTCCGAGCAGAGCTAGTTAGTTGGGAGGTGCCCTGGTGGCGACAGAGAAGATGCCGGAGGGCACCCTCAATTTATTCAAAGACGAAAAGATGATTAGTCAATATGTCGACATATTGACTAATCGTGGAAACGAATGGGGTCTCCTTGGCCCAAGCGAGAACGAGCGCATTTGGAGTCGACACATCCTCAACTGCGCAGTTCTTGTTGATTTCATTCCTGCAAATGCGAAAGTCGCTGACGTCGGCAGCGGAGCCGGCCTGCCAGGCTTGGTAATAGCGATAGCTAGGGATGACATCGACGTCACGCTCATTGAGTCGCTTGAACGACGGGCAAACTTTCTTGAGCTAGCAATTGACGAACTTGGGCTAGCCGATCGAGTCAGAGTAATTCGAGGCCGCTCAGAAGACGTCCAAGAGAAGTTTGACGTCGTTACGGCTAGGGCAGTTGCGGCTTTACCAAAGCTTTTAGGATTCACTTGCGATCTCTTCTTGCCAAAGGGACAACTGATTGCCCTCAAAGGCAAAAACGCTTCCGTTGAAGTGGAGAAGAGTAGAGCTAAACTTAAGAAGCTTAGGGCCAGCGCAGAGATTATCGAGGCTCACGCTTTAGCCAATTCAGAACCGACATGGATCGTTCGAGTCACATCTAAGGAGAAGTAATGGCGAATGTTTCACGTGAAACGGATTTCACCATTCCTGTTCCTGAACAAACCCGCAGAGTGGTTGTGGCAAACCAAAAAGGGGGAGTGGGGAAGACAACAACTGCAGTCAACGTAGCTTCCGCATTAGCTCGCGAGGGTCACAAGGTTCTGTTGATAGACATGGACCCACAGGGAAATGCGTCTACGGCTCTTGGCATCGAGCATTCTCCTGGCACTAAAGGCACGTATGAGGTGCTGATCGGCCACGAGAGCATCGCAGATCTTGCTCAGAGTTCTCCGGAATCTGAAAACCTGAAGGTTTTGCCAGCAACTGTCGATCTTTCAGCATCAGAGATTGAGCTAGTGTCGATGATTGCACGTGAACAGCGCATTGCTCAGGCGTTAAAAGATTACGAAGAATCAAACGACGTCGATTGGGTTTTTTTCGACTGCCCTCCGTCACTCAGCTTATTGACCGTTAACGCAATGGTCGCTGCTAGTGAGCTTTTGATACCTATTCAGACTGAGTATTACGCACTCGAGGGTCTGACCCAGTTGATGCACACCATATCGATGATTCGACAGAATTTGAACCCGAATCTGCGTGTGACCGGAATTTTGCTGACGATGTACGACGCTCGCACGAAGCTTTCAAGCCAGGTCGCAGCGGAAATCGCTAAACACTTCCCAGACCAAATCATTAAGACCGTCATCTCGAGATCAGTACGAATCAGCGAGGCACCAAGCTACGGTCAAACGATTTTGGAGTACGACCCTAAATCAGTTGGTGCGAAGGCCTACAGAAAAGTTGCCTACGAGCTTTCCACGCGATGATAATCTAAAGTCTGCCGAAACGTTCGGCAGACTTTTTTTATTAGGAGCTTGAATGAGCGCTGGCAAAGGCGGACTTGGCAGGGGACTGGGCGAACTTTTCACGCGGACAGATGGAATTTCAGAGGCTAACCCTCAGCAAGCTTCGGATAAGATGCCAGACGGCTCGTATTTCAAAGAAATCGCCGTTTCGAAGATTCATCCAAACCCAGCGCAGCCACGTCAGGTATTCGACGAAGAAGACCTTGAGGAGCTCGCAGCTTCTGTAAAAGAAGTCGGGCTGCTGCAACCGATTGTGGTACGTGAAAAAGGAGACGGCTTCGAGTTAATCATGGGTGAGCGACGCTGGCGCGCACACAAACTAGCTGGCCTAAAGGCAATTCCTGCAATTGTTCGAGCCACTGACGACCAAGACCTACTTCGCGACGCTCTCTTGGAGAACCTACACAGGGTTCAACTCAACCCGCTCGAAGAAGCCGCTGCTTATCAGCAGCTTTTGGACGATTTCGACTGCTCACAAGAGGAACTGGCCACCCGCATCAAGAAGTCTCGTCCACACATTTCAAACACACTTCGCCTCTTGAAGCTTCCGGCTTCAGTTCAGCGCAGGGTGGCAGCGGAAGTTTTGAGCGCGGGTCACGCTAGAGCACTCCTTGCTTTAACCGATCCTCTAGCTCAAGAACAGTTGGCGCAACGAATCGTTGCAGAAGGTCTTTCGGTGCGAGCAGCAGAAGAGCTCGTCGCCATGTATAAGCCAGGAGGGGAGCAGAAAAAACCTACACCCGCAAAAAGAGAAGTATCGCCCGAGCTTGCCAGCGTTGCAGACAGGCTTGCCGACCTCCTCGACACTCGGGTAAAGCTAACAATGGGTGCCAAGAAGGGCAAAGTCACCATTGAATTCGCGGACGAAGGCGATCTGAAGAGAATACTGCAAATACTTGAATAGTTTCACGTGAAACATGAAGACTCTAGGTTTAACACCTAGACCCTTTTTTCGCTTTCCCGACAAATGCCAGAATTTAAGGGAGAACGACTGAAAGTGTTTCACGTGAAACAAGAGCAGCCAGCCCAAACTCTAGCCTTTACGCAACAATCGAATCCCCCACCAACCTAGTTCAAGAGACCGTTTCGCGTGACACTAAGTAATTAAAGAGAAAATGTTTCACGTGAAACACAACTACTCGAGACGTCGAAGGATGTTTGCAAAGCCCAGCGGCCTCTCAAAAACAAGAGCCGCAAGGCGACCGGCAACGTTTCAAAAAACAAATGGCCTGGATGGGCATAGAAACGAACGAGCACGTCAAAAGACATAAATAAAGCGCTATGTCGACATTTCGACATAGCGCTTTATAGGTATATAACTTTATGGTTAAGCCAACTCATCGATAATGCTCTTAAGCGTATTACGCGGTTTGCCGCCCTGCACAACCTTGACGATCTCGCCGTTCTTCCAGAACTGCAGCGTCGGAAGAGCCATGACGCCTTCGCGCATCGGAATCTTGGGGTTAGCATTGGTGTCCAACTTCAAAAAATCTACGTTGGAGTATTCACCCGAGAGCTCGTCGAGAATAGGAGCGAGCTGACGGCAGGGGCCGCACCAGTCTGCCCAGTAATCCACAATGACCAGATTTGAGCTGCCCTTCACAACGGAGTCGAAGTCAGCGTCCGTTACCTCTTTTACTGCCATAGATATTTCTCCTTATTAGTTATCGAGTAGAAAGCGTTCTGCGTCCAGCGCGGCCTTAGCTCCGGAGCCGGCAGCCGTAATTGCCTGACGATAAGTGTGGTCTACGAGATCACCGCAGGCGAAAACGCCAGGAACGTTAGTTGCAGAGCTCTGGCCCTCAACCAAAACGTAACCAGAATCATCACAAGAGACCTGATCTTTGACGAGAGCAGAGCGGGGGTCGTGACCGATGGCCTCGAACAGTCCCTCGACAGCGAGTTTGCGCTCTTCACCGGTGACCGTATCGCGCAGAGTTACCTCAGCGAGTTTACCGTCTCCACCCATGCCGACGACCTGGCTATTCCAGGCGAACTTAATCTTGGGATCGTTCTTGGCACGCTCAGCCATGATCGCGGAGGCACGAAGCTCGTTTCGACGGTGAATGAGCGTCACCGAATTAGCGAATCGGGTCAAGAAAGTGGCCTCCTCGACCGCGGAATCGCCTCCACCGACCACGGCGATGTCCTTGCCCTGGTAGAAGAAACCGTCACAGGTTGCACACCAGCTGACGCCTCGGCCAGAGTAGGTTTCCTCATCGGGAATTCCCAGCTTGCGATAGGCGGAACCCATGGCGAGAATCACCGTGCGGGCACGATGCTGTGTGCCGCGAGAATCAGTCACCAGCTTGATGTCGCTGCTCAAATCAACGCTCTCGACGTCCTCGGCTACCAGTTCAGCGCCAAAACGCTCTACCTGGGCCCTCATCTCGGCCATCAGGTCTGGGCCCTGAATGCCCTTCGAAAAACCGGGGAAGTTCTCGACCTCGGTGGTGGTCATCAGGGCGCCACCTGCATCGAGCTGACCTTCGAACACCAAGGGCTTGAGCTGGGCGCGCGCAGCGTAAATAGCCGCGGTGTAACCGGCCGGGCCGCTGCCGATAATGATGACATCGCGGATCTCCTGAGAAACGTCAACCGCCTGTGTGGAGGCGTCCGGAAGCGTGATGCCGGTGTTCAGCTGAACTGACTGCATATCTCTCCTTAAGAACTTTCCCTATGCAACGCAAGAATCGCCCGTTTTATGTCCTGGCACGACAAAGAGTTTCTACTCGACGAGATTCACCTCGGAAATACCTGTGCGGAATTGCCCCTCGGCGATGGCCGGCAGCGTGGTGAAGTAGACCAGCACCCACCTGGTGGTGACCGGTTGGTCTGGGCGCAAAACTATATCGGAACCCGCCTGCGACGCCTGCGTGACGGTCTGCCAGCTGTTTACGGTGTCCATCGGAGGCTGATCTGCACCAGGATCTGCAGCTGGAATCATCAGCTGAACATCTACGGGGGAGCTATCCAGCAATAGGTGCACCCCGCCGAGCGGCTGGGGCTTTCCGAGGTCGAGAACCATTCCGGCGCCGGTCTTCAGATTGCCGAATTTCTCGCTGCCGTAGTAGGTCCAGGTGGTCCAGGCAGTGTTCGGGTCGCCGTCGTGGGCGAGCTGGTCCGTCTCGGAGCGTTCGTCTTCGCCGCCGCCGTCTGCGACAGGGTCAAAGCTGAAAACGTTTACGATCTCGGTGGCTGCTGCGGGCTCGCCTGCACCTGAGCAACCACGAACGACCATCACCAGCACCAAGCAGAGCACCACCAAGATCGCCACGAGCGCGATAATCCTACGCTGGGCGAATTTCGCAGGAGCCACCGGACGCTGCCTGGCAGAAATGGGGATGGACTTCTCCGGTTCCGCTACGTCAGAGACCTCATCGACGTAAGCGGGCTGCAGAGCAGTCGGGGGGTCGTCGTATTGGGGTTCGTAGGCAGACACATCGACGGCAGGGGCAATCTGCGTCGGGGCCTCGTCGGGCACCACTTCGCGAAACTCTTGGGTTGGCGCTTCCGACCCCTGAAAAGCGCCATCTCGCCTAGTCACAGCGGCTTTATTGGAAACGATCTCGGTGGCTTTGTCGTCCTGGCTAGCCATCGGCATTTCGGGCGGCAAATTGGCAAAACGCATGGCACGCATCTTCGACTGCAGTTCGGCCTTCGGCTCGGTGCTGGCCAAGATTCTGGTGAGCGTGGTGGCAAGCTCATCAGCTGTGCCGAAGCGCATTTTGGCCTCGCCGAGCAGCATCATCGCCACCTTGTCCAGGCCAGAATTTGTGGATGTGCGCAGTTCCTTCGGGGTGACCCAGTGCTGCTTTTCACCGGCCCCACGCCTGGGAGCCGCGGGCAGCCCGTCGCGCGAAGCCTCATCGCAAACAGGTGCGCAACCAGTCAGGCAGGTATAGAGCAGCATACCCAAATCGCGAAGATCCTGTTGCTCGCGCCTAGACCAGTTTTGCTCGTGCTCGTCGCCGAAAATGACGCCGTCGGTCAGAAAACCGCACACCCTGATGTCACCCTCGAGCGTCACCAGGATGTTTCGCAAGCCGAGCCTGCCGTGGAACTTTCCTGCAGCGTGCGGGGCTGCCAGAGCCGCCGCGACCTCGCGAACGACGTATGCCGCCTCAGCGTTGCTCAGTCTGGTGGAAGAAAGAACGTCGCTCAGCTTCTTGCCCTCGGGATGCTCCCACACGACGAAAGAGAGCAGCTCTTGCCCCTCGGCCTCCATCGCGTCGAGAACCCTCAAGAAGCGGCAATCGTCGGTGGCGGCCGTCTGCCTGGCAGCCATCAAGAAGCGGGGGACGCGCGGGTCCCTAGGGCCCAGAATCTGCATCTGGACCGAACGCGAAAGGGCGTTGTCGGTGGCCTGCCACGTGGCTGCACGGTAGCCGTCGACCTCAGGGCCGGAAACGAAGAGCTCATGGTTCAACCGATAACGGCCACCAACCATCTGGCCCGCTTGCGGGCGCCAGAAGAGCTCATCAGATTGCACGTGGGTTCCTTTCTTGCACCACCAGTTTGCCAGCACCTCACCCGAGGGCCGGGAAGTCCCCGCCGTAAAGGGCGAGTTTAGACGATTTCTTCGAGCATCCCCTTGAGTGCCGACTCGATTTCGCAGATGGCGATCTCGAAGTCTTCCGGGCCGCCGTACCAGGGGTCGCTGATGTCGGCGCCAGGCACGGCTTCGGGGTCGAAGTCAGTCATAAGACGAATGTTGGCGTCGGGGGCGATTCGTTTCATGCGGGAAACGTGCGCGTTGGTGAACCCGATGGCCAGGTCGGCTTCGTCGAACATTCGACGGCTGACCTGCTTGGCCTGATGTGGGCTGACGGGGTAGCCGTGCTGCTTCATGACACGAACCGCACGGGAGTCCATCGGGTTGCCGTGCTCTTCGTCACTGACGCCGGCGGAGTCGAACTCTAGGTCTAGGCCGCGCTGCCCGCTCAGGTAGTTGGCGATCTGTTCGGCCATCGCCGAGCGGCAGATGTTTCCGGTGCAAACAAAGAGTATTTTCTGCATGTCTTTTAGGCTACCTGTTGCGGTTAAGCCAGCGTTGGACGAGCCTGATTCGCGCCTCGACCTGTCCAGTGTTTGCCTGGGCGAGTTTCGGGCCGCCGCATTCGCGTCGCAGTTGGGCGTGAATGTGTGAGTGCGGCACGCCCCGCACCCTGGCGAAACGGCTAACTAAGGTATTTAGTTCCTTGCGGCGATTGGCCAATGCACGGTGCAACGGCTCGTCTGGGGGAACTTCTTTCCGCCGCACCTGCTTGTTGATTTCGCGCTTGTGCCTGGCGAGCTGCCTGCGCTGGCGATCGGCGAGCATGGTGCCCATCAGATCCGAATCGGCAAGGCCGGGCAGCGTCAGGTATTCCTCCTCGTCACGGCTAGACGGATCGGCGTACATGCCGTAGGTGTGGGAGTCGTAGAGGACATGATCGAAGGTGGCGTCCGAGTCCAGCATCTTGAACTCGTTGTTGAGCTCGTCGCTGGCGGCCTCACGGGCATTGGCCTGCTCCAACAAGGCCTCGGATTCGTCCCAGATGCCTTCGTCGGGTTTGCGGCCGCCGAGGACGTGGTCGCGCTGCAGTTCCAGGCTTGCCGCGTGATCGAGGATGGTCGCAACCGTGGGCAGGAATACCGTTGCAGTCTCGCCGCGCTTGCGGGCACGCACGAAACGACCGACGGCCTGGGCGAAGAAAAGCGGGGTAGAGGTGCTGGTGGCGTAGACACCGACAGCCAGGCGAGGCACGTCGACGCCCTCGGAGACCATCCGCACGGCCACCATCCAGCGGGTCTCGGAGCCCGAAAACTCCTCGATCTTTGCGCTCGACTTGGCATCGTCTGAGAGCACCACAGTGGTTTCTTCGCCGCTAATCTGATCGAGCAGCCGGGCATACGCCCTAGCCGTGGACTGATTCGATGCAATCACCAAACCGCCGGCGTCCGGCAGGTGACGACGCACCTGCGTAAGGCGCTTGTCCGCGGCCTGCAAGACCGAAGATATCCACTGGCCCTTCGGATCCAGCGCGGTCCTCCAAGCCTGGGAGGTCAACGCCTTCGTCATCGGCTCGCCCAGGTTTGCCGCGATCTCGTCGCCAGTGTTGGTGATCCAGCGCATCGGGCCGCCATAGGCCATGAAAATCACGGGCCTAACCACGTGATCCCGCAGCGCATCCGCGTATCCGTAGACGTAGTCTGCGCGGCTGATCTGGGAACCATCGTCGCGCATCTCGTACTCGACGAACGGAATCGGGTTGTCGTCGCTGCGGAACGGGGTGCCGGTCAGCGCGAGGCGACGGGTGGCGTACTGGAAAGAATCGTGCACAGCCTCGCCCCAGCTGCGGGAATCACCAGCATGGTGAATCTCGTCAAAGATCACCAAAGTCTTGTTGTTTGCGCACAGCGCCTCGTAGTGCCACGGCCGAACCGAGACGGCTGCGTAAGTGGTGGCCACCCCGACGTACTCACGGCTGCGTCCAGCCCGACCACCGCGCCCGGTTGGATCGATCTGCAAACCGACGCGGCTGGCAGCATCAGCCCACTGCGTCTTTAGGTGCTCTGTCGGCACCACGACGATCACCCGATGAACGATGCGCTGCGATATCAGCTGGGAGGCGATCCTAAGCGCGAACGTCGTCTTGCCCGCGCCCGGGGTAGCCACAGCGAGGAAGTCCTGGGGCTGCTCAGCCATGTACTTTTCCAGCGCCTCTGCCTGCCACGCGCGCAGGGACGCAGACGTGCCCCACGGAGCTCGCCGGGGGAAGGCAGGAGAAATTCGCTCGAAGGCGGAAGAAGTCATAGCGAGAAGCGACGATACCCCTAAAACGGCGTCGATTCCAGCAGGCTAAAAGGCGGTTTTACTAGATTCCGCGACGGGCTCGGCGCGGCTCTTCCTCCTCGGCCTTGGCGGCCTCGGGAGAGTCGTAGAGCCAGGTCAAATCGTCCATGCTGGCGGCCGCACGACGGGCACGCGGGCTCGGCGGCGGAACAATCATGGTCATCTCGGCAGCGGAGAAATCGTCCACATCCGATTCAGTTTCGGGGCCCGGAGTTTCATAAAGAGCGACGGTGCTATCGAGCGACTCGTCGGAGTCTTCGACGTCGCTTTCCTCGACCTCCGCAGCCGATTCGGCTTCCTCGACGGCGGTGGGCTCGGATGGGGTAGCCCCCAGCTCATCGTCCGAGGACTCGAGCGAACCATCGTCCGAGGACTCGAGCGAACCATCGTCCGAGGACTCGAGCACATCATCACCCGACTCAAGAGCAGAATCATCGGACTCGGATTCAGCCAGCTCTTCCTTCTTCTCCTCAGACTCGCGGGCCTCATGCTCCTGGCCAGTGTCACGAATGAAGGCAATCAGCGCGCAGACCAGACCGATAAAACCAGCGATTGCAAGCACGATACGGGTCGGCTCGACCCTGCCACCCAGCACATCGAAAAGACCGAAGCCGGTGATCATCGCGAAACAACCAATAACAATCAGGGCGATCGAGAAGTTGGTGGTGATGGTGGACTTCGTGCGTCCAGACCCGCCAATCAGCACGCGGATGTGCCAGGCCAGCAAAGAACCGCCCAAAACTATCGTCAAAACCGTGATAACGAGAGAGGCCTGGCTGTAGAAGACCATAGCGAGGCTGGCGATCAGAACAATCAGAGAACAAGCCAGCAGCAGCGCCAGCAAGGTCGCAGTGACCCCAAGTTTCTTAGTTTTTGCCATCATTTCCTCCCACAGCTAACCATGTTAGCGGGAAACGGCACATTATTAGTCCTCGACGTGCGTGGCACCTTTGCGTCTTACCTGATGAACCCGCCATGCGGTGACAGTCAACAGCACCGCGCCGGAGGCGATGATTAACACCCAGGCGACGTTCCCGACCTTCGTGGCCGTCACCAGAAACGAGACCGGCTCACCGATGGGCTGGCCGTCCTCCAGAACCAGCTGGGCCCTCACCTCCACCGGCCCGTTGGCCTTCGAGTGGGGGTTCACGCGCAGGGTCAACTGCTCACCGGCATCCAACTCGACCAAAGAAGTGTCATTAATCCACACACGCTGGTCGTTATCCGAGTCGAACCTGACCCGAAGCAGCGCAGGAGAGCCCGTCGAATTGACGATAGTCACCGGCAAAGCGTTGTCCTTTTCAGACGTGGTGACCGTGTCCGTGGCAAGCAATTGGACGGCGTTGGGGTTGTCCAGCGCACGCGCAGGCTCTAACACTTTGGCAAGCCAGGCATCGCGCTGCGAGCCAGTGAACGCGCTAGAGGCATAAGCGTTAGCGACGGAATCGAGAATCTTCTGGTAGTTCTTCGAGTTACCCGTGAAAGTCACCCAGCGGCTGAGGACCTCGGTATCGGGCATCTTGGAGGGTTGAGACGTCGAGGACAGGTTGATCTCCGATTCCGGCTGGCAGCTGAGCAGGCCGTCGATCGAGACCGTTTCGAGCCAACCCGATCGGGAATCAACGATGGCCTGCGGACTGGCTACGAGCGTGACGAGCGGATTTTCCTTGCCGAAAATCAGCTGCCGGGCACGCATACCAGCCGCAGAGAAACTATTCGACGGCACGGAATCCGCCGCCACCAAACGGACGCCATCCAGAACTGCAGGACCAGTAACCAAATTCCTAGCGAGCACCGCAACGGGCTTGGCAGCTGCCAACGCCTCGACATCCTGGCCGCTAACTTCACCAGCGGAGACAATCAACGGCAGCCTCTCGACGACCCCTTCGGCGTCTACGCGGTTGGCGGCATCTAGCCACTTATCCGTACCAGAGGCGCGAACAGTTGCGACATCCGGAGAATTGTAGAGGCCCCGATAGGCACCCGACTTCGAGATCCTAGCCTTTAAGCGGGTTAGGAACTCCGTCGCCTGCGGGGTGCCGAGCGCTGTGAGCTGATCGATAAGCGCGGGGTCCACCAGAACATCGGAACTGTCTGCTGCTCTCAGCAGCGGCTCCAGTCGCTGACTCAGGTCTGCGCTCAACGCGTCAGCGTCCAGCAGGTCAGCGGTCGCCGGCTCGGAGTCGGGCGTGTGGGTCAGCGGATTCAGCGCGGGTTTCGAGTTCAACACGACTAGCTGGGCGGTGGTTGCGGAACTGCCTGGGTTGACGATGGCGGTTCGCGCTGCGCCAACCAGCAGGCCATCCGAGCGGGCCTCTACGCCGATCCGATATGCGGCATCCTGCTGGCTTAGCCAAAGAGGTTCGCTGGCGTTTCCCGGGTCTAGGCTCGCAGAAACCTTGAAATTCTTGGTCGCGCCTGGCTCTACAGAGCCCAAGTTCATGCTGGCACCAGAGGCGTTGCTTACCGCTCCACCACCGGGCTGATCGAGGGCAGTCTTCAATTGCGACGGAGTGGTGAGCGGGGTGGCGTCTCGCCAAAGCCCCACCGAGACGTTGTTCAACGCGCTAGTGCCAGGATTCTTCACCGTGCCGATGATGGATATTTCGCCCGTGGTCGTCACGTACTGCGGACTCATCTGCGTCACAACGACGTCGAGCCGAGGAGCCTGCTCATCGGCGAAAGAGGGTGCACCAGCACACAAGATCGTCATCAAGACGACCAGGAAAAGGCTGATCCTGCGTCCCATTCGGCTCCTATGCGAGAGGCTCCGGGTCTCCCAACTTGCGTTTGTCGTACCAGGCTAGCAACAAGGAAAGCACGATGATCAAAGTGATGACGCTATAGGCCATTGTTGCCGCGATCCGCCAGCCCTGCGCAACGAACATGAAACAGATCGCAGTGAGCATCGCGTTGCCGATCGCGGTTGTGGTGCGCTCGATCGTCTGCTTGACACCGCCAGCTGTGCCACCCATGTCAGGGGTCAACTCGAGCATCGACAGGGTCTGGTTAGCGGAGTTGAAC
This sequence comes from Propionimicrobium lymphophilum DSM 4903, assembly GCF_000423485.1. Taxonomy (GTDB): domain Bacteria; phylum Actinomycetota; class Actinomycetes; order Propionibacteriales; family Propionibacteriaceae; genus Propionimicrobium; species Propionimicrobium lymphophilum. The sequence goes on along the minus strand of NZ_AUIB01000004.1, from coordinate 88,532 downwards.
GCGCCGACGCCGACGCCGGTGAACACCAGCGGAATCGACAGCCACCAGTAGCTGATAGCGGGCACGAACTGGATCAAAGTGATCAGCATCAGCAGGCCGACGATGTAGATACCGAGCGAATGCATCGTCATCGTGCGTCCGCGGCGCAGCACGTTACGTCCGGCGATCATCGCGGCAACCGCAGAACCAATAGCGTTCGGCAGGCCGATAGAACCGGAGACGAGCGCGCTGGCACCCAGGCCGTTCTGCAGGTAAAGCGCGATGATGACGAACACCGAGGTGCCGCCCAAGAACTGCATGCCGGAAACCATCGTCGCGTTCGTGAACGAACGGACTTTGAAAAGGTGCAGATCAACCATCGGCTGATTGCCGCGTTTCTTGTACGCCTTCTCCCAGCGGTACCAGATGTAAAGCAGCAGGCCACCCAGCGGCAGAAGCGCGAACGAAAGCGCAGTCTTAATCATGAAAGGCAACATGACACACATCACGCTCAGCGCCATCAGGATCATGCCGACCGGGTCGAGGTCCAAGCGAGCAGCGCGGGCCATGCCGAGCTTGCGGTGATTCCACAGACGTCGTTCAGACTCAAACGGGAGCCACATTATGGCCAGAATCATCGTCACGACACCAACCGGGAAGCTCCACAGGAAGGACGCCCGCCACCCCCAGTCGGGGCCGAACCACTGGATCAGGAAGCCGGTGAGCAGCGGGGCGATCGCAACAGCCACGGAAACCACCAGGCCGAACAGCGCGTTAGCTGTTGCTCGCGCCTGGCCGCGGAAGTACTGCACGATCATGCCGTTGGTCTGCGGCGAATAAAACCCCGCGCCGATGCCCTGCACCAGGCGTGTAATGTTCAGCAGGCCCGGATCGTGAATCAAACCGCAGATCAGAGCAGAAGTCGAAAAAAGAAAGATACCGATTATGAAGGTGATGCCGCGCCCGAGCAGATCGCCGATTCGTCCGGCTGCGACGAGCACGATGCCGAACGTCAAAGCGTAGCCGGAAAGCAGCCACTGAAGATCGGTATCCGAGGCGCCAATCGACTTTTGAATCGACGGCAGCGCGACGTTAACAGAGCTAATCGACATCATGGCCAACGCCAGGCCAAAGAGCAAAATGATCAGGATCTTCTTCCTAGAGAAAACCCTATCCACGCCCTCTACGCGAATAATGTCGTCATCCATGAATTCTCCTAACCAAAAAGCCACAGGCGTCCCTAGAAACGACATCGATGTGGCTAGTGCGTCGGCCAAGACGCGAAAGATGCTGAGTAAACAGCCGGAAAACTCTATCGGAAAGAGCTGCCAATAGCTAGTAAATGGAAAATAGCCGTGCTGGCTAGCCCTGTTGCTGGGCCCACCACTTCTTAAGTTCTTCCTCCGCGCGCTCGTCGCCCATCGGCCCTTGATCCAGGCGCAGGCTCAACAGGTAGTTGTATGCCTTGCCGACCATCGGGCCGGGCGCGATATCTAGCAGCTTCATGATCTGGTTGCCGTCGAGCTCGGGGCGAATCGACTCCAGCTCCTCCTGGGCGGCCAGCTCGTCGATGCGGAACTCAAGCTCGTCGTAAGCCCTGCGCAGCCGATCTGCCTTGCGACGGTTTCGAGTTGTGCAGTCCGAGCGGGTCAGGATGTGCAGGCGTTCGAGCTGATCGCCGGCGTCACGGACGTAGCGACGGACCGCGGAATCGCTCCATCCGCAGGTTGCGCCGCCAGACGAGCCCTCGACGTAGCCGTGGAAACGCTGGTGAAGCGCGATCAGTTTGCTGACATCCGAGACGGTCTCTTTGGAGTAGCGCAGGGCGCGCAGCCTCTTTCTGGCGATTCGGGCGCCGACCACGTCGTGGTGGTGGAACGTGACCTTGCCGTTCTCGAATGCCCTGGTGACGGGTTTGCCGATGTCGTGCAGCAGCGCGGCCAGGCGCAGCGTCAGGTCTGGCTCGTGGTTGGGGTTGGGTTTGCCGTCCATCAGGTCGCGAGATTTCTCGAGCTCGATCGCCTGATCCAAAACGGTCAGCGAATGCTCGTAGACATCCTTGTGACGCATGTGCTCATCACGCTCTAGCTTCATTGCGGGCAGTTCCGGCAGCACTCGGTCCGCGATCTTGCTGCTCACCAGCAGATCCAGGCCGGCGCGGGGACGATCGGTGAGCAGCAGCTTGCTCAGCTCCTCACGGACGCGCTCGGCACTGATGATGTCGATGCGCTCGGCCATCTCACCCATCGCCTTGCGGGTTTCTTCCTCGACCAAAAAACCGAGCTGGGAGGAGAAACGGGCGGCGCGCATCATGCGCAGCGGGTCGTCGCCGAAACTGACCTGCGGGCTGGCGGGCGTGCGAAGCAGCTGATCAGCCAGGTCTTCCATGCCGGCCAGCGGATCGACGAATCGCCACTCGTCGGTTTTGCCGCCGGTGACGTTCAGCGCCATAGCGTTCACAGTGAAGTCTCGGCGGATCAGGTCCTCTTCGATGTTCTCGCCGAAAGCCACCTCGGGTTTGCGAGAATCCGACCGGTAAGAATCAGCCCTGAACGTCGTCACCTCAACCTGCCAAACGTGTCCCTCGGCGGCAATGTTCGCCGAGATGGTGCCGAACTCGCGGCCGGTGTCCCAAGTCTGCCTGGTCAAAGAACGAAGCAGCTTCTCGGTGTCGTCCGGGAGCGCGGAGGTGGTGAAGTCTAGGTCGTGTCCGAGCGTGCCAAGCAGCGCGTCGCGGACTGAACCGCCAACCAGGTAAATCTCGTGTCCGGCGTCGCCGAAAGCCGCACCGATCTTATTTACAACATCGGACGCGGGCAACAGAGCAGCGAGAGCTTTCTTCATGGCCATAAGCGCTGATTCTAGCTTCAACCACCGACAGATAAAGTTTCGAGGCGTCCGCTAGTTGCGAGAAGTCGACACTGTGGCCCCGAGCGCCGCCCCGATGACGGTTGCGATGGCCAGCCATGACAGCGTCGAAAGTGTTTCACCGATGACCAGCCAAGCCATCAAAGATGCGATCGCCGGGTGCGCTGGCCTGCAGAATGGCGAAGAGCCGGAGACGGGATTTTCGACAGCACGATCAGCTCGAGGTTAAACGGCAGCGCCGTCGGCACCGGCCTCGAGCATCAAAGTCTTCGCCCAATACGCACCAAAGTTCATGGAAACTATCGACGAGATCGCGACTAAGGCAGACCCCCAAATCTGCTTATTGCTCAACTTCTAGTTCGACTTTTCGTCCACAGTGCGAACCGGAGTTGCGGGGGTGTCTACGCCATTTTCCTGGAACACCTTCAGGGAGGCAGCTCGGATCGCGCGCTCGACGCCCCACTGCTGGTTGCCGCGGCACTTGACCAATATGCCGTAGTTGGCAATGTAAGAATCGAAATTGCTCAGGCCAAGCACTGCGGGTTCATCCAGCAGCACCTTCTCTATCTCCTGATCGCCCTCGAGCTCCTTGACTGCCTGCTTGAGCAGATTGATGATCTTGAAAGGATCCTCGTCAATATTGACCGGGATGCTGATGACGGAGTTCGACCAGCCCTGCGAGATATTGCCCAGGGTGGTGATTTCGCCGTTGCGGATGTACCACATCTCGCCATTCATGTCCTGAACCTGGGTGACGCGCAGTTGCATTGCAATAACTGTGCCGGTGACGTCGCCGATGGTGATGATGTCGCCGACACCGAGCTGATCTTCGAGGATCAGGAAGGTGCCGCTGATGACGTCCTTAATCAGGCTTTGCGCGCCGAAGCCGATCGCCAAACCACCCAGACCGGCGGAGGCCAGCACCGGCGTGATGTCAATGTTCACCGCGCGCAGCAGCCAAAAGGAACCGATGATGACGACGCTAACCGTGATCACCGAGTTGAGGATGGACGCCAGCGTCTTCATGCGCGCGTGACGTCGTTCGTCCTCCTTGGGATCCACGCTCATGAACATTTCCGTCGGGTCCTTGGAACCCTTCATGGTCTTGGTTGCCTTGGCACCCAGACGCTTGAACGTCTTAGCTGGGTTGGCTTCGGCTGTATGGACCAGCGCCTTCACAGCCTTTCGCAGTGCCCAGCGAGCGACGATGATTATCGCCAGGATGATCAAAATCTCGATCAGGGTTTGGGGCCAAACGAACTTAATCTGTGCGGGAATCATCAATATCCTTAACTACTTGAAAATAGCGGTTAGGATCGGCTCGAAATTCTTGCCATCCTTAGCGTCATAATCGATTATCGCTACTGACATGTCGCCAGAGAAACCTGTCACCCAGATGTGGGTCTTGGTTTCGGACCCCTCTTCGAACTCCGCGGTGCCGGTCTTGGCGCCGCTTAACCACTTAGCGTAACTGGAGCCAGTGCCCTTGAGCACTCCCTCCATCATCTCTTTGAGCTGGGCTGCTTCGTCCTCGGTGATCGGGCTGGCATCCAGGGTGGGGACGACGTCCGTGCGCAGGTGGGCGACCAGCGATTTGCCGGAGTTCACGGACCCGGACATCGCGGCCAACGCCATCGGTGAGACAAGCACGTGACCCTGGCCGAAGGAATTGGCTGCGGCCACCACCGGGTCCTCGGTGGCGGGCACGGAACCGTAGAACGAGTCGAAGCCAGCGTCGTAATCCACGCCCATGCCCAGGCTGGCTGCCGCCGAGCTGAGCTCCTTGCTGGTGATCTTCGCGTTGACGAATGCGGTGTTGCAGCTCTGGGCGAGTGCATTGGCCAGCGAGATCTTTCCGATAAACACCTTGGGGTAACCCGGATAATTGGTGAATTCGCGGCCTCCGGCTTCGGCCTTTTCGGAACAGTCCACCTTCGACGTCGGTTTCTCGCCGCGACGCAGCAAGGCCAGAGAACTAGCGACCTTCATCGTCGAACCCGGCGGGAACTGCCCGACGGTGGCTAGCGGTTGGCTCCCAACATCCGGTGACGTGCCGGCGGCGAGGATTCCGCCATCCTTGTCCAAGACGGCGACGGCGATCTTGCCCGAAGACTTCGCCAGCGCGGCCTCGAGCTTAGTCTGGATCGACATATTCAGAGTCGTCTGAACGGCCTCGCCGCCCTTAGGGGAAAGCGAGAACAGATCGGCCTCGACTATGGGCTCTGCCGAGGGAGTGGCCGGCTTGGCCAGCTCCTCCTGGGTCTGTTTACTGACGCTCTTTCGGAACTTCAGCGAAATCTTGTGGCCGGTGTCTCCGCGCAACCTGGCGTCTGCGCTCTTTTGCAGCCCCTGTTTGCCCACTTGATCGCCGGCGCTGAGCAGGCCGTCGGAATTCTTGATCTCCTCTGCGGTTGCCTCGCCAACCGTGCCGAAGATGTTGCCGGCGAAGTTCTCCGACGGGGCAAGGGGCATGTTGGCGCCCAGAGCGATCGCGCCCGGGATCTCCTCGATGCCCTCGGGCAGCTTTTCGGAGCGCACGGTGAGCGCCTCGACGAATGCCTGTGGCCCACTGGCCTGGAAACGAGAAACGTAGGCGTCGACGTCCACCTTCACCAACTCGGCGAGTCTGCGCGCGGATTCGTCGCCATCGGCACCATTCAGCTTGGTTTTGTCGACACCGACCTTATATACCGGCTGCTCGGAAACGATCGCGGCTCCGTTACGGTCCGTGATGATGCCACGCTTTGGGCTGGTCCGTTCGTAAACCAGGCGGGTGTATTCGTCCAATTGCGGGTGGACGATGCTGGGGGTCCACGACACCTTCCAGCCGCCCTCGTAGACCAGATTCGCCTTGCTGGTGAAGGCCCAACGGCTAATTGAAGGGGTGGGCTCGGGGCTGGCGGACTCGTCCTGCGGCTCAACGTTGCGGCTGAACGTGTAGTTCTGATTCAGCGAGATCTGAGCCGCCGGGTTTTCCATCGTGCCTTCGTATTTGATCTCGCCAACTTTAACCTCGGGACGCAGCCCCTGCATTCCCGCGATAACCTCGTCGAAATCGGCCTCGGCCGCCTGGGCATCGCCGGCCACCTGCAGACCATTGAATTGGCCGCTGGCTAGCACATTTGCCAAAGCCTCGCCTATCTCCTCGGCACCATCGGGCGGGGTGTATCCGGGCTTGCTGCAGCCCGCAATAAAAAGGCAAGCCAGAGCGGCCGCTGCTAGCCTGGAAAATATCTTTTGTGCCATCGATTACCAATCGTCGAAGTTACGATTCAAGGCTATCGGTGAGCACCGACATTTTTATTTACCCGCGCTTTGCGGAAGGGCATTTAGGAACTTATTTATTCATAAGCCTTGACGCTCTTGGTCAACACCTCTCGCATTTGACTGGCTGCCTCCAGCTCGGTGGCTTCATCGGCCAACAGCTTGGCGATCTGTTCGCCGGGCCAATCCGTCAAGCCTGCGGTGATGGGGGATAGGCCGCTGGACATCTGTTGGACACTCAGCCGGGCGTACTCACCGAGCAGCCCCTCTTCGCCCTGCTTGTCCTGCGGGATTAGCTCCGGATGGACGGGCAGCCCGCCGGTTGTCTGGACGCGCGCCGAATCCGCGTCCACGCTGGTAAGCGCCTCGATCACTTTAGAGGCGACACCGTCTGGAGTCAGCGCGGCGAGATAGCTGAACTGCGGCAAGCCACCACAGACCTCTTGACAGGGATTATCCACACGGACGGAATTGCTTGGCGCGGGCGTCCTGGCTGGCACTATCACCACCGGCACTTTGCCCTGCTCGAAAAGCTGCAGAGCGGTCGCGGTTGCCGGCTCGAAAGGCTTCGGAGTCGCGCTGGACGAGGCGCTAGGAGAGGGTGTGGGAGTCGCATCGGGGTCCGGCTCCACGTATTTGGGGAAGACATCGGCGTTCAACACTCCAGATTCCACCCAGCCCTTCAGATTTTTCAGGCTCTTGACGGCGGTGTTGCCGTCGAAAGACACGTGCAGCGGGTTCTTTCCCATCAGAGAATTGTCGTAGCTGCCGAAGAAGGCGGCCAGCGTCTGCGGATCGTTGCTTATCGCAAAAGCGTTGGCCATGCCGTTTGCGTCCTTCACGCGCCCGGCGTCGGCTATCAGGTGCTCCCAGGTGCGCCACGGATGCCCGGAAGGTGGCACATCGACGCCGGCCCTGGCGAAAGCGTCGCTATTCACGTACGTAGCCGTCATGGCCGCGTCGTAGGGGGCGGCGATCAGCGAACCGTCGTCGGTTGCCGCAGCCTTAGCCTCGTCGACGAAGTCCCACTCCATGCTCAACTCTTTGGTCTCGACCTCTCGGGGACGCAGCGTGCGAACGATATCGGGCGTGTCCCCGGCCTCGACGCGCTCAGCCAGAACGTCCTCCACCTCGTCGGCGGCCACTTTCTCGACCTCGACGTCAAGCCCCAGCCCGGCTATCTGGTCGTTAAGCACTCTTTCTTCCTGCTGCGTTCCCCACCACAGCATCTTCACCTTCACCGGCGTCGACGACGGCGTGGATGGGGCCGGCTGCGGTGGCTGCGACTGGCACGCAGATAGCGCCAGGCAAGAAGCGAGCGTCACAGCGCAGGGCAACCGAGAAATTCTCATGGGTGCAAGTTTAAGGCCTTAAGCTTGGCTCATGGCATTTAGCGATCTGTTCAAGCCGGCCGCGCCCGAGCCCGGGCCAGACGAACTCAGCCTGTTGGACGCACTACAGGCGCGTCTTGAGGGCGGCGTCTTCATCGACGTGCGCTCGGAGGCTGACTACGAGCGGGGCCACATTCCCGGAGCCAAGTTCGTCGAGTTGAGCGCACTGCGCGAATCTCCCGTCGACGCCATCTGGGCCAACGACCCGTTCGCGGAGACCGACAAAACCATCGTCGTGGTCAGCGCCACACCCAAGCACGCGTCGGCGATCGCGCATATGCTTCGCGAACAGGGCTTCGACGCTAAGTCGCTGGCTGGTGGCCTGCTGGCCTGGGTCGCCGACGGCCAGCCGCTGGTGCCTGGCAAGCCGAAGTAACCCACGTTCGACTTTGGAAGTTTTCAGCAGGTACTATTAGCTTTCGCAAGCAATATCCCTCCTGCCACGGGAACGTCTCGTGGCCGTTTAGTCCGAAGGAGGTGGGGTCAAGCATGCGCAAGTACGAAATTATGGTCATTATCGATCCCGCGGTTGACGAACGTCAGGTTCCCGCGCTGATCGAGAAGTACACCAAGGTTGTTACCAGCGAGAACGGTGTCGTCGACAACGTTGACGTTTGGGGCAAGCGTCGTCTGGCCTACGAAATCAACAAGAAGGCCGAGGCTATCTACGCCGTTCTGCAGCTCACCTGCGAGCCGGCGACTGTTTCCGAGATCGATCGTCTGATGGCTATCGACGAGAAGATCATGCGCGCCAAGGTCATGCGCACCGACAGCAAGTAAAGCCTGCTGCTGCATAAGTTATCCACAATTTCAGATTCCAGATCCGAAATTGTCAGTGGCTGGTGGCAAGCTAGCTATTACTCAATGCAGCACAACTGGAAGGGCAGACAATGACTGGTGAACCAATCATCACTCTCATCGGCAATCTGACGGCGGACCCGGTGATCCGCTTCACCCAGCGCGGAGACGCTGTGGCGAACTTCACCGTGGCATCCACTCCGCGCACGTTCGATCGCACCACGAACCAGTGGCGCGACGGCGAGGCTCTGTTCATGAACTGTGTTGCATGGCGGAACCTGGCGCAGAATATCTCCGACAGCCTCACCAAGGGCTCGAGGGTAATCGTCAGCGGCAGGATGAAGAGCAACTCGTATCAAGATCGCGAGGGCAACAACCGTCGCTCCATTGAGATCGACGTTGAAGAGATCGGTCCTTCGCTGCGCTACGCCACCGCAACCGTCAACCGCACTTCCGGGCGTTCGTCCGGCGGCTACAACGACGGTTTCAACGCTGGCGGCGGCAACTGGGATCAGTCCCAGTCTGGCGAGCAGTTCTCTCAGCCCTCCGACGGCGGCAACTCCTGGCAGCCTAGCCAGGACGAGAGCTTCAACCGCACCAACCCAGATCCCTGGGCCGACGCACAGAGCTCAGAGCCTCCGTTCTGATCCATAAATTTCAGTAATTATCCGAGACCATTCCGGCATCACGCCGGGCCCATTTAAGGAGCACCACAATGGCAAATCGTCGCAAGATTGTGAGCAAAAAGAAGGTCGTGCCCGTCAAGACGACGCGCATCGGCGAAGTTGACTACAAAGACACCGCGCTGCTGCGCAGGTTCATCTCTGAGCGTGGCAAGATTCGCGCCCGTCGCGTAACTGGCCTGTCCGTTCAGGATCAGCGCAAGGTGGCAATCGCCATCAAGAACGCGCGTGAGCTCGCACTGCTGCCGTACACGTCCAACAACCGATAAGAGGGGAATAAAATGAAGCTAATTTTGACCGCCTCCGTCGAAAACCTGGGCATCGCCGGCGACGTCGTTGACGTTCGTGACGGCTACGGCCGCAACTACCTGGTTCCGCAGGGCCTCGCTATTGCGTACAACCGCGGCACCGCAAAGCAGATTGAGGGCATCAAGCGCGCCCGCGCCGCGAAGACCATTCGCGACAATGAGCACGCTCTGGCCATTCGCACTCAGCTCGAGGACCTGGACGTCACCGTCCCGGCTCGCGCTGACGAGTCTGGCAGCCTGTACGGCGCTGTGACCACCAAAAACCTGGCTCAGGCCATCAAGAAGGCCGGCGGCCCGGATCTGGATCGTCGCATCATCTCCACCGCCAAGCCGGTTAAGCAGGTTGGCAAGCACACCATCGAGATCGAACTGACCGACGCTGTTATTGCCCACGTAACCGTAGAGGTCGTGGCTGCGTAAATTTATCTGAGCCCAGCAAAGCGCGGTATGTTCTAGCCATGAGCTACGAACGGTTAAGTACCGGTTTTGCTGGGCTCGATCACGTCTTGGGACGTTTCCTGCCAGGCGATAACGTCGTCTGGCAGTACTCGGATTTTTCCGAATACTTAGCCCTGGTAAGGGCATTCGCCGGTGCCGCTCTCGACGATGGCGTCGAGGTCAGTTACGTGCGGTTCGGTTCCAACCCTGTTCTGCTGGATTCCGAGGTCCGGGTTTTTGAGCTGGAAGCTAACAATTTCGAGTCGTTTACATCCCAGATAAATCGTTTGTTGCTGGGCAATGGCACCGGCGGAGCATACGTCTTCGATCCGCTGAGCGAACTTAAATCGAGCTGGCTTTCCGATCTTTCCATCGCGAACTTCTTCCACGTGACCTCCCAGCGGCTTTTTGAGCTGAACGCGGTCAGCGCGTTCGGTCTGGAAAAGAGCGCCCACACAAACCCTGCTCTGAACAAGATTTTGGACAGCGCTCAGGTGGTTTGCGACGTCTTCGGCTTCGGCGACGAGTGCCGAATCAACCCGCTGAAGCTCTGGCTACGGAAGAGTCCTGGGCCGGTAAATCTAGCGGGCGAGGCCGTCGAAACCCCTACGGTCGTCGACCCAGCTGGCTTGGACGGCTGGAATTCGCTGATTGAAGAATCCAAACGATTGCTTGCCGCCGGAGAAACCGGGGAGGCGAACCGCGACTTGCTAATCGAAACGACGATGGGTTCCGAGGGCGACCTCGTCGAGCTGGCGAAACGCAACATGACGCTGGGCGACGCCGTCAAAATAGCGGAACGCGAGATCGGCTCTGGGCCGATCGGCGGAAAGTCCGTCGGCGTGCTAGTGGCACGCTCGATTCTGGAGCACACGGGGCACTTCGAGGGCAAAATGGAGGCCCACGATTCTTATTTCCTCGGCTCGGACCTGTTCTTCGAGTACATAATCGCCAACGATCTGTGGCAGCTGTGGAGCGAGCAGAAGACTCCCACCAGCTATTTTCCAGTTGGAGCCCAGTTGAACGCAGCCCTAAAAAACGGCACGTTTCCGCCTAGTGTGCGAGCAAAATTCTCGCAGATGCTGGAATATTTCGATGGGGCACCGATCATCGTTCGCTCCAGTTCACTGCTCGAGGACAACTTCGGAAACGCGTTCGCGGGCAAATACGAGTCCGTATTCTGCACCAATCAGGGCAGCCGAGAAAACCAGCTGAAGGAACTTGAGGACGCCATCCGAACCGTCTATGCGTCGGTCATGGGCGACGAGGCGCTCGTCTACCGTTTAAACAGGGGCCTGGATCAGTCGCCAGAACAGATGTCGATCCTCGTCCAGCGCGTATCAGGAGCACGCCACGGCGACCTCTTCTTTCCGCACGCGGCGGGTGTCGGAAACTCGTCGAACATCTACGTGTGGGACGCCACGCTAGACCCGCAGGCCGGGTTGATGCGGCTGGTGTTCGGGCTCGGCACTAGGGCGGTGGACCGCACTCTCAGCGACTACCCGAAGCTGGTGGCGCTCGACAAACCCGAACTGCCCGTCGACGTCCGAGACCCGAGCAGCCACAGCCAGCGATACGTGGACGTGCTCGACCTGCAGAACTCTAAACTTTCGACGATCGCGCTCAACACGTTGATCGATACCCCGATCGACGCCGATTGGAGGCTGTTCGCGTCCGTCGACCACCCAACCGTCATGCGGCTTCGCCACGCCGGACGCAAGCTGAATCAGACCCCGAAGGTGCTGGATTTCAAGGGCCTGTTGGAGGGCACGGACTTCGCCGAAACCATCCGCGAGATGCTTGCCACCCTGGCGAATGCGTACGACTACCCGGTCGACACCGAATTCACGGTGAACATCGACGCCGAAGGAGTCCCGTTAATCAACCTGGTTCAGTGCCGTCCTTTACAGACAAAAGGCCTGGGCAGCCGCGTCCAGATGCCGAAGGACCCGAAAGATGTGCTGATCAAGCAGCGCGGCAACTTCATGGGCGGCAATGTGCGGATGCCCATCGAATACGCGGTTATCGTGCGTCCGGAAGCCTATCTGCAGCTTTCCACCCAGCAGCGCTACTCGGTTGCCCGCGGAATCGGGCGGTTGAACCGCGCGCTTTCGGACACGTCGTTCATGATCGCCGGGCCTGGGCGCTGGGGGACGACAACTCCCTCGCTGGGCGTGCCGAGCCACTTCACGGAGCTGAACAACGCCGGGGTGCTTGCCGAATTCACTTACCCGAAGGGCAATTTCCGCCCGGAGCTGAGCCAAGGCAGCCACTTCTTCCAGGAGATCGTCGAGCAGGGAATGTTCTACCTGGCCCTGTTCACCGAATCTAGGGACGTCGTCTTCGACATCGAAAAGATAACTGACCTGCCAAATCATTTGGTGGACGTCGAACCGGGCCTAGCTAGCCTGGCCGACGTCCTCCACGTGGCGAAGCTGGATGGTCAGGTGCTCTACAGCGACATCGCCACCCAGCAGGTCATCTGCTGCAGTTAATTTAGTGGGATGCCCTTGGCGTCGTAGGCGTAGGAGCCCGAGCCGCACAGGTAGAGGATGCCCTCAATGAATGCCCAAAGGCCGATGGCCATCTGAATGAGCGGGCCGATGAAAATTATGTAGAGGATAAAGCTGCCGAGAAAACCAATCAGCTGGATCAGAGCAATATTGGTGCGCCCGGTATAAAAATTGTGGATGCCCAGCGAGCCGAAGAAAATTCCGAGAAGGCCGGCAGCAACCTTCGACTTTTGTTGGGCCGGCGGGTACTGCTGAGCCGGCGAGACGGCGTAGTTGGGCTGGAAATTGCCGTAGCTCGGCTGCTGGTTATAGGCGGGCGGCTGCTGATAGCCGGGCTGACTTTGCGCAGGCTGATTCACCGCCGTCTGGTATCCGGGCTGACGGTAAGCATCCGTAGGCGCAGGGTTGGAGAAATTCTGCTGAGAGGCTCCCGACTGCTGAAAATCTGGTTGGCTGGGCTGCTCGTTGCGCAGGTTTAGGTCTAGGTCGTTATCTTGCGGGTTCGGCTGGTAGCTGTCGTACAGATAATTCTCGTTGTTTTGGGCCCGGTTGTTGTCCTGGCCGTAAGGAAAATTGTCCTGGCTCATCGATTCTCCAGTTAGTTAGAAAGGGCTAGAATCTGAGCCGGTTTGCCGGCCCAAAAATCATGTTACCAACTAAATTTTCTGCGGCGCGAACAGTCTTCCAACTCTGCTACTGCAAGTCCAGGCCCAGATCTAGTACCTTGGAGGAATGGGTCAGGGCACCGATGGAGATGTAGTCCACCCCGCTGGCGGCAACCGCCTTCGCTACATCGAAATGCAAACCGCCGCTGGCTTCGGTCTTCACGTTGGCAGCACGGCAAATCTCGACGGCCTCGCGCATCCGCTCGGGGGTAAAATTGTCCAGCAGAATCAGATCTGCGCCGGCGTCGATGGCCTCGCGCATCTGCTCGAGCGTGTCCACCTCGACCTCAATGGGCACATCAGGAGCCTTGGCCCGCACGGCATCGAACGCCTGCTTCACGCCGCCGGCCGCCGCAACATGGTTGTCCTTGATGAGCGCGACGTCGCCTAAAGCCATTCGGTGATTAACGCCTCCGCCATCTACGACTGCCTTCTTCTGCAGCAGGCGCAGGCCAGGCACGGTCTTTCGGGTATCGCGGATCTTTGCGCCGGTGTCAGCGACGGCGTCCACCCAGCGCGCGGTTGCCGTGGCGACGCCAGAAAGCTGGCCCAAAAAGTTGAGCATCGTGCGTTCGGCTGTCAGGATCGCCTGAATCGGGCCGCTGACCTTCAGCACGATGTCGCCCTCTTTAACGCGGGCACCGTCGTCCAAAACCTTCTCTACCTCGATGGGCGTCCCCAGCCGCTCGGAGACCTTTTTGGCCGCCAGCAGTGCGGGAGTAACGCCTGAGATCACGCCCGGCTCGCGGGCCACCACCAACGCGACGCCGGTTGCGTCGGCTGGCACGGTGGTCTGTGTCGTGACGTCGGGGCCGAGCCGTAAATCCTCGTCCAGAGCGGCGTCGACAGCCCGCTCAACGTCGCTTGCAAAATAGTCGCTCATTTGAGGCCTCCGGTGATCGGTTGTTTGATGATTTCCATGCCATGCACTCCGCGCACGACGGCCTGCCGATAGCGGAACTCGTCCCGCCTGTCGGGGAAGTCGCTGCGCCTGTGGCAGCCCCTCGATTCCTCCCGACCTAAACCAGCGAAGCCGATTATTTCGGCGGCGGTAGCCAGATTCGTCGCGGTCAGCGCGCGATCGCTGTAGCAACCGGTGCCCAGCCTGCCGAGCTCTTCGCTCAGGCGCAGCAGACCCTCTTCGTCGCGGGTGACGAATGCATGGCTCTGCATATTCGACTTTATCTTTTCGATCGATTCCGCCGAGACGAAATCTTCTGGCTGGCGAGCAACCGGCGTGCCAGGAGAGGGGAAAGCCCCAGACGCTAGAGCCGCGCCCAGCCGATCGCCGGCCACGAGAGCTTCCGTCAATGAATTAGAAGCCAACCTGTTGGCACCCTGCACTCCGGTTGATGCCACTTCGCCAACCGCGTAGAGCCCGTCGACGCTGGTGCGCCCGTCCAGATCCGCCTCGACACCCCCGCAGGAATAGTGCGCTGCGGGATGAATCGGGATGGGGGAGGAGATCGGATCGACGCCTCGGCTGTTACAAAGCTGCAGGATGAGCGGGAAAGTAGTTCGCCAATCGTCGCCGAATTCGGTGGCGTCTAGGTAGACGCAGGCCTCGCCGCTGCGTTCCAGCTCGGCCATGATCTCCGCAGATACGACGTCTCGGGGCGCCAGCTCAGCCAGCGGATGCTTGCCAGCCATGAACCGCTCACCGGCGGAATTGATCAGCTTTGCGCCATGCCCACGCACGGCCTCGGAGATCAGCATTCCGCGCTTTGTGGACTGCGAATCAAACAGAACGGTGGGGTGAAACTGGGTGAACTCCAGGTCGCGAACGCGGGCGCCGGCACGGAAAGCGGCCGCGATTCCGTCTGCCGTGGCCACCTGCGGGTTGCTCGTCACCGGCCAAAGCTGACCGATGCCCCCGCTTGCCAACACGACGACCTCGGCCAGGACGTCCGTGACGCCGTCGTCGTTTATTACTCGCACTCCACAGGCGACGCCCGAATCGTCAGTCAAAATATCAGCGACCCTGGTGTTTTCCCACACCTGGGCGCGCGAATCCTTCAACACACCGGCGAGAGAGGCGGCTAGGGTTCGCTCGACCTCCGCGCCGGACGCGTCACCGTAGGCGTGCACTATTCGGTTGGCGCTGTGGCCACCCTCCAGGTGCAAATCGAAACTGCCGTCGGGTTCACAGTCGAATACCGCACCCAACTCGACGAGCCTGTTGATGGCTCCAGGGGCAGCCGTCACCAACTCGCGAACCGCCACAGGGTCGCACAGCCCGGCTCCGGCCTCCAGCGTGTCGGCGATGTGCGATTCAAAGTCGTCGTTCCGGTCGAAAACCGCAGCCAGACCACCCTGAGCCCAATCCGTCGACGAGTCCCGCAGCGAGCCACGGGTAACCGCTATTGTCTCCACACCCGCCCGGGCCAGGTGCAGCAGGACCGAAAGGCCAGCGGCACCGGTGCCAACTACGACGACGTCACAGTTTTTTGTTGCGTTGGCAGTTAGCTTGAGCATCACTCCGCGCTTCCGGGGTTTCCAATCTGAATCATGCGCTCCACGGCGGCCCGCGCCTTGACGGCGACGTCCTCCGGGACGTCCACCTCAAAGACTCTCGTTTCGCTGGGTTCACCCAAACAGGCGAGCAGCTTTTCGGGAGTGATCATCTTCATGAACGGGCAGACCGCGCCGGCGTTCACCGGCTGGAAGTCGGTGTTCTTGTTGACCGCACGCAGCTGATGCAACATGCCGACCTCGGTGGCGACGAGCACCTTCTTTGCGGTCTCGTTGCGGGCCGCGGTGAGCATTCCGCCGGTGGAAAGAACCTTCGTGTCTTCCTCCGGCAGATCGCCCTTACCGGCAAGCCAAAGCGCGCTGGTTGTGCAACCACACTCGGGGTGAATGTAGAGCTTCGCGCCGTCGTTGGAGTGGACGGCGTCGATGAGGCTGTTGGGGGAGATGTCCGCGTGCACGTGGCACTCGCCCATCCAGATGTGGATGTTGTCGCGGCCGGTGCGACGACGAACGTGCGCGCCCAGGAACTGGTCGGGGCAGAAGAGGATCTCCTTGTCCTCGGGAATCGAGCGGACCACCTCGAGAGCGTTGGAGCTGGTGCAGCAGATGTCGGTCTCTGCCTTAACCTCGGCGGTGGTGTTGACGTAAGAAACCACAACCGCGCCCGGATGCTCTGCCTTCCAGGCGCGAAGCTGGTCTGCGGTGATGCAGTCGGCAAGCGAACAGCCGGCCTGCTGTTCCGGAATCAACACGCGCTTCTGAGGGCTGAGCAGCTTCGCTGTCTCGGCCATGAAGTGGACGCCGGCAAAGACGATCGTCGACGCATCCGAGCTGGCAGCTATGCGGGACAGCGCCAGGGAATCGCCGACGTGGTCGGCCACATCCTGAATCTCCGGCGCCTGATAGTTGTGCGCAAGAATAACGGCATCGCGCTCACGGGCTAGTCGTCGCACTTCGTCCTGCCAAGAGGTGGCGAGACGGTTTTCGCTCAGTGTCTGCGTCATAATCGAAACTCCAATCCTTGGGTTTTCGCCTTATAGGCTAAAACCGAATTTTAGGTTATCATCCTTGTTGTGACGAGACAACCTGCCAGAGACAACAGCGGCGTTGCCCTGTATCGCCACGAGGCGATCGCGGCGGTTCTGCAAGTGCGCGAAAACCTCAGCGTGCTGGTTTCAGAGCGCCCACGCGAACCATTTTCCGGCCACCCCGCGCTGCCGAGCGGGCCGGTGGAGATCGACGAACAGATCGGCGATTCGGTGCTGCGCCACTTGAACCGGCGCACAAATTTGAAAAACGTCGCATACCTGGAGCAGCTAGACACCAGATCCGACCCATTCCGTGACCCGGCCCAGCGCACAATCGGCACCAGCTACCTCGGCCTGATTCCGGCCGAGCAAGAAATCGACCTTCCCGACAATGCCTACTGGCTGCCAGTTTCGAAGCTGAAAGACATGGCCTTCGACCACGCGGAAATCGTCAACTACGCCGTCGAACGGCTGCGCGGAAAACTCAGCTACACCAACATCGCCTTCGCGCTGGCACCCGACGAATTCACCATCGCCGGGCTGCGGGCAATCTACACCGCGGCGCTCGGCCACGACGTCGCCCCGACGAACCTACAAAGAGTACTAACCCGTCGCGGCCAGCTGGAGAAGCTCCCGAAAAAGACGACGGCCGGCTCCAAGGGTGGACGCCCCGCGCAGCTGTACCGCTTCGCCGTGCAAGAACTCGTGGTGACAGACCCGTTCGCAGTTCTTCGGCCGGAGAGTTGAGCTACACAAAACCATCAGCTTCTAGAATCCGAAACCTGGTATGGAAGGCTAACGATGATTGGCTCGTTTCGTTTCCGATCTTCCAGGCAAGGCTGTTGGCAGGGTTAGGTTTTAGAGCATTGAAGGCGTGGCGGGAGTGAAGCTCGATATTGCGCAAGCAATGAGAGCGAAACGGAGACACAGGCGAAAGAACTCGAAAAACCTAACCATGGCAGCAGCCGACCTTGAGCAGCCAGATTAAAAACAGAGCTGCATTGCTTTTGAAAACCAGTTCAATAAAAATGGCTAGCCTTCGAAAAAAGACCAGCCATTTTTAGTTTCTAGTTTTGGATTCTACTTTTTCGCCTTCTGGGCGCGCCGCTGAATTGCGGCCCACTCGTCGCGCAGACCGACCGTGCGGTGGAAGGTCATCTCGGCCAACTTGTCCTTGGCGAAATAGCCGAGGCGCTCGAACTGCACTACCTCGCCGCCGGGGACGTCACTCAGAGATGCCTCGACCTTGCAGCCGGTCAGAATCTCGCGGGAGTTCGGGTTCAGATCATCCAGCGGCTCCCCGGTTTCAGCTCCAGGAAGATCGGCGGTGAACAGCTTGTCGTAGAGGTTCACGGTGGCATCCACGGCGTGCGGGGCAGACACCCAGTGCATCGTGGACTTCACGCGACGGCCGTCGGGTGCATCGCCACCCTTAGTCTCGGGGTCATAAGTGGCAATAACCTCGACGACGTTACCGTCGGCGTCCTTAACCACGTCGGTGGCAGTGACGAAGTATGCGCCACGCAGACGCACCTCGCGACCCGGCGACAGCCTGAAGAACTTGGGCGGGGGAACCTCGGCGAAGTCGTCATTCTCGATATACAGATCACCGGTAAAAGCAACCTTGCGCTTGCCGTCGTCGGGGTTCTCCGGGTTATTAACCACCTCGAAATACTCGACCACAGGGTTGCCGGCCTCGTCCTTGGGCCAGTTGGTGAGCGTTAACTTCAACGGGTGCAGAACACCCATGCGCCGCTGCGCCGTCTTGTTGAGTTCGCGACGCACGTAGCTCTCCAACTCCTCAATGGACTGGCGCGAGTTGGTGCGAGAAACTCCGATGTCGCGGCAGAAATTCTTGATCGCCGCCGGCGGGTAGCCTCGCCTGCGCAGACCCGAAAGGGTAGGCATGCGGGGGTCGTCCCAGCCATCAACGATGCCATCCTCGATCAGCTTGCGCAGCCTGCGCTTACTGGTGACGGTGTGCGTCAACTCCAAGCGGGCGAACTCCGTCTGGCGGGGCTGCTCCGCGGGCAGTGGCAGGTGGGACAGGAACCAGTCGTAAAGCGGGCGGTGTGAAACGAATTCGAGCGTGCAAAGCGAATGGGTGACGTGCTCGAGCGCGTCCGACTGGCCGTGCGCCCAGTCGTAGTTGGGGTAGATGCACCACTTGGTGCCGGTGCGGTGGTGTGGCACGTGACGGATGCGGTACATGACCGGGTCGCGCAGGCTCATCTCGTCCGCAGACATGTCTATTTTTGCGCGCAGCACTCGTTCGCCGTCAGCGAATTCGCCATCACGCATCCGCTTAAACAGGTCAAGATTTTCCTCCACCGAACGGTCCCGGTAGGGGGAATTCACTCCCGGCTTACCGAAGCGGCCGCGCTGGGCGGAGATGGTTTCGCCGTCCTGATCGTCAACGTATGCCAGGCCGTTCTTGATGAGCAGCACCGCCCATTCGTACAAGTCCTCGAAGTAGTCGGAGGCGTAAATCACCTCGTCGGGTTCGTAGCCGAGCCACTCGATGTCCTCGATGATGGAGTCGACGTATTCCACGTCCTCCGTGTCCGGGTTAGTGTCGTCGAAACGCAGCTTGCAGATGCCGCCGAACTGCTCGGCGATGCCGAAGTCAACCGTCACGGCCTTCGCGTGACCGATGTGCAGGTAGCCGTTAGGCTCGGGTGGGAAGCGCGTCTGCACCCTGCCGCCGTAGGTGCCCGCCTCGATGTCAGCAGCAACCATGTCGGCGATGAAGTCGCCTGCGCCATTACTAGATTTCGACTCGCTCATGCAGGCAAAACTATCAGCGTTACCCACAACTTACCCAATACGCTCGCCGCATTAACCCAAAGCCGCTAGCCCCGGAGCCGTTGGCTAAAACTTGCCGTCGGTGTCCGTGGCCAGGCCCTCGTCGACGAGCACCTTAACGATATGGTCGATGCTGGCCTGTCGGGGTTGGCGCCCGTCGGGCAGGGTTGTTTTGGCCGAGTAGTAGCCGAACTTGCCGGTGTGGGTGAGCGCGCCCAGGTCGACGAGCTGAATCCGGCCGTCCCTGATAGCACGATTCCACGACGTGTTCTTAAAAATCCGCCAGCGCCGCGGAAACAACAGCAGCCCTGCCTTGGTGACGTTATCCTTGTGCCCGCGCAGGTGCCAGATTTTCACTGCACGATCGATTCCGGGGTCGGAGCTTGTGATGCCGGCCATCGAAATGACCCGAACCGGCACACCGAGCGCGGACAGATACCAGGTGGCGCCGAGAGCTATTTGCGCGCCACCGCTCCAACCGAGCAAAGTGACCGGCTTCTTCTCCTCGGGCTTGTAGCCGTGACGAAGCAACGCCGCCGAGATCTGTTCGGCGACCGCCAGGTTGAACACCGGCCCATACCTGCGGTCGGAACTGACAAGCATCTGGAAGGCGTTACGCACGTTGATCATGACCGCCAAAAAGCGCCCCGGTTTTTTCTCGAATTTCCAGATTCTCAGCCTCTGCCAAAGCCCCGAGAAGCGTCTGCCGGTGGTCAACGCCTGGTTTTCCACAGAATATGGGTAGATATCCCAAATAACGGTGGTCTTTCCGAGGCGCTTGGCCAACTCATCGACGACTGGAACCTCAAAAACGGGCAGCTGGTCGGGCCCGCTAGTGCCGATGCCGGAAAGGTAAACCAGATAGTGCTCGTCGCCATCCTCCGCAACCACCGGTTTCGGCCGGGCAACGTTATCCGCCACCTCGGCCGGTAGCTCTATTTCTTGCTCGAGCGGGGCCTGCTTTGCCTGCTCGAGTCTAGGCCAGTCGATAATTGGGGCGTCAGGCGAAGAATCCAGATGAGCATAGTTGCGCTGCCACCAAGACAGGGCCTCGCCGGGGGCGAATAGGCCGGCGATCACCAGGCCCAAAACCATGACCAAAATAATCTGCAAAACGATCATCAGACTCGCCTATCCTCTGCAGCCCTCATCAGATCGTCGGACGTTACGCCTTCGCTCCCGCTGACCCACCTGAAAACGCGGGTGGCGAGCCTTATCGGGGCCAGCTCGAAGGACCAGTCGATGATCTGCGCGCCGAGCCAAGCGCCCAGCGTCAAAAGCAACGCATTTGGCCTGGTCAAACCTAGACTGACTATGGCAAACGACCACATCGCCAGCAGCACCCAGACGTTCAAAATTCGCGCGATACCCGGGCCCGTGTAGGGCAGCACGACTAAGAAACCGAACCAGAACGGACCGTACGACGCGAGCACCAGGGGCAGCACCTGACTCAGCGACAGATCGACACCCAAAAACAGGTTTCCGAGCAAGATGAACAGCGCTGACTGGATGGCGCCTTTCAGGAGCATCCCCGCAGCCGACGTCAACAACGTCATGGCCATGCGCAGCCCACGCACCCTATTAATAGCCAGCACCGCCCACTGCCCGAGCATGGTGGAGACGCCCGCAACCAATCCAATGCCAACCGACACCGCCCAGCCGCGCACACTGCCGCCATCCCCGTTCAGGCTCAGGGAAGCGCCAAGCGTGGCAAAAAGCGCGCCCAGGTAATCGTTCATATCTTCATCTTCGCACGTCCCCGACAAGCCCACGATGCCGCCCATTGCGGCAGGAACCCCTCAAACACTCGTGTGGGAAATAACCACTTATCCACAGTTATCCACAGGGTTACCAACATCGCTGTAATTACATGCCTGTAATTATCCCCATTCTGGGGATAATCCTGTGGATAACTCTGTGTATTTACGCGTGACTGTCGATTTATGCCGGTTTTTTTATCCGGCTGATCCTGGTGACGTGGTGGTTGACCTGGGAACATCTCGACGGTTGTGGGAGTTCGGGTCTTTTCGTCACTGGGCACGTGTCTCCGCTGCGTTCTCATCGCAAGCGATGAATCACTTCGTTCCCGCCACGCCTTTACGTTCCTTCAAAGACCCGAACTCCCACAACCTCAACCTGAAAAGTGGCCACCCGGGCCCAAGTGCAAAAAACGAGGAGGAAAAAGTTCGACGTCGAACAATTTCTTCCACGCTGATTCGTAAAGATTTAGCGGGAACCAAAACGATCGACATCGAACAATTTCCTCAACGCTAATCCCGTCGACGTACAAACCAGCCACAAGAGGGAGCTGCCAGGTCAGAAATCGACCAGAAGCTAAAAGATCAACCAGCTCCAATGGAGTGCCGGAAAAATCAAAAATGGGTGAAGATAGTCTTTAGCCATGAGCAATGATAAGTACGAACGTCCGGTGCCGAACATCGGCGACGCGACGAGCCATGTAGACCGCCAGCAGGATCCGGAAGCGTGGAGCATGGGTGAGGCAGTTACCGCCGCTCTGGATGAGGTTATTTCTGCAAGGCGAGATATCAGAAGGTATCGCGCCGACGAGGTGCCGCAGGAACAGGTCGAACAGGTTTTGACTGCGGGGCATAGGGGCCCTTCGGTTGGACATTCGCAACCCTGGCGCTTCATTGTGGTCAGCGACCAAGACATCCGCGACCGGGCAGCAGTGATGGCAGACCGCGAGAGGCTACGTCAGGCGAAGCTGCTGACTCAAGACCGCGCGGCGCGACTGCTGGACCTTCAACTGGAGGGCATTCGCGAGGCCCCGCTTGGAATTGTGGTGGCATGCGATAGGCGAACCCCATCATCGGGAGTGCTAGGAAGGAACACTTTCACCGACGCGGACATGTGGAGCTGCGCGGCCGCGATCGAGAACATGTGGCTTGCCGCCCGGGCGCGCGGGCTTGGCATGGGCTGGGTGACGCTGTTCGACCCGGCAGAGTTAGCCGAAATGCTCGGGCTACCCGAGGGCGTGGAGACGCTAGGTTGGATGTGCCTGGGCTGGCCGGACGAGCGCCCGCCGTCGCCCGGCTTGGAGCGCCGCGGATGGTCGAAACGCCTGCCGCTGGAAGAAGTCGTGCTGAGAAACCGTTGGCCACAGTCCGACGAGCCGTCCGCACCCGTTTCTGGGCTACGCGAGGATCTGGCCGAAAAGTACGCGAACATGCAGGTCAGCGCGCCCGGCAGGTTGGACGTGGTCGGTGCCCGCGACGAGGCCGATCAGCTGTTGACGCCTCCGGGATCATTGGGCAAGCTCGACCAGGCGCTCGACAGGCTGGGTGCCGCGATGGACAAGGTTGATTCCGGCACGCTGGTCATCGTTGGCGCAGATCACCCGATCACCTCGCACAGGATTTCAGCGTTCGATTCATCCGTCACATACGAGGTTATGCGTGCTTCGGCGGCCGGCTCTTCGCTGGGTGCAGCCACCGCAAAAACTATCGGCTTGACCTCGGTGACAGTAGACGCAGGCGTGAACGAGGGGCCTATCGAGGGCGCAATAGACCTGCGGCTGCCCGGCCAGCGCGGCGACATCGTCACCACTGACGCAATGAGCCTCGAACAAACTAAATTGCTGGTAGAGCGCGGCATCGAGCTGGGCGAGAAGCTATCCGGCGATGGCCTGGTATGCCTGGGCGAAATCGGAATCGGAAACACCACCGTGGCCTCCGCGCTGGCGTGCGCGCTCGCCGGCCTGAGCCCCGAGGATGCCGTCGGCCTGGGTGCCAGCAGCGACTCCTCGATGGTTGAACGCAAAATCAAGGTTCTGACAGGCGCATTCGAGCGCCTTCAGGGACGCGACCTGCGCGACCCGATCGAGGCTCTCGCCGCCGTCGGTGGCCCGGAATTCGCCGTGCTGACGGGCGTCGTCTTAGGCGCAGCCAAGGCCGGCAGCGTCATAGTTTTAGATGGCCTCGCGACGAGCGTCGCCGCGCTGGCTGCCGTCCAGATCAGCGCCGGAGTGCAAGGCTGGCTGATCGCGTCCCACGTCAGTCGCGAACACGCCCACCAGAAAGTTCTCGACGAGCTCGGCCTCGAACCACTCCTCGAGCTGCGGATGCGCGCGGGCGAAGGCGTCGGTGCCTGCTACGGAGCCCAAATGCTTCTGACGGGGATGCGCGTTCGTGAGGCCGCCGCCCGGTGGACGCCAACCTGCTAGCCCAGTTGGCTACCTTTACGTGGACGCCAACCTAGCTCTATCAGTTGGTAACCAGCCTTGCTTATTAAGTGGTCGCGACATTATTGCGGCAGATTTGGCTCGTAGACGAGCCTTTTTTGACGCAATAATTCGTATGACCACCTAAAGGCATGAGGTTGTGGGAGTTCGGGTCTTTGAAGAAACATCAAGGCGTGGCGAAAGCGACGATATCCAAGCGCCAAAGCGCTTGGATGAGGAGCGGAGACACGTAGCCAGTGACGCAAAGACCCGAATCCCACAACCGTCAAAAGCAACCAGGCAACCGCCAACCAGGAATGTCCAAACTAACCACCAATCAAGAGCACCAAGAAAAGCCACCAGAGGAAGGCACCCAGGCCCCCGCGTCACGCGAAGCGGTAGCTAGAGGCCTCAAGGATGGGTAATGACCCTATTTGTAGACCCGGGGGACTCGCTTGGCGATTAGGCAGAGAACCTCGTAGTTGATGGTGCCCATTTCGTCGGCGAGTTCGTCGGCGGTGATCTGTTCGTCGCCATCGCGGCCGAGGAGGGTCACCTCGTCGCCAACTTTGAGCGGAGAATTTTCACAATCTCCGAGATCGAGCATGGTTTGGTCCATGCAGACCCGTCCGGCGATGGGATACGAAACCCCGCCCGAAAGCATCCTGCCATGGTTACTGAGCAGCCTGGAATAGCCATCGGCGTAACCGACGGGGACTGTGGCGATCCAGCGGTCGGTATCTGCGCGCCAGGTGCGTCCATAGCCGACAGTCTCACCGGGCCCGATTTTGCGGAGCGCGGAAACTTTCGTCTTCCAGGTCAGGACGGGTTTGATGTCAAGGTTCTTGCCGCTGGCAGGATCGGGATAGTAGCCGTAGATGATTATTCCGGGACGCACCATGTTAATGCCGCTCAGGTCGTGGCCGAGGACAGCACCGGAATTCGCCGCGTGCACGTATTTGATTGGCGGCAGACCTGCGTCCTGGCGATTCTGCTGGATTAGGGTCGCTGCGGAGTTGAACGCTTTGAGTTGGGCGACGGTGAATTCCCGCCCGTCTTCGACGTCGGATACGGGCAGGTGAGTGAACAGGCCTTCAACATTGAGGCCGGCCTGCTGCGCTTTCGTCGCGAGATCGAGGGCGCCGGACGGATCGACTCCGATTCGGTGCATACCTGTGTCGAGGGCGATGTGTACAGGGGCTCGGAACCCGACTTCGGCTGCCTGGCGTACGCCGTCTTCGTCGACGATAGTGATGGACACGTTGGCGTCGGACAATGCCGATAGTTCTTCGGGGAACGCCGGGGAAAGCCTAAGTATCGGCAGCGTGATGCCCGCCTCGCGCAATTCCAGCGCCTCGGGCGTGTTCGCGACGGCTAAGTGATTAGCCAACCGGTTATCTTGCAGGTAACGCGAAACCTCGATGGCTCCGTGACCGTAACCGTTAGCTTTGACGGGCACAAGCAGCGCACGGTCACCTATTTTTGACCGCACGGCGGAGACATTAGCCCCCAGCTGCTGCAGGTCGATGATGGCGTGCGTGGCATAAAGCATGAAACCATAATGGCACTTGTGGGTGACAAAGGGCTTCAGAATTGCTCTCTGGGGCTAAATTCCACAGAGTTATCCACAAGCTGGTGACGTTTTTCCACGCTCAAAATCGACTTGTTGGTTTGCTCTGTGGATTGAGATAATTGTTTGGTCACGAAATACGTCCACAGCGGGTGTGAAAACCTTGTTACTTTCCTGTGCGTAGCTTGTGTACAGCTGTTAAGAGTTTTCGGTATCCACATTCACCAGAAGTTTTCCACAGGTTATTAACACTGCGAATAACAAGTATAAAAACACAGTTGACTAGGTTTTATGGGTGGTTATCCACTAATTCACAGAAGTTATTACTACTACTAGATTTATAAATCTCTTAGTTAATAAAAGTAACCGGTGTGGAAATCTGGAAAATGGCCGTAACCGGACCAAATAGAATTCTTTAAATCAACAAAGCAAGACCCTCAAGATCAACTCAATGCTGTTAGGTGAAGAGCTGAGATCAAGCGGGTATGCTCGTAGTGATAGGCGTTATGTCTAACCAGTTTTTAAATGAAGCGAGGGAGAACTGATGAAAATTCGCATCGAAAGCGACGCGATGGCCGAAGCCGTAGCTTGGGCAGCGCGCAGTCTTCCCAGCCGCCCGTCCGTTCCGATTCTGGCGGGTCTGCTGATCAAGGCGGACGCTGACGGCGTCGAAATGAGCTGCTTCGATTACGAGACCAGCGCTAAGGTTTCCGTCCCGGCTGAGGTCATCGATGAGGGGCTAGTGTTGGTCAGCGGTAAGCTGCTGGCCGATATTTCTCACAGCCTGCCGAAGAAGCCGGTGGAGATTTCCAGCGACGAATCCACCGTTCAGCTGGTTTGTGGCTCTGCGCGTTTCACGCTGCAGATGCTTCCGGTGGAGGATTATCCGTCGCTTCCCGAGATGCCTTCGGCCAGCGGCGCTGTAGAGTCCAGCAAGTTCTCCCAGGCCATCAACCAGGTTGCGGTCGCCGCGGGTCGCGACGAGCTGCTGCCGGTGTTCACGGGCGTGCGTATCGAGATCGAGGACGACAAGCTTTCCATGCTGGCCACCGACCGCTACCGCATGGCGCTAAAGGAAATGACCTGGAACCCGTCGAAGACTCAGATCGAGGGGTCTGCGTTGGTTCCGGCCAGGGTGCTGAGCGAGGTTTCGCGTTCCCTGACCGGCGGTGAACAGGTTTCCGTGGCTATCTCCCACAGCGAGGGCACCGGCGACGGAATCATTGGTCTGACCGGCGAAAGTTCCGGCTGCAAGCGTGAGCTCACCACCCGTCTGCTGGGCGGTGAGTTCCCGAAGGTTCGTCACCTGATGGACATCACCCCGAAGGTGACGGTTAAGGCGAAGACTTCCGACCTGATTTCGGCGGTTAAACGCGTCTCGCTGGTGGCCGAGCGCAACACTCCATTGCGGATGCTGATTGCCGACGACCAGATCGCGCTGGAGGCCGCGACTGGCGACCAGGCTCGCGGTTCAGAAGCCGTGGAGGCCGTCGTCGAGAACATGATCGGTGGCGAGCTGAGCCTGTCCGCGGCCGGCTTCAACCCGCACTACCTGCAGGATGCGCTTTCGGTGCTGACCACGCCGTACGTCTACTTCGCATTCACCGCGGCCGGCAAGCCGTGTCTTGTTCAGGGCCTCGAGTCGCTCGACGGCACACCGGAGCCCGATTACAAGCACGTCATCATGCTGATGAGATTGCCGAATTAAAGAATTCAAGACATAAAAAATGCCCGAGATAATCTCGGGCATTTTTGCTTAGTTGGCTTAATCGTCGAGCGCGGGACGCCTGCTGACGAATTGTGCGCGTGCGTAGCGGCTGATCGCGAGCGTGTTGTATGAATCCGTCACCAGGCCGATGCCGCCGCCCACGATCGGCACCCTCTTGCCGGCCATGCTGGCCATCTGCTTGCCGCCGGATTGGCTGAGCAGCGAGGTGGCGACCCTGCGCGAAATGGATTCAGACAGTTCGTCGTCCAAAACGGGGGCCGTCGCGATGACGAGCGGCGAACCGGGAAGATCCCCGGAAGCCACCAGCTCGTTGACGATCTTTTCGCCCAGCAGAGACATCATGATGGCCTGCTGCACCTGGCCCGATTCGATGTCGTAGCCGCGCAGGTGCGCGATTGCGCCCACCATTCGTCCCTGAATTATGGAAATTGCGACCATTCCAGCCGGCATTCCGACGACGCTAGCCACCGCACCGCCAAGACTCGTCACGAAACCCTGCGTCCCAGCAAGCGAGACGTGCAGGTTAACCAGCCTGTCGATTGCCTTCTCGACGTCGCCGCGTCGTTTGCGCAGGTGATGCCCGGCCGTTTTTTTAGCGCCGGGCAGTACTTTGTTTCCGTTTATGGCCTGGTCGATTAGCCAATGGAACATTTTTCCCACAGAGTTCGGGGCGGCGCTGGGCAGCACGGCGATGATAGATTTTCCAATTTCGCTTGCGGATCTGGACATTGTCGGCCTCCTAAACTTTCATGGCCTCTGCAGCTTTAACGCCGTTGGGCGTCAAAAACTTCCGTTATGTGACCAATTAGCCGCTCTGTTGTGTGCACGGCTAGCCCCTTCATTCAAGATTAACGCGCACGCATTTGGGCGGGTGCTCATCAGTGCATTCATATTGCCTACAATTGCCTAGACGAATAGGAGTACAGATGAGCGCTAATACCGCAAAGATAGAGATCGACGGTACCACCTACGAGCTCCCAATAGTTGTGGGGACCGAGGGCGAGAAGGCCATCGACATCAGCCAGCTGCGTGCAAAGACTGGCTGCATCACGCTTGACGACGGCTACGCAAATACCGGCTCCTGCAAATCAAAGATCACTTTCATCGACGGTGAGGAAGGCACGCTTCGTTACCGCGGCATCCCGATCGAGGAGCTTGCCGAGCGCGCCAGCTTCGTCGAGACCGCCTGGCTGCTGATTTTCGGCGAGCTGCCCAACACCGAGCAGCGCGAACATTTCCGTTCGCTGCTCACGAAATACTCTGCGCTGCCTACGGCGATGTTGAAGCATTTCGACGCCTTCCCGGCTAACTCGAACCCGATGGCGATCATGTCGGCGATGATCAACTCGCTTTCGATGCACGAGCGTCCGTTGATCGTCCACGGCGACGAGGAAGCCTTGATTGACTATGCCGCCCGCCTGATTTCCAAGGTTCGCACGATCGCGGCCGCCGCATACAAGTCGAGCCGCGGCGAGCCGATCATTCAGCCTAAGGACTCGCTGAAGTACGTCGATAACTTCCTGCACATGATGTTCTCGAAGACCTACGATCTCTACGAGCCACTGCCCGAGGTGAGCCAGGCAATCAACCAGTTCCTGGTACTACACGCAGACCACGAGCAGAACTGTTCCACGTCCACAGTGCGCATGGTGGCATCCGGCCAGGCGAACATGTACGCGGCTTGTTCTGCGGGCGTCGTGGCCCTCTGGGGTCAGCGTCACGGTGGCGCCAACGTCGCCGTGGTGCAGATGCTGCAGCGGATGCTTCGCGAACACATCACGCCGAAGCAGTTCCTCGAAGAGGTTAAGAAGCGCGAGAACGGTAGCCGCCTGATGGGCTTCGGCCACCGCGTCTACAAAAACATGGATCCGCGCGCGAAAATCCTGCGCAAGGCCGCCGGCAAGCTGCTGAACACGATGGAAAGCAGCGATCCGCTGCTGGAGCTGGCCGAGGAGGTCGCCGCCGAGGCGCTGGCCGACGACTACTTCATCGAGCGTAGCCTGTACCCGAACGTGGACTTCTACTCGGGCATCATCCTGCGCGCAGTCGGTATCCCGCTGAACATGTTCACCGTCATGTTCGCGATCGGGCGCATGCCCGGCTGGATCGCCAA
The DNA here is from genome assembly GCF_000423485.1 of Propionimicrobium lymphophilum DSM 4903. Taxonomy (GTDB): domain Bacteria; phylum Actinomycetota; class Actinomycetes; order Propionibacteriales; family Propionibacteriaceae; genus Propionimicrobium; species Propionimicrobium lymphophilum. Next base: position 59,728 of record NZ_AUIB01000004.1, on the reverse strand, counting down.
CTGGAAGGAAATCAACGACAACACCTCCCAGCGCATCTACCGCCCGCGTCAGCTCTACATCGGCAAGCCGCAGAATCACTGGGTGCAGCGCAACAAGCGCGGGTAGAAATAGTTGGCCCGGCCGATGGCCGGGTTAGTCTAGTTCCCATGCTTGGATACCTTGGCCCCGAAGGAACTTTCACTCATCAGGCGTTGCTGCAGCTAGTTTCCGGTGACGACATGAGGCCGTACGCCAGCGTCGGTTTGGCGCTGGAGGCGGTGCGAGATGGCTCTGTCGAGGCCGCCTTGGTGCCAATTGAGAATTCCGTCGAGGGCGGCGTGACGGCAACGCTTGACGACATCGGTGACCCGGCTAATCCGCTGCAGATCGTCCGCGAGACGGTGCTGAACATACGCTTCAACCTGTGCACAAGGCCGGGTGTGCAGCTGTCCGAAATTAAGACGATCGCCAGCCATCCGCACGCTCTTGCGCAGGTGCGCAACTGGCTTGACGAGAACTTCCCCGAGGCCGAGATCATGCGGGTCGGGTCCACGGCTCAGGGCGCCAACTTCGTCGCCGAGGGCAAGGTGGACGCCACCGTCTGCTCGGCCATCGCCGGCGATCTAAACGGGCTAGAAGCACAAGTCAGCGACGTCGCCGATAACCCGTCGGCCACCACCCGTTTCGTTTTGGTTACTAAGAGGCAGAAGTCCCCGGCGCGCACCGGCCACGACAAGACCACCCTGGTGGCCTACATGCACCGCGATGAACCTGGCGCTCTGCTCAACATTTTGCAGCAGTTCGCCGTGCGCGGGGTCAATATGTGTCGCATCGAGTCGCGTCCCACCAAGACATCTTTGGGTAACTACTGCTTCAGCATCGACGCCGAGGGCCATATCGAGGATCTGCGCCTGGCCGACACCCTGATCGGCCTGAAGCGGATCTGCCAGGACGTGATTTTCCTGGGCAGCTATGAACGGGCGAATGGCGTCGAACCGATGAATCAGCGCGGCGGAACCGACCCCGAATACACCGACGCGATGAACTGGGTGCGTTCCATCGGCGGACGGATCTAGGCGCGCAGCATCTCCACCAGAACCGCCTTGATTGAGTGCATCCGGTTTTCGGCCTGATCGAAGATTTCCGGGTGGGCCTCGAAGACGTCGTGGGTGATCTCCAGGCCACCGGTGATGCCGGTTAGCTGGGTGATTTTGCGCCCGATCTTTGTGTTGGAGTCGTGGTATGCGGGCAGGCAGTGCAAAACGCGCACGTTTTCGCCGGCTCTGTTCAGCAGCTTCTGGTTGATTTGGTAGGGCAGCAGCTCGTCGACGCGCTGCGTCCAGATTTCGTCGGGCTCACCCATGGAAACCCACACGTCGGTGTAGACGAAGTCCGCGCCCTCTACCGCGTCGATGTCGTCGGTTATCGTGATCCGCGCACCCGACTTAGCTGCTATTTCTGCGGCTGTTCGCTGCACGTCGGCTGCCGGCTGCAGGATCTTGGGGGCCAGTAGCCGAATGTCCATACCCATCATCGCGCCAGAAACCAGCAGAGAATTAGCGACATTATTTCTGGCGTCACCCAGGTATGCCAGGCAGACCTCCGACAAGTCCCTGCCGGTGTGTTCGAGCATGGTGAGCTGGTCAGCGAGCATCTGGGTGGGGTGCCATTCGTCGGTCAGGCCGTTGAACACTGGCACACCAGCGGCTTCGGCCAAAGTTTCGACGCGCCCTTGCCCGAAGCCGCGGTATTCGATGCCGTCGAACATGCGCCCAAGCACCCGTGCCGTGTCGGTGATCGATTCCTTGTGGCCGATCTGCGAGGCAACCGAATCTAGATAGGTGCAGTGGCCGCCCTGGTCGTGAATTGCAACCTCGAACGCGCAACGAGTGCGGGTGGAGGTCTTCTCGAAGATCAGTGCGACATTCTTGCCGACCAGCTGCTGACATTCCCGCCCATTCTTCTTATCGGCCTTCAACTTGGCCGCGACATCTAGAAGGTGAGCCCATTCTTCGATCGAAAAGTCCGTTTCTTTTAGGAAACTGCGTCCCCGCAAATCCATGTGTTTGCCTTTCGTTGCGCCTCGAGAAGAGTTTGCAGGTGAGAATTGTCAGCTGCTGCGTCTAACCTTATAGACATGAGCTTATTTCTAGTGGGTGGCAGGCCGTTTCCGAATCAGCCTTCGCTCGCCCCTGTTTTCGACGCGTTCGTCACCCAGGCCAAGGATTTTTTCACAGCTGAGGAAAAAGTAGCCCTGTTTCTGGTGGGCGATCCGGCCGACGAGCAGGACCGCAACGTCAAGGAGCGCGCCCAGTACGAAGAGGTGCTGCGTGAACGCTGGCCGGAGGCGCAGATCGAAACTTTCTGGCTGAACGGCGATACGGAGACGTTCGAGTTCCCCGACGAAAAATCCATCTGCGCGATGATCGTCGGGCCGGGAATGCCGTCGTCGGTGCTCAGCTATCTGGCTGGAAACAAGTCCACCATTGGCAGGCTGGTCAGCGCAGGAGTGCCGTACCTGGGCTTTTCAGCCGGTGCCGCGATCGTCGGAAAGTACGCCATCGTGGGCGGCTGGAAGAGCAACGGACGCCAAATCACCACACCCGAATGCGCCTACGGGTTCGACGAGTTGACAATCACCGACGGCCTTGGGCTGATCGGTCCGAGCGTCGAGACACACGTCGATGCGCGTTCTGCAATGGGCAGGGCCATTGAGGCCATGCTCGTTGGTAAAATGGCCAACGTAGCCGCAATTGACGAGGCCACCTGCCTGACCGTAACTCCTAATGGGCGCACGCAGCTGGCAGGCGAGGGCAGGGTAGCCTGGTTGTCGAGGGCCGGCGCACACATCGACATCCGGTTTGAATCGGCACCAGAGCTTTCCAGGGGTTAGAGAATGCAGATTTTAGTTGTTGACGACGATCAGGCCGTCCGCGATTCGCTGGCGCGGTCGCTGCAGTACAACGGTTACGAGGTCAGCACGGCAACCGACGGCCTGGACGCGCTGGCCAAGCTCGCGTCTGAGAACGTCGACGCCGTCGTCATGGACGTCATGATGCCCCGCCTGGACGGCCTCGAAACCACCAAGATGCTTCGCGAGAACGGCAACGACGTGCCGATCCTCATCCTCACCGCCCGCGATGCGGTGGGTGATCGCGTCGATGGTTTGGACGCAGGCGCAGACGACTACATGGTTAAGCCGTTCAGCCTGGACGAGCTGCTGGCCCGGATCCGGGCGCTAACTCGTCGCACCAAACCCGAGCACGAGGAGCCCAGCGAGATTCTGCACTTCGGTGATCTCGAGCTCGATACGGCCACGCGCGGCGTCAGCAGGGGCGGGCGACGCATCAGCCTCACCCGCACGGAATTCGCGCTGCTTCAGGTGTTCATGGAGCACCCGAATCATGTTCTTGAGCGTGGTTGGCTGCTCAACGAGGTGTGGGGCTTCGATTTCCCCACCACCGCTAACTCGCTTGAGGTTTACATCGGCTATCTGAGGCGCAAGACAGAGCAGGAAGGTGAACCGAGGCTCATCCACACCGTCCGCGGCGTGGGCTACGTGTTGCGTGAAACAGCGCCGTGATAGGCAACAAAATCCGCGGTTGGGTGGCCGATCTGCTGGCGCAGTGCAGGTCGCTGCCTGGACGAATCACGCAGATTATTGCCCTTTCGATCGTGGTCGGTTTGCTTCTGGTTGGGGCGACCAGCTTTTTCACGGCTAAGTCGTCCATCTACGACCAGATGGACGGCGAGCTCGCCGACGCGGCAATTGACGCGTCGATCTATCTGCAGTTTGACCTGGACGGCATGGCGGGCATCAACTCGACCGCCTTGGACGCCGCCAATCTATCGATGGTTTTGGTTCGTTCCGACGGCACGCTGCGGAGTATTTCCGGTGCATCCGTGCCCGTGAAGACGGGGGCTGCAGAGCTGGCCATCGCCCGCACCCAGATGGGGATTTCCGCCAGGACGGTGCTCGGCGTCGACGGTCAGAAGTACCGCCAGGTGGCCGTTCCGATGACGACAAGCAACGACAAGCTGGCGGTCGTAATCGCCCGCCCACTTTCGCACGCGAAAGCGGTGATCGGCGACATGAGCTTCAACATCTTCTGGGTTTCGGCGCTCGTGTTGGTGGGCAGCATTGTTGTCGGATACTTCGCCTCCCGCTCCCTGATGGTTCCGCTGAACACCATGGCGAAGGCGGTTTCGCGCGTGACCGAGACCGACGAGCTGGTGCCCATCGGCATCCACAGCGACGACGAGATCGGCATGCTCAGCAGGAACTTCGACACGATGATCCACTCGCTTTCCAGCTCGCGCGAACGGCAAAAACGGCTGATCGCGGACGCCGGCCACGAGCTGCGCACGCCACTGACCTCCATGCGCACCAACATCGAACTGTTGGTGGCTGATCAGAAGTCCGGAATGCTGCCTCCTGGAGCAAAGGACGAGATCCTCGCCGACGTCTCCGCCCAGCTCGCCGAGTTCACCTCGCTGGTTGGCGATCTGGTTCAGCTAAGCCGCGACGATTCGGTCAATGTCAGCCGAAAGGTGCTCGATTTCGCGGAGGTGGTCACCGACGCCGTCACAAGGGCGAAGCGTCGTGGCCCGCACATCACTTTCGACGTCAAACTGGAGCCGCTGTTCATCGTCGGCGAACAAGATACTCTCGGCCGAGCTGTCACCAATCTGCTGGACAACGCCGTGAAATTCTCGCCCAGGGAAGGCCACATTTTCGTCCGGCTGCATGACGAGACCCTTACCATCGAGGACGAGGGCCCCGGCATCGCCGAGGAGGACCTCGATAACATCTTCGACCGTTTCTACCGCTCCGACAAGGCAAGAAACACTCCGGGGACGGGTCTTGGGCTGTCTATCGTTAAGCACACCATCGAGGCGCATGGCGGTTCGGTGTGGGCGAGCAACTCGAATTCCACCGGCGGAGCCAAGTTCACCGTCGTGTTGCCCGCCGCCGACGAGGAAGAACTGGCCGAACTGGACCAGTGACCGGCAAGTTTTAAGCTCAACTAGACTGGCAACCGTGTACGTAGACCGCCTGGAACTCGCAGATTTTCGCAGCTACGAGTCTGCCCGTCTTGAGCTCGAGCCGGGCGTCACCGTGTTTCAGGGACGAAACGGCCAGGGCAAAACGAACCTGGTTGAGGCCGTGGAATATATTTCCACGCTCGCCAGCCACCGCGTCTCGCAAGACCTTCCGCTACTTCGGTTCGGGCGCCAGCAGGCCGTCATTCGCGCCCAGGTGGTCGCAGGCCTGGACGACCCGCGTCGAATCCTGCTGGAGCTGGAGATCAACCAGGGCAAAGCAAACCGCGCGAAACTTAACCGTGGCCAGCTAACCAAAGCCTCCGACATGCTCGGCATGCTCCGCGTCGTGCTGTTCAGCCCCGACGACCTCAACTTCGTCAAAGGCGACCCCTCCGACCGCCGCAGATTCCTCGACGAGGTGGTGGTTTCACGCTGGCCGAGGATGGCCGGCGTGAAGTCCGACTACGACCGGGTGCTTCGCCAACGCAACACTCTGCTGAAGCAGATCGGTGCTAGATCCGGCTCCCCCGAGGGTCTGGACGACGAATACACCCTGGCAATCTGGGACGAGCAGCTGAGCGAATTCGGGGCCGAGCTGCTGGCGGCCCGCCTGGACTCGCTCACCGAAATGATCCCGTTCGCCTCCGGCGCCTACGAGCAGATCGCGCCCACTAACAACTCAGTAAACGCCCAGTACAAGTGCTCCTTCGAACTGCCCGAGGAGTCCACCGTTGCCAGCCTGCGCGATGCGATGCGCGCCCAGCTGACTGCCCGACGCAGCGAGGAACTGGCCAGGGGAATCACGCTGCTCGGGCCGCACCGAGACGACATCGCCCTGAGTATCGGCCCGCTTCCTGCGAAGGGATACGCCAGTCACGGCGAGGGGTGGTCGCTCGCGTTGAGCCTGCGCCTCGCCACGTTCCAGCTGCTAAGCTGCGACGGCATCAACCCCGTGCTGATTCTCGACGACGTCTTCGCCGAGCTCGACCAGGTGCGTAGACAGCGCCTAGCCGACGCCGTGCAGGACGCCGAACAGGTTCTGGTTACCGCCGCCGTCGGAACCGACGTGCCCGAGAAGCTGAACGGAAAATACTTCAATGTCACAACCGGCCACGTAGAACCCGCCGACGGCCCGGAAACCGTTAGGGACGAATCGTTCGAGGAAACGCAGAGCTCTCCCGAGGACGAAATGACGTCTAACTTTGGCGAAGACGTCTCCGATTCCGGCGAGGCATCAAAATGAGCGACGAAGAACCAGTCCCCGGATTCGACCCCACCGGCATCGAGTTGGCGCTGAAAATCTCCCGCGAGGTGGCCGGCGTCCTGCCCCCGCCCAAAGGCGTCGTAAAGAAGAAGGTTCGGCGCCGCAAAAACGTTTCCCCGCAGTATTCGGGTTCCGCATCCGACGCGCGCGACCCGCAACCTCTCGGCAAAGCGTTCGGCAAATTTGTCCAACGCCAGGGCTGGCAGACCCAGATCGGGGTGCGCACACTGCTTTCCCAGTGGCCGCAGCTCGTCGGCACGGCCGTAGCCGACCACTGCAAACCCGTGGGATTCCGAGAGGGCGTGCTGCAGGTGCAGGCCGAGTCAACCACATGGGCCACCGCGCTCCGGACACTAGCCCCCAAAGTCATCGCGTCACTTAACGAATCTCTTGGTCAAGGATCCGTCACCAGGATCGACATCAGGGGGCCGGCGGCGCCGAGCTGGAATCACGGGCCCAGATCCGTTCGCGACGGCCGCGGCCCGCGTGACACGTACGGTTAATATTCGTGCAACCCTGGGCCTAAATTGGGTGAAAGTGGCTGTGGGCAAGACCTCCATTCGGGTGTGCGCATATGCTAGGAGCATGACCGCAAAGTTGATTCTGCTTCGCCACGGCGAAAGCAAATGGAACAAGAAAAACCTGTTCACCGGCTGGGTTGACGTAGACCTTAATGAAAAGGGCATCAGCGAAGCCACTCGTGGTGGCGAACTGCTCGCCGAGCAGAACTTGCTGCCTGACGTCGTTCACACTTCCGTGCTGCGCCGCGCAATTCACACCGCATACCTGGCGCTGGACGCCTGCGACCGTCACTGGATCCCCGTTAAGCGCAGCTGGCGCCTCAACGAGCGCCACTACGGCAAGCTGCAAGGCCTCGACAAGTCAGAGATCCGCGACCAGTTCGGCGAAGATCAGTTCATGGCCTGGCGTCGTAGTTTCGACCAGCCGCCGCCCGCAATCGACAAGGACGGCGAGTGGAGCCAGTTCGACGACCCACGCTACGCCGACCTGCCCAGCGAGATTCGTCCGCTGACCGAGTGCCTAAAGGACGTCGTTAAGCGCATGCTTCCGTACTGGTACGACCAGATCGTCCCCGATCTTCGTGCCGGCAAGACCGTCCTGATCACCGCACATGGAAACTCGCTGCGCGCGCTGGTTAAGCACCTCGATGGCATCGGCGACGACGAGATCAGCAAGCTGAATATCCCGACTGGTATTCCGCTTTACTACGAGCTCGATGACGACCTGAAGCCTGTCACAAAGGGTGGCCGCTACCTCGACCCCGAGGCAGCAGAGGCCGGCGTCAAGGCCGTAGCCAACCAAGGCAAGTAAGCCAACAAAAATATCCCGCGCTAACCTGCGCGGGATATTTTTATGCCCAAAACGTATTCGTGAGGAAGAAAAGGTTCGTTGTCGAGCTTTTTCATCCCCGTTGTTTTCTGGCTAATTAGCGTGGAAGAAAAAGTTCGTCTACGGAGTTTTTTTATCCTCGTTGTTTCTGGTGACGTTTGTGGTTGGCCAGGTTGCTTGTGGTCGGCTGCTTGCCTGGACGGTGTTGGTCGGTTGCTGGTCTGGGTTGGTTTGTCGAGCGAGTCGCCGTGTCTTCGTTTATCTCTTATCGCTTGCGCGATGTCGAGATTTCACTCTCGCCACGCCTCAATGCTCGCCAAACCAACCCAGCTCCACCAGCCTTACTCGGTTGAGTGGTCGCGGCATTATCGCGGCAGTTTTGGCTCGTAGACGAGCCTTTTTTGACGCAACAATTCTGAAGACGTGTTAAGTGAGTACTTAGATATCTGAGGTTGTGGGAGTTCGGGTCTTTGAAGGAACATCAAGGCGTGGCGAGAGCGACGACATTCAAACGCGAAAGCGTTTGAATCAGGAGCGGAGACACGTTGCCAGTGACGCAAAGACCCGAATCCCACAACCGACAAGAAGCTATCGGGGTGACCATAAACAGGCCAACCCAATCCAGGCCAGCAGCCGACCTTAAGCTTCCAGAGCAGCAGCCGGCCTTGAGCAGCCAAGACAGCAGACGTCCCTGTGCTTCCAGGCCGACAACCGACCATGTGCGTCCAGCCAAACAAAAGTACGGCTGGTTACGTCGTCGGCCAGTCTTCACCCTCAGGCATTTCGCCGGTGATGATGTAGATGGTGCGTTTGCCGATGGCGACGGCGTGGTCGGCGATGCGCTCGTAGTAGCGGCCAAGCAGTGCGACGTCAACGGCCTCCTCCACACTGTATGGCCAGTCGTTGCCGACCATCATGCGGAACTGGTCGCTGCGCAATTTGTCCATCTGGTCGTCCTCGGTGACGAGCTTCTCGGCCTCGTCCGCGTCACGCTCGGCCAACACGCGGCCGGCAATGCCAACCATGTCTTGGGCGATGGAACTCATGTTGCGGAAATTCTCCACCAGGCCGTCCGGAACCGCTCGGTTGGGGTAGCGCAGGCGGGCGATCTTGGCGACGTGAGCGGCCAGGTCTCCCATGCGGCCTAGCTCGGCGACCATCTGGATGGACGCAACGAGCGTGCGCAGCTCGCCGGCCACCGGGCCCTGTGTCGCCATCAGGCTGAACGCTTGATACTCAACGTGGTCGTGCACCTGGTCGATACGGACGTCGGACGAGATGACCCGTTCGGCGACGGACAGATTCACGTCCAAGAGAGCAGTAGTGGCGTCGCGCACCGCGATCTGAACAGAGTCGGACATGACGACGAGATCGTTGACGATCTCTTGCAGTTCGCTGCGGTATAGCTCGCGCATATGGAGGCCTTTCTTTGGTCTAACGAATTCAGCCTACATTCCGCCAGCGTGAGAGTGGTTAATCTGCACCGTATGATGAAACTGTGAATGTCTGGGTAGCTGCATTGTTGGGGCTGTTCGTGGGGGTGGTCGCGTGCGCGATCGTCGTCAGCATAAAGAATTCTTCCGACGAGACTCAGCCGATTGAAGAGCCGGCGCTCAGTGAGCAGACGCTGAATGTGGTCGATTTGCTGCGCAGCGCTGCGATAATCGTGGACGCCGGCGATCAGGTCATTCACGCCACCTCGGCCGCGCAGACCAGCGGCCTGATTCGCGGCAACAGGATCAAAGATCAAGAGATGCTGGATCTGGTGCGTAAGGTTCGTGAGAAGACGCATCCGGTGGGCACCAACCTGACTATTAGACGCGGGCTGGGCCAGGTGGTTCAGGAGCTTGCCATCCGCGCGGTGCAGATCGATGAGGGCATGGTGATCGTCATCGCCGACGACCGCACGGCGCAGGCCAGGGCCGACGAGATCAAACGGGACTTCACCACCAACGTCAGCCACGAGCTCAAAACGCCGGTGGGGGCGCTGCAGGTGCTTTCCGAGGCCGTCATGGAGGCCGCCGACGACCCGGAAGCGGTTCGTCACTTCGCCACCAGAATGTCAGAGTCGGCAACCAGGCTCGGCGAGCTGGTTCGTCAGATCATCGAGCTGAGCAGGTTGCAGTCGAACGATCCGCTGGCGCGCGCGGAGATCGTGGAGGTGGACGATGTCACTTCCTCGGCAATCGACCAGTGCAAGGTGCTGGCTGACGACCGCGAGGTGCACATGTCGACGGCCGGCCGACGCGGCCTGCAGGTGCTCGGAGACGCCACCCAGCTGACCAGCGCGTTGACCAACCTGATCCAAAATGCCATCAACTATTCGGACAAGGGGTCTCGAATAGCAGTCAGCACGAGGTTCGTCAACGAGTCCGACGACGAGTTCGTCGAGATCAGCGTCGCCGATAACGGCATCGGCATCGAGGCCGAAGAAATGGACCGAATCTTCGAGCGTTTTTACCGGGTTGACTACGCCAGATCGCGTGCAACTGGCGGCACTGGACTGGGGCTGTCGATCGTCAAACACGTCATGAATGCGCACGGTGGCACAGTGAACGTGTGGAGCAAGCCGGGGCAAGGCTCAACATTCACGATGCGCCTGCCGAAGTATATTGAGCTTGTAATCGACAATTTCGTTGCCGAATCCGATTATCGTTAACTTGGAAACCAAATAATCAGGAGCTAAACCAAATGACCCGGATTCTCATCATTGAGGACGAAGAGTCTTATCGTGAAGCCACCTCCTACATGCTGCAGCGGGAAGGCTACGAGGTTCTCGAGGCCGCTGACGGCACTTCCGGGCTGACCGAGTTCGAGCGCGAAGGCGCCGACCTTGTTTTGCTGGACCTGATGATGCCGGGCATGTCCGGCACCGAGGTGTGCAAGAAGATCCGTCAACAGTCCAACGTGCCGGTGATCATGGTGACGGCCCGCGACTCCGAAATTGACAAGGTCGTCGGGCTGGAAATCGGCGCGGACGACTACGTGACGAAACCCTTCAGCCACCGCGAGCTCGTCGCCCGAATCCGGGCCGTTCTTCGCCGCGGAAATGAGGCCGAGCTGAACCCCGAGGTGATGGAGGTTGGCGACGTCCGCATGGACATCGACCGTCACGAGGTAACCGTGGCCAACAAGCCGGTGAAGCTCGCCTTGAAGGAGTTCGAGCTGCTTGAGTTGCTGCTGCGAAACGCCGGCCGCGTCATGACCAGGAACCAGCTGATCGACCGCGTCTGGGGCATGGACTACGTTGGCGACACCAAAACTCTCGACGTGCACGTCAAGAGGCTGCGCAGCAAGATCGAGGAAGACCCGTCTAATCCGGTTAACCTCGTAACCGTTCGTGGTTTGGGCTACAAATACGAGGGTTAATGAACGTAACTGGAATCATCGTCGCGGCAGGTTCCGGCACTAGGCTCGGCAAATCGACGGTCGGTGGCGGCGGGCCGAAGGCGCTCAGGCTGCTGGCCGGGCATCCGCTGGTTCGCTGGAGCGCGCGACGCCTGGTGGCCGGCGGGGTGCAGAAGCTCATCATCGTTTGCTTGGCGGAGCACGCCGAGCGCTTCGAGAGTTGCCTGCGTGATCTTGGCGTCGAGCTGGTCTTCTGCGAGGGCGGAAACACCCGCCAGGAATCCGTGATTTCGGGGCTGGAACACGTCGACGAAAACTGCGATGTCGTGTTGGTGCACGACGCCGCACGTCCGCTGGTTCCGCCGAGCGTCGTGGAGCGCGTGACGCATACCGTCGCAGCTGGCAACCCCGTGGTTATCCCCGTGATCCCCGTTGCCGACACTATTCGTCGTCTCACCGATGACGGCTCCGAGGTGGTCGACCGTTCGTATCTGCGTGCCGTACAAACCCCGCAGGGCTTCGACCCGAAGGTGCTCATCGCCTGCCACGGCAAAAACCTTGGCTCCACGCTCACCGACGACGCCGGCGTGTGCGAGGTTGAGGGCTACGAGGTGAAGCTCGTCGAGGGCGATCAGCTTGCCATGAAAATCACCCATCCGCTGGATTTCGCTATCGCCGAGGCGCTCGCCGCCTCCGGTGCTATTGGCGAACCTTTCGAAAGCTAGGAAAGCATGATTCGAGTTGGCATCGGCACCGACGTACATCAGTTGAAGGACGGTGTAGAAATGCACGTCGCAGGGCTGCATTTTCCCGACGAGCCGAAGGGCCTGGCCGGCCATTCTGACGGCGACGTCGCCGCCCACGCAATGTGTGACGCGCTGCTCAGCGCTGCAGGGCTTGGCGACATGGGCTCCAACTTCGGCACCTCCGAGCCACAGTGGTCCGGTGCCAGCGGCGTAGCCTTCATCCGCGAGACCGTTAGACGTCTCGCCGAAGCCGGTTTTGCGCCGGTCAACGTCGCGGTGCAGGTCATTGGTAACCGTCCGCGCATGGCTGCCCGACGTGTCGAGGCGCAAGACGTCCTAACCGACGCACTCGGTGCGCCGGTAGCCGTGTCAGCAACCACAACTGATGGCCTAGGCCTTACCGGACGCGGCGAGGGTGTAGCAGCAATCGCCACCGCGCTAGTGCAGAGTATTTAACTTTTCTTTCCGATACGTTCTCGTCGGTTGCTGCTTGTGGCTTACTTTGTAGCTGCAGGTCGGTTGCTGGTTTGGTTGCGACTCGTCTGTGGTTTCGTTGAACGGTTTTCGACGGTTGTGGGATTCGGGTCTTTGCGTCACTGGCTACGTGTCTCCGCTCCTCATCCAAGTGCTTTGGCGCTTGGATATCGTCGCTTTCGCCACGCCTTGATGTTTCTTCAAAGACCCGAACTCCCACAACCTCATGCCTTTAGGTGGTCATCCGAATTATTGCGTCAAAAAGGGCTCGTCTACGAGCCAAATCTGCCGCAGTAATGTCGCGACCACTTAATAAGCGAGGCTGGTGGAGCTGGGTTGGCGAGCATCGAGGCGTGTCGGGAGTGATAGCTCGTTAATCGCGAAAGCGATGAGAGATAAACGAAGACACGGCGACTCGCTCGACAACCCAACCCAGGCCAGCAGCCGACCTTAAGCAGCCATGCCGTCAGGCGACCTTCAGCACCCAGGCCAGCAGCCGTCGGAAACCGTCCAACGAAACCAGAGTTAGAAGCGGCTATTTAACCGTGTTGCTTGGCGCGACAAACGTGTTGCATGCGCCCATGGAAGTCTCTTGGGTTCCGGTGGTGTACCAGCGTTGACGGCTTTCGCCGCGCCCATGGTTGCCGACGGCGTTGGGGTCGCCGGTTAGTGCGTCGTCGCCGAGGGTTGAGAAGAAGCTGGCGAGGCGTCGCTGGTCGCTTGCGCCGATGCCGATGGAATCGTTGACGGACGAATTGAACTGGCCCGCCCAACAGTCGGCCTGAACCTCGGTGCGGCGGGAAAATTCGAGGGCGTCGAGCTCACTCAACTGCTGCTCGTAAGCGCGCTCGGAGATAAGAATGCCTGTGCGTCCCTGGATGGCGTGGCCAAACTCGTGGGCCAGGACGCTTTCCGCGACGAACGGCACGTCGAGGTATTCGCGGGGGAAAATGTCGGCGAGCCGCTTGGCGAAGTACACCTGCTGGTCGGCGGCACAGTAGGCGGCGTTGTATTCGGGCATCTCGCCGCATGCGGTGTAGATGGTCCCGTCGTAAACGGTGACGGGCGGGCGCACTGCGGTGAAGCCGGCCCCCTCGATGGCCGGGCCGAAGACCCGCATGAGGCATGAGGTGTAGTCGTTCAGGTGCTGTTCGATCTGTCTTGCGGAGGCGCGGGATAAATCTATCGGGTTTATGTCGCAGCGAACCGGGCTGAGCACCTGCTGATCATAGATGGGATTGTCCACCAAGAACGACTTCGCCTGCTCGTACGTAGCGGGGGACGGCAGTGCTGGCGGGCGCGAATCGGCCTGTGGAATCTGGTAACTCTCGTTGTTGTAGTGCTCTTGGATGCGGCTGTCGCTGGAGACGTCCCCGTCGGTGAGCATGCCCACCAGGTTCAGGAAAGTGTAGATGATAAACAGCGCGGTGCCGATCCACCTGAGTAGTTTGGCGAGCGGGTTGATGCCTTTCCGGCTGCGTCCGCGTTGTTGTGTGGGCAGAGGCCAAGATTGGTTGCTGACTCGCCGACGCCGCCCACCTGCCGAACCAGACGGGAAAGTCGCCCACGGATTTCTGCTGCTCACTCAACCAGACTACACGGCTTAGTTATTGATCGTCCGGGCGAGCGATGCTGTTAATCTGGTTGATAATTGCTCGTGCTATCTAGGAGCCATCGTGTCTTTCAAGCACCGCCGCGGCGTCACCGCGCAGCTGGCCGTATTTTTGTGTGCCCTGCTGGCGCTTTTCTGTGTGCCGGTGGCCCACGCCGATCCGAGCGTTGCAGAAACTTTAGAGGTGTCGGGTTCCGTCGACGAGGACGGCACGCTGCACGTCAATCAGAAACTGACTTTCGCGGACGCGGCTCCAGATATTACCCAACGCATCGAAAACACGCTGCCTGCCTACGACTACGCGAACTACGTTTTCGACATTTTTGATGTCTCCGCCACAGCTGACGGCACCGATTTGGGTGCCGAGGTGAGCGAGGACGAGGGCTACACGGTCATCCAGGTTAGCGGCTCCAAGGCCGGCAAAAAGCCGATCGAGATCAGCTATTCGGTTCGCGGCGCGGCTTTCAAAGGTGAGCGCGTCGAGGGTTCCGACCCGTTGACGACAGTCAACTGGCGGGTCGTCCAGGGCCTGTCCGTTGGTGCTAAGAAGGTGACGGGCGAGGTCAGCACCGGCAGGGCACTCGTTGCTGACGTCGATTGCCAGGCTGGCGCCCCGGCAGCCCTGGTCAGTTGCGACACTTTTGCGGCCTCCACCTATCAATCGCGCTACCCGAGCTTCACCAATAGGGCTTTGGGCGCCGGGCAGGTCGTTCAGCTGGAGTTCAAGCTGAAGGAGTCGATCGTCAAACCTAACGAGGTGCTCGAGGAGGAGTGGACGCTAGATCGCGCCTTCTCCGCTAACATGCCGTATTCGCTGGTGGCGCTGGCAGTTGCTCTGGCTGGCGCGGGCGCTCTGCTGTTGCTGCACTGGCACCGCGGCAGAGACAACAACCGCGACACCGAGCCGGCCCTGATCGCCGAGTTTTCTCCAGTGGCGGAGGGCCAGGTTTCGTTCATGCTGCACGAGGCCGTCCGTCCGGGCATGATCGGTACGCTGCTCGACGAGCAGGTTGATCCGGTGGACGTGACCGCGACGATTCTAGATTTGGCACAGCGCGGGCATCTGCTGATCACGGAGTTGCCACGCGAGCGTGAATTCGCCAGCACCGAGTGGCGCCTGGATCGTCTCGAAGGCTCCGATCATCTTCTCGACTACGAGCGGGAGCTGCTGGACGCCATCGTTCCGGCTGGCGCTGCGCCCGTAAGGTTGTCTGCTCTGCCGAAAACAATCGGTGACTCCATCGAGGGGGTTCAGGACAAACTTTACGAAGAGGTCGTCAAGCAGGGCTGGTTCAAGTCTCGCCCCGACCGGGTGCGGAGCGGATTCCAAACCGTGGGCGTCGTCACCCTGATTATTTCGTTGGTGACGCTTGGCCTGCTGGTTGCGTTCACCAAGTATGGCCTAACAGGAATCGCGTTTGTTGGTTTCGCAATTGGCCTGCTTTTTCTTGCCCAGGTGATGCCTAGACGCTCGGCGAAGGGCAGCGCGATTCTTCGCGGCCTCGACTTGCTATCTCTCCAGCTTCAGACCCAGTCGACGCAGATGTTCGGCGACGACGAGCTGAAGGAATACTCGAAGGTACTTCCGTACTCCGTTGTCCTAGGTTCTCAGGACCGTTGGGTGAACGCGTTCGGCAAAGCCGACGACGACCCCGGAGTCGCCGATCCCAACGACATCGACTGGTACCACGGCCCAGCCAACTGGCAGCTGCAGGACCTGCCGGCCAGCCTGGATAACTTCGTCACCACCCTTGAAGGACGCCTGTACTCCAGGGGCTAACCGCAAATACCCAACACCCTCGTGTGACGGTATTGGGCTGCCAGATTTCTCGAGGTTTGTGTCTGGCCTGGACTTTAATGGTCGGTTTCTGGTCTGGGTTGGGTTGTCGAGCGAGTCGCCGTGTCTTCGTTTATCTCTCATCGCTTTCGCGATTGACGAGATTTCGCTCTCGCCACGCCTCGATGCTCGCCAACCCAACCCAGCTCCACCAGCCTCGTTCAGTTAAGTGTTCACCGCGCTATTGCGGCAGATTTGGCTCGTAGACGAGCCTTTTTTGACGCAATAATTCGGATGACCACCTAAAGGCATGAGGTTGTGGGAGTTCGGGTCTTTGAAGAAACATCAAGGCGTGGCGAAAGCAACGGCATTCAAGCGCAATAGCGCTTGAATTAGGAGCGGAGACACGTTGCCAGTGACGCAAAGACCCGAATCCCACAACCGCCGAGAAGCAGCAAGGCCTACCGCCAACCGAGAATGTCCAAGCTAACCACCAACCAAGAGCACCAAGGCCAACCAACACGTCGTCGAAAATAACGGGAACAGAAAAGTTCGTAGTCGAATGTTTTGGCTCCCGCTAACTAGAGAATTATTAACGGGTGCAGAAAAGCTCGAGTACGGACATTTTGGTTCCCACTGATCTGTTGATGTCCGATATGGGAGCCGGATCTAAACCGGGATGGTGGATTCTTCTTCCTCGCCCAGGTCTAGGACGTCGTTGATGAGGGTGGAGGAGTCTGCGTCGAAGAGTTCCAGCAGGCGAGCGGGCCAGACTTCGTTTTGGGCGATCTCCTCGGGGGTTAGCCAGGCAAACCCTTTGACGGACTCTTTTTCGTCCGCGGTGAAGCCGGCGTCGGAGGGGGTGAATTTCGCCTCGAGGTCTAGGCGGTAGAAGAACTCTTCCTGGATAAGGATCCGGTCGGAGTACCCGTGCTTGACGAGTCGCCTGGCGATGGGCCCGACCAGCTGGCCCGGCTCGACGTCCAGCCCGGTCTCCTCCTTCATCTCGCGAACGGCGGCGGTGACTGCGTCCTCGCCTTCGTCGATGCCGCCACCCGGGGTCACGTACCAGTCGCTGCCGGGAATGCCCGGGTCGGAATCGGCCTCCAAAAGGACGGTTCCCTCGGCAACGACCAGAACCCTTGCGGCCTTGCGTCGTTTTATGGGACGAAGGCTCGGATCCGCTACTTTTTCGCCTCTCATGCATCGCAGTCTAGAACAATCGGGGCACAAAATATCGCCGGCCACTAGGGCATGTGACCGGCGATATCTAGCTATTGGTTATTTGCGGTCTTCGAAGTCTTCCTCCTCTTTAATGGCAGGCGAGACCCCGGAGGTCGCCGCCTCGACGGTCGGCTTCGCGTCGGGGTACTTGCTGAGGTAGAACCTGGCGATCATGCGGGCGACCTGCTCGTATGTGACGGTTGCGGTGTTTATCACCATGTCGTAGTACTCGTCGGAGTTCGGGTCCCACTGGTACAGCTTGTGGGACATTTCGGCGCGGATGCGGTCTTCAGCCTCGCACTGTTCTTGAGCCTCGTACGCGGGCAGTCCGGTCTGCTGCGAGACCCGCTCGATGCGTTTGCCGATCGGAGCGACGAGCCGGATGTGCATTGCGCCGACCACCTTGCCGAGCACCAGCGCGCCGTTGCGTCCCAGCAGGACACCGCCGTTCGACACCGCCTTGAGCACGGTCTGCGTGTTGTTGCTGGCCATGGTGTGGTCGTATGCCTGGTCTGCGGCCGCAGAAAGCAACGAATCCTGCGTGCCCGTGTAGCTGATCTTTCGCAGCCAGCGGTCGAAGCCGGAGTCCGAGATGAGCGCGGAAGCGTCCACCTTGGCGAGCTGTTCGGAGCTGAACGCCTGCTGGACGAACGGCACGCCCAATTCCTTCGCAACCATCGGGCCGATGTCGGTGGCGCCCGAACCACGCAGCCCGAAGAGCGTCACGATTGGGGGAGCCCCGGTGCCTGCCTTGCGTAGCAGTGTGGTGCGTCCGTCACCAACCTCTTTTTCGACGACGACGGCCTCGGTTTCGACACCCGCAGCCTCAGAGACCGCGGACTGGGTGCGTCGCTCGTTGAGTTCGCTGACGATCTGCGCGTGCAAGTCGGCGGAAAGCGGGTAGCGCAGCATGATAATCACCGCGATCAGGGCTAGCGCCGCGGGCAGCAGGCCGATCGCCACTTTGATGCCCAGCTGCACTTGCTCAATGTCTGCTCCGGCCTTGTTGTAGCCGAACAGGCCGATGACGAACGCACCGGCCCAGCCGCCGAGGCCCTGGCCGCACTTACGGATGAACGACAGCACGGAGTAGGAGCCGCCCTCCGCGCGGACGCCGGACTTCCATTCGCCATAGTCGACGGTGTCGGCCTGCATGGAGAACATCAGCGCGTTGGTGCCACCGGAGGCGAAACCGAACAGGAACCAGGCGATGATCGCGATGGGTAGGCCCCCGTTGGGCACGAAGAAGATGAGCACGAACGAGATGGCCGTCAATACCGCGCAGTACAGGTAGCCGTTTCGCTTGCCGAAACGAACCGTGATGGTGGGCACGATCGACGCAACGATGATTGTGCCGACGGTCTGCGAGAGCATCAGGAATACCCAGTAGCCGGCGCTGCCAAGTATTTCTCGAGCGTAGTACATGCCGACCGCGTTCATCGTGAACATTGCGGCGAGGACGAAGAACGCGCCAGAACACAGAATCAGGAGCGGCTTGTTCTGGCCGACCATCTTGAAGGTGCGCTTCATGGACATCTTGCCGGTGGAGCGCGGCACGACTTCTTTGCTCTTTGCGAAGCAGATCAGGTAGAGGATGATCGCTACGACGGCGATCGCCGCCATGATTATCGTGAATTTCTGGCGGATGCCGTCGGCAGCGGTGTCCTGGAACTGCGGTGCGACGACCAGGGACAGGATGACGCCCGTGGCTGAGGAGGCGATCGAGCGCGCGCCCGAGAGCCTGGACCGGTCGACGGGGTCCTGCGTCATGGCGGCGGACAGCGAGCCGTAGGGAATGTTGGTAAACGAGTAGCACAGCTGGAAGGCGCAGTCGAAGAGCAGAACCCACGCAACTACGCGGGCGCTGCCGTCAGGTGCCCAACCGTAGGGGACGCTGAACAGCAGCACGAAAACTAGCGCTAGCGGTCCGGACACCCAGAGCAGCCACGGCCGCAGCGTGCCCCATCTGGTTCGCGGCCTGTCGACCACTTGGCCAGCGGTCAGGTCGCAGATGCCCGCCCACACTTTGGTGATCAGGTAAATGGTTCCCGCGATTCCCGCACTGATGCCCGCGATGTCCGTCATGAAGATCATGAGGAACATTGACGTCATCAGGAACGAAAGGTTGTTGGCTACGTCGCCAAGCGAATATGCCAGGACTGTTCCGCCCGAAAGTCTTTTGCCTGCGACGCCCTTGCCGCCTTTATTTGCCGGTTTAGCCTCGGCAACCGATTTTTGCGCCATTGCACTTACTCCTTGCCGACTGTCATAGTCGAGACCAGAAGACGCCGTTATCGGCGCCGCCTAATGTAATAGAAGCTAATCCAAATGCCGCGCGGCTGCTGCTGGTTACCTTTTGTTGCCAAGGGAAAAAGGGTAACCAGCAACTAGTTGTTTTGCTGGAGAATCTGATCTGCCATCACGATGCGGTACGAGTAGCCCTGTTCTGTCAGGAAGCGCTGGCGGTGGGCGGCGAATTCGGCGTCGGATGTGTCGCGGGTGACGACGTTGTAGAAGTGCGCTACCTTCTCGGGCTCTTCCGGGTTTGGACGAAGCAGCCGGCCCAGCCGTTGGGCTTCCTCTTGGCGGGACCCGAACGTGCCGGATACTTGGATGGCCACTTGAGCAGCGGGCAGGTCGATGGAGAAGTTGGCCACTTTGCTGACCACCAGCAGGTTGATCTGGCCGGTGCGGAATTGTGCGTAATATTCCTCGCGCAGCTTGTTTGGGGTTTTGCCGGTGATGAGCGGGGCGCCGATCTTGTCCGCCAGCGCCTCGAGCTGGTCTAGGTATTGCCCGATGACGAGCGTCGGCTCGCCCTCGTGCAGCGCGAGCAGGTCTTGCACCGCGTGGGTTTTAGCGTCCGCGTTGGCTGCCAGCCGGTAGCGCACGTCCTTCTCGGAGGTGGCGTATAGCATCTTTTCGTCGGGGTCTAGGTCCACCCGCACCTCGACGCAGTCGGCGGGGGCGATGTAGCCCCGTTTCTCGATTTCGCGCCAGGGCGCCGCGTAGCGTTTCGGCCCGATGAGGCTGAAGACGTCGGCCTCGTGGCCGTCCTCGCGAACCAGGGTTGCGGTGAGCCCGAGACGTCGCCTGGCCTGCAGGTCGGCGACCATCCTGAAAACGGGCGCGGGCAGCAGGTGCACCTCGTCGTAGATGATCAGGCCCCAGTCGCGGGCGCCGAAAAGCTCCATGTGGTGGTGGAGGCCGTCGCGCTTTGTGGTGAGCACTTGGTAGGTGGCGATGGTGACCGGACGAATCTGCTTGAGCGAGCCGGAGTATTCGCCGATCTCGTCGGGGGTCAGTGTTGTGCGCGCGATCAGTTCGTCGCGCCACTGCCTGGCGGCGATGGTGTTGGTGCAAAGAATTAGCGTGGTGGCTTTGGCCAGGTCCATCGCAGCCGCACCGACGATGGTTTTGCCCGCCCCGCACGGCAGCACGACGACTCCGGAACCGCCCGCCCAGAAGCTATCGGCGGCCTCCCGTTGGTAGTCGCGAACCTGCCAGCCGTCCTCCAGAAGGCTAATGGGGTGGGCCTCGCCGTCCACGTACCCGGCCAGATCCTCGGCCGGCCAACCCAGCTTAAGCAGCGTGTGCTTCAGTTCGCCGCGCTCGGACGGGTGCACGATGACGGTGGTGTCGTCGATCTGCGCGCCCAGCTGCCCGTCGGTTTTGGGGTTTTCCACGATCTCTTTCAGCACGCCTGCGTTTTTGGACGCCAGGATCAAGCCTTGGGTGGGGTGCTGTTCAATGGTGAGCACGCCGTAGCGGCTCATGGTGTCGGTGATTTCGATGAGTAGGTGAGCGGGCACGGGGTAGCGCGACCAGGTGAGCAGCGCGTGCACCACCTGCTCGGCGTCTAGACCAGCGGCGCGCGCATTCCACAGCCCTAGTGGCGTGATGCGGTAAGTGTGGACGTACTCGGGTGCTCTTTCGAGCTCCGCGAACTGGGCGATGTCGCCGCGGCAGGCGGGAGCGTCGGGGTGGTTGATTTCGAGCAGCAGCGTGCGGTCGGACTGCACGATCAGCGGCCCTGGCGAATTCTGAGGCTCAATAAAACTCATCACCTTCCAGTATCGCGCTGCGTCAAAAAATTGCGCACGAATTGTCACGAAACAGCCACAGCAGCCAGGCCATGTGGGCAACTGTGTGTCGAATGTGGCTAAGATGCATTGGTACGACAGGGGAGCCGTTAAGGCTGAGAGTGCGGAAAGTCCGCAGACCCTCGAACCTGAACTGGGTAATGCCGGCGGAGGTAGTCGAGCTCTGCCACAATTTCGTGGCCCTCTGCGATGAAACGGAGGAAGTCTTGTTTCTAGCAGGAAAATCATTCAAACTTGCCGCCGCTGGGCTGGCGGTGTGTACCGCTTTCGTCATGAGCGGCTGCGGCGCTTCGGAAACCGGCGCCGAGCAGTCCGCTGCGCAGGCCACCAAAGAGGTGACGCTTGTCGCATACGATTCTTTCCCGGCTAAGGACATCCAGCCGGGTTTCGAGGCTGCGACCGGTTACAAGCTGAACGTGATTGAGGGCGGCGACTCCGCCGAACTCACCAACAAGCTGGTGGTTTCCAAGGACAACCCGCTGGGTGACGTGGCCGTTGGTATGGACAACAACACCGCGCTGACCGCGTACGAGAAGGGCGTGTTCGACGATTCCGGCGTCAAGCTGCCCGAGGGCGTAGAAAAGTATTCGCTTGCGGACGCCGACCATCTGGTTCCGTTCGACCGCTCGCAGTACTGCATCAACTACGACGAAAAATGGCTGAAGGACAAGAACATCACTGCGCCTACGTCGCTGGCCGAACTTACTAAGCCCGAATACAAGGACATGTTGATCGTCGAGGACCCGCGCAAGTCGACGCCGGGCATGGGCTTCATGACCGCCACGATCGCGGCTCAGGGCGAAGATTGGACCAGCTACTGGAGTGCGTTGAAGGATAACGGCGTTGAGATCGCCGACGGCTGGACCGAGGCGTTCGCCAAGTTCTCTTCCAACGAGGGCGGCACGAAGCCGATGATGGCCGGATTCGCGTCCAGCTCCGCCTACCCCACAGGCGAGGATGAGGCCGGCAACGAGATCTACAACATGAAGACCCTCGCCGGTAGCTGCTACGATGCCGTCGAATATATGGGCTTGCTGAAGGGTGCCAAGAACGTTGACGGCGCTAAGGCGCTGATCGAGTACCTGGTGACCACCGAGGCTCAGGAGATCATTTCTGAGGCCAACTACATGTACCCGGTCAACCCGGCAGCGAAGCTCCCGGAGGCTCTCGCCAAGTATGGCCCTGAGGTGGAAAACGCGCTGAGCCTTGACGCCAAGAAGGTCGCCGACAACCGCACCGAATGGCTCAAGACTTGGGCAGACACGATGGGCCGATAGCCCTAAGCCGGTCTGAAAGTGAGTAGATAAGTGGAGAAGAAACGTGCGTTTTAATCGCTCGATCGCGGCTTGCGCACGGCCGGACCGTCTACTCAACGCTGGGCGGGTGCTCGTCGTCACCTTGGCGGTGCTCGCCCCGCTCGCATTCTTGGGAATCTTTTTCATGTGGCCCGTGGGACGGATGGTCTCGATGGGTTTCTTGGGAGATTCCGGCGACGGGCTAGGGGAAATCCTTGGCCGCCCACGGTTGTGGGAGGTCACGGCAATGACCGTCGGCATGGCGTTCGGCGGCACCCTCGGCTCGCTGTTTTTGGGGCTGCCGGGCGCATACGTCTTGTATCGGCTGCGGATCCCCGGCCAGAACGGGCTGCGCGCTTTCGTCTCAATCCCGTTCGTGCTGCCGGTGATGGCGGTGGCTGTGGGGTTCACGTCTCTGTTTGGGCCGGGCGCGCCGCTGGAGAGCTGGGGCTTGATGGGCACGAAGACCCTGGTGATCATCGCGATGACGTTCTTCAACTATTCGCTGGTGGTGCGCGTCGTCGGGCCGATGTGGGCTGGCCTGGACCCTCGAGCCGAGCAGGCAGCGGCTGCGCTGGGTGCTGGTCCCGCTAGGGTGTTTCTGACGGTGACGCTGCCCAGGCTGGTGCCGGCGATCTGCTCAGCGGCCAGCTTGATCTTTTTGTTCTGCGCGTCCAGCTACGCGCTGGTTCAGGTGCTCGGCGGGCCCGGCGCGACGACGCTGGAGGCCGAGATATACAACGAAACGGTCGCCTACATGGATTATCGGGCGGCAGCCGTGTTGAGCATCCTGCAGATCGCGATCGTCGTGGTTGCACTGATCATTTCCGAGCGGCTGCGCGGGCGCGTTGAAAGAGGGCAGAAGCTTGTCGCGGGCACAACTCGCGCCCCGAAGCTGATCGATCTGCCGGCAATCCTAGTCACCGCAGCGACGATAGTCTTTCTGCTCGCCACCCCGATGGTGGGGCTGATCGCGAGGTCGCTTCGCCGCTCCGGACGTTGGACGCTGCAAAACTACACCGCCCTGGCGGACCCCCATGCCACTAAAGCCTTGCACACCAGCGTGTTCGCGTCGTTGGGCATCTCGCTGCAGACGGCGATTGTTGCGGCCCTGATCGCGCTGGCCGTCGGCGGTACGCTTTCTGTCGTCCTTTCCAGGCGGCCGAAGAGCCGGATGGGACGGCTCGGCAGCAAGGTATTGGACGCGATCTTCATGCTGCCGCTGGGCGTCTCAGCGGTCACCGTCGGTTTCGGTTTTTTGGTTACGCTCTCTGGGCCGCCTTTCCGGATGGCGACGAGCTGGTGGCTGGTTCCGATCGCGCAGGCGGTGGTGGCGATCCCGATGGTTGCCCGCACGATGTTGCCGACTCTGCGCGCGATAGATCCCCGTCAGCGGGAGGCCGCGCGGGCTCTTGGTGCCAGCCCCGAGCGAGTGTTGACCACGATCGACGGTCCATACCTGCTTCGCTGCGGTCTGGTGTCGGCCGGTTTCGCGCTGGCCATTTCGATGGGCGAGTTCGGCGCCACCTCGTTCTTGGCAAGGCCCCAAACTGCGACCCTGCCAGTGGCGATTTTTGCGCTGGCGTCGCGTCCAAGCCCGACCGAGCAGGGCATGGCGATGGCTGCGTCTGTACTGTTGGCGGTTGTTACCGCGGCGATCATGGTTCTTGTTGAGCGGTTCCGGCCGCCGGGTTCGACGATGATGTGAGGGATGATGAGCGGACTTGATATCAGCCAGGCGGTCGTGAAGTACGGCGAGAAGATCGCGGTCGACCGGGTGAGCATTAGCGTCGCCCCCGGCGAAGTGGTCGCCCTGCTCGGGCCCAGCGGTTCGGGCAAGTCGTCGTTGCTGCGCGCTGTGCTCGGGCTGGAGCCCATCGCGGACGGTGCGATCTCTTGGGACGGGGTCGATCTTTCCCGTGTGCCCACGCACAAGCGCGGTTTTGGTTTGATGTTCCAGGAGGGACAGCTGTTCGGCTATCAGAACGTCGCCGGAAACGTCGCATACGGGCTGCGGGCCGCCGGTGTGGACGCCCAAACCCGCGAGAAACGCGTCGCCGAACTCCTCGACCTGGTTGGCCTTTCGGGCTATGCAGAACGCCAGATCACCCAGCTGTCTGGCGGCGAGGCTCAGCGAGTCGCCTTGGCTAGGTCGCTCGCCCCGAAGCCCAAACTTCTGGGGTTGGACGAGCCGTTATCCGCGCTAGATCGTTCCTTGCGCGAGCGGTTGAGCGGTGATTTGCGCGAGATCCTCACCGCGTCGAAGACCGCTGCCCTTTACGTAACTCACGATCAGGACGAGGCATTCGCGGTGGCGGACCGTATCGCCGTGTTGATCGGCGGACGGCTTTTAGCCCTTGGCACACCAGCTCAAGTTTGGACTAATCCGGGTACTAGACAGGTCGCAGAATTTTTGGGTTACGGGGCATTCCTTAAACCAAGTGACATACGTGATTGGGGTCTGGCGGGTTCACTAGATTATTTTGGTCAGTTAATAGCGTGCGCCCCTGGAGCTTTCCAATTAGCTGATGGTGGGATGAGGGTCAAAGTTTGCGCAGTTAATGTGCGTCGTGGCGATATCAGGATGCAAGTAATGCTGCCTGATGGCCAACTTGTTGATGCGCTAACACCGCTTTCTAGACAGGCGGAAACACTACAAGTCGGTGCGCAAGTGGCATTAAGTTTTGATCTTTCTAAGACCGCCCCAGTGATGCCTTAACGGCTGTAAAACAGACTGAGTTTTAATTTTTACTTGGACCCTAGCTTTTCTGGGTGTTCCCTTAGAAAATGGCCGATATCGCTAATTTCGGTTGACGGTAATTTTTATTTTTCTGTAATTTCTTACCAGCAATCCACAGTTGCTTGCCCATTTATTTTGAATCTTTTTAAGGAGACAAAAGTGAATCCAATGTCTAGGCGTGCTGCACTGGCATCCGCTGTCTCGGTTACAGCCGCCCTAACCCTAGTTGCCCAGTCGGCTCCCACTGCTTTGGCTGTCGAATCCATGCAAAATACTTCAAACACTTTGGCTATGGCTTCAAACGACGCTGTCGAAAATGCCCAAGCAGCTCGCGACCAGCAAAGCGCGAAGGTTGCTCAGCTGGAGCAGAAAGTTGCTCAAGCTGAGCAAAGCTATGAAGAAGCCAAGCAGGCTGAAAAGGATGCGCAGGATGCGTTAGAAGCGAAGAAAAAAAGCTGCTATTGATGCCCAAAAGAATGATCCTAAGTATAAGGAAGCTGCAGAGGCACTTAACGCAGCTACCACTCAGCGCGATGAAGCAGCCAAGAAATTGGCTTCGGCTAAGGCTGATCTGGCAAAAATTAAGGATGAGCTTGGTGCTAACGAGCAGCAGCTTAAAGCAGCCCAGGAAAAGCTAAGCGCTGCTCAAAAAGCTGATGAAGCAGCTAAGGATAGCGTCACCGAAAATACCAAGCTAGCTAATGAAGCTGACGCTAATTTAACTAAGGCTAAAGATGCTGCGGCTAAGGCAGACGTTGCTGCGCTACAACAAAAGGTTACTGACCTTGAAAAAGAGTTAGCGCAGAAGCAGAAAGAAGCTCAGCAAGCTCAAGAAACGGCCGACAAAATTGCGAAAGACTGTGAAGACGCAAATGAAGAGGCTCGAAAGCTTAATGCTGAATTCGAAACCAAAAAGGATAAGGTTTCAGAAGCAAGCAAAAATACCATCCAGGCTACTGAAAAGTATCAGGAGCTCAAGGCCAAGCAGCAGCAACTGAAACCCAAAGTCCAGGAAAAGAATGCTGAGCTGGACAAGGTAAAGCAGGATGTTCAGAATGCTGAAGCTGAGGCAAATCAGCGTAAGCAGGAATATGAAGCTGCAAAGCAGGGTAGTGATGCCGGCAAGACCGAGACTGCAAAAGCAGCTATGGAAGCCGCCAACCAGAAACTTGCCAAAGCTAAAGAGCATGAGGCAACTGTTAATACTGAGCACACCAAGTTTGCCAATGAGGTAATCAGTATCGCTGCGCAGGTAAGGCAAGCAGAACAGGCTTTGGAAGATGCGAAGAAAATTCAGGAAGATCTTACTACTGAAACTGAAGCTGTCCGAGAGCAGCTAGTCGCGGCAGAGCAAAAGCGTGATGAGCTGAAGTCAAAGGTTACATCTGCGAATGCCGCTGCGATAAAGGCAAAACAGGAAGTTTCGCAAAAGAACGGTGAGATTAGCACAGCACGTCAAGAGGTAGCTAAGGCTAACGAACTTGTTAAGGCTGTTGAGGCTGCTGATCAGGCATCTAAAGCTGCTAAAGCCAACCTGGAAAAGGCAAATCAGGTAAAGCAAGAAACTGAAAAGAACTTTACCAACGCCCAGCAGGAATACGATGGTATTGCTGCAAAAGATCCGCAAGCAGCCCAGAAATTGGCTGCTGCCACCGCTAAGGTAGACGGAGCTGAAGCAGATCTGAAAGATGCTGAAGCTATTGTGAAAAATGCTTCAGCCAGGCTCCAGGCGCTGCTGGACGCTCTGCCAGCTTCACCAGAACTGCAGCAAGCTGAAAAAACTCTTGCCGAGAAGACTGAAGCAGCCCAAAAGGCTAAGCAAAACCTCGACACTTTGCAGACGCAGTTGAAAGACGCTCAAGTAAAGCTCGGCGTGTTGGAGGCACAGCTTAACGCTGCCAAGGGTGCACAGAATGCTGGACAACCTGAAGGAAGCAAAAAATCTGAAGGAAACAAAGAAACTGATAAGCAGGATTCTGCTAACCAGACTTCCAAGAAGATGGCAGACAAGAAGCATAAAGCAAAGCGTGGTGTGCCTAGCACCGGAGCAGAGGGCAATGCTAATGCGGCTGCTTTGCTGATTGCTGCTGCTGGCGCCAGCTATGTGGTGGCTCGCAGACGTAAAGACTAAAGTAACTGGTTAAATTAACGCAGCCTAGCGGCATCTAATTTCTTTTGACGATGCCGCTAGGCTGCGTTTTTTAGTTACCGGATAGCTGAAAACGGCCGCTCAGCAGTGGTTCAGGATGAGCGCCATGAATAGCGCCTTTGCGAAAATCAGTTTGGTATAAAAGAGGCAAGTGACCGTAACCATTTTGGGGTTAAAACACAGCGTTAAATTTCTTGATGTGCGGGTAGCCTGGTGGTTTGAAGACTGTTCCAAACGATCAAATCTGGGCTCAGGTTAGGCTGGAAGCTAAGCGAGATGCCGAGGCCGAGCCAGCACTAGCTGGTTTCCTGCACGAGGCCATCTTGCGCCACCCCAGCTTGGAGTCCGCGCTGAGTTCTCTGCTTGCTGGCAAGCTTGCCAATCAAGCGATGACGGCCTCGGCGCTGGAATGTTTGATCGACGATGCCTTGATTGACCCGGATATTCGTGACGCCGTGCTCTGCGATCTGCAGGCGGTAGTCACCCGTGACCCGGCCACTCTCGGCTACACGCAGCCGTTCGCTGCGGACAGAGCCGCCACCAAAAAGATCGCGTTCATGATGTGTGCGGCTGGCACACCGGTCAGCTCCAGGACTCGCACGAACGGCGATTCATTGACCGTGCCGCCACCCTGTGCCCAGGCGACGAAGTGTGTATCGTCCTGGACGAATCGAAGACAGCGCCGGTCGGCTAAATCAAACTTCGATCCGCCCCGAACATGCCCTACACGGTGGCAAATCCTGTGGAATAAATATAGGCTTCCTTGCCAAGAGGGAATCGGGTGAGAACCCCGAACTATCCCGTAACTGTGATGCGATGAGCTAAGTCAGATACCTCTCTAACTGAAGAAGTGCTTTGCGGCCACGAGGATGGCTGTATTTCATTCGCGTTTCGCCGCATAGCCGCAAGCTCATCTTAAAAAACTAGGAGAAAAGGTGAAACGTATCTTAAAGATGCTGGCCGCGGCGATGGCCGTTCTGCTGGCTCTTACCGGATGTGGCACTGGTGCCAAAACCTCCGCTGAAAGTGATGCCGGTCAGAGTGACAAACAGGTAGTCCTCGCTGCTCCCCGTGATCTAACCCCCGGTGAAAAGGACGGCTATTACACCAGCCTGATCATGCAGGTTTGGGAGCCACTCGTGCTCCTTGGCGAGGACGGCCACGCAGCTCCGTCCCTTGCAACCAGCTGGGAAATGTCCCCAGACGGTAAAGAATGGACAATCAAGCTACGTGAGAACGTCAAATTCCACGATGGTGAGCCGTTTAATGCTGACGCTGTGATCGCCAATATCGAGCGCGTTGTGAAGCACAGCCCCAAGAAATCGCCGTTCTACACCATTGACGCCAAGAAGACCTACCCTGGCCTCGACCACACCGAAAAGGTCGACGATAACACCGTCAAGCTGGTCTTCAGCGAGCCTTCGCCCACCGCTATTCAGCGTCTGACGAACTTCGGTAGCCCGATGGTTAGTCCCAAATGCTTGGACGAAAACGGCGATTTCGCCACCGTCGTTCAGGGGACCGGCCCCTTCAAGATCACCGAGCACCAGCAGGATCAATACACGATTCTCAAGGCCAATGAAGACTACTGGGGTGAAAAGGCCAAGACGAAGTCCGTCAAAGTTCTTTCCATGCCTAGCTCCGATACCCGCGCTGCCGCGCTGAGGTCCGGCGAGATCCAGGGCGTTCTTGACATCGGCGCTATCTGGCCCTCGCAGGCTAAGGAACTCGTCGATTCCGGCAAGTTCGAGGCTTCGTACAAGCCGTCGACCATCACCCACTTCATGCAGGTGAACCAGTCGAAGGAATACCTCAACGATCCCCGTCTGGTTAAGGCAATGTCTTTGGCTATCGACCGTCAGATGATTGTCGACGAGTTCTACCACGGCTTCGCGGTGGCAACCTCCAACCCGCTGAATGCTAGCGAGCTGGGCTACAAGCAGGACAAGCCGAAGTACGATCCTGAAGAAGCTAAGAAGCTGGCAGCTGAGGTTCTCGGCGACAACCGAATCTCACTCGAACTGTTGGTGCCGCAGTACGGCATCGACCGCTACCCCTACAAGGAACAGGCCGAATACGTTCAGTCCGTGCTGAAGGAGCTTGGCATCGACGTCGAGATCACCATTCTCGAGGGCTCCGAGCAGATGAAGCGCCGCAAGGAAGGCAACTTCGATCTTTCGTTCCACACCCAGGGCATGCCTGACGGCGAGCCGATTACCATGCTCAAGGTCTTCATGGGTCCTGATAATGGCGGCCGCTACGACAATCCGGAGGCCACCGAGCTGCTGAGCAAGGCGGCTGCGGAGCTGGATGAGAATAAGAGGATCGAAATCTACAAGGAACTGCAGGAGCTCGCTATTGAGACCCTGCCGACCATCCCGCTGTACCATGACAGTTACCTGGTTGTGCACAGCAAGGATCTTAAGGGCTATGAGGCTACGTCTTACGGCGTTACGCTCTCGAAGATGTACCTCGCTTAATGTCCAAGATTCTTCGAATCGCTGGCCGCTATGCGGTGACCGGACTGCTCACGCTTTTCGGTATCACACTGCTTAGCTTTCTCCTGGGGCATATTGCCCCAGGAGATCCGGCCTACGCGATCTTGGCTTCGGACGGAGTGGACGCACCAAGCGACGAACAGCTCGCTATGGTTCGTCGCGAGCTTGGTCTGGACCGTTCGTTCTTCGAGCAGTACATCCTTTGGGTTGGTCAACTGTTGCGGGGGAATATTGGTGTCTCGTTCATGACGAGCCGCTCTATTGAGCACGATCTACTTCTCAGGATTCCCGTGACGCTGCAGCTTTCGCTGCTGGCCATGGCCATTCTGGTGTTGATCTCCCTGCCGCTGGGTTATTTGCTCGCGCTCCACAAGGACAGCTTGCTAGACCGAATTTTTCTGGGCATCACAAGCCTGTTTTCGGCTATTCCTGGCTTCCTGGTGGCGATCATCCTGATGCTCATTTTTGCCGAGGGGCTCAGGCTGTTGCCGACTAGCGGTTTCTCGGGTTTTTCATCTTTAATCCTCCCCGCCGTCTCCATATCGCTCAGTTCGACGATGATGATCACCAGGGTTTTTCGCTCTGATCTGCTGTCGGTGTTGGGTGAGGAATATTTCGAGATGGCCAGGTCGAAGGGTTTTTCATACAAGTTTTCGATGGCTAAGCACGCCATCCCCAACGCCTTCGCGAGCATCGTTAGCTTGTGGGGTAACTATTTCGTTGGGATTTTGGGCGGCTCCACCATAGCGGAATCTATTTTCGCTCTTCCAGGGTTAGGGCAGTGGGTGCTCAAGTCCATTAATTCTCATGATTATCCAGCGGTTCAGGCCTACGTCTTGGTGATGGGCATAATCTGCCTGATCGTGTTCCTGCTAGCCGATATTCTGCAGATGACCGTTCAGCCCCAGCTGAGGAGGCTGAATTGAGAGGCAACAGGAAACTAATTTTCTCCATTGCGGTCTTGGTTTTGTTGGCCGTGATGAGTATCGCGGCTCCACTGATCGCTCCTTTGGATCCGGTCGAGACGCAGATGTCGCTGCGCAATGAACTGCCTAGTGCTGCCCATTGGCTGGGCACGGACAGTCTGGGAAGAGACGTCGCCTCCCGAGTAATTTATGGCGGCAGGGGTGCCTTGAGCATCAGCTTCGCAGCCACCTTGATCAGCATGGTCGTCGGCGTCTTCTTCGGTTCAGTGGCGGGCTGGTTCGGTAAGTGGGCTGATGCTGGCGTCCAGGTGCTCATGAGTATTTTCCAGGGGTTGCCTGGTCTGAGCATCGCGATCGCGATCGTCGGTGTTTTGGGTGCCAGCAATTTATCGATCTTCATCGCCATGGTGTTAACCGGGTGGTCGGGCGTTTCTCGACTCGTCCGTTCTCAGGTCAGAAGCTACAAGGACAGGCAGTTCGTCGACGCGGCTCGACTCTATTTGCCCGGCTCCTTCTATCTGGTCAGCAGGCACGTGCTGCCTCTGGCATTTCCGACTCTGGTTGTGCTCGCAATGAACCGGATGGGAAGAATGATTTTGACCATCAGTTCCTTGAGCTTCATCGGAGTCGGGTTGCAGCCGCCCACTCCGGATTGGGGCGTTATGGTGCAGGACGCCAGGCAGTATTTCGGGGTGCAGCCTTATGCCTTGATCGCCCCGGCATTG
The DNA here is from genome assembly GCF_000423485.1 of Propionimicrobium lymphophilum DSM 4903. Classification (GTDB taxonomy): domain Bacteria; phylum Actinomycetota; class Actinomycetes; order Propionibacteriales; family Propionibacteriaceae; genus Propionimicrobium; species Propionimicrobium lymphophilum. Next base: position 28,471 of record NZ_AUIB01000004.1, on the reverse strand, counting down.
ATGATGCTGTTGGCTGCATTTTTCGCGATTCGTCTCGGCGAAATCTTGCGGGATCGCTGGGATGTCTACCAGAACGATGAAATGCAGGTGGGCCGATGAGCGCGCTGCTAGAAATATCTAATCTGAACGTCACTTTTAAAACCCGCACCGGCAAGGGCTATGCAGTCACAGACGTCAACGCGAGTGTTGAACGTAACAAAGTGACCGCTATCGTCGGCGAATCGGGAAGTGGCAAATCCGTGCTCGGTTCTGCGATTGTGGGTCTGTTGCCTGTGAATGCTAAGGCCGAGGGAAGTATCGTCTTCGATGGGCGGGAGCTAATCGGGCTTTCCGATACGCAATACGATTCCGTGCGCGGCGAGCAAATCGGGTGGGTCGCCCAAAACGCGATTTCAGCCCTGAACCCCAGTTTCAAGATCAAAGAACTCGTATCCGAAGCGCCCTTCCACAAGCGCAGAATCAAGTGGAAACAGAAGCGGGCATTCGCGAACGAGCAATTGCGCAAAGCCAACCTTTGCGAGGCGGTGGCAGAAAACTACTCCTTCGAGTTGAGCGGCGGAATGGCTCAGCGCGCTCTAATCGCCACTGGCATCGGTCTGGACCCGTCATTCCTGATTCTTGACGAGCCCACCAAGGGCCTAGATCCGGTGAACACAGAAAGCATCAAGGACCTGATCCTCGCACTGGCTAGGTCCGGTAAGACCCTGCTGGTCATCACCCACGACGTCAAACTTGCTAAAGAAATAGCCGACCAGGTGTGGGTTTTCTACGGTTCAAAGATCGTGGAGATGGCCGATGCGGATAGCTTCTTCGACGCACCCGCCCACCCCTATTCGCAAGGGCTGTTAGACGCTCTACCGAGCCGAGGATTGAAAGCCATCGCGGGTGAGTCTCCGAGCTTCTATACACGCCCGTCGGGCTGCCCATTCGAACCCCGCTGCCCACATGCAAGGCCGGAGTGTGTCAATTGGAGCGAATTTGTGAATTTAGACGATCGGCAGGTGCTATGTCTGAAGTATTGCTGAGCTATGAGGGAGTCACGAAGTCCTATCCGTCTCTATTGACATCTAAACCAAGGGTCGTTTTCACCGATCTAGACCTAGAGATACACAAGGGCGAAATCCTGGGGCTCTACGGGCCGAGCGGCTGCGGCAAATCCACCCTGTTCAGGATGTTTTTTCAGCTAACGGACTGGTCGCAGGGCAAAATAAAATATCTGGGTCAGGACATCAAAAGCTTGAGCCCGCGAGCAAGACGTGAAATGCACCGGGATGTCCAGATGGTCTTTCAAGATCCCAGAAATGCGTTCAACCCCAGGTGGCTGATTGAGCGGAGCATGTACGAGCCGCTGCATCTGTTCAATATTTACGAGGACAGGAAAGAACTCATTGAGCAGAAGCTCGTCGAGGTTGGGCTTGAGTCAGCTCTGCTCGAACGCTATCCGCACCAGCTCAGCGGCGGCCAGTTGCAGCGGCTAGCCCTGGCAAGGTGCCTCCTGATGGAACCATCGTGCCTTCTGCTGGACGAGGCCAGTTCCATGTTGGATCTTTCGGTGCAGGCACAGATCATGGGCCTGGTTAGGCGACTCAATGAAGAGCACGGGCTTACCGTAATGCTTATTTCGCACGACCTCGATCTGATCAAGGCAATGTGTGGACGCTACTACCGTTTCGAAGACGGTCTGCTTTCCCTGGTTGAGCCGAAGCAGCGAAAGCTAGAGAAATCTTTTTAGCCGGGGAAACAGCGTAAGCATCAGCAGGTTCATCAGCTTCTTATTGTCAGTGCTGTCCGTGTAGACGTTCACGTCCCCGGTGCCCCGGGTGACGATGGTCCGCCCGTCGAACGGGCCGCCAACTTGCACCCGTACTCGCGCCTTTACCGATTTTGCGATGGTTTCGTCGACGAGAAGCGCAACGGGAAGCAGGTCGTGCACCCGGCAGCCGAGCACCTGGTTCGCGGTCCAGTCGCGGTTGATGTAGTCGCGGGTGATGTCGTGCAACAGCGTGCCGATCTCGTTGCCCTCGCGGCCAACCTGGAAGCACAGCTCGCGCAATTCGGGCGTGAAAGTCGTACACGCGGTTGCGTCCAGCCCACACATCGAAAACGATGTCCAAGCGGCGTCAAAAACCTTTTCCGCTGCGGCAGGATCCTGCCAGATGTTGAATTCGGCCTCGTTACCGGAGTTTCCGCCACGTTCCGCACCGCCCATGATGCTGATTCCGGCAGCAAGCCTCGGCAGCTCGGGCTCCACTTCGAGCGCGGCCGCGATATTCGTCAGCGGGCCCAGCGTGACCAGGCGGATCTCGCCGGGATTGGCCCTCAAGGTTTCTACGATGAAACCTATCGCGTCATTTCCGACCGGGAAATTGGCGGGCAGATGAACCCCGCCCAGGCCGCCGATGCCGTGGACGGATTCGGCGTTCCCGCGCCTGTGGGATTGCAGCCCCATATGCAGGGTCGGAATAGTGAAATCGTAGTAGCGCTTTGCCAGGGCCAGCAGACCGGATGCGTTTCGGGTCACGTCGTCTAGGAAAGCGTTTCCACCAACCGTCGTGACCCCTATCACTTCTAGATTTGGGTTAGCCAGGGCGAAGAGCAACGCGAAGGCGTCATCAACTCCTGGGTCAGTGTCGACGAGGATCTTCATGAAAACAGTCTGGCACATCTGGCCTGCTCGCAAATGCGTCTTGACAAGTAACTTTGTGCCTGTGCGCCTGCTGAGAGTTACTTCATTCCGTTGGCGGGTAGCCTAGTAATGTGAAGACTGTTCCAAACGATCAAATCTGGGCTCAGGTTAGGCTGGAAGCTAAGCGAGATGCCGAGGCCGAGCCAGCACTAGCTGGTTTCCTGAACGAGGCTATCTTGCGCCACCCCAGCTTGGAGTCCGCGCTGAGTTCTCTGCTTGCTGGCAAGCTTGCCAATCACGCCATGACGGCCTCGGCGCTGGAATGTTTGATCGACGATGCCTTGATCGACCCGGATATTCGCGACGCCGTGCTCTGCGATCTGCAAGCCGTGGCAGACCGCGACCCGGCCACTCTCGGCTACACGCAGCCGCTCCTGTATTTCAAGGGTTTCCAGTCCATTCAGAGTTACCGAATCGCCCATCACTATTGGGAGCTTGGCCACAAGCCGCTGGCGTTGTTCCTGCAGTCGCGCATCAGCGAGGTTTTCGCCGTCGACATCCACCCCGGGGCAAAAATCGGGCGCGGCATCATGTTCGACCACGCCACCAGCGTCGTCATCGGCGAGACCGCGGTCGTCGGCGACAACTTCTCGATGCTGCACGAGGTGACTCTCGGCGGCACCGGCAAGGAGGACGGCGACCGTCACCCGAGGATCGGCAAGGGCGTGATGATCGGCGCCGGCGCAAAGGTGCTGGGCAATATAACCGTGGGCGACTGCGCGAAGATCGGTGCTGGTTCCGTCGTGCTGCGCGACGTCGAGGCTCACACCACGGTGACGGGCGTGCCCGCTAAGGTGATCGACGCACCTGCCGAGGAATTCCCGTCGCTGACGATGAACCAGATGCTGCTGTAAAAACTCAAGAAAAAGGTAGCGTCCCCCAAAAATTTCAGGGGACGCTACCTTTCATCTATATGGGTTTTCGACTATGCCTTTTGGCTCTTCTCTTGCTGAACGGACTGCCCCAGCAGGTCTCCGCGCGGTATGCCCGAATGACGGTTCCTGACAAGCAGGTACGAAAGGCACAGCAGGATGATGTACGGGATGCCGGCCGTCCAAACCGGTGGCAGCAGCCAGCGCAGTGCGATGAAAATTGCGATGGAGACTGCGATGATCAGGTAGTTTACGACGGGCGCGCCAAGCAGATGCGCCTTCGGAATGCCGAGGCCCGCCTGCTTGCGGTCCCTGCGGAACTTCAGGTGCGTAATCATCACCATGATCCACGTCACAAGAATGCCAACGGTCGCACAGCCATACAGGTACATGAACGCCTTGTCGGGGCTTGTCAGTGCCAGGATGGAGGCGATCGCCATGCCCGCAGCCGCGATAAGGACGGCTCCGCGGGGAGCGCCATGGGTGGAGGTTCGCGCGGTGAAGCGGGGAGCCATGCGCTGCTCGCCGAGTGAGTGAATCATGCGGCTCGACGCATACAGGCAGCCGTTCGCAGCCGAAAGCGCGGCCACCAAAAGAATCGCGTTCATGATGTGCGCGGCGGCGGGCACACCCGTCATCTCCAGGACTCGCACAAACGGCGATTCATTGACGGTGCCGCCACCCTGCGCGGTTTCTGTCCACGGTTGCAGCGCGAGCACAACCAGGATTGCAAGCACGTAGAAGATCAGCAGACGCCAAATCATGGTGTGGGCCGCGCGGGGCACGTCACGCTCGGGATGCTCGGACTCGGCCGCACCGATCGAAACATTCTCTATACCGCCGAAGGAGAACACGGCCATGCAGGCGGCCGCGAGCACACCGCCGAAACCGGTGGCGAAGAAGCCCCCGTCTGTAGTCAGGTTACCGAATCCGGTGGCGTGATCGGCGGAGGAACCGAAGAAGATTAGATAAAGACCGAGAAGGATGAACACGACGATCGCGGTAACCTTAATCATCGAGAACCAGTATTCGCTCGTTCCGTAGAGGCGCACAGTGGCCATGTTCAGGCCAATCACGAAAAGCGAACAGAGGATTGTGCCGATGCCCAGGTGCAGGTTGGGGAACCAGAAGTGCAGGTACGTCGCCGACGCCGTCACCTCGGCCCCGACTGCGATCAGCATTTCAATCGCGAAATTCCAGTGCGTGAGATAACCGCCGAAGGGCCCAAGATAGCTGCCAGCAACTCGTCCAACGCCACCCGGGACGGGGTGAACCGTCACCATCTCCGCTAGCGCCCAGACGATCGACAGTGCGCAGAGGCCAGCCAGAACGTAGCTGATGACGGTGGCCGGGCCGCCCAGCGCGATAACCGAGCCGGACCCCAAGAAAAGACCGGTGCCGAGCGCGCCCGAAAGGCCAATCATGGCCACTTGGCCGCTGGTCAACCGACGCTCGAGCGTGGTGTGTTCTTTTTTACTCATGTGCCCTCCAAAATCCTGACCTAGCATATTTTGCCGCCCGACGACGCTGCCGCCAAAGCTGTCCCAATTGGTGACCAAAATCCCACTCAAAACTGATCTTCCGACCGCGGTCAAACCAGAAACCTGAGGAGCCGGAAGATGTTAATTCCTGTCGCGAACTGGTTGAATAGGACAAAAGTCTTAAGAGCAGGTGAAAGCATGGCAGAGGTTCGCAAACACAAATCGGGTAACACGGCTCTGGAACAGTTCGTGATGCAGGCGTTCGACGCGGCACCGAAAAAAGTGGAACCCAGCAAACGGGTTGAGCGCGACTACGATGAGCCCGTGCAGCTCGTGGAAGAGAAGCCCACCCAGGCGGCAATGTTCGAGACTTCGTCGGACTGGCTCACCTTCAACCCGACCCAGGCAACCGAAAGGTAAAGACATGCAGATCCCCAAGGAACTTTTACCTGTCGACGGACGCTTCGGCTCCGGCCCGGCACGCATACACCCGGATGTGCTCGCCAAGCTCGGCACCCGCAACGACATCATGGGCACGTCTCACCGCGCGAAGCCGGTTCGGGATCTCGTCGCCCACGTGCAGGAAATGTTCACCGAACTATTTGACGCACCGAACGGCTATCAGGTCGTTTTGGGCAACGGTGGTGCCACGACGTTCTGGGACGTTGCGGTCTTTTCCCTGATCATTCAGCGCTCCGCGCACGGCGTCTTCGGCGAGTTCGGCGCCAAGTTCGCCAAGGAGGCCGCTGGCGCCCCCTTCCTCGAAGAGCCATCCATCAACAAGGCAGAGAACGGTGAGCTCGCGCTGCCTAGGCGTGACGATGTTGACGTCGTCGCCTGGGCCCAGAACGAGACCTCCACTGGTGTCGCCGCTCCGGTTCAGCGGATCGGCGGTTTCGAGGACGTCCTTTACCTGACCGACGCGACCAGCGCTGCCGGTGGCATCCCCGTCGACGTTTCTCAGACCGACGTCTACTATTTCAGCCCGCAGAAGAACCTGGGCGGTGACGGCGGCCTGTGGTTCGCGATCTGTTCGCCGGCGGCCATCGAGCGCGCCCGGAAGGTGCAGGAGACCCGCGAATGGGTGCCGGCCAGCCTAGACATGGTCAAGGCCATCAACAATTCCGAAAAGCACCAGACGCTGAACACCCCGTCCATCGCTAACCTTCTGCTAATTGAGGGACAGTTGGAGTGGATGCTGGAGAATGGCGGGTTGAAGTTCGCCACAGACCGCACTGCCAAGTCCAGCCAGCTGCTCTACGACTGGGCGGAGAAGCATGAGCTGGTCACACCGTTTGTTTCCGACCCGTTGATCCGTTCACAGGTGACCGTCACCCTAGATTTGGACGAGCGCATCAAGGCCGATGATCTGCTGGCCATCATGCGCGACAACGGCATCGTAGACATCAACTCTTACCGTTCGCTTGGCCGCAACCAGATCCGAGTCGGCACGTTCGCCGCGGTGGACCCGTCCGATGTCGAAGCTCTAATCAACTGCCTCGACTGGGTGTTAGAGCGGATGTAACTCCAGCTTGACGAATAACGGGAACCAAAAGGCTCGACTACGAACTTTTTGGTTCCCGCTATTTTTGTCTGATTGACGCGGAAGAAAAGGCTCGTCTACGGACCTTTTCTTTCTTGCTGTTTTCTGGTGACGTTTTTTGGCTGGTTGGGACGGCGATCGTCGGTTTCTGGTCTAGGTTGGGTTGTCGAGCGAGTCGCCGTGTCTTCGCGACGTATGCTTCGCATGCGTATGGCTTTCGCCACGCCTCCAATGCTCGCCAACCCAGCTCCACCAGCCTTGCTTATTAAGTGGTCGCGACATTATTGCGGCAGATTTGGCTCGTAGACGAGCCTTTTTTGACGCAATAATTCGGATGACCACCTAAAGGCATGAGGTTGTGGGAGTTCGGGTCTTTGAAGAAACATCAAGGCGTGGCG
>NZ_AUIB01000004.1:0-21481 GCF_000423485.1 Propionimicrobium lymphophilum DSM 4903 | reverse complement strand
TAGACGAGCCTTTTTTGACGCAATAATTCGGATGACCACCTAAAGGCATGAGGTTGTGGGAGTTCGGGTCTTTGAAGAAACATCAAGGCGTGGCGGGAGCGACGATATCTAAGCGCCAAAGCGCTTGGATGAGGAGCGGAGACACGTTGCCAGTGACGCAAAGACCCGAATCCCACAACCGCCGAAACCCAGACAAGCCGACCACCAGCCGCGAGCGCTTTGACCAGTCACCAGAGGCGGGTAGCAGGCAGGTCGTCACGTCAACGAAAAACAACGGGAACCAAAAAGTTCGTAGTCGAATGTTTTGGTTCCCGCTAACTAGAGAATTTTTAGCGGGTGCAGAAAAGCTCGAGTACGAACATTTTGGTTCTCGTAAACGCAAAAGTGGGGTGCCGGAAACCCGACACCCCAACAGTTTTTGAGTTAACCGATCGCTGTGGCGATCAAGCCCTGCAGGAAGTAGATCAAGAACAGGGCGGAGACGACCCACATCAGCGGGTGTAGCTGCTTTGCCTTGCCTGCGAAGGTCTTCATCAGCACGAATGCGATGAAGCCCATGCCGATGCCGTCGGTGATGGAGTAGGCGAAGGGCATCATGACGATCGTGAAGAACGCGGGCAGCGCCATCTCGATGTCGGTGAAGTCGATTTCGCTGATTTGCGAAAGCATCATGAAGCCCACAAGAACCAGGACAGGGGCGACTGCCTCGGACGGAACCATGTTGATGACTGGCGTCAGGAAGATGCAAAGCAGGAATGCGCCGCCGGTGATGACCGATGCGAAACCGGTGCGAGCTCCGGCGCTGACGCCTGCGGTCGATTCGACGAAGCTCGTGTTGGACGATGCTGAGCCGAGGCCGCCGAACAGTGCGGATACGGAGTCGACGAGCAGGATCTCACGCAGATGCGGGGGCTCGCCGTTTTCGTCCAGCAGGCCGCCTTCGCTACCAACGGCGACGACGGTGCCGACGGTGTCGAAGAAGTCGGCGAGTAGCAGGCTGAACACTAGCATCACGCCGGTCAGGATGGAGACCGAGGTGAATTGGCCGTCGCGAGCGAACCCGCCGATCAGGTCGACGCGGCCAAGCAGCCCGAAGTCGGGTGTGGTGAACGAGTCGAGGCTGGGCGGTGCGGGCATGTTAAGCGACCAGCCGGTGGGCTCATCGTCTGTGCGTGGGCCTACGCTAGCTGCATATTCAACGATGATGGCCAGCACGGTGCCGACCGCGATCGAGATGAGCATGGCGGCCTTCACCCTGCGCTGGTACAGGAAGATGAGCAGCAGCAAGGTGACGAAGAAGATGACGATCGGCCAGCCCATGAGCGTGCCGTCGACGCCGAGCGTCGTCAGGGTGGCGCCCTTGCGGATAACGCCGGCATTGCTGAATGCGACGACCGTGATAAACAGGCCGATGCCGACACTGATGGCTGTGCGAAGCGATTTCGGGACGGCGCGGAAAACCGCCTCGCGGAAACCGGTGAGCATCAGCAGCGTAATGATGATGCCTTCCCAGGCGATTAAGCCCATGGTCTGCGGCCAGGTCATGGTAGGGGCGATGACGTATGCGGCCATGGCGTTTAGGCCGAGGCCAGCGGCCATGCCCATCGGGTAGCGTCCGATGACACCCATCAGGATGGTCAGTACGCCTGCGAGCAGTGCGGTTACTATGGCCACCATGCCGATGGAGTGGCCAACGGCCGCGGTGTCGACGATGGTCTGGGCTGCGTCGGTGAATTTAGGTTCGCCGGAGATCAGCAGGCCGTCTTTATCGGCTGCGGTGCCCAGGATTAGCGGGTTGAGGGCCAGAATGTAGGCCATTGAGAAGAAGGTAACTAAGCCACCACGGACTTCGCTCTTCGTGTCCGAGCCACGTTTGGTGATCTCGAAGTACTTGTCGAAGCCGGAGATAGCTTGCGTGTTTGTGGATGCAGTCACGCGTTAATCCTATGCATTCTGTGAGTTCACATAGAATTAGGACATGGCAATTGACGAAAAGCATCCGCGTCTTCAGCAGGCTCAGGTTGAACCGGTCGATGCCGACGGGGTTAATTGTTTCGTCGTCGGGCTGGTTGCATGCCTGGTTTTGCTGGCTGTTTTGTTGCTGACCAGTGCACCCGCCTGGCAGGTGCACTCCGCGCTGGCTGGGCTGGCGGTGGGTGTCGTCGGCCTCGGTTATTGCCTGTGGCGCAGGCGCTAGTTGCCTTCGGCCTGCGCGCGCAGCTTGTCGATGTCGAAGAAGTTGAGTTCGTTAAGGTCGACGTCCTCTAGGCCCTTCTCCCACGGGTCTTCGACGGGTGGCAGGTCGTCTTCGCCGTCCTTGTAGCCCAGCGACGGGTCGTAAGGGTTGATGGGTTCGGCACTCTCGGGAGGAATCGTGTCGGTCATCTTCTCGTCCGGCAGGTTCACCAAGACGTCGTTGATGTAGCCCTCAACGGCCTCTTTAAGCGGCACATTGCGGCTTTCGTTCTGCGATTTATACCAGCGGTAGTCGAGTACCTCGTGGTAAAGCTGCGCGGGATCGCGCTTGAGACTGTATTTTTCGGGGACGCTCTTAATCACAGGCTCGAAGCATTTGGTCAACCATTCGTGCGCGATGACGGATTCGTCGGTGTCTTTATTATCTCGCGAGTGGTAGGCGCGGTAGGTGTCTAGGTCGTTGAGCAGGCGTCGTGCCTGGTTTTCCTGGGCATCCAGGCCTGTCAGGCGCAGCAAGCGACGGGAGTGGTGGCCTTCGTCCACGACCTTCGGCTGGATCCTGATTTTTTGGCCGTCTGAGGAGGTGTCGATGTCCAGCTCGGCGACGTCGAAGCCCAGCGCGTTGAGGCGTCGGACGCGGTTTTCTATGCGGTCTAGCTCGCTTCCGCTGAATTCTTCGACACCGGTCAGCTCGTTCCACAGCTCGGTGTAGCGTTCGTTGACGATATCGACCAGCTCTAGCGGGTCCCAGGAGCTGTCCAGTTGCCCGCCGGCGGCCAGGTCGTTGAAATCGCCGAAGACGTTGATGCGTCCGATCTCGATGTCGTGCAGGCGCTGGCCCTCGCTGAGTTCGTCGTGTAGTTCGCCGGTTTCGGCGTCGACGAGGTAAGCTGCGAATTCGCCCGCGTCACGCCGGAACAAGACGTTTGACAGCGAGATGTCACCCCACATGAAGCCGGATAGGTGCAGTTTGGCGATCAGCACGACCATCGCGTCCAGCAAACGAAGAACGGTCTCGCGCCTTGTGCCAGGGATGAACAGCGAGCGATAGGGCAGCGCGAATTCCAGATGTTTGGTCAGCAGAATCGGGTCGAGCGGGTCGCCATTGGCGTCCTTTCGCCCTGTTACGACGCCGATCGGCTGAACCGCTGGCTTGCCCAGGCGGCTCAGGTCGTGCAGCAGCCGGTATTCGTGGATTGCCAGGTGTTCAATGACCTCTTTAGCCGCGTAGACGTCGTCGCCGACCCTGATGAATCGCACTGTGTGTCGGGAGATGCCTCGGGGCAGCGCAACTAGATGCTCGGTCGGCCATTCCACTAGCGGCAGGTGCCAGGGCAGTGGCAGCAGACGCGAATCGGGTTTTGCTGATAGAAAACGAGGCATCTTAATACTTTCCAAAGTCGGTATTAGCTAGATCTACATTAGGCGAAAACTGCGCCGAATTCTGTCAGTCGATTTCACTGGCGCGGTCTAGGCCCGCGCGAAGATCGGCCAGCAGGTCTTGTGTCGGTTCGATGCCGGCAGAAATGCGCAGCAGGCCGTCCTTCAGGCCGGCAGCGGCACGGGCTTCGGGAGTCATGCCGTTGTGCGTCATCAGCGCCGAAATCGAGATAAGCGATTCGATTCCACCCAGCGACTGCGCCAGGTTGAACACCTTTAGACCGTCGACGAGACGTTCCGCAGCTGGCAGCCCTCCAGCCAGGTCGAAGCTGAGCAGCGAACCGGGGCCTTCCATCTGCTTTTTCGCGATGTCGTGGCCAGGGTGCGATTCGAGGCCGGGGTAGTAGACCTTTTCGACGGCGGGGTGCGAGACCAGAAGCTCGACGAGCGCCTTCGCGTTTTCTTGGTTCGCGCGCAGCCTGGCGTACAGTGTGCGTAGGCCGCGAAGCGTTAGCCAGGAGTCGAACGGGCCCGCGGTGAGGCCGGCCACGTTCGCCCAATGCTTAAGCTGGGCGCCAATTTCTTCGTCGGCCGCGATAACGGCACCGCCGACGGCGTCGGAGTGGCCGTTGATGAACTTTGTAGTGGAGTGCATGACGATGTCCGCGCCGAGCTCGATCGGGTGCTGAAGCAGCGGCGAACAGAAGGTGTTGTCGACGACAACCAGCGCCCCAGCCTCGTGGGCGATCTTCGTCACCTCTTCGATATCGGTGATGCCGAGAAGCGGGTTGGACGGGGTTTCAACGAAGACCATCCGCGGGTTCTTCTGGCAGGCCTCGCGAACCTCGTCGATGTTAGCGGTGTCGATGAATTCGTTTCGCAGGTCGCCTCGGGTGGCCAGATGGTCGAGCAGGCGCCAGGTGCCGCCGTAGCAGTCTTTGGGCGCGACGATCAGGTCGCCGGCCTTCGTCAGCGCGAGGATGAGCAGCGTGTATGCGCCCAATCCGCTTCCCACCTGGGTGCTCGTCGTGCCGCCCTCAAGCTGAGCCAATGCCTTGTTTAGGACGTCGCGGGTGGGGTTATTGGTGCGCGAATAGTCGTATTCGGGGTGGATCTCGGGCTTATCGAAAACGTAGTTCACCGACGAATAGATCGGTGGCATAACCGATCCGGAGTTGGTGTCGCCACCGATTCCAAACCGCAGACCCGCCAGTCTGCTGTCGTTTATTTTTTCTAGGTTCGTCGACTCATCGCTCATTATCGCCTACCTGGTTAGGGGAGTTTCAAAATTCTTTATCAGTCTACTTACCCAATCGCCATACAAATAAAAGGCCCGACCTAAAATATTGGGCCGGGCCTAATCGGTTTTCGTTTCTTACGAGATGCGGTTGGTGGTCTCGTTGTCGAAGACGTGGATCTTCGCCGGGTCGACGCTAACGCGGACGGTGGAGTTCGCGCCCGAGGTGACACGAGTGTTCACACGAGCAACGATCTGCTTGGACTCGTCAGTCAGGGCCTTCTCGCCCTCACCTTCGAGTGCGCCGTACAGGTAAGTGTCTGCGCCGGTTTCCTCGACAGTGTTGATGTCAAGGGCGATGCCGCTGCCGTCGCTAGAGATCTCGAATGCTTCCGGACGGATACCGATGGTTACGGTCTTGCCAGACGCCTTATCCAGAACCTCGCGGGGAACCGGAATGGTGTGGCCGGTGATCTCGACGCCACCGTCGACGATCTTCGCCTCGATCAGGTTCATAGCCGGGGAGCCGATGAACCCTGCGACGAAAATGTTGGCGGGCTTGTCGTATAGGGCCAGCGGAGTGTCAACCTGCTGCAGCACGCCGGCGTTCATGACGGCGACGCGGCTGCCCATGGTCATTGCCTCCACCTGGTCGTGCGTGACGTACAGGGTGGTGACGCCCATGCGCTTCTGCAGCTCCGAGATCTGGCCGCGGGTCTGGACGCGCAGCTTGGCGTCCAGGTTACTTAGCGGCTCGTCCATGAGGAAGACCTTCGGATTCTGGACGATTGCGCGTCCCATCGCAACACGCTGACGCTGACCGCCGGACAGGTTCTTGGGCTTGCGCTCAAGGAGCTCGCTCAGGCCGAGCAGGTCGGCTGCCTTGCGAACGCGCTCGAGGCGCTCTTCCTTGTTGAAGCCCTTGATTTTGAGCGAGAAGCCCATGTTGTCCGCAACGGTCATGTGCGGGTAAAGCGCGTAGTTCTGGAAAACCATCGCAATATCGCGGTCCTTTGGAGCTACATCGGTGACGTCGCGGTCGCCGATCCAAATGGATCCGCTGTTGACCTCTTCTAGGCCCGCAACCATGCGGAGAGAGGTGGACTTGCCGCAACCCGACGGGCCGACGAGAACCATAAGTTCGCCGTCTTCAATGTCTAGGTTGAGCTTGTCTACGGCCGGGTGATCCGAGCCGGGGTAGATACGAGTTGCATCACGAAAACTTACAGTGGCCATGTGGCGCACATCCTTTCCACGGGCAGGTACGTGCCCGACGATCCGTTGTGGAAACGGTTGAAATAACCGGTCGACATAGTTTGCCGACATCGATAATTGTCGCATATGCGCCCGCGTGCGCCATAATAGTTGCCGAAAGTTGCCCCAGGCAGGTTTTAAGCCTCCTGGTAACGGCGGTGGCCGAGAATGCAAATTTTGATCTGAGACGCTTTTGGTCTCTCCCATGGTTCCCCTCGGAAACACGCCTTCAGCGCGTCTGCGTAGCTTTTAGGTGGCTTAAAAGGCAAAGTTGGGGCGCCAGGGGTCAAAATATTCGGGGAAGATGCGTATTAGTGGTAGCATCGTGACGTTAGGGGGCAAGCCCCAGCCGCGCCAGAACGCCGGGCAGGCCTCTTGAGTCATAGGGGTAAGTCGGGGTGCTTGGCTAGCAAATGCGCAAAGTGACCACGTCGCCGGCGCCTGCGAAGCGGCTTTTTATGAACTAATAGGAGTCGCACAGGTGGCCGATAACGATCAGGCGCAAATTAAACCAGGTGTCGAAGACGACGAGTACGCGAGCTACTCGAGGGACGCCATCGAAGAAGACGTTGCAGAGGCGAACTTCGAGATCGAGGACGGTGAAGATAACCAGCGCGTCGAAGGAAGTTACGACTCCAGCGAGATTCAGGTTCTCGAGGGGCTCGAGGCCGTCCGGATGCGTCCGGGCATGTACATCGGCTCAACGGGCGTTCGCGGTCTGCACCACTTGGTTTACGAGATCGTTGACAACTCCGTCGACGAATCGCTCGCCGGCTACTGCGACACCATCAAGGTGGAGCTGCTGCCCGAGGGCGGTGCCCGCGTCAGCGACAACGGCCGAGGCATTCCGGTTTCGATGCACCCGACGGAACACAAGTCGACGCTGACCGTCGTCCTCACGGTGCTGCACGCCGGCGGCAAGTTCGGCAACGGTGGCTACAAGGTTTCCGGTGGTCTGCACGGCGTCGGCTCGTCGGTTGTGAACGCGCTGAGCTCCACGATGACCGCCGAGGTTTACCGCGACGGATACCACTGGAGCCAGACCTTCGATCTAGGCGTTCCTCGTCACGAGATCGAGCGCCTTGAAGAGACGGACCGCACTGGCACGACCATCACGTTCTACCCGAGCCCGGATATCTTCGAGACCACCGACTTCAGCTACGAGACGCTGGCCACCCGCTTCCGCGAGATGGCGTTCCTGAACAAGGGGCTGCGCATCGATCTGGTGGATCTGCGTCCGGGACGAGTCGACGAGGACGGCAACCCCACCTCCGAGACCTTCAAATACGAAGACGGTCTGGTCGACTACGTCAAATACCTGACCGGCACCAACACCGTGTTCACCGACATCATCGACATCGAGGCGCACTCGTCCGAGCTCGAGATGAGCCTCGAGCTGGCGATGCAGTGGAGCGCTTCCTACAGCTGCTCGATGCATACCTTCGCAAACACCATCAACACTCACGAGGGTGGCACCCATGAGGAGGGCTTCCGCGCCGCGCTGACCACGACCATTAACAAGTGGGGCGAGGCCTGGGGCCTGATGAAGAAGAAGGAAGACCGCGTCGGCAACGAGGACCTTCGCGAGGGCCTCACCGCGATCCTTTCCGTTAAGATCGGCAGCCCCCAGTTCGAGGGCCAGACCAAGACGAAACTAGGCAACACCGAGGCCCGTGGTTTCGTGCAGCGCGTCGTCAACGACAAGTTCGGCGACTGGCTGGAACGTAACCCCGCCCAGGGTAAAGAGATTGTCCGCAAGGCGATGGCCGCCGCGTCCGCCCGCATCGCGGCCCGAAAGGCCCGCGACCTGGCGCGTAACCGCAAGGGTCTGCTCGGTTCGGGCGGCCTGCCTGGCAAGCTGTCGGACTGCAGCTCGAAGAACCCCGAAGAGTGCGAAATTTTCGTCGTGGAGGGCGATTCTGCGGGTGGCTCCGCTAAGGGTGGCCGCAACCCGCGAACCCAAGCGATCCTTCCGCTGCGAGGCAAAATCCTGAACGTCGAGAAGGCGCGCGTCGACCGCATCTGGGCGAACAAGGAGGTCGAGGCAATCATCACGGCGCTGGGCACCGGCGTCAATGACGACTTCGACATCAACAAGTTGCGTTATCACAAGATCGTGCTGATGGCCGATGCTGACGTCGACGGCTCGCACATTCGCGTGTTGCTGCTGACCCTGCTGTTCCGCTTCGTGCGCCCGCTGATCGACGCTGGCCACGTCTTCTTGGCTCAGCCGCCGCTGTTCAGGCTGCGCTGGACGAACGCCCCGCACGAGCTGGCCTACACCGATGTGGAGCGCGACGCCCTGCGCGAGGCCGGCCTGGCCGCAGGCAAGCGTCTGCCCAACACCAACCCGATCCAGCGATACAAAGGCCTGGGCGAGATGGATGCCGAAGATCTGTGGGAAACCACGATGAACCCGGAGAAGCGCATTCTGCTGCAGGTGACTCTCGAAGACGCCTCTCGCGCCGACAAGATGTTCTCGATCTTGATGGGTGAGGACGTCGAACAGCGCAGGCAGTTCATTCAGCGCAATGCTAAAGACGTTCGCTTCCTGGATATTTAAGAGGTTTTAGATGAACAACAATTCACAGGGTGCGGGCGACAAGGGCCTCGACACCAGCCATCACGCACGCGTCGAACAGGTTGATTTACAGTCGGAGATTCAAAGCTCCTACCTTGACTACGCCATGAGCGTCATCGTCGGGCGTGCACTTCCTGACGTCCGTGACGGTATGAAGCCGGTTCACCGTCGTGTCATTTATGCGATGTACGATGGCGGCTATCGTCCTGACCGTGGTTGGAACAAGTGCTCCCGCGTCGTCGGCGAGGTCATGGGCCTGTACCACCCGCACGGTGACTCGGCGATTTACGACACTTTGGTTCGGCTAGCGCAGAGCTGGGTTATGCGCGCCCCGCTGATTTCCGGTCAGGGCAACTTTGGTTCTCCTGGTAACGACCCGGCGGCTGCGATGCGTTATACCGAGTGCAAGATGGCGCCGCTGGCCATGGAGATGGTCAGGGACATCGACCAGGACACCGTCGATTTCCAGCCGAACTACGACAACCGCGATCAAGAGCCGGTTGTGCTGCCATCGAGGTTCCCGAATCTGCTGGTTAACGGCTCGCAGGGCATCGCGGTGGGCATGGCCACCAACATTCCGACGCACAATCTGCGCGAGGTGGCAGAGGCCGTTCAGTGGAGCTTGGACAACCCGAACGCTAGCGAGGAGGAACTGCTCGAGGCCTGCATAGAACGGGTGAAGGGCCCGGACTTCCCGACCGGCGCCCAGATCGTTGGCCGCAAGGGCATCGAGGACGCCTACCGAACTGGCCGTGGTTCCGTGAAGATGCGCGCGGTCATCAACATTGAGGAGTCCAGCACCGGACGCACCGACTTGGTCGTCACCGAGCTGCCTTACATGTGCAACCCGGACAACCTGGCGCAGAAGATCGCCGATCTGGTCAACGCCGGCAAGCTGAAGGGCATCGCCGATATCCGCGACGACACGTCTGCACGTACCGGCCAGCGCCTGGTCATCACGCTGAAGCGTGACGCACAGCCTCGCGTCGTGATGAACAACCTTTACAAGCACACTCAGCTGCAGGATAACTTCAGCTGCAACATGCTGGCGCTCGTTGACGAAGTCCCGCGTACGCTGCGTCTGGATCAGTTCATCAGCTACTGGATCGCCCACCAGATGGAGGTCATCCAGAGGCGCACGGCATACCGCCTGGCCGAGGCTGAGAAGCAGGCCCACATCTACCGAGGCCTGGTTAAGGCGCTCGACATGATCGACGAGGTTGTGGCGTTGATTCGCCGCTCGCCGAACGCCGACGAGGCCAATAAGGGCCTGCAGAAGTTGCTAGACATTGATGAGGTTCAGGCCCAGGCGATTCTGGACATGCAGCTTCGTCGTCTGGCCGCTTTGGAGCGCCAGAAGATCATTGACCGATTGCAAGAGCTCGAGGCGACGATTGCCGACTTGAAGGCCATTTTGGCTTCGGAGGATCGTCAGCGTCAGATCATCGGTTCCGAGCTGGCGGAGATCGTCGATAAGTACGGTGACGATCGCCGCACTAAAATCGTTGCCGACATGGGCAGCTTCGAGGATGAGGACTTCATTCCGGATGAGGAGATGGTTGTCACCATCACTCGCGGCGGTTACATCAAGCGCACCCGCATCGACCAGTACCGCACTCAGAAGCGCGGCGGCAAGGGCGTTCGTGGCGCATCGCTGCGTGCCGAGGACGAGGTCGATCACCTGTTCACCATCACCAACCACGATTGGCTGGTATTCCTGACCAACATGGGACGCGCCTACCGCACGAAGGGCTGGCATCTGCCGGAGTCTGGCAGGGATTCGAAGGGCAGCCATGTTGCTGGCATCCTCAGCTTCCTGCCCGACGAGCACATCACCCAGTGCTTCAGTCTGCGCAGCTATGACGACGCCGAATATCTGCTGCTTGCCACCCGCAAGGGCCTGATCAAGAAGACGAAGCTTTCGGCCTACGATTCGCCGCGTCAGGCAGGCCTGATCGCCATCAACTTCCGCGATGAGGAAGACGAGCTGATCGGCGCAAGGCTGGTCAACCCCGAGGACGACGTCCTGTTGATTTCGAAGAAGGGGCAGGCCATCCGGTTCAATGCCTCCGACGATGAGGTTCGCCCGATGGGCCGCACCACTTCCGGCGTCACCGGCATGAGGTTCCGCGAGGGCGACGAGCTGCTTAGCATGGGCGTCATTCCCGCCGATAGCGACGAGGACGAGCTTTACGTCTTCACAGTCACCGACGAGGGCTACGCGAAGCGCACCCCGGTTAGCGAGTACCGCGTGCAGGGCCGTGGTGGTCTTGGCATCAAGACCATGCGTCTTAGCGACGAGCGCGGAGGCCTGATCGGTGGCATGATCGTCACCGAGGGCGACGAGGTCATCTCGATTAAGCATTCGGGCCAGATCATTCGCAGCGCGGTTGCCGATGTTTCGGTGACTAGCCGCGACACGATGGGCGTCAAGTTCGTCAATACTGGTGGTAAGGACCCGGTTGTGGCGATTACGTTGAGCCCGGAGAGCGAAGACGAGGAGCACGCAGAAGAGACTGCCGATGCTGTTGACGTCGCGGAAACTGGCGAGGAACATGTGTCTGAGCCGGATTTCGAGGCTCTAGACAGCTAGGTTTTACTTAAGTCTTATTCAGCTGAGAGGAAACTATGAGCGAGCAAACTAACGAGGCCGCCGCTCCGCAGACGCTTAAGGTGTCCGGGGTTGGGGAGTTCTCCGAGTTGAAGAACGCGCCTCGCCCGGTGCGTCGCGCTAGGCTGCGGCTGACCAGGATCGATCCTTGGTCGATGATGAAGACGGCTTTCCTGTTTTCGGTTGCCGGTCTCATCGTTGTGCTGGTGGCGACGGCCTTGCTGTGGTCCGTGATTGCCATCTCGGGCGCTCTCGGCCAGGTCGAGGAAGCGATGAACGCTCTGCTGTCTAACGCGGACGGCTCGGGCTCAATTCAGATCACCGACTACGTCGATTTCCCGCGCGTAATGGGCCTGGCCCTGGTGTTCGGCGCCATCAATGTGGTGCTGATGACGGCCCTGGCGACGCTGGGCGCCTTCCTGTACAACGTGTCGTGCTCGCTGCTGGGCGGCGTAGAGGTGACGCTCTCGGAGGAGTAAGTAAATATCGGCTGCCGAATTGGCCTATCGATTTGGGTTAACCAAGTTAAACATCTCGGAGTTTGTATCTTTTCGGTAGCTGCGCTAATATGTTTTTTCGTCGCTTGAGAGAGCGGCGGAAAATGGGTCTATAGCTCAGTCGGTTAGAGCGCCGCCCTGATAAGGCGGAGGTCACTGGTTCAAGTCCAGTTAGACCCACTTTTTTATGCCCTATTGACTAGGGGAAACGCTTCTGAGCCTCTTGGATCGCGTCTAAATCGCGTCTAATTCGTTCGATTAATTCCCTGAAAGACCCACACCTTAAACGGGGTGGGGCGTTCAAATTCTCGGGTTAATGGCCAAAATGTGGGGTTAATACCCAAAGGTTCGACGTCGAACTTTTTGGTTCTCGTTAATTCTTTTTCAGTTAACGGGAACCGTAAGGTTCGTAGTCGAGCCTTTTCGTTCCCCCTAATTTATTTGAGAACAACGGGAACCAAAAAGTCCGACTACGAGCTTTTTCGTTCCCGAAGATTTCGAAAATCAGTTTTATCTCGCAAGATTAATCTGCGCTGGGCTCAGCTAGGCCAGCGGGAACTCGTATATGTGCGAGTGGATGACGTCGAAACCGTCGTAGTACAACGGATGCTGGCCGTGGTAGTGAAATCCGCAAGCCTCGTATAGGCGCCGACCGGAAAGATTGATTGGGTAGACGTCCAACCGGACAGACCTCTGGCACTCTTCGCGGGCCAGGTCTAGGCCCATCTGAACGACCCGCTTGGCGATTCCCGAGCGCTGCAGCGCTGGATCCACGGCGACCACGTGAAACATCGTCACCTCGTTGGGTGCCGCGTCCACCAGCCAGGGCACGTCCTCGTATCCGGGCGTGGTGTTGTGATCGGCCGCCAAAGTACCTGCGATTTTATCGTCGATGCAGGCCTTGAAAAGGCGCCCCTTATTAATAAGGTCTTGCAAAAAATCCTCTTTCGGCCACTCTCCCTTCGCCTAACCGGGGTTGTGCTTCTTACCTAAAGTCGCCTCGGTGACGCGATCGTAGAAGTCGATCAGCTCCTGCCAATCTGTTTTCTGGACGAGCGCGAGTTGCGTAAGAAGCGACATAGTTACAGCTTAACTACGTGCAATATCGTGCTAAAACGCGGGATTTGGTGCTATGGTGAGCAGGTCGTCTACTTGTAAGAGCAAATCCCGCCCCCGCTTGCAACAAGAAGTTAAGACGTTTTGTGAGAAAGCTTAGAATCGTTTAAGATTTTCTCAGATTTATTGAGCGAGTGAATAGGTGACAATGAGCGCACGCAGGGCAATGCCTAACGAGCTAATTGAACCCACGGTTGTAAGTGCTGGTGTTGCACGTCGAGCCGCTGCATGCGCTCGTCGCGCACAGGCCGACGCCGTGCAGGTCACTGTTCCCGCAGCCGCCCGCCGCGCGATGCCAGAGAGCTACGCAGCTCGCCGCGCCGTCGACGCCCCAGCAACTATGAGTTGCGCGCGCCGCGCAATCGTGGACGTCGTAGACACTCCCAAGACCGGCTCCGCAGCCCGCGCTCTCGTCGAAGAAGACGCTCCGACTCTCATCGCGCCCCCCGCTTTCGCAGCAAAAGACACCAAGAAGATCCTCGATCCTCGCAAGCTGCTCGCCGCCACCGGCGTGCTGGCAGCAATCGGCGCCACCACCGGCGCACTGCTATCCGGCCCGAGCGTCGTTATGGCCGCAACTCAGCCCACCGCTGCTGAGACCGTCGCGGACGCAACCATCGATCCTGTTTCCCAGGACGCCGTCGCTACCGCCGCAGAGCTTAACCGTCAGGCAGAATTGGTCAGCCGCGACTCCGCGCGCCGGGCCCTTTCAGAATGGGAAGAGGCCGAAGCTGCGGAGGCCGAGCAGCAGAAAATCGAAGAGATCAAGGCATACGATCCTTCGCAAAACTTTGCTCCAGGACAGCTGACTCCATTCACTGTTGAGCAGGCTATGGCGCGAGCCGCGTCTCTAGTCGGCAATCACGGCTACGAGCAGATGTGCCTCAAGCTTTCCGCAGATATCTACGGCTACTCATCCTCCGGCACCGCGAGCGCAATCATCGCCGCTCGAGCAATCGAGGCGGCAGGCCAGATGCACACCGACATGGAGAACATCCCCGTCGGCGCTCTGGTTTGGTACGACGGCGCCCCCATTGGAAACCCGTACGGCCACGTCGCCGTTTACGCTGGCGATGGAATGATCTACAGCAACGGTGCATCCACTGGCGTCGGCAAGATGTCCATCAACGAGCCGGCCACCGGCTGGGGTCAGCCGATCATCGGCTGGTCCGGCGTCTGGTTGCCGGCGGCTACAAAGTAGCTAGCCGCCGAGCTTTTTTCTTAAGGCTTCGGGTAATTTTTCTAGAACCTCGGGCGGCATAGTCGCTTCGAATGGGTGCTCGCTGCGCCATTTGCAAAGCGCGCAAAGTTCGCCCTCGCTCTTCGGGTGCAGATTTCCGCATTCGACGCATTTGGCCTGGGGACGTTCTTTTCGCGCCTCGAATGCCTCTAACAGGCTCAGACCGATCTCGTCTTCTCGTTTGGTTTCGTCGTCGGAGAATTCCGCGCAGTAGTGCACGCTGACCCGACACGCCAGGCAAGATTCCAGCCACCCCTCATCGGTTAACCAAGAAACCTTGCAGTCCGACGCGTGCGCGCTGCAACATGGGCAGCGCATGGCGTGCAGACGCTCCTCTGCCGTCATTCCGGGCAGGGGGATGGCCTGTTGGGTAACGAGCTCGTGAAAGGCCTCGTAGGCCAGATCTTGATCGTCCTTTTCGCCGATCCCGGTGACGGCGAAAAGTTGCCTGCGCGGGAACGGCACGGACGCCATGTCCAGCCCCTCGCCCTGACCGATCCGATTGACCTCTTCGTACGGGCCGATCAGGTCGCCGAGCGCGCTCTGCCAAGCGCCGGAGGGAAGCTCGCGTTCGGGGCAGGCGTAAACCTGAAGATAATTGCAGCCCTTCGCCAGCAACACGGCCAGGGGACGAACGTCGACGGTGGCGAGGCAATCGTCCCAGCGGATGGAAAGGCAGCGTCTAGCCACCTTTGGTCTTTCCGTATGCGGGCAGTGGAGAACCGCGGTATCGATTTCGTCGTGCGCGGCCAGCCACCTGACCAGGCGGGCCAGGTTAGTCATCTTCAAGCGCGGTCTTAGCGAGGTCCGCGGTTTCGTCCAGGAAACCCTTCAGCAGGTAGCCGGCTGCCTTGTAGGTCTGGCTTTGGGCCAATTCCTGCAGACCGTCGGCGATGAAGGTGCCCAGCGGCATTGCCCAGCCGTTCACGAGGTCTCGTAGGCGATAGGCGAAGTCGATCTTGACGTCCTTGGTCGCGGTCCTCGCCGCAGCCGTCATTTTGCCGGCCAACGTGCCGCAGCTGCCCAGGATGTTAGAGATGTGCTCGTCGGGCAGCTCAGGGTAGCGCTGTAGCCCAACAACCTCCTTGGAGTTCTTCAGGCACAGCTCGCAGGGTCCCTCGTGATTGGTCAGTTTGTGAAACGCGCTTCCGGTATTGATGAGCGTGCCGTTGAAACCGAAAAGCCTGCGGAAGTCTCGTGCCATGATGCCGCTGTGTTCGTTGCTGTTCAGTAGCATCCGGATGCCCTTACCGGACGTCTCGTCGCGAAGCGGCCATAGCTTCAGCAGTTCGGGATTTGTAATGTTTTCCAGTAGCCCTGCCTCTGGGGCTTGGGCAAAAAGCATAGATAGCACGCTGGCGGCTGTCGCCACCCGCACTCCACGCCCGATGAGGTCGTCTTTGTCTGATGCCTCGGTGGGGTGAAACTCATGCATTTATTCGCCTCTTTCATTGGTTATTAAGCGGGTATCTACGCTCTCGCTAACTTAAATTTAACCCTGAATATAACCCCTATGAGTTCCAGTTTTTCGCCAGCTCAGCAAGGTCGTCCGCCGCTTTGGAAGCGTCGATTCCCTTGGCTCCTGCCGCGTAACCAATCAGGTATGCGGTGATCGGGGCAGCGGGACGGCTCGGGCCGTGCGCAACGCGAGCTGTCATGTTTAATAGCGAGTCCTGGGCTGCCAAAACTTCTTCGTCGATGCCCAGCTCAGCGATAACCCGCTGCAGCCACTCCATGTGTTCCTTGGATTTTGCCGGATCGGACATTTTTACTCCTTCGTATAATCAAGTTTCTTACGTTGTGGATCGGACGTTTTTTGGTCGGCCCTGCGCCGCTGCAGCAGCCAGGTGACTAGCACTGCCAGGAAGTAGAGCGCCAGCAGAATGAGCGCCTGAACCACCATCGGCCACGGGCTCGGCAGTGGGTTAGCGACGCCCGCAAAGATAAACGCGATCATCGTCGCCCAGCGCCAGCCCTTCAGCATGGACTTGGCGCTCAGCAGATCGAGCGCGCCGAGCATCACCAGAACTTCTGGAGCCAGGAACGAGATGCCGAACGCGATGACCAGCCGCATGTAGAAGGTCACGTAGCTGGACGCCAGAATCAGCGAGTAGGCGCCATCGGGCACGAAGCTCTGCAGGATAGTTACGGCCTTTGGGGCCACCCAGACGCCCGTCGCCGAGCCAGCCACGAACAGCACGACACCGGCGATTCCGAAGAACGCCAACCAGCGTTTCTCCGATCGTTTCAGACCGGGGGCAACGAACGCCAGAATCTGGAAAATCCACCACGGCGAGGCAATCAAAATGCCTAGCCAGATAGAGATCTGCAGCTTCAAGTCGAACGCGGCGCCGATGGTCTGGAAATTAATCTGGGTCTTCGGGCCGGCGATTTCACGCAGTGGTTCGAGCATGAAATTCAGCACCGGATCCACCAGGAACCAGCCGCCGATCGCGCCCACGACAATGCCGACGAGCGCCCAAAGCACTCGCCTCCTGGCCTCTCTTAGGTGCCCGAGGATACTCATCCTCGCCTCGGGGTCGCGTCGGCTCACGGGTTAAGTTATTCCTTGTCCTCGGACGGCTTGGTCTCGTCCTTGCCGTCGGTTACCGCTTTGTCGTCCTCAGCGAGATCGGACAGCTCGGACTTGAGAATCTTCGCCGACTTACCCAGCGAGCGGGCCAGCTCAGGCAACTTGGAGGCGCCGAACAGCAGGATGATGACGATTGCGATGATTATTAGGTGGCTTGGTCTCATTGGTTATCTCCGTCATTCGCCGGCTTAGCCGGGGGATTGGTTAACTCCGAGCCGGTGTTGGCCGGGGCATTATCCTTCTTGAATTGTGCCGGCGAACCGGCCGATTTCAGCCAGGCGTCCAGTTCCTCCTGAACGGTCTGGCGGATCATCGTCTTTGGGTTGTATGACGACAGGTCGAGGCTGCGCAGTTTGCGCAACTGCTCGATGTCTTCTGGCGCTATGGAGCCCAGGTCGACGCTGGTGTCCGCCCGAAGCTGGGCGCTCCAACGACGAAACTGCTCGAGGATGCTGCGCAAACCCCTGATCGCCTGCGCGATATTTTTGGGGCCGAGCACGAGGGCGGCGACAATCAGCAGAATTATGAACTCGCTCGAGTTAATACCGAACATCTTCGCCTCCTTGCATAGTAACCATTTTGCCGCATCAACACGATTCGACGAGCATCGCGGAACCCTGCCCGCCGCCGACCGCTATCGCCGCCAACCCTAGCCGACCCAGCCACCTGCATTGGCGTCCATGACCGACTAGCTGGCTAAACAGCCTGACCGCCAAGACCGCTCCCGACGCGGCCCACGGGTGGCCGAGCCCGATCGCTCCGCCCTGCGGGCAGATGCGGGCTTCGTCGATGCCCAGGCCGTCGGCGCAGGCGAGCACCTGTCCGGCGAATGCCTCGTTGAATTCGAGTACAGTATCGGGGTTTTGAACGATTGCTTCGGCACCGAGTTTCCGCACCGCCGGGACGATGCCCCAGCCCGGACGATCGGGGCTGCAGGTTGCGCTGCCCGCCCGCAGCACGCGAAGGCCTGGGACGTCGAGCTTCTCGAAGGTTTCCCCATCAACCATCAGGACGGCCGCCGCCGCGTCGTTGACCCCGCAGCAGTTGGCTGCTGTGATGGTTCCGCCCGGTCTGAATGCGGAACGGAACCTGGCCAGCCTATCCATGGTGAACTTGCGTGGACGCTCGTCTGTCGCCTGGCCGTTTACGGGGACAATCTCGTCAGCGAAGATGCCGGTCTGTCGCGATTGATATGCCCGTTGGTGGCTGCGCAGCGCGTATGCGTCCTGGCGCTCGCGGGTGATCTGGCATTCCTCGGCCAGCAGATCGGCGGCCACTCCTAGCTCCGGATCGTCCCAAGGCGGGGGAGCGAAAGGTGCCTTCGTGAAGGGCTCTCCGGCATTCGGGTGTCCTGGCGGCCAGATTGTGATCGGTTGGGTGCTGGCCGCCTGCACGCCGCCCGCAATGACGACGCCTGGCTCGCTGCGCAGCCGGTGGTAAGCGTATTCGATTGCGGCCATCCCGGATCCGCACTGCCGATCTAAAGTAACTGCTGGGACGTTTTCTAAACCGGCCGCGAGCGCTGCCAGCCTCGCCGGGTTACCGCCCGGCCCCCGGACATTGCCGAGGACGACCTCGGTGACCTCGGAAAATTTTTCTGCGAGCCTAGCAACGACGGGCGCAGCCAGCTCGGTGGTGTCTAGGTTGGCGAACATTCCTCCGGTTGTCGCGATCGCTGTCCTTGCTGCGGCGATTATGACGGGGTTGCGTTCAGTCATTTCGCCCCGCAATCTTCCGGATCTCGCGCTCATCCACCTTGCCCGCGGGTGTCAGCGGCAACTCCTCGCAGGCGATCCAGCGCCTAGGCCGATCCGCGCCTTTCAGATTGCTGCGCGCCCAGTCGCGCATTATCGGCAGGTCGGTGGGGGAACAGACCATCGTCAACACCTCACCGATACTCTCGTTGTCGAGCCCGCCTAGCCAAAAGACGCCGGTGGCAAGTCTGGAAAATTTTTCCCTCAGGGGCGCCAGCAGTACCGTTTGGCCGGCCGTGGTCACAGCTCCGGGCCGCCCAAGCAGCCGCAGGCTATCTCCGTCTAGCTCCGCGCGGTCGCCGACGCTGACGAAGCCGTCGGCGTCTTCTCGCAGCTCTACCAGCCCGTCAATCTCCTCGGATTCGTCGTAGAGGTAGCCCATCGCGCGCCAGGGTGAGCGCACCCACAAGACGCCACCCACCAGCTTCGCAGAGACATATTCGAACAGCCGAAGATCGTCCGCGCAGCTCCCCACTGCCACAAGCGAAAGCTCGGCTGCGCCGTAGTAATGGTGGACGGCTAGCTCGGCTACTCGGTCGCGCAGCCGGCGGCTCAGCCCGTCACCAGCGACGATCGCGTTCTCGATGCCGCTTGGCACTTCCTCGGTTACTAACCGTTGCAGGGTCGCCGGAGTCAGTTGCGCCGTGTTCTTGCCCTCCGGGGTGGTTCCCCAACTGCCGCCCGCGTGCTCTGCCAGGCAGGCCGCGAAGAGGTTCATCGTCGAAGATATTGGCCCCGGAATCCACATTCGGGTGGACGAGTCCAGCCCGAAGTCGCGGGCGAGCGCGTCGAAGCTGTTCACCCAAGAGTCGGTGGTTCGCACGATCAATCGCCCCGCCCCTGTGGTGGTGCCGGACGTGCGCAGCCCAATCGGCTCGCCCAGCTCGTGGGCTCGCCAAAACTCACTCACGGCGGCTGGGCTAGAAGACAAAATCATGGTGCTAAAAGAATAGCTGGCCAACCCCTCGGGCCGGCCAGCTAGCTTCGACTGTTCCTATCCGAACACCGTATTTATGCCGTCTCGCGCCAGGCCCTCGTAATGCAGGCCGCGGCCGAGCAACTCCGTCGCAACCGCAAGCACCAGGCAAATGGTGAGCAGAGTCACGAGCTTGCGGGTCGGGGTCTTGTTTGCAAGTGCGTTACCGCGGGCGGCGAGCACAACCAGCACGACGGTCAGTGCCAGGCTGACAAGGCGGATCGCCAGGTAGCCGTTGTGCATCATATTCTGGGCCACCTGCTGCTGAGCCGCGGTGCCCAGGCCCAACTGAGCCATGTGGAACGGGTAGGCCACCAGCATGACGGCCCCAGCAATGACGGAAACTGCGGTTAGCGTCCTGATGGAACGGGCCGTCAACTCGCCGACTTCGTTGGGAAGCTCTCCCGCAGGGAATAGCCCAGCGGACAAGAAACCGCGAATGCCACCCTGTTTGCCCACAGAGCGCTTGTGCTGCTGCTGCCAGGTGGCGGCCAGCGCAAGCGCGACGGCCAGCGAGCCGGTGAATGCTGCGGAACCGAAGAACAGCACCCAAGTGAACCAAGAGTTCCAGGCGGGTACGGTGGGCAGGCTCGCATAGACGCCAACCATCGACACCACGAGTGCTATGCCGCTGAGCGCAGTCAGCACCGCCAAGACGTCCCTGACCTTTCGGCTGAGCCATCCGAACCACTGGGTCAGCGCGAAAGCTAACCCGAAGGCGCCGTAAAGAACACCGAACAGGATCTCCCTAGAAAGCCAAGAGCTCTGGAAGTGCAACATGGTGTAGAGCGCGTGGAACGGGTCGTTCAGGTGGAAGAACGCGGCGAAGAAACCCAGCACGAGCAGCGGGCCGGCGGCGTACATGCCGGCATTCGTCACCCGGTCGATTGCCTCGTTACGCACCCCGCGTAAGCGGCCCGCCAACTGGATGCAGCCCAGGATGACGAACGCCCCAACAGACATCTGGGCGATCGTCGTGAAAATAATCATCGGTAATTCGTCGAGGTGCATGATCAGATCTCTTTCGGGTTCTGGACGATTCCGGTGCCCGCGTCCCAGCTCTGGGCGTCACGGTGTGGCTTAACAACTAGGTGCGGTTTGGTGATCGACGGGTCGGGCAGCGGTGCAACACCGGCCTCGGAGCCGAACTCCTCCACCAGAGCGTCGTATTCACCCCAGCCGAGCGCGCGGGTCGGACAGGCATCGACGCAAGCCGGGTTCTGCCCGCTGGAGCGGTAGTCGTAGCACAGGTCGCACTTGCTCATGTGGCCGGTGCGGGCGTCGAGCTGCGGCGCGCCATACGGGCAGGCCCACTGGCAGTAGCGGCAGCCGACGCATTTGTTTTGGTCGACGTAAACGGTGCCGTCGTCGCGGATGGTCATTGCCGTGGTGGGGCAAACCTCAACGCAGATCGGGTCTTCGCAATGGTTGCAAGCAATGGACGTGTAGTAGGCGAACACGTTCGAGGCGAATGTGCCGTCCGATTTATTCTCGTGCCAGGTGCCTCCGGTGTATTCGACGACTCTGCGCCAGTTCATGCCGAGCGGCAGATCGTGCTTGTCTTTGCACGCGATCTGGCATGCCTTGCAACCGTTGCAGAGGTTCTGGTCGAAGAAAAATCCGTACTTAGCGTCTGGCTTGGTGAACGGTTCTTCGGCGGTGTCGTGGCGCCCGCTCTCGGGAATGGCCGCGTTAGACATGAACTGTCCCCCGATTGTTGGATGGTTTAAATAGTATCCGGTTTAGGCTGTTAGGGCATGAGTTCGGTATTGGGCCGGGCTCATGCCTTCTAGTTTTTCTTGGATGCGTGCGGTGTTGTACCAGGTGATGTATTCGTCTAATTGACGAATGAATTGGTCAATAGTTTTGAAGGTTTCTTGGTGGTAGAACTCCACTTTGAGGTGTGAGAAGAAGTTTTCTGCTATGGAGTTGTCATAGCAGTTACCTTTTCTAGACATTGATTGAATCGCGCCGAGTTTTTCTAGTTGGTGACGCCAAGAAGAGTGTTGATAGTGGAAACCTTGATCAGTGTGGACGATCAAGCCC